>NZ_JACEXI010000002.1:0-620642 GCF_014525425.1 Schaalia sp. JY-X159 | reverse complement strand
CTACGCCGGAACCTCATGGTCCCCACCCCAGTAATCACTGATCTAGCGGTCTTCAACCAAAACTTACTCACCCGCTGCGACGAGCTCTTGGATCAAGACCATTACCGCAAGAAACAAGCCGTCAAAGACTTGTTCGCCCAGGACCACACTGCCGGACTGCCCCTACCAGCCATTACCTTCTCCCCGGTGCGTTACACCACCCGCAAAGCAGACCGGGAAGGCAAGATCAAGTTCGAGAATAACTACTACCTAACCCACCCCGGACTAGCGGGCGGGGAAGTCACTCTCGGGGTCGGACACGAAACCATTACATTCCATAACCGCCAAGGTACCCACATGGGAGAACTCCCCAGAAGTTTCACACACCAAGAAAACACAGTATCTAACCCCCAAACTCTCCTAGACCTACTCGCCACCCGGGCCGGGGCATGGAAACAAACCCCGCTACGAGACCATATGCCCCCACACCTAGTCACCGCCCTTGACCAGGTTGACTACGAAGAACGCCGCCGAACACTACGTGTTCTGCAAACCACCAGCCACACCCTAGGCTTCGCCGAAACCATGCTGGCAGCAGCCAAACTCACCTCTGACAAGCAACGCATAACCCAAGGCCCACTAGAACTCTTAGCCGCAAGAGTCGGCATCACCCACCACAATGACCCAGCCGTTGACCTGAACATCTACGACCAACTACTCAACAACGAGAACACCCCAGCATGAACACTCAAACCGCAACCCCGTTGACACTAACCAATCAGATCCGCACTCACGCAAAAGAAGCACGCCTAACCGGAGCAGTTCTAGAAGAACACCTCCAAGACGCGCACCCAGAAAACCTCAGCTTCCTCGCCACCTACCTAAAAGCCGAAGTCGCATCCCGCAAAGCCTCCGCCCGCAAAAGACTCATCACCACCGCCCGACTCCCGTCCATCAAAACCCTAGAAAACTACGACTGGTCCAAAGTCGTGCTCCCACCCGGACTCACCAGCCAGTCCCTAACCAGCCTAGAGTTCCTCACCACAAGTGAAGACCTCATCTGCTACGGCAACGTCGGCTGCGGCAAAACCCACCTCGCTACCGCCCTGACCTACCAAGCCTGCCAAATGGGCATCCGCACCCGTTTCACCACCGCAGCCGACCTAATCATGGAACTACGCAAAGCCAAAAACGAAGGCCACCTAGACAAAGCCCTCAACACCTACAAAAAGTTCCAACTACTCACCATCGACGAACTCGGCTACCTACCCATCGACCCCGAAGGCGCCCGACTCCTCTTCCAAATCATCGCCAACACCTACGAAACCAGCAGCCTCATCATCACCACAAACATCCCCTTCTCCAAATGGGGAACCATCTTCGGAGACGACAACATCGCCGCCGCCATCATCGACCGACTCATCCACCACGGACACCTCCTACGCCACCAAGGCAAATCCTGGCGAGTAACCCACGCCCTCATGCAATAACCAACTGGCCGGAAAAAACCCTGCAACATGGCCGACTAAAACTTGACAGAACACAAAGCACGATAGTCGACCACCTATCAGGCATGATTGGGACTGCTGCCAGTTTGGACTTGGAGTCAATGCGACGAGCGCGTCCTCCGCACCCCCTACTAGATTGCTAATCGATGAGTCCTCTGATCAACTCAGCGCGGTCCGTACCTCGAGGTCAGAAACCCCGCATCTATCCCGCAGACACAGCAGCAGCCGCCGACCAGCAACAGTATCTGAAATCAAGTTCCACCAGGCCAAAGCAAAGACAGCGGTATCCCGCAGCAACCTCCTGATGAAATGGGCTTCAAAATCGAGGGTTTTAAATCTAAAGGTCGGTAGCTTGGTGAGATCAGCCAACTAACCACAACTGGATCAAAACCGGGGCATCTGCATATTTCATCGATCGTCGATTCGCCATATATGTATGGTCAGGTCGAGGAGAGTGCTGGTCGTGGAGACTTCACATACTGAAGATTCCAGCACGCCGTGAACAAATCATTCTGAACAACTCGTCCGGTTGGTGCCGCCTAAGAAAACCCACAGTGCGCCTATTATTGAGATCACACTGACCATCAAGGAACGACGGAGGCGCGGTGTCAGAGTTCGTAAGCCCTTACTCCAAAGGTGGCGGCGGGTCACGATTTGAAAACCTGGTAGGCCTTCAATATGCCACGAATCTGCTGAGTGGAAGGCTCTGTTCCTTTGGCGAGCAAATCGAAGAGATAGCATGGCAGACAGATAGAGATGGCTTCGATGACATACGTCTGGCCTTCGTGCCAGACAGTGGACTGCTAGACACAATAGATATCCAGTGCCGACATCGCCAGGCGTTCACGGGCGGTGACTCTAAGTTTCAAGATCTCGTGGCGGACTCGGTCGGGTTCGTTCGTGAGTACGAAGGATCTGTTCCAGTAACTCATGCGCTGGCGATAGTTGTTGACTGGGCATCTCCGGCCAATAGAGATATGCGGGATCTCTGCGATCTTGCGCGGTCATATCCGACTTTAGAGGGCTTTCAGGCAAATCTCGACGTCGTTCGCGGAAAACTGTTCCAGCGCTGGAAACACGCCCAAAAAGCAGCTAAGGGATTATGTACAGATGAGGAGCTCTTTCGCGCGCTTCAGGTCCTTCGTATTGATTCGGTGGATATTGAGCAAGAAAGCTCGCCCGCCAGGATTCAAATTCTGGAGGAACTGTCCTCGTTCTGGACGCCGCCCGACCGACACCGCGGTATTGCCTTGGTCGGAGCGATCTTTGAGATCGTAACGGAGCTAAACAGTTCAGGCGGACACATTGATCGCTCGCAGCTACTGAAACGACTTGGTCCCCTGGCTCCCCCAACAAGCCACACCAAAACTCGCCGCGAACGATTGAAGAATTTGGCGGAAGCGGGGGTCAGCCGATCTGCTTCAGTAATCGGCATGATTGGTCTAGAACCGCATCACGCAAGCAATCTTGCACGTAGGCTCATCACTGAGCCCACTCGAGTGACTACTGAATCCTCCATCGCTGTCGTGACAGGACCAATAGGAATAGGAAAAACTACCGAGCTTGAAAGGCACCACCGCAGAGCGATAGAGCAGGCACTTGACAATCCGAAAGCACCATTACCGATACACGTGCTCGCAGCCCAGATAGCAACCGAATCCCTTGAATCAATAGTGGAGCGAGAAAGGGCATTCCTCAGCGGGGAGCCTTCGGCTCCTGTCGCTTTAACGATCGATGGTCTAGACGAAGTAGACCTCACGCTGGAGAGGATACTTCCAACCCTCAACACCCTCACCACGCGGTCACCTGGTTCCACAGTGCTGATTTCAACTAGAGCAACTGTTAGCAAAAGCATCAAGCAGCTCAAGATCCCGAAGCTTACTGACGAGGAAGCGACAGCTCTAATAGACGAAGTCAGGAAGCACAGGGCATTCCATGTGCATGGGCGGCCTGAACGAGTGGAAATGCTTCAGCGACCTCTCTTTGCCCTCTACTTCGCAATTAGCGGCAATACGTCCGAAAAGCGGAAGACTGAGGCGGAGCTCATTGATTCGATTGCCCGTCAGGCATGCAGTGAAGTTAAACCTGCCGTATTCGAGAAGCTCATTCAACTCGCGGTGAAGTGTCTTAATCAAGGTGGCGGGGCGGTGCCACAACTAGAAGTTGCTTTGCTTCCTGCAGAGCTGAACCAGCTCCTCAAGTCACGGATCGTGGTCACTGTTGACGGGAAGTTACGCTTCCAACTCGCGGTGCTCACTGAGTGGTTTGCTTGCTTCGCTTTGTTACGTACTCCTGACCTACTTGAAGAGACAGTCTCTTCACCGACAATGGCACGACGCTGGCGTTATGCCCACGCACAGGCGCTGAGGCAATCAGATGAAGTGAACGCCGATCGCATAATGGCCTGCCTCACCGAACACTCTCCGGGCACAGCAGCATGGGTATCAAACGAAGCAAAGGACATCGTGAGCTTTGGCCGGGCCAACGATTTTGCCCCTGACATCGTCACGCCTAAGAGCAGGATCCTGCTGGCAGACTCACATTGGTATCGCACACTTGCCAAACTTCCGGATCTTCATAATCCAAGTAATCCCGAGATCGAATTCGAGATCGAGACAATCCCCGGAGAAGTGCGATTAGGCACCCGACCGCGAGGAACTGGGGGACCAACAAGAGTCCAGTCCGTATTCAGTCGCGACAATGCATGGTGGTGGGTTCGCCAAGCCCAACCGCGTGACAGCGGGAAGTGGATCTGGGAATGGACATTGGATTCTGCGATACGAACGGTCGACAAGTGGCTGGAGAACGGAGCCAGCCTAAACGCAGTACCTGCTGCACGCGCCGAACTCGCGTTCGACTTCGCGCATCACATTCTCGATACCTCCCACCGAAGAACCACGGAGCCAATCCGTATCGAGGATCTGGAAGCTGTAATTCGGCCGATCCGCGAACAAGCACCCGATAGTCGGGTCACATTTGTCCGAGGTAGCCGCAAGCTTGATTTACAGGAAGCCGAACTCTTCGTCGCTTCACTGAAGTCCTGGGGTTGGGTGGAAGTCAAGAGTCCGTGGCCGACCCCGGACCGTCTCGCCAGATGGGTATGGGACAATTGGTCACCAGAGCAACTCTTGAAACGACTAACAGTTTCGACAAAGGCAGCACTCAACATCTACCAGCAGCTCGTCGATTCGTTTCTTCCAGACCTCAAACCGAGCTTGAATACCTATGCGATGCTTCCAGCTCGAGTGTTAGGTTCTGTCGCTTTCACAGACGACGAAGGATGGGAAGGTCAGCCACGCATACACTGGCGTTTGCAGCCTCTGCCACCAGACCAGAACAACGACGCCCTATGGACCATTGCTAACATCGAGACGGCCTACGCCAGGACAGACTGGAACGAATTGTCGGCAGAATTCGAGGCTGTACGCGGACGACAGGCTCAGCCGCCATCCTTCACAGTACATGGAGGCCTGCCAGGGATCTATGAGAGCAGACCCGCTGGTCTCATGGCACTCGATCTCCTTTCCTCCGATCTCAAAGCAATCAAATGGTGTACCACAATTCGAAAACTCGATAGCAGCGTTCGTTTTGCCCCCATTGACGCCGGTCCGACAGACGAGCTTGCGTATTGACCCACGTGCACTAACAGTCCGTCTAGCCATGAGATTTCTGGGAACCACTGCCGCTTCGACGCTGCCTCCCGGCAGAAAACCGCAGCCCGACCGAGCCGCCGTCATTGTTGCTGCCCAAAATAGCTCTTCCGTCCGTCGTTTTACGGCTGCACAGGTCGCCAGCTAGTCTCTTCTGGTGGGTCACATATCGTCTAGCGGCCCCACGAAGACTGACTTTCCGAGTCGGGATTATCCCCACCCAATGGCTACACAACCCCGCATCTATCCCGCAAATACGGAAGCAACCACCAACAAGCATCAGCAACTGAAAGCAAGTCCCATCAGGTCAAAGCGAAGATAGCGCTATCCCGCAGTAACTCCTGATAAGCGGGGGTTCAAAATCGAAAGGTCACGGGATCGACGCCCGTCGGAGCCACGAAAATCCCAGCGTGTTCTACCCGCTGGGATTCTTTTTGCCTACACCCACCCTCCAACCCCAAAATCCCTGAACCACACCATTTTCGTTATACGATATTGGTATGGGTACCAACGAGACAATCGACGGCAAGCCGGTAACCGAAGAACAGATTCAGGCATGGGCTGATGAGGCCGAGGCCGGATACGACTACGTCGCAATGAAGAAGCGCGGAAGGGGTCGGCCCGGACGCGGAGCAGTTGCTTCCCAAGTTATCGCCCTGCGTCTGACCAAAGAGGAAGTCGAGAGACTTGACGCTCGCGTGAAAGAAGAAGGAACCACACGCTCGGAAGTTATCCGAGAGGCGCTGCACCTGGCCTCAGCATGAAGGTCAACCCCTCCCCGCACGTAAACACGGGATAACAGACGACGACGCACTTTACGCCGCCGAGTGGGCACTGTGGATTGACGACCTCGACGAAGACAATCCATCGCGTCAGCTAAGAGTCGGATTCGACGCCAAAGGACGACTACTTGAACTGGTCATCCTCGTTTTTGACAGCGGAAACGAACTGGTCATTCACGCAATGGAAGCCCGACCAGGAGTAATCGACCTACTACCGTGACGAACCCGGTCGCAACCCTCAGCCGCGCCACCCGCCGCGCCTCGCTTCACTGCGCTGCGCGAAATGTATACGTTGGGATGAAATGTGCGTCTGGGGTAGCCCCCCACGCGGGGTTTTCACCCCCACATATGCATTTCACGACGTGTCGGTCTTGCCCCGAAATTACCAGCGTGCGCCATTGTGTTTAGCCGCCCCTTTCGGTAGCGCCTGTGGGTCGAACCGGAGCAAGCGCGGGTGTATCTGGTAGCGCGGTGGTAGGTCTTGCCGCAGGATTGCTTTCACCCATGCCCATAGGGGTCATGGCTGATGGAAGGAATCCTTGATGGCTGAGTACCGACAAATCATGTTGCTCCTGCTCGAGCAGCGCCCTTATCGACAAATCGAGGTGATGGCCGACTGTTCACATCGATCAATCGCGAGAGCCCGCCGCGTTCTCAATGAACAAAACCTCACGAACGCAGCTCAGGTTGAATCCCTCACCATGGAAGATCTCGATCGGCTCTTCACTGACGGGAGGAAGAGCGTCACGGGAGAGTTTGCGCCGATCAATATTGAGAAGGTCGTTGCAGCGAGAGTCGGACGGAAGAAACCACCATTGAAAGTGCTGTGGGCAAAGTATGTGCAATCAGAGGCTCCTGCTGGGGTGCGCCATTACGGGTACGACCGATTCTGCGAACTCGTTGCCGAGCATGTGCGCGTGAATGACCTCACTGCCCCGATCACGCATGTGTCTGGGCATACGATGCAAGTCGACTGGGCAGGCACCCGCATGCAACTCATCGACCCGATCAGTAGGGCCACCACCCCGGTGTCGGTGTTCATCGCGTCGCTGCCGTACTCGGGGCTCGTATTCGCTCGTGGGTAACTTGATGAGAAACAGCCCGCTTGGCATGACGCTCACCGACGCGCATTCGAATATGTTGGCGGCGTCACCTTGCTGGTGGTGCCCGACAACGCGTCGACGGCATCGAACCAGATCAGTAAGGCCTCGCGTGCCCGAGACGTGAACGACTCATATGCCGAGTTTCTAGAGCATTACCGGACCGCTGCTGTTCCCACACGATCAGCTGCGCCAAGAGATAAAGGGAACGTGGAAGCGGGCGTGAAAGTCGTCACGAACTGGGTGATTCACTACCTCGCAGATCACGTGTTCGCGTCTCTCGATGATCTCAACGAAGCAGTCGCAGAACGTGTGGAATGGATTAACCATAGAACCCCGTTCCGGGGCGAACAACGCAGCCGGATGGACTGGTTTGACGAGGCCGAGAGAACAGAGCTCCTCGAATTACCGGCCCAGAGATGGGAGCCCGTGGCATGGCGCAAAGCGAAGGTGCATCGCGACTGGCATATCCAAATCGACACGATCAAATATTCAGTCCCGTACGAGTTTGCTGGGTTGAATGTCGACGTTCGTATCGTCGGTGAACAGCTAGACGTGCTTGCCGACGGCGAGATCATCGCGACGCATCAGCGCGGGAGCCGTCGGAATGGGTACGTCACCGATGCTGAACATGCGCCCGCCTATCTCAAAGAAACAGCGGGACTTTGGACGCGCGCATATTTCCTTCGGCAGGCCGCGAAAGTAGGACCCGGAACGGTTGCTGCGCTCACGAGGCTGCTTGATGGGAAGAAGATCGAGGCACAAGGGTTCCGGTCGTGCATGAACATCCTCGATCTGGGGAAACGTGGCAGCCGACAACAACTCGAACACGCCTGCAAACAGCTCACCGACAACGACGCGCGCCGGCAGATCAGTTACACCGCCGTGAAACACGCGCTGGCGGTGGTGAGAGCTACGCAAGACGAACGCCCCCAAATCATGCGGTCTGATGCGAGAACAGCGGGGACTGAGTCGTCTCACTCGCATCGAACCGCTGATCGTGACACGAGCGGCGCGCATCTGGCAGGGCCCGGGGCGTTCAGCCTCGAAGTACTCACCAGCACCCAGTCAGAAGCGGAAGGGACCAATGTTTGAGCAGCACCTCACCGAGGACGATATGCCCCTGTTCACCAAGCTGCGCATGACTGCGTTTGGTGAAACCGTCATTGATATGGCGAACGATCCCGCCTGTGATGAGTGGTCGTTCTCGCAGAAGATCAGGCACGCCTTGAACCGAGAGATCGAGGCTCGGGGTGAGCGCCGTATGTTGAAACTGTTGAAAGCGTCGCGCACCCCGAACCCTGCCGCCTGTGTTGAGGACATTCACTACCTCGATGGGCGTTCGCTCAATCGTGAAGTCGTGGCCAGGCTTGCGGCTTGTAGATGGGTAGATCACTGCACAAACCTGATCATTCTTGGGTCATCAAGCGTGGGGAAATCATATCTTGCGCAAGCCATGGTGAATGCTGCCTGTCGTCGTGATTACTCAGCGAAGTATTACCGGTTGGATGATCTCGCGAACCAGCTCGCCGTTTACCATCACACCGACCCAGCCCGACTGAAGTTCCTGCAGGAGCTTCACTCGTGTGATGCCTTGGTTCTAGATGATTTTCTTACGACGCCGATCAGTAGTGAGACCGCGGCTGAACTCCTCAACATCCTCGCCGCGAGAGAAGGTCGCGGCTCGACCATGGTCACAAGTCAGTTCGATCCCGAGGACTGGTACAAATCGTTGCATGATGCCGTGATCGCGGAATCCATCTTGAATCGGATCGTGTCGAACGCAGAGATCGTGCAACTGGCTGGCCCGAACATGCGCAGACATGCCATTATTGATGCCAGCATCGAGGGCAACGGCGGGTAACGCACCCCAAACGCGGGCGGGAGAGCGCTCCGGTTACACCCGCCCGCGCTACCAGTTCGACCCACACGCGCTACCAAATAGCTCCGCTCTACACATTGTGCGCCGCGCTTACGACGCACCAGAACTAGGACTATCGGCGTACGATATCGAGAGGATATTTGAGGTAAAGGTTGAGGAGCTACTTCCGTGGCTAAACGCGAAACAATTGCTGAGCAGGCGCACAAGCACTACGAGCCCGGAGTTCCCTTTGAAATCCCCATCCCAACGGAGTCGGTCTACCACCTGCTCGAGGACGCAGCAAAGCGCTACCCCAACACCGTTGCCCTGGACTACTTCGGAAAAACCATCACCTACGCAGAGGTCCTTGACCAGGCTGAACGTGGCGCTCAAGTGCTGACTGACCTGGGCGTTGAACGCGGGGACGTAGTTGCACTCTCACTGCCGAACTGTCCCCAGGCTTTCGTCGCCTTCTACGCGTGTCAAAGGATTGGGGCGATTGCCGCCCAACACAACCCCATGGCACCCGCCGATGAGATTGCCGGTCAGGTCGCGCGTCACAAGGCCAAGGTTGCCATCGCGTGGGAAGGGTCGGTCGCTCACCTCCCAATCGGCGGGGACTCCACTTTGGAGACTGTGCTGTCCGTCGACATCACCGCTCACATGCCCGTCAAGACCCGCATCCTACTTACCCTTCCTGTCAAGGCCGCCCGCAAGCAGCGTGCTTCGCTGAGATCCCCGGTCCCGTCCTCGGCCCTATCGTGGGATAGGGCCGTCCGGGAAGCCAGCCCACTTCCCGCTCACTACCCGCACGCCAAAGTCGATGACATCGCGGTCATTCTCCACACCGGCGGAACCAACGGGGTCCCCAAGTCGGTTCCCCTCACCCACCGCAACCTCGGCGCCAACGTCGACCAGTGCCTGTTCTGGGTCTTCAAGTTGCACGAGGGCGCAGAAGTCTTCTTCTCACTCCTCCCCTACTTTCACGCTTTCGGTCTGACCTTCTTCCTACTGGCCTCGGTGAAGAAGGCTGCGACCCAGGTCGTGCTCCCCAAGTTTGACGTCGACCTCGCCCTCGAAGCACACCGCCGACGCCCCGTGACCTTTTTCGTCGGCGTCCCTCCAATGTTTGAACGGATCGCCAAGGGAGCGTTGGAGACGAACACCGACATCTCCACGATTCGTTTCGCAGTTTCCGGCGCCATGCCGCTCAGCGAAAAGGTTGCGCACCTCTGGCAGTCGGCCTCGCACGGCATCATTTTGGAGGGCTACGGACTCTCTGAGACCTCCCCTGTTATCTCCGGTTCTCCCCTCAGCAACAACCGTCGCCTCGGCACCCTGGGCCTGCCGTTCCCTTCCACACAGGTGCGCCTGGTCGACCTCGACGACCCCACCAAGGACGTGAAAGAGGGCGTGCGCGGGGAGATCCTGGTCAAGGGACCCCAGGTTTTCTCCGGGTACCTCAACGCCCCCGAAGAGACCGCGCGCGCATTCACCGAGGACGGGTGGTTCCGCACGGGTGATGTCGCAATCAACGACGACGGGTACCTCTATATGGAGGACCGAATCAAGGAACTCATCCTCTCCGGTGGTTTCAACGTCTACCCCAGCCAGGTTGAAGAGGTGATGCGCCTCTACCCGGGCGTTCGTGACGTTGCGGTGGTCGGATACCCCGTCGACGACAGTCGGGAAGTCGTGGCCGCCGCTTTGGTGATGGACGAGGGCGCAACCCTGCCCACGTTAGAGCAGGTCCGCGAGTGGGCCGGAGAGAAGCTCTCTGCTTACGCGATCCCCCGCAAACTGGAAGTGATCAGCGAACTACCCCGCAACCAACTGGGCAAGGTGCTGCGCCGCAGCGTCAAAGAGCAGCTCTTGGACCCGATGTCGAGGGCGTGGGAGAGCACAACAAAAGCAGTGACCGAGTTCGTGACGGACGGGCCCTACAAGGGTTCCGATGACCCGACCGCAAACGTCGAGTCCGCGGACACCCTCGGTGAGGCGCAGCCGGACCACGCTCCCGCTGACCCCCCAGCACCGGACTCAGAAGAGGCTCCCGAGGCCAAGTAGCCAACAAACCAGGCACCCACCACTAAACGCGTTCCCGCCACACCCGGGGCGCTCAAGTCACCAAGGCTTAGACCCGCCGCCCGACCCTGTGGCAAACAATGGCGCTGTGCTTCCCGAGGACGCGCGTCAAGATCACTGTCGCGGCCCCAGCACCTTTGAGTTTCAACGTCTTACGGAACTGATCGGGGTCGAGGTCGACTCCCCTCTTGAGGATCTCCAGCGAGCCAACCCCCCGCGCCCTCAAGTAGCTCTTGAGCGCCTTGATAGGCATCACATCAACAACCTCGAACGCGCGAGCCAGCGGGGTGTCCACAAGGTTGTCGCCGGTTAGGTAAGCGATGGACTCAGAGACCGGAGCTGCTCGCAAGAGATCCGCCGCCACGTGGAGACCGCCGGAGCGAATCACCGCCCCATCAGGCTCGTAAAGGTACTTCCCAAGCGGCGCCGGCTCCACCATCACCGCTTCTGAACGCGGATCCTGGGACGTCTCAATCTCCACTGAATGCGTCCCAGAAATGACCAGGGCGGATCGGCCCGGACTCCCCCCAAGCGGCCCGAACCACAACCCGGCCTCGACCACATCCCCGTCCACTGAAACCCACTGGGCGTGCACGTCGGCGGGCAAATCCGCGTAGG
Source organism: Schaalia sp. JY-X159 (assembly GCF_014525425.1). Classification (NCBI taxonomy): domain Bacteria; kingdom Bacillati; phylum Actinomycetota; class Actinomycetes; order Actinomycetales; family Actinomycetaceae; genus Schaalia; species Schaalia sp. JY-X159. Next base: position 609,059 of record NZ_JACEXI010000002.1, on the reverse strand, counting down.
CAATTCCGGGGGCAATCTTGACGCCGAGGGCGGGGACCACGTCTCGAATGGCGAGGACACGGTCCAGCGGCGGAGAGTAGTCGGCTGGGTTGAACGTCCGCCCTCGGGCACTGCGCCGAGCCGGGTCTGCGAACACGCCGTCAAACGGGGCGAAATCCACGCCGAGCCCATCCCCGAAGACAACCGTCGCCTTTGGAAACGGCGCCAGGTTATGCCGGGCGAAACCCGCGGTCGCCTGGTCGAACTCGACCGCCGTGACCGCCAGTCCAGCTCGTGAGAACGCCAGTGAATCCGCCCCCAAACCACACGTGATATCCGCTACTGCACGGCAGCCAGCCGCAACATATCTGGCTGCGTGAAGATCTGCGACAACCGCCCTCGTCGCCTGTTGAAGACCTGCTTCGGTGAACAGCATCGATGCTGCGTGTTCGCCAAACTTTGCGGCGGCGCGGTCCCGCAAGCGTTGCTGCGTAAGGGCTGCAGCGATCAGGCCCGGATCGTAGCCTTGTTTGCGCAGTTGCATTGAGAGGGCGTCCACCGTGGAGGGGTCATACGGCGGTAGGGAATCCAGCAGCGTCGACCCGACCGGAGTTTGTAAGAGAGAGACACCGTCCATGCTGAGTATTGTCTCAGTAGTAGCAAACCCACTCTCCAAGGACGACCAACTTGTACTCCATGCTTCTGGCGATAATCTACTTCGCGTTCATCAGTCTCGGCCTCCCGGATGCTCTGGTGGGTGCGGGTTGGCCAGTCATGCATCAGGACCTGGGCGTGCCGGTGTCCTACGCGGGGTTCATCACGATGACGATCGCAATCGGGACAATTTTGTCGAGCCTGCAGTCGGATCGCCTCACCCGCAAACTCGGTACGGGGCTGGTGACAACGCTAAGTGTGGCGCTGACGGCCGTCGCCCTCCTTGGTTTTTCAGTTTCCACTGAGTTCTGGATGCTGATTCTCTGGGCGATCCCCTACGGCTTGGGCGCCGGGGCGGTCGATGCGGCACTGAACAACTATGTGGCACTGCACTACGCCTCCCGCCACATGAGTTGGCTGCACAGTTTCTGGGGCGTTGGGGCGGCCATCAGCCCGTTCATCATGAGCTACTCGCTCACCCAGGGGTTGGGGTGGAACACCGGGTACCGCGTTGTCGCCATCCTCCAGATGGTGCTGGTCGCCATCCTCTTTGCTGGGCTGCCACTGTGGAGAAAGGTTCATCCAACGGTTCCTGCCGCCGCTGCCGGTGAAGGTGGCGACGAGGGCGAGGGCGGACAAACCCTGGAACGCACTACAGGCAACGACGGCAAAGAGAAGCCCCTCGGCCTCATCGGAGCGTTGAAAATCAAGGGAGTTCCCTTCGTCCTCCTCGGGTTCTTGGCCTATTGCGCACTTGAGGCGACGGCGATCCTCTGGGCATCCACCTACCTGGTGCAGCAACGCGATGTTGCGGCAAGCACGGCGGCAAGTTTTGCCTCCCTCTATCTGCTTGGCATCACGGCGGGTCGCTTCCTCAGCGGCTTCGTTGCCGACAGGGTCGGGGACCGCAACATGATCCGACTGGGCATCCTGGGGGTCTGCGTCGGCGTCATACTGATTGCACTTCCCTTGGAGAACGACACCCTCGCGCTTGCTGGCCTGGTCATTGCTGGCTTTGGCAGTGCGCCGATCTACCCCTCCATCATTCACTCCACACCCGCGAACTTTGGGCCAAGCAAGAGCCATGCCATCATCGGCATCCAGATGGCATCGGCCTACCTGGGTGCGACATTGGCTCCACCATTGTTTGGATTCTTGGGGCAGGCCGTGGGCATGTGGTTATTCCCCTTCTACTTGGCGGCTCTGGCTGCGCTGATGCTGGTGATGACTGAGGCACTCAACCGCTCAGTCGCGGCCCACCCAGCCCAGCCGTAGGCAGAGCCTGCCCCACCGTAGGACATTAGTCCCACGCGCCCCTTTCTTCTGGGCGGAGGGGGACGTAGTGTGGAGTATGGACTTCTCAGAACTAACCACCCTGCGGGTTGGGGGCTTGGCTCCCCCGATAGTCAACGCCGACTCGGAGTCAGAGTTGGCGCAAGTCATTACGGAAGCGGACTCTGCGGGCGAGGACGTCCTCGTCCTTGGAAGTGGCTCACACCTGGTTGTTTCAGACCGGGGCTTCTCAGGTCTACTGGTGAGGGACAGGCGCAAGGACATTGCAGAGGTCGACTCGTATGTTTCGTGCGGGGGTTCGACCGTCAAGGCAACCGCAGGCACAGACTGGGACACGTTCGTTCAGTTCACCCTAGAAAACGACCTGGCCGGCCTGGAAGCACTGTCCGGCATCCCCGGGACCGTCGGAGCCGCTCCCGTGCAGAACCTTGGGGCATTCGGGCAAGAAGTGGCACAAACACTGGCGTCGGTTCGAGCCCTAGACCGCCTGACCGGTCGCATCCGCACCCTGAGTCGTTTCGACTTGCACCTGGGTTATCGCAGCTCCATCATCAAACGCTCAAGGTTCTCCGCGGATGCTGGCGGAGGTCAGGTGTGGGGACCAACCGGGCGATGGGTTGTGCTTGAAGTTGCCTTCCAACTGCGCAGCGCAAGCCTCTCAGAGCCGGCTCGCTACCGGAGTCTGGCGGAGTCTCTGGGGGTCGACCTCGGAACCCGAGTGCCCTCGTGGGAGTTGCGCGAACACGTGCTGAAGCTGCGTGCCGAGTCCGGAATGCTCGTGGGTGCTCACGACACCGACCACGACACCTGGTCGGCGGGATCCTTCTTCGGCAACCCAATACTCTCCAGCCAAGACGCCGCCAAGCTTCCCGAAGAGGCGCCGCGGTTTCCGGTGCGTAACCAGGCCATGTTCGTAAGTGGAACTGTCCACAAGCAGGCGCCTCTTGTTGAAGGAAAACAGAAGGTGCCGGCTGCTTGGCTGATACGTCAGTCGGGGTTTGAGCCCGGATATCGGGTCAACACCGACTCTCGTGCCGCACTGTCTTCGAAGCATGTCTCAGCAATTACAAACCGCGGGGGCGCAACCGCAACGGAGATCATGGAACTGGCCGACGCGGTGCACGATGGGGTGGCGGCAAAGTTTGGGATTTCACTGGTGCCAGAACCTGTCCTGGTCGGTTTGGAGGGCCTCGACTAGTCAGTTGTCGCGGTTCGACTCCCCGTTGACCGGCGGCAACGATGACCAGGGGAACGCAATCCACTCCGAGGTCGGCTTCCACACGAAGTCGCAGTCGATCACCGAAGTGGGCTTTTGGTATAGAACGGCAACCTTGATCTGGTCCGTGTACTCGCCACAAATGTCATATACGAACTGCAGCGTTCGGCCAGAATCCGCCACGTCGTCAACGATTAGCACCCTCTTGTCGCGCAGGCCATGGTGCGCCGGCACCGGGTCGATCAGACGCGGGTCAGGCAGGGTGGTCCCAATTCCCGTGTAGAACTCAACATTGAGCACCAGTAGAGATTTGAGGTCGAGGGCGTACGCAATAGCACCCGCCGGAATCAAACCTCCGCGCGCAACGCAGACAATGATCTCCGGCTCAAAACCCGAGCGCCACACCTGCGCCGCCAGAGCTCGTGACGCCTCACCAAACTGATCCCATTCAAGCACTTCACGCTCATTCTCCATCGTCCCATTGTTCCAGCGATCGCCACCTCAACCAACCCTGCCCGAAGTAAGATTGACCGACCGCGAAGGTGACCGCTAGGAGCGACATGGCATTGGAGATCCTTCTTATCCCCTTAGCAGCGCTCCTCGCACCGATCTTGGGGGCACTGCTACGCCGCTGGGTCTCAATACCTTTAATTGTTTTTGAGATCCTCCTTGGCATTCTGATCGGGCCGTCAGTGCTTGGATGGGTCCAGGGTGGAAACGCTCTAGATCTGATGTCAAACCTCGGCCTGGCACTGCTCTTCTTCATGGCGGGCAACGAAATCGACATTGCAAGCATTCGCGGGCGAACCGGGAAACGTGCGCTCGCCGCCTGGGGAATCTCCATTGCCATTGCCCTGGCCGCAGCCCTCATCATTGGTACCACCCCCGCAGCAATCGCGATCATCACCATTGCCCTGGTTGGCACCGCTTTGGGGACAATCACCCCAATCCTCCGGGATGCTGGACTGAACAAAGGCCCCATCGGCACTGCGATCTCTGCCGCGGGAGCCATTGGCGAGTTTGGGCCCCTTGTGGCGATAACCATCTTCCTCGGCAGCAACAGCCCCATCGTTGCCTTCGGCTACCTTGCAGTGTTCGCAGGTGTCGCTGCCTTTGCGTTCTTCGGGGCGTCACATCGCGAACGCCCGCGACTAGTAGCACTGATCAGCGCCTCCCTACACACATCAGGTCAGTTCGCTGTCCGTGTCGTGATCGCGCTGTTGGCTGCGTTGGTAACACTCGCCCTGACACTGGGCGTCGACTTCCTGCTCGGTGCGTTCTGCGCCGGAATGCTCTCAAAGGTGCTCCTCCGTGGCATTCCCGCCAACGAACAAGAATTCGTCGAAGGCAAACTCGAAGGCCTCGCCTACGGCTTCATGATCCCCATCTTCTTTGTCACCTCCGGGGTGATGTTCCCCCTGTCAGCACTGCTTGAAGACGCCCGGGCCCTAATCATGGTGCCTGTGTTCGCCCTCGTCATCCTGGTCGTTCGCGGAGTTCCGGGCTTCTTCACTCTGGACCGTGGAGCAACAGTGCGCGACCGCGCCACCGTGTCGCTCTTTACCGCCACCTCACTGCCCCTGATCATCGCTGTCACCAACATTGGTGTCCAAGAAGGGGCGCTCTCTACGGAACTTGCCGCAGCCCTCGTGGGGGCCGGCATGCTGACTGTGCTCCTCTATCCGTTGCTCGCCCTCGCCGTATCCAAGACCCAGAAAGTAGACAGGTAGTCATGCGCGGAGACGCCAAGAAGTCCTGGCCCGTTGAAGAGCGGACAACCCTGGGATGCGGAGCCATTTCCACGTTTGTGAACGAGGTCGTCCTCACCCCGGCGGGCACTAGGATGAACCGCCAGTTCCTCACCCACCCCGGCGCTGTCGCGGTGGTTGCCTGGGATGAGGCTGCGGATGAGATCCTGGTGCTGCGTCAGTACCGCCACCCCGTCGGCATGGAACTTGTGGAGATTCCCGCCGGGCTGCTTGACGTCGAGGGCGAAGACTACTGTCTTGCTGCCCAACGCGAACTGGCTGAGGAGGCGGAGATTCAGGCGGGACGCTGGGATGTGCTGGTCGACATCTTCTCAACGCCGGGTGCCTGCGAAGAATCACTGCGGGTTTTCCTTGCCCGCGACCTCTCCAGCGCCCCGCGTCCGCAGGGTTTTGTTCCCGAAGACGAGGAGGCCGAAATGACCTCAACCTTCACGTCCCGGGCCGCGATCGTGGAGATGATCCTCAATGGGGAATGCGAAAGCCCCTCTCTTGTCTCGGGCGTTTTGGCTCTGGAGACGGCGCGGCTGCTCGGCAAACTTGACGACCTGCGCCCGTCCGACGCGCCGTGGCTGGCGCGTCAGTAGCCGCCTGAGTTACAGGGCAGTAGCCGTCTGGGCTACAGGGCAGTGACCTCGTAGCGCACTCGCATCGTGTGCTCTTCTCCCGGTTGCAGGGTCACTGCAGACTCAGCGGCGTTTGCCGCCTCAACACAGACGAAATCCCGGTACTCTTCATCCCCCAAATGACTCATCGTTCTTGCAAGGTCCGGCCCTGGATTCCACACGATGGTTGCGCCGGAGCGTTCTTTCACGATGCGGATGGAACGTCCATTGCCGACGTCGCGCAACTCCAGCGCTGCGGGCGACTGGAAAACCCTGTCGACCTCGGCCCCAAACGTGACGGGTCCATCCTGAACCCCGGACGCACCACCGGCAGCCTTATCAACGTAGCCGGTACCTTCGAGGCCGAACAGTTCAGTCGAGGTCGAATCCGCAACCGCAAAGTATGTGTGCAGGGCTTCTTCGTACCAGAAGGGATCGCTGCCGGTGTTTTTCACGGTGAACGTCAAGTCCAAAAGGACATCTGAGAACACGGCCTCCAAAGTTGCAAGGAACGGCTGCAGGGAGGGGCCCGAGGGCGCGTCGGGAAGATCCTCATCGCTTAGTTCATAACGCACCAGCCACGCCCCGTCCTCGCCAACACTGCTGGCAGCCTGTCTCCAGTTGACGTTGCGGGCAAACCCGTGGCTGCCTGCGGCGCGTGAACGACCGAGGAGCACCACACCGCCCTCGTCCTCGTCTCGCAACGCGCCAAACCAGGGGAAGCACAGTGGAATCCCCCCGCGAATCGGGGAGCCAACCCCGTAGGCGCTCTCTTTGGAAACAAAGAGGAGCGGGCCGAAGCTTGCGCTATCCCAGCGGGTGATTTGACCACCGGCCGAGTGGGCTGCAAACCCGCCCTGAGAGGTCTCTACTTCTGCAACCACATCTTCATTTCGCAACATGACTCCATTGTTCACCGTTTGGGCCGATCCGTCACCGCGTTTCTCACCGCGTCCCATAATCGCAGTACCCCAAAGACGTCTCCACTGCTAGTTTTGAGGCATGGTTGAATATCGCTACTTAGGCAACTCCGGACTGAGAATCACTGAGATCACCTACGGCAACTGGGTGACACACGGCCTTCAAGTCGATCGAGACAAGGCCATCGCAACGGTGCACCGCGCCCTCGACCTCGGCATCACCTCTTTTGACACCGCAGACGTGTACGCAAACACGGGGGCGGAGAAGATCCTTGGTAAGGCGTTGAAGGGCATCCCCCGGGAGGACCTGGAGATTTTCACCAAGGTGTACTGGCCGGTTGGCAATAGGGGCCCGAACAACGCGGGACTGTCACGCAAGCACATTTTTGACGGCATCCATGGTTCACTACGGCGCTTGAAGGTCGACTACGTGGACCTCTACCAGGCTCACCGCTTCGACTATGAAACTCCCCTCGAAGAGACGATGCGCGCGTTTGGCGACATTGTTCGCCAGGGCAAAGCCATGTACATCGGGGTGTCGGAGTGGACGGCTGAGCAGATTCGGGAAGGACACGCCCTCGCCGAAGAACTTGGCTTTCAGTTGGTGTCCAACCAGCCCCAGTATTCGGCGCTGTGGCGTGTTATCGAAGACAAGGTCGTCCCAACCTGTGAAGAGCTTGGCATGTCACAGATCGTCTGGTCGCCCATGGCTCAGGGTGTCCTCTCTGGGAAGTACATTCCTGGCGAGCAGCCTCCCGCGGGATCACGCGCCACAGATGACAAGGGCGGGGCGAACTTCGTCAAGAGGTTCATGGATCTAGAGACCTTGCAGGCCGTGCAGCGCCTCAAGCCGATTGCGGCCGAGGCCGGACTCTCGATGCCGCAGATGGCCATCGCATGGGTGCTAGCAAATCCAAATGTTGCCGCCGCACTAGTGGGTGCATCACGGCCAGAGCAGCTGGATGAAACCGTGAAGGCATCCGCGATCACCCTGGACACTAACACGGTGGAGGCAATCAACTCGGCACTGGCCGGTGTGAGCAACCAGGATCCTCAGGCGACCTACTCAGTTTCCCCACGCACGCGCCCGATCTAGACTTTGTTCCATGCCCGCCGGAGTCCTCTTTGCCAGCCCCGTACTGGTCTCTCACCTGAACGTCCTCGACAACATTAGGTTGCCCTGGGTCGTCGACGGGGAACGCCTGGACCAGGCATACCTGGATATCCTTGTCGACACGTTGGAGCTGCGGGACGTGTTGCTATCCTTTCCCGCTGACCTGTCAGAGGAGCTTCAGTTCCGCGTTGCCGGAGTGCGGGCTTTGGCTGGACGGCCCTCGACCGTGCGCGTCTATCCACGTACGCAGGCTTCGCAGTGCCTAGACGACCTGGTCTTTCTTGCCGGTGCGCTGGGGCAGGAAGTCGAACTGGTTGACGCGGTAACCGAGTCCGAGGGCGACGGATCCCTAAAGCCTGCTGTCGCTCTCCTCCCGGAGTCCCTTGACGACATTGCTCCTGCCCGAGAACTGTCGGCCAGCCAGGTACGACTTGTCGATCAGGCTCAGCAAATACTGGACCTCCTCCCGGGGCCTGTCATAGAGACGGGCGAGTTTCTGCACCGCGGTTCCGAGGGGACTTCGTTACACGGGACGAAAAACAGTGCACACAATCATGATCTGGCCGACAATTCATGACAGACTAATGCTTGTATGGAGAAGGGGTCGCTACGGCTGGCCCCGAGGGTCGATTAGACCCACAGATGAAGGACAAAGAGGAGAGCGTCATGACTTCCCCTAGTGAAGAGGGCATCGAAGTAGTTGTGGAAGAGGTGGAATGGATTGATCCAACACCTCCAAAGCGTGCCCGACGGCCTCGGCCCACACCTCCGGCTCCACACGCGTCGATTCCGGTGCTAATTGAGAATGCAGTCCAAGAGGTCAAGAGCTACTTTGAGTCCCAGCTGGAGGTGTTGAAGCTCAAGGCCAAGAGGACAGCTAGCCAGGCCGCAGCTTCGATCGTCATGATCGTCGCTGCCGTCCTTTTTGCCCTGCTTCTCCTGTGGTGGACATTCCACACCGCCGAGGTCGCTTTGGCATTGGTAGTACCCGCTTGGGCAGCTGCCCTGATTGTCTGGGGCATTCTTCTTCTCTTGGTCATCATCTTCGCCGCCATTGGGGCGATTATGGCTTTGGGAGCAAAGAATGATGCACCGAACCCCAAAGAGATGGTCGAAGATGATATTCAGACGCTTAAGTCTGACCTCACACAAGCCAAGGAAGGACTGGACAAGTGAGCAAGACGTTTGCGCAGACCATCGAGGATCTGCAGAATAAGGCCACCTCAAGCAATGAGAAGCTGTCTGAAACCCTGCAGCAACTACTGTATGAAGTTCAGCCTCAGACCCAACTTGACTACCTGCTCGCTCAGGCCAAGTATCAGGCCGAAGTGGCAGCCTACAATGCCCTAACGACCCTGGATGAGGCGCGTGACGGTGATGAGGATGCCCGCATGAAGGTGGCCAAGGCCGCGGCCATCGGTGCTGCAGTTGTGGGGATCTGCATCCTTCGCCGCTCAATGAAGCGGCGACGCAGGCACTAACAGCGTGAGCCGGTGCGAGCACGCCCACCACGTGGTCGTGTAGCAAACCGTCCGCACAACGCGGTAGAATGTGCCCGCGACAGAATTATTTGGATCCAGGGGACCGGATTACGGACCCGCAAGAGGTAGAGGGGGTCGACGCCATGGGGCGCGGCCGTCAAAAGGCAAAGCACATGAAAGTGGCGCGCAGCCTCAAGTATTACAGTCCTGAGACTGATCTTGATGCACTGCAGCGTGAGTTAACCATGTCCGGCGACCAGACGTCGGGGGCGGATGAAGAGTCCGACCCTAAAGACGATGACGAGTGGGATGAAGATCCATGGGATACGCCCTCATCGTCCTATGCGGGCGCTTGGGAAGAGTACGAGGATAAGGATTAGCCTGCCGGTGCGTTCTGCCACCCCACATCCGTGAAATGTATACGTGGGGACCAGAAGTGACTCTGGGGTACGCACCCCAGGCATACATTTGGCCCCGCCGTATACATTTCAAGAAGACTCGGGTGGTGGACGCACGTCTTGGGCCTAGTCCTCTTCCTCAGGCTCAAGCTGGTCCACAACCAGGAACGCTGTCTTTGCCAGCCCTCCACGGTAGGCTGCCCGCCCCAACAGGTGTGATGCAACCGGAGCCGCAATCATTTGGATTGCGAGCACCGCAAGACTGATGGCCACCCAAGCCCACGACCGCAACGTCAAGGTCAAACCGCCCAGGATCAGTATCAACCCCAAGAGTTGTGGCTTCGCTGCTGCGTGGGTACGGGAAAATAGGTCGGGCAGCCTGACAAGGCCAAGCGCAGCAACAAAAGTGAAGAACGCTCCCGCAAGAACCATTAGTGCGCCGACCACATCAAGGATCGCGCCGAAGTCTATGCTCATGCTGTTCCCTCCGACTGCGAGGGATCTGCCCCGCCGACGTCGCCCGTCGTCTGAGCCGCTTCGTCCTGGCCCACTATCTGAGCCGCATCGGGGTCACCAACTAACGCAGGCTCATCCGCGTCGCCCCTTACCTGCGGTGGAACAATTCGGTGTCCAGGGCGGCGACTCATGCCAACGCCTGTGAATCGCGAAACGGTCACAGTGGAGAAGAAGGCTGTGAGGGCAAAGACGATCATCAGGGCCGCGAGGTCGTAGCGGTTTTGGAAAATGATCAGGATCGCCACCACACCGACGATGGACGCCGAGAAGACATCGATCGAAACGGCGCGGTCCAAAGCCGTCGGCCCCTTAATTAGTCGGTAGGTCGCCAAGACCATAGCCACGACGAGGGCGACTATTGCGACTGCAAGTATAGTTGCCACTGGCGTCATACCGCGCTCTCCTTACCCTGTCGGCTCCTGGCCAGCCCTGTTTCTCTCAGCACCTTCGAGGGCGCAAATGCGAGCAGCACCCGCTTCTCTTGAGCGGACACCTCTTTACGTACGCCCTCTATCCCGCCGTGGGTCTTCATATCGAGGACGTGCAAATACAGCGCCTTTTCAGTCCGTGAGGCCTCAACAACGATGGTTCCAGGCACCATGGAAGTCATGACCGCAACCATGGTCATGTACACCGGGTTGTCGCTTCTGACAGGGCACTTGACGATTCCATCCTCATGGGGATGGCCAGACACCACCAGCCACGAAACCTGCACACCTGCAACAAGCAGGTCGTAGAGGAAACGTAGTGCCAGAACAATGAAAGACACGGGGCGTACGTGCCAGAGGTTAGGCATGATCGGTAAGGGAAAGACTATCTGCACCCCAACCGCAACCAGCAGCCCACCTACGATGACTAGCCAGTCAAGCGACCCAAACACCGCTAGCCACACAAGGAGAAGCCAGGCAGTCATCGAGAAGGAGACATGACGTCGCACTTTAGCTGGCATCAGAACCCCCGATCTCTGGCAAAGTCGGCTCGGCAGGAAGAAGCGGTGGAGCTGGATTCAGGTTCTCCCATGGCGGGTGGAAGGGAGGAAGTTTCGACGTGCCACCGCCGCGACCGTCCTCGCCCAAGACCGCGGTCACGTAACTATCCCGATCCATCATGTTCTCTGCAGCGCCTGCTGCAAAGGAGTAGATGGGACCAGAGAATGCTGCCATTCCGAGCTGGAGCGCAACCAGTGCTGTAGCAACCGCGTACATGATGGCATTCGATGCTCCCCCACCACGTTCCACTTCGGTCTTGGCTGCCAGCGCGTACTTCTCCGTTGCACGCCCATCACGCACAGCCTGTTCGAAGCGACGCAGTCGACGCTCCTGACGACCAGAGAGCCTCTGTCCCTCTGTGGGGACAACAAAGTCGTCAAACTCCACTCTCTTGGGTTGCCAGAATGCCCTACTCCAGAACTTAACCGCCACATAGAGCGTCAGGAAGGACGTCAGAATACCGGCAGCCATAAGGGAGTACGCCATAGGAGTACCGACCTGCACGGATGCTTGGGCCAAACCAAGCTTCCCAATGAACCCCGTCATGGGCGGCATCCCCACCAGGTTCAGTGCCGTGATCAGAAAGAGGATCGAAAGCCCAGGATGATCCCGAGCAAGGTCGTGCAAGCGGGTCAGTGATGTCGTCCCACGCGCGCGCTCGATCAGACCAACGATGAGGAACAGTGCTGTCTGCACAATAATGTGGTGCGCCGCGTAGTAGATGGCGCCACCGAGGCCGGCCACAGTCCCCAAGGAAATGCCCCACATCATGAAACCAATGTGAGAAATCAGAGTAAACGACAGGAGTCGTTTGGCGTCATCTTGGGCGACCGCCCCCAAAATGCCAATCAACATTGAGAGAATTCCAACGACCCCGAGGAGCAGACTCAAACGGTCGCCCGGGAAAATCACGAACTGCAGACGAATGATCGCGTAGACGCCAACCTTAGTTAGGAGGCCGGCGAACACGGCGGTGACTGGTGCGGGTGCTGTTGGATACGAGTCGGGAAGCCATGATGCCAGCGGGAAGATAGCCGCCTTGACACCGAACGCAACCAGGAGGATCCCCTGCATGATCAGCGTCGTCGAGGGCGGTAGCTCCGCTAACCTGACCGACAGTTGAGCCATGTTAACCGTGCCCGTTGCGCCGTAAATCCATGCGATGCCGATCAGGAAAAGCACCGAAGACATGAGGGAGACGACGACGTAAACAGTCCCGGATCGGACGCGCCCTCGGGTCCCACCAAGAGTGATGAGGACGAATGAGGCCGCAAGGAGGATCTCAAACCCAACGTACAGGTTGAAGAGGTCGCCGGTCAGGAACGAGTTGGACACCCCGGCTGAGAGGATGAGGAACGTCGGGTAGAAGACAGCAACCGGGGAAGTCGGCACAGGATCAGAAACATTCTCACCTATGGAGTAGATGAGGACCGCAAGCGCAACAATCTGCGACACCACCAACATCAGTGTCGACAGGCGGTCCGCCACCAGTGTGATACCAATCGGCGCCGCCCACGATCCGACGTCGAGGACGATTGGCCCCTGCGCTGCACCGAAAATGAGGAACACTCCGACGATTGTCGCGGCCAGCATTCCAGCGAGTGCGATGACCTGCTGAATGCGGGGATGGCGACTCGCTACCAGAGCGGCTCCCGCAGAAACCATGGGGATAAGGACGGGAAGCGGCACTAACCACGCCAGGGATGCCGGGTTCACCTGTTGTCCTCTTGGTCGTAGAAGATCTCAGCGTCCTCGGTGCCTTGCGTGTAGAGCTCCTCCAGGCTTTCATCACCTTGCCGGCGGGCCTGACGCGCAACGCGGCGGTCCTCAATATCGTCCACAACCTCGTCATTGCCCGTCAGAAGCCAGGAGCGGTAAGCCAGCGCGAGGCCGAATGCAGTCGTCCCCAGGGAGAGGACGATGGAGGTGAGGATCAGGGCCTGCGGGAGCGGGTCCACTATGGTGTCAGCCGTCCCGCCCAGTAGTGGCGGCATCCCTCCTGAGCCTCCCATTGCAAGGATGAGGACGTTAACGCCGTTGGTGATTAGTGCCAGACCAATAAAGATGCGGGACAGGGTGCGTTCAAGGGTGAGGTAAACCCCTGCGCCGACCAGCACACCCACGAAAATGAAGACAACTAGCGAAGGCAACTTACACACCCCCCTTGGTGCGCGTAGGAGTGGATGAGCCGTAAGCTCTTGCCGGTCGATCGCCCTGGCGGTCCACTTCTGCCCCCAATGCCGAAACCAAGTCGACAATCAGCCCCATGACAAGGATGTAAACGCCGACATCCAGGATCATTGCAGTTGTGAAGTGCAGTTCCCCAAGGGCGCCCAAGGGAATGTCTACCGGTGTGGACTGGAACGGCACGTTGCCGAAGAGGAGTGGTGCCGCGCCACCTGCCGCTGCAACAAACAGGCCTGTTCCAAGCAGATAACCCGCAGGGATCGGCATTGCTTCACCCAGCTCATAGCGCCCGCCAGCCAGGTAGCGCAGCACGAATGCCAGTCCAGCGACGACGCCCCCGACAAACCCACCACCCGGTTCGTTGTGCCCAATCAGTAAGAGCCAGATCGACAGAACAATCATGGTGGGGAACAGCAACCGGGTCGCAACTTCCAAAACCATGGAGCGGTCGTGCGGGCGCAATGCTGAAGCTCCCGGCAGGAAGCGGCCGGGCTTAGCGGAACGCTTGCTGATCCGGTCGATCCGGCCCGTCCTCGACATCACGTAGATCAGTGATGCGACACCTGTTGCAGTGACCAGAAGGACCGACAGTTCGCCCATTGTGTCCCAGGCTCGGATGTCAACCAGGATGACGTTGACTATGTTGCGTCCGTGGCCGAACTCTAGGGCCTCCCTTGGCATCAGTTCTGAGACAGGGGTGTGGATGCGAGCAGAGAAAGCGTAGTAGCCACCGACAGCGGTGATGGTGCCCGCAAGGGTGCCGACGAATACTTTAGAAATCTTGCTGGAGACCAGCGGTCGTGTGGAGAAGTAGGTTGGCAGCTTGCGGAAGACGAGGATGAACACCACGAGGCTGACGGCCTCGACCGCGAGCTGTGTCAGAGCCAAGTCTGGGGCGCCGTGGATCGCAAAGAGTAGGGAGACCGACATTCCAACAGCACCCAACGCCAGGGCTGCGCGGATGCGCCTTCGCGCCCTGACGGTGACGAACACAGCGATGATCCCCACCCCCACAATTGCAGCTTGAAGCGCTGAATCCCATAGCGGAGGAAGGTTGCGCGGCGGGTTGGCCCGCAAGATCGCATAGGTGGTCAAGGCAGCCGCTGAAAGCATGATCGTTGCGAGTTCGCCCGGCAGGGAACCCCTTTGAATAAAGGAGGTGACGCGGTTCGCGAAAAGCTCAAGATCCCTCAGGGACAGGGCAAAGATTCGGGCTGCAGATATTGGTGTGTGGATTGACCTTTGGAACTTGGAGACCTGGGGGCGGAACACTGCCAGCAGGACACCGCCGATCAGAATGACCAGGGTAATGAGGGCGGGAGCCCAACCGGACCAGAGAGCAATATGCGGATAGCCCGACATGCCTTTGGTGGGGCCTGTTGGTGAGGTGAGTAGCTGCTCAAGCGGGTGCGCCGCAAAACCAAGGAATGCACCGCTGGCAAGAATAACAATCGGAGCGATAACAAGCTTCGAGAGCGGGCGAACCTTGACGTCCACCTTGATCTTCTTGGTCCCGAAAGCCCCCCACCAGAAACGCCAGGCGTAACCAATTGTCATCATCGACCCGAGGGCGAGCACCACGAGCATCATCATGTTCGCCGTGGACCCTCCGGGAAGTCCAGGCGAATAGCCGCCTTCAAGCAGCGCTGAGATTAGAGACTCTTTGCCAACGTAGCCCAGGGTGATTGGAATCCCGGCCATCGACAGCGCAGCCAGGCCCGCAAAAGTTGCCAGCACCGGCATGCGGCGTGCGAGCCCTGTTAGCTCCCAGAGATCTCGGGTTCCCGTGGCACTTTCTACAGCACCGACGGTCAGGAACAGCGAAGATTTGAAGAGCGCGTGGGACAGCATGATAACGAGGCCGGCTGCAAGTGCGGCTGCGGTCCCCATGCCCACAGCGGCAATCATCAGTCCCAGCTGCGAAACTGTGCCGTAAGCGAGGATTAGTTTGAGGTCACGCTGACGCAGGGCCAGATAGGAGCCGTGCAGCATCGTGTAGAGGCCTATGACCACAGCTAGCATCGACCAACCGGGAACGAACGTGAACCCGGGCGTGAACCGTGCAATTAGATAAACGCCGGCCTTCACCATTGCGGCTGCATGGAGGTAGGCAGAGACCGGGGTGGGAGCAGCCATCGCGCCCGGGAGCCAGAAGCTAAACGGCACCTGCGCAGACTTGGAGAGACCCCCGACTAAGACCAACAGCGCCGCCACAATAACGAGGGGCTGAGTAGGGTCCAAACCCCCTGTTTGTAGCGAGTGGATTAGCTCTGAAGCCCGGAAAGAGCCTCCCGGTGTAACGCCGAGTATAACTAGCCCAGCGAACATGACTAAACCGCCGAAACCCGTGACTAAGAACGCCTGACGGGCAGCGACTCGTGCTGGGGCGCGCGTGGAGTGGTGACCAATCAGCAGGTACGACAGAACCGCCGTCATCTCCCAGAAGAGGTACATGATCATCGTCTGGTCGGCGACCACCACGCCATACATGGCTGCAGCAAAAGCCATGAAGAAGGTTGCGAACCTTGTCAGGCCAGCAGCGCTGCTTGAAAAATAGCGCGACGAGTACACCAGAACGGCAGCTCCGACGCCACCGACCAGTATCATCATCAACCAGGACAGCGTGTCCAGGCGGAAGACGATGTCCAGGCTCAAAGTGGGAACCCAAGAAACGACCTCGAATCGATCCTCACGGAACACACTCGGCGTCTGTAAGAGGGCCCAAATTGCAGCAGATGCTGGCGCAAGAGCCAGAACTAGAAAAGAGTTTCGCCCCCACAGTCGCACTGCAAGCGGTGCGCAAAGCGCAGCAACAAGTTGCACTATGAGCAGCGCGAACATTCTCTGTGCAAGCCTCTCGTCTTGGGGGTGGGCATATTAGGAACCAAGCGTGCAGAACGGAAGATTCAACATAGGTTGACTACTAGCAGAATGATTCTAGCTTGCCTGTTTCATCGCTCTCACCCTGAAAGGGGATAATGAGCCATCCGCGGAATTGTTAGGAGCCCCACCATGGCGTCGGCTGCAGTGACCTATCTCTGTATAGGTCTGGCACTTTTTACAAGCGTCATTGGCTGGACCGTGTTCATTCGCGGTGTGGCGCGTATTGTCACGGTGATCCGAGCCGGCGCGGCTGAGAGTGGCCGGTGGAACTCCCCGTGGAAGAGGCTGTGGACGTCGCTGCGTGTCTCACTATCCCACGACACCTTTAAGAACCGGCCGGTGGTTCGCGTCGCACACTGGCTGGTCATGGTGTCGTTTGTCGTCCTCGTCCTGACGCTTGTGGCATCGTACGGGCAGCTCTTCAACCCTCTCTACACCCTCCCAATCCTGGGCCACTCTGTCGTGTGGAACTGGGTTGTTGAGGTACTGGCCGCCCTCGGAGCCGCGTCGATCATCGCTCTTTTTACCATCAGGATCGCCACGATGGCTCGGGCTAAGCGAAGCGGCCAACCCCGCTCTTCCCGCTTCTTCGGGTCCACCCGCTGGCAGGCATGGTTTGTGGAAGGTGTCGTCGCGACCGTCTGCCTGGCTGTCCTTTTCAGCCACGGTTTCCAGTACGCCCTCGGACAACACATTGGCGATCCGTTTGCCACACCGTTGCACTACCCCCTGACCTCATGGTTCGGATCCCTCGTCTCCGGGTGGAGCGGCGAAGCCCTCGCCAACGCGGTCGTCATCGTTGTCACCGTGAAGATTGTGGCGTCGATGGTGTGGATGCTCATCGTTGGTTCGGACATTGCCATGAGTATTTCGTGGCACCGCTTCCTGGCGCCCGTGAACATCGCGGCCGGGCGCAACGCCGACGGAGGCAAGTCTTTGGGTGCGCTTGCACTTCCGCTGGTCGCCGGCAACCCCACTCCCCATCTGGCTGAGGAATTTGAAGAGGCCGAGGTCGAGGACGCCCAGGCTGACACTGACTCCTCCCCCCAGACACGACCCGCTGTGATCGGCCTCGGATCCACCGAAGACCTGACGTGGAAAGACCGGCTGGACTTCATGTCCTGCACGGAGTGTGGCCGGTGTCAGGACCTGTGCCCCGCATGGAACACTGAGAAACCACTGTCACCGAAGCTCATGATCATGGCGCTTCGTGACAATGCCGTCGCCGCATCCGGCTTCACCCCGACAAACCAGGCCGGCCCAGACACGTCAGACGTCCTCGGCGCACTGAAGGCCGCCAACACTGCTGGTCCCGAGGGCGTCTCCCCAGACAATGCCGCCCTCGCAGGGGGCGTTCTCAACCCGGACATACTCTGGGATTGCACCATGTGCGGGGCGTGCGTCGACCAGTGTCCCGTCGACATTGAACACATCGACCACATCGGCAACATGCGCCGCTTCCAAGTACTATTGGAATCCGCGTTCCCCCGCGAACTGACGCGACCCTTCAGGGCCATGGAAACCAAGTCCAACCCCTACAACCAGTCCCGCCGCAAGCGCCTGGACTGGGCGGCCAAACTCGACTTTGATTTCCCTGTGATCGGCGAGGACGTAGAGGACGCCACCGACCTCGACTACCTCTTCTGGGTGGGGTGCGCCGGAGCATACGATGAGAAGGCGAAACGCACCACCGCCGCGGTCGCCGAACTGCTTCACACCGCGGGTGTTTCCTTCGGTGTCCTCGGATCCGCGGAGGGTTGCACGGGCGACCCTGCTCGCCGCGCCGGCAATGAGATCCTCTTCCAAATGCTTGCGGAAGCGTCCATTGAAACCCTGGATGAAATCAAAGCCAAGCGGATCGTGGTGACATGCGCGCACTGCTTCAACTCGATTGCCAACGAGTTCCCCCAGCTTGGTGGCCACTACGACGTCATCCACCACACGCAACTGCTAAACCGTCTGGTCCGGGAGGGGGCGCTGACTCCGGTTGCGCCAGACCCGGAGCAGGCGCAAACCGTGACCTACCACGACCCGTGCTTCCTTGGGCGTCACAACAGGATCTATGCGCCACCCCGGGAGCTCCTTGGCTCTGATGTGAACCTGAACCTGGTTGAAATGCCCCAAAACCGGGAACTCGCGATGTGTTGCGGTGCCGGCGGTGCCAGGGCATGGATGGAAGAGACCCGTGGAACCCGCATTGCTTCCGCAAGGGTTGATCAAGCCCTCTCCACCGGTGCGACCACCGTTGCCACAGCATGCCCCTTCTGCACACAAATGTTGGACTCGGCGATACCTTCCGAGGCAGAACTAGAAGTTAAGGACGTGGCTGTTCTTCTACTTGAGGGGGTTCATCGAGGGAAAGAAGGAACCCGTCCTCGTCAATAACTGCGCAGTTGGGCAGGGACGTCGCTATCACGGCAGCAACGGTCTCAGCGATCTGTTCCGCCCTGTTGCGTTCAAGGCGCACGCGTCGGGAGCGCGGGGCCTGGTGGGAAGATGAAGAAAGCTCTTCGGGGACGGCCCAGACGACCTCGTAAACAAAGAGAGGTGGTTTCGCCCAACGTTCCCAACGCAAAACCCGGGGGACAAATGTCTCGGGTCGCACCCCGATGAGGATCTGTGAAGCCGACGTCACCGGAGCCAATAACGCGTAGGGTATGCCCGGCGCAACAGATGCGGGACCGTCCTCGTTGG
Source organism: Schaalia sp. JY-X159 (assembly GCF_014525425.1). Lineage (NCBI taxonomy): Bacteria > Bacillati > Actinomycetota > Actinomycetes > Actinomycetales > Actinomycetaceae > Schaalia > Schaalia sp. JY-X159. The sequence goes on along the minus strand of NZ_JACEXI010000002.1, from coordinate 590,364 downwards.
GTAACGCGACATCTGGAATGTAGGTGGACAGCCAGTCGAGCAGCTGCTCGGGCCCAACCCACTGATCGGTGAGGACACGCAAACTCACTGACGCATCCGCGTCAGCCCGAATGACGACCCCACTACCCGCAACCCGCACGCTACCGCGCAGGCGGTGTGCGATGCGGCGCATGACATCAAGGACCTTCTGCTCAACCCCAACCGGCATCCCCGTCGGGAACGCCCTCGCCCACTCATCAAACGCCATCACTGCGCTACTTGGCGGTGCGCCTCGCCTGGCGGGACAGCGCAACAGCCACACCTGTTCGTTGTCCGAGGGCGACCCGAGGGCGGCGGCGGTATCCTCATCTAGTGACCAGGGCCCCTCAAGAGTCACACTCTCTTGCAACTGGAGGATCCCGGGTGCCAGCCACCCGGCCTCATTCCACACGGAAACCGCCAGCGCTTCCACGTCATCAGGCGTGACTTCGTCAGGCACCAGCAAGAGGTGGTAAGCCTGCGCCATTGATGCCTCAAGGTTGCCACGGGGCTGCGAACGTTCAACACTTAGGGGCAGGGGGGCGGCCTCATCCACAACCAATTCCCCCGTCTCCGCGAAACTGAAGGTTGCGGTCGACCCAACCCCATCCAGCACGTTCAAATCGGTCTCAACCAGGGGGTTGGGACTTTCCTTGAGGTGCGCGATGCGGTCGTAAATGGACCTGCGCGGCGGGGTCGGCGCGCCACTCATCTGCCGCATCCCATCATTGGACTCCACCTGCGTCAGATGAGTCGGCTGGCACAGGGGCCGAGGGCGGAACATGAACCCGGTCAAACCGCAGGTGAGAGCGGGAGGCCGTGGGGCCACGCTGTCCCTGATAGTGGGAGCCGAGCGTTGCGGACCCATACGGCGCCTGGGCTGGGCTCGACAGGTTGAAGAAGCACAACTGTCCGATGCGCATGCCAGGGTAGAGCAGGATCGGCATGGTCGCAGTGTTGGACAACTCGAGGGTAACGTGTCCGGCGAAACCCGGATCGATGAAGCCCGCGGTTGAGTGTGTCAACAACCCGAGGCGCCCCAAGGAAGACTTGCCCTCCAAACGGGCCGCGACGTCGTCACCAAGTGCAACCTTCTCCAGTGTGGCGCCAAGGACGAACTCCCCGGGATGGAGAACAAACGGCTCGTCCTCGTTGACCTCAACCCTTCGGGTCAGCTCTGGTTGCGCCACGGAAGGGTCAATCACCGCGTACCGATGGTTGTCGAAAAGCCTGAAGACGCGGTCCAGCCGGACGTCAATGCTGGCTGGCTGCACCAGCCCAAGGTCAAGCGGGTCCAACTGGATGCGACCGCCCTCGATGGCAGTGTGAATATCACGATCACTCAGAAGCATAGGAGCATCATCCCACGTCCGGGCTCAGCATCCGCGAATTGCCCGGACGAGGTCGACTATGTCCCTTTCAGTAGTGTCAAAAGAGGCCATGAGGCGAACAAGGTCGGGGTCGCCCGGCCAGTCATAGAAATGGAAGCGGCTGCGGGCGCGCTTCTTCTGCTCCGCGTTCAACTTGGCGAAGACCACGTTGGACTCAACCGCGTAGGGAATTGGCACCACTGCCTGTAGTTCATCCCCGAGGCGGGTGGCCATTTCATTAGCGTGGAGTGCCGATTGCCGCCACAGATCGCCCTCGTATAAAGCGAGAAGCTGGGCCGATATGAAGCGCATTTTGGACCCCAACGCCATGTTGGTCTTGCGCAGGTAGTCAATCCCGGTGGCGAGTTGCGGGTTCAAGACCACGACGGCCTCGGCGCCCATCGCCCCATTCTTTGTTCCACCCAGGCTCAGAACGTCAACGCCAACGTCCGTGGTGATCTCACGGAATGTCGAGTTCAGGTGTGCGGCAGCGTTGGAAAGTCGTGAGCCATCGACGTGAAGAGCCATGCCGTTGTCGTGGGCAAAGTCGGCGAGGGCGCGTACCTCTTGCGGCGTGTAGCAGGTGCCGAGCTCCGTGACCTGCGAGATTGACAGCGCAAGAGGTTGGGAGCGATGCGGATCCCCCCACCCCCACGCTTCAGTAGCAGCCAGATCCGGGGTTAGTTTTCCGTCGGGAGTGTCGACGCCCAGGATTTTGATTGCGCCGACTTTTTCAGGGGCTCCGCCCTCGTCCCGATTGATGTGGGCAGTGTGAGGGGCGATCACCGCGCCCCACCGCGGGAGGACTGACTGCAACGCAATAACGTTGGCGCCTGTACCGTTGAAAACCGGGTAGATCTGGGTTTCGTCACCGAAGAGTTGGGTTGCGAGGGCGCCTAGGCGCTGCGTCCAAGGGTCTTCCCCATACGAGGTCGCGTGTCCGACATTGGCTTCGGCGAGGGCGGCCAGGATCTCCGGGTGGACGCCCGAATAGTTGTCGGAGGCAAAACTGCGTGAACGATCAGCATTGTTGTCAGTCATGAGGTAACGCTAAATCAAATGGAGCGGATGACGAGAATCGAACTCGCGCTATCTGCTTGGGAAGCAGAAGTTCTACCATTGAACTACATCCGCATGTCGCTTGGACGTCCTACAGTCTAGCAAGAAAATTTTCGGGCGGGTAACTGGTGCTCAGACTCGTCACCCCCTCGGCCGTGACGAAGCTAATACCCCACCCGGTATTTCTACGCGGGGAGCGGAAACAACCGACTGATTGGCCTTCTGCCCTGCCCTGGAGTTGCAAAAGTCAGTACGCTGGGCATAGCAATCTGATTTACGGAGGAGAACAATGAGCACCAAAGACCTCACGGCCGAAGACTTCGAGGCAACGGTAACTGAAAACCCGATCGTCCTGGTCGACTTCTGGGCCGCGTGGTGTGGCCCTTGCCGCCAGTTCGCACCTGTCTATGACAAGGCTTCTGAAAAGAATGCCGACATTGTCTTCGGCAAGGTGGACACGGAGGCTCAGCAGGAACTGGCTGCCATGGCTCAGATCACTTCCATCCCAACGCTTATGGCATTCCGTGATGGAATCGCTGTTTTCCGTCAGGCTGGCGCACTGCCAGGACATGCACTTGATGATTTGATCGGACAGATCCGCGACCTCGACATGGATGAGGTACGCAAGCAGATCGACGCCGCAAACTAGCAGGCGCTTGACAGCCCCTACGCCCGTCCCCACGCGAAATGTATACGTGGGGACGGAATGTGCGTCTGGGGTACGTACCCCACGGTCACTTTTGGCCCCCACGTATACATTTGGGGAGGGCCAGCCTTAGGTTGGGCTAGATGCGTAGTCTCCCCTCCAAAGTTAGATGCGCAGTCGCCCCTCCAGAGCTCGACCCAAGGTCACCTCATCGGCATACTCAAGGTCGCCGCCGACCGGAAGCCCTGATGCCAGGCGCGTAACAGACACACCCATCGGTATGACGCTGCGCGCAATGTACGAGGACGTGGCCTCGCCCTCGACCGTTGGGTTCGTCGCAAGAATTACCTCTTGCACAGTCCCGTCACCCAGGCGAGCAAAGAGCTCCCGGATTCGCAAGGAATCAGCTCCCACCCCCGCAAGTGGATCTATAACGCCCCCCAACACGTGATACATGCCGCGGAAGGCCCGCGTCTTTTCAATTGCGTTGATGTCTTTCGCTTCTTCCACAACGCAGAGGACGGTACTGTCTCTACGGGTGTCAGAGCAGATCGAGCAAACCTCAGCCTCTGTGACATTGCCGCAGATCGAGCAGAAATGGACGTTCTGCTTCACAGCTTCGATTGCTGAGACCAACTCCTGAACTTCGGAACCTTCAGCTCCAAGCAGGTGAAAAGCCAATCTCTGTGCACTCTTCGGCCCGATCCCGGGCAGAGCACCCAACTGATCTATCAGATCCTGGATCGCTCCTTCGAAGCCACTCATTCCTCACCGTCCAGGTCAAACGCCGACAGTTCCTCTTCCGGGGGTTCCACTGGCTCTGGGCCATCGAAATCCCCTGGTGACTGGGCATCGGAGGGGGTCGCCACAATCTTCTCGTCTATCACCGAGCCCCCAAGAATACCGAGGACCATATCCACCGCCGGGCGTCCCTTGTAGGACGGGGTTGAGTTGGGTTCCGGCACCGGGCCGGCATCCGGGGTCGGCTCCGGTTCCGGGGTCGGCTCCGGTTCCGGGGTCGGCTCCAGGGTCTGGGCGGAATCTGTGTCCGTCTGGGAATCCTCCACGTCCGCGCGAGGTTCCCGTTCAGCCTCTGCACTTTCGTCACCGCGCCCAAATCCCGCAATGACGTTGTCGAGATCTTCAATCCAGTGTGCCTGCACCGACACGGTCGCGTCCAACATGTTGCTCAAGATCAACGCCAGCTTCTCAGAGCCCCCCATGCGGTCAAACTGGTTGACGGTTGTCGGATCAAGCAAGAAGATATGTGAGGTGAAACCATCGGCTTCCACCCCGCGGAAGTTCCGAAGCAATGAGGGAAAAACGGACCCCATCTGGCCCATCTTCTCGATGATCTCTACCCAGTGCAGCCTGACAAAAGCAGCATCTGGGAACTGCGTGTCACCATCGGACTGCGGCAGAGCAGGTGACGCACCGGGTCGATCCGCAGGCACCGACCGGGCAGGTGGCGGTCCCGTCTGCGGCGCAGGAGCCGAGCGGGCAGGGGTCGACTGAACTGGCGCGGGTCCTTGCGGCGCAGGTGCGGATTGGGCAGATGTGGATTGGGCAGATGCGGATTGCGCGGGTATAGATCGGGCCGGCACCTGGCGGGCAGGCGCCAACTGAACGGGTGCCGGTGCGTCCTGCATGGATGGCTGCACCGCCGGAGCCTGCCCCTTCACCAACAGGCGGGCTAGGAGCAGTTCCAATTGCAGTCGGGGCGCCGTAGCCCCCGACATCTCCCGGAGTGCAGATTCAACTATGTCCGCACTCCGCGACAGCAGGCGGCTACCCCACTTTGAGGCCTGTGTATGCATGACAACCAACTGGTCAGCAGGTGTTTCCACCAGGATGTCTGATGCCCTTTCCCCAGCCAAAGCGCATACCATCAGGTCACGTAAGCGCTGCAGCAGATCCTCAACAAAACGTCGGGGCTCCTGGCCTGTCGCGATGATCTCTTCAACGATCCTGAACGCGGCGGCACCATCACCATCACCCAGTGCGTCGACCGCCCTCTCCAGTATGGATGCGTCGGTGTACCCGAGCAGTTCAACAGCCTTCTCAACGGTCACGACACCGTCAGACCCCGCGATGAGCTGGTCGAGCACAGACAGTGAGTCCCGCACAGATCCGCCGCCGCTACGAATGATGAGCGGATACACGCCCTCGTCAACCTGAACGCCCTCCTTCGCTGCCAGATCGCGCAGGAACGGACCAAGTACGGATGGTGCGACCAGGCGGAACGGGTAGTGGTACGTGCGTGACCGGATTGTGTTGATGACCTTGTCCGGCTCAGTTGTCGCGAAAATGAACTTGACGTGTTCGGGTGGTTCCTCAACCACCTTCAGAAGGGCATTGAACCCCTGTGGTGTCACCATGTGGGCTTCGTCAAGGATGAAAATGCGGTAGCGATCACGCGTTGGGGCGAACGCAACCCGGTCACGAAGAGTCCTTGCGTCCTCGACCTTATTGTTGGACGCCGCATCAATTTCCACTACGTCCAGGGAACCCGGGCCCCCTGATGCCAACTCCACACATGAATCGCAGACTCCACACGGACTCGAAGTCGGCCCTTGGGCACAGTTCAAACTGCGCGCAAGTATTCGCGCCGACGTGGTCTTGCCACAACCACGCGGACCTGAAAAGAGGTATGCGTGCGTGACGCGTCCACTGTCGAGGGCGGTCTGCAACGCATCGGTCACGTGACTTTGACCGATGACGTCCTGGAATGTGTCTGGCCTATAACGGCGGTACAGTGCTGTGCTCACAATTAGACCTTAGAACCTCCGGGAAACAGCGGCACCTAACGACGAAGTCACTGCGGAAAACGCCAATCACAGCGAACTGTGGAAAACCGCATTTAGGTATAAGTGATCCCCCGCGCACCCGACAGAGCGACCGTATCCTTGCTGCCTTCCGGCCCTGGGGAGGTTCGGGTGATGCCGTCGCACGGGGGATCGCCACAATCCTACACGCTCGGGGCCGACCCGACGGAATCCCGAAGTGATGAGAGAATCACTACCAGGTTCAAGTTGAGGGAGCCCCGAGCAATGCCAGATGGTCCAAGAGTCACCCCGAACGAGGACGTCCCTTCCACTTCGGGTCCACTGTCCCTATTGAAGACCTCCTGGAATGCCGTCATGGCCGTCAAGGGTCGACTTTTCCTCCTCATCATCCTCAGCAACCTAGTTCTCACGGCGTTGGCATTTCCCCTTGCCCACTGGGTTTTCCGTGAAGCACTGCGCGCGGACGGCATGTATGCCATTGATATGGATGACTTTGCGATTGCGCCGGGGTTCCCCATCACCGTACTACTGCTCGCGATTGCCCTGCTCATAGTGTTACTCGCGTTGGTCGTTGAGTTTGCCGCGATCCTCCTGCTCCTGCACGACCCCGCGCTGACATGGAAGCAACTGGGTCGTGAGGTACTCAGGGTTGGTAGGAAGGTTCTCCACCCCTCGTCCATTTGGCTCGCCCTCTACCTCCTTGTCCTAGTTCCCCTCTCCGGCTTCGGATTCACTTCGGCGGCTCTGAACGGAGTCGCCGTCCCAAACTTCATCACCGAGGAGCTCGACAAACAGACCTTCACCCGAGTCGCCCTCGTCGTTCTTTACGTGATTCTAGGTTACGTCAACATCCGCCTGGCAGCAACGCTTCCGATCTTTGTACTTTCCAAAGATGGTCAGACGAGGGCGCTTTCAACCAGTTGGCGCATTACTCGTGGTTTGCGCCCATGGACGCTGGTCGTTGCCGTCGTCGTCTTGATCGCCGGATTGTCCGCGGTTTCAGTTGCTGGTTTCTACCTTCTTCTTTCTCCCACGTTCCTCGCGGACAACGTGGCTCCCGCAGCCTCACCCGTGGTCGCAGGACTCTCTTTCGGGGCCGCGCAGGTCCTCTCTCTTCTCTTGACCGGTTTTGCCGTCGCGCTCCTCGCGGGAGTTCTGACCGCCTACAGTGCCGTCCACACGAGCAAAGTCACGCCCATCTCCCAGCCCCCCACTCCGAAGAAGAGCAGGCGGATCGGCGTGGCCAACACCGCGATTACCGTTTCTGCCATGGCAGTCCTTGGCGCCCTCGCCATTCCCACAATGTACGCAATCTCTGACCATCCCGAGACAATCGTCATTGCTCACCGGGGCTTCACGCAGGGCGGGGTTGAGAACACGATTGAGGCGCTCGAGGCCGCAAATGCCGCGGGTGCTGAGATTGTCGAGTTCGACACCATGCAAACCAAAGACGGCAGGTTTGTTGTCATGCACGACACCGACCTCGGACGCCTCACCGGGAAGTCCGTCAAGGTGAAGGACCTTACCCTGGACGAACTGACCGCGATGACTGTGCACGACAATGCAGGCAACAGTGGGCAGATCCCCTCCCTGGTCGAGTACGTCACGCGCGCGAATGAACTGGATCAGCCGCTACTCATCGAACTTAAGCTTTCGGGGGCAGAGACTGAAACACACGTTCAGGATCTGTTGGACACGTTGGACGAGGGCGATCTACTTGGGGGCCACCTTTTCCATACGTTGGACAAGGCATCTGCAGATGAGCTGAAGAGCCTTCTCCCCAACACGACCATTGGCTACATCATGCCGTTTGCAGGACTGGGGATTCCACAGACTCACGCTGACTTCCTCGTCCTCGAAGAATCTTCCGCTGGTGCGCAGATGCAGCGGAACACGACCGATGCGGGCATGGGCTTCGTCGTTTGGACCGTCAACACTAAGGATGGACTGAACGTGAGGATGATTGACGGCGTGGACGCAGTCATCACTGATCGGCCAGACTGGGCACTGACAATCCGCGAGCACCTTCAAGAGGACAGCGGACTAGCCGGCAGGCTCTCCCACATTATGTCGTCGCTGTTCACCATCTAGTTGTTGAAGAGTCCCCCGAGGGACGAAGATGGGCCATACACAGTATCCGCCGAACAATCTGAAAGGCGCCACCATGAAGAACATGGGCATCAAACTGGCAATATTCTTTGGCTCGTCCGCGATCGGGTTGCTGGTGGCATCCCTGTCACTGCGTGGGTTCAGGATGACCTTCTGGGGCTTCCTGGTAGCCGTGGTGGTTTTCTCCGTGGCCCAGTCGATCGTGGCGCCACTTGTCGCCAAGCTCATCGAAAAATACGCGGCGTCCGCCATCAGCCTCGTCGGGATCATCTCAGCGTTCCTGGCCCTTTTGGTGGCCACGCTGTTCACGGGCGGTTTGCGGATCTCAGGTGTTGGCACATGGGTGCTCGCCACGCTCCTGGTGTGGATCATTCCCGCGATTGCAACGATGCTTCTCCCGAAGGTTTTCTCTTCGGCCGACTAGACGTACCTGTCGCTGGGCGCCTAGGGGTGGACCTCCCTTTGGGGCCGGTCGCCCCGGGTTTAGTCGTCCCCCGGGTCATCTCCCGCTTCGCCACCGGGTGGGAAGTGGGAAACCTCAGGGTTGCGCACCAGGAAAATGATGCTGGCAACAAGCCCGCCCCAGATAATGAGCAGCGCGAACACTAAGAAGAGGATTGCCGTCGTCGTCACTTTTGCTCTCCTTCGCTGGTACTCGCCGCGCTGGTAGCGCCCGCCTCACTGTGGTTCGTATGCGACTGGGAAAGGGCAGTGTACGAGGGCGAGTACGGCGGCCAAACCTCAAACTTCATCGGGTCCGTACGCCACTTAGTCGCTGTTAGTATCCCAGCGCCGACAATCATCGCGGCGATGACACCCCACCCGAATATCAGCAGATACCCCGTGGAATACCCGCCGTAGGGCTCAGCGATGAGCGCCTCGATAGCAGATAGCAGCATGTAGGTGAGGACAACGGGACTGAGAACCGACACCAGCACCCACCATCCCCATTTCACTTTGAATGTGGACAGTTCACTGAGGTGGGTGAACAGTTCCGGACCGCTACGTTGTACCCACATCACCGTGATCGTCATGGCTATGGCAGCTCCGACAATCCCCAGGTTGTTGGCCCAATTGTCAATGGTCTCGAGGGCGAACAGGCCGGTGGCTGTCCCAAAAAGCGCCACGGAAACCAGTGCCAACGGGATGCCCAACCTGTAGACGGCTTGCGCCCTGGTGAGACCGAACTTGTCGATAAACCCGGCGAAGATAACCTCGAGGATGGAGATCAAGGATGTCAGACCCGCAAGCGTCAGGGACCCGAAGAAGAGCAGGCCGAAGAACTCACCCCCGGGCATCTCAGAGATGATTGCCGGGAAGGTCATAAACGCGAGCGTTACGCCTGTGAGTCCTTCGAGTTCGCTGACCGCAACTCCCTGCTGGTGAGCGAAGAACCCCAGCGTTGAGAACACTCCGATCCCGGCCAGGATCTCGAAAGAGGAGTTGCCAAAGGCAATGATCAGTCCAGGGGAGGTCAGGTTGGTGCGGCGCTTGCGGTAGGACGAGTACGTCATCATTATGCCGAAGCCAACCGACAGGGAGAAGAAGATTTGGGAGTAGGCGGCAACCCATACCGATGGGTCGCCGAGGGCGCTCAGGTCGGGTGTGAAGAGTGCGTTGAGGCCTTCACTTGCACCGGGCAGGAAGAGGGCGCGGACCACCAGAATCAGGAAGCCAACTACCAGAAGAGGGATGGCCACGATGTTGACGCGCTGCACACCTTTCGCGACACCAGCACGCAAGACCGCAAGCGTGATGATCCACATGAGCGCAAGTGGGACGAGGACGCTGGGCACGAATGCCATTGAGAACAGTGAGCCGTCCGTTGGGACCTGCAGGTAATCGCCGGTGAAGAAGCCGGGTGCATCCGCGCCCCACCGCAGATCGAATGAGTAGACAAAGAAGCTCGAGGACCAGGCAAGCACCGCCGTGTAGTAGATCGCGATGAAGACGCAGATCATGACTTGGAACCACCCGATGCTCTCCCCGAGGAAGCCCGCAACTCGGCGTAGTGCCAGCGGCGGGGAGCCCTTGAAGCGGTGTCCGATCGCGTAGTCGAGGAAGAGGATGGGGATCCCGGCGGTGAGAAGGGCAATCAGGTATGGGATGAGAAAGGCTCCACCGCCACTCTCATACGCGACTCCAGGGAAGCGCCAGATGTTCCCTAGTCCAACTGCCGAGCCGATGGCAGAGAGGATAAAGCCAACCTGTCCGGTCCATTCGCCCCGCTTGGGTGCAACTTGCGCTTCTACTGCTGCCACGCTCTGGTATCCCCACTACTTCCACTGGTGCTGTCCGGTGCAAGTTTAGGGATTTGTTGGAAACATGCGTCCTCGTCTCGCCAGTTGTCGGACGAGGGCGCCTGCAGTTTGAAGCGCCCTCGCGCACAGCGAGCTACTTAACGAGCAGCGTGTCCTTAAGTGAATCAATCTCTTCCTGGGTCAGACCATTGGAGAGGACGAACGCTTCAACTGTGCCGTGCTCCTTGCGGATTGTGGCAAACGCATCTTGGATGGCGTCTGCCGGGCTTCCCGTTGCGAGGGCCGCAACAGCGGCCATGTCAATGCTTCCGGAATCTGGAACCTTCGCCATCATGTCTTTCATATTGGCTTCCATCTTTGCGAGCCACGCGCCCTGCAAGTTGGCCTGCGTCTGCACATAGTTGGCGACAATGTCGTCGTCGGATACCCCCAGCAGGGCCTGCGTTAGTGCGATGACCACACCCGTGCGGTCCTTTCCTGCCGTGCAGTGAACCAGTGCCGCACCACTTTGAGTTGCGGTTGCGATAGCTGCGATGCTCTGCGCTAGTTCGGTCGGAGAACTTGCGATCATTGATTGGTAGAGGTCGCTGACGGTTGGAACGTTCGCCATCATCGACTTGATGGATCCCGAGAGGATCGGAATCTTCACAACATTGAACCCAGCGTCTTTGAAGTATCGTGGTTGCGACTCGATCTCTGGATCTGTGTGAGAATTTGTCCCATGACAGAAGAAGGGGAAACCGCGGACAGAGCCGATTCCAAGGCGGTGTGACCTAGGTGAACCACGGGAAGAACGGCGAGCACCAAGGACTTCACTCAGCGCTGATTAGGCGGATGTCGGGAGTGATTATCGCTGGCGGATCGCTGGCGAACCTCGTCATGTTTGCAGCATCTCAACCTGGATCGGTGCCGTTGCTGGTTCGCTATCATCCCGTGGTCTTAGCACTGCTCTTCATCACTCCGATTGTCGGTGGCGCTGCAGCACTTCTTGGAATATCGGACACGCGAAGGCAAGCAACCGTAGCGGTGCTGGACCGACTGTGGACCACGTCCGTTGTCGCCACGCTTGTCTGCTACCTGTGGCTACTGGTCTTCCCCGCTTCTAGTAGTGACACGAGCACTGGTTATGCACTTGTCGCACTCCTCACGTCCTACTGGATGTGCGCTACCGCCCTGTCAAGTGTGGCTTTGCCAATGTGGGGGCGCCTAGTCTTCATGGCGGTAGTCACCCTGTTGCTTTTGACGCTTCCCGTGCGTTACGGGCTTGTGTATGACTCCTCCGAAGTCGTGACTGTTCTCTACACAATGTGCTTCAACTTGCCGCTACTACTGGGGATCTCTTGGGTCTATGCGCAAGCCGATGAACTAGACGACACCAGTGCCGACTTCCGTGAGGCTCAACTTGCACTTGCCGATGAAGAAGCAGAGAACACGGCCCTTCGTCGTAGCAACGAGTTCATCCATGACCACGTCCTCTCCGTCCTCACCGCCATTTCTCAACACCACCAAAACTCCCCCGTGTTGCAGAAAGCCGCGCGGGACGCGACGTTGGTAATCCACAGCTCAGAATCATCCGGTCCGAGGACGATAGACGACATTGTCTACTCCCTGTCCGAGAAGTTCCCCCAAGTACAGGTTCAAGTCGATGGCGACACCCCAGCCTTTCACTTCGGTGCTGCTGGAGATGCGCTGGTGGGCGCGGCGATCGAAGCGATCCGTAATGCTCGCCGACATGGTCGACAAGACGGCGGCGAACCCGAGATCTCTGTGCAGATCTCCACGCAGGGACCAACTGTGATTTTGACTGTTCAGGACAATGGCAAGGGATTTTCACAAGCGCAGGTGGCGGAGGCTGGCCGCTTTGGAGTCGACCAGGGGATCCGGGCCCGAATGGAAGAAGTGGGTGGGAGCGCCAGCATCATTTCGGCCCCCGGCAGAGGCACAAGAGTGACGCTGACATGGTCTGGGCCACTCACGCCCGTCACTGAGCAGACCCTGTTAGAGGCGTCAAGCAATCGGTGGCTGTCAGGAATTAGACACTCCCTGGACACACCGTTTGCGCCCGTCTTGGTGGCGGTCCTCTTCATCGCGTACGCCGCAATCATCACGTTGAACATTCCGGGCTTCACCTCCCTGGCCCCCTCACTGGTCGCGCTGATTCTGTATGCGGTGTCCTCCGCAGGTCTGTTGTTCAGGCGGTGGCCTCAGGGAAGGATTACGACTTGGGCTGCACTGCTGATGGTTGCAATTGCTGGGGGTGCTAACTACCTGGCTCTCCTGTCGGTTCCCGGCACTCCAGACGCGGCCCGATTGACCTGGAGCCTTGGGCTAACAACACTGATTGCCTGCGGGCTGCTTGTTCGTGGACGCCCGGCATTTGCATGGGCCCTTCTTGGCGTGCTCTTCGCTACGACTTCACTATGGGCACTCAGGGTCAGTCTTCCTATGCAAACTGCGTTTGCCCTGGTGGCCGGGCAGGTGGTCACACTCCTGTTCTGGAACCTGATCGTTGGGAGATCAGCTGCGACGGTGCGTGACCTGACACTTATGGACCAGGCGTGGGTACATATGCACGCGGACCAGGTGATATCTGCTGGAGTTCGACGGAAGATGGACGAGGTGCTTGCCCAGATGCGCGTGGTCGCCCTCCCGATTCTGGAGCCGGTTGCGAGCGGGCTTCCACTAACGCCACAGCAGAGTCTTGCGGCTCGGTTGCTTGAGGCCGAACTCCGCGACGGGATTCGGGCCGCGTCCTTCACGGGAACGCCCATAGCTGCGGCCGCGCGAAGTGCCCGCGAGCGTGGAATTGAGGTTGTCCTCCTCGATGAAGGTATTGCGACGTCGCCGCCTTCGGCGATACCGCAATCATTTGAGAAGAAGGCGGTTCAGGTACTCGAAGCTTCCGCTCGAGGACGAGTGGTTGTGAGACTCCTCCCCCCTGGGAGCCCCACTGTGGGGACCATCCACAGCGAGGGCGTTCTCACCACGGTGCCTCACGCTGTGGAGGCGTGACAAAGCGGCGATAGCGCGCATCATTGCAACGAAAAACCCCGGTATTTCAACGAAACACCGGGGTCGCTGCGGAGGATGGGGGATTCGAACCCCCGAGGGCTTGCACCCAACACGCTTTCCAAGCGTGCGCCATAGGCCACTAGGCGAATCCTCCGGCATTGGATTAGCTTGTGGCTGCACCAACGTCCCACAGCCTAGCGAAGTATCACCCCTCTTGAGAACTTTGCAGATTGTGGCGTTAGACCCACCCCGGTAGCGGAGGCACGTGCCGAACGTGCCAAAAGCGCCAAATCTAGCCGGTCACACCCCCGGAATGGCCACCGACCCCTGGTAACTGTGCCAGACTAAATAGCGATGACAAACCAACCTGTTACCCATTCCCCCTTTTCGCGCGTTACCAACTGGGTCCGTAAAGAGACCTCGGGTGGAATCCTGCTGATCATTGCTGCAGGCATCGCACTAATCTGGGCGAACACGCCGTGGCGCGACAGCTACCACGCACTCTCGCAAACGGTAGTCGGCCCGGCCTCGCTTCACCTTGACCTCACTCTGGCGACCTGGGCGGCTGACGGGGTTCTTGCCATCTTCTTCTTTGTGGTCGGGGTAGAACTCAAGCGGGAGTTGGTGGTCGGGAGCCTCTCCTCCCCCCGCGAAGCAGCTGTCCCCATGATTGCTGCTGTTGGCGGCATGACACTGCCCGCAGTCATCTTCGTCTCGATCGTCGCCCTCTCGGGGGATGCGTCGTCTCTGGTTGGCTGGGCCGTCCCCACGGCCACCGATATCGCCTTCGCAGTTGGGGTCTTGGCCGTGTTTGGAAGGGGTCTTCCCCGCGCATTGCGGACCTTCCTCCTGACCCTTGCAGTCGTTGACGACCTGCTGGCGATTGTCATCATTGCCATTTTCTACACCGAACAATTGAACTTTGCCGCCCTCGCCGTGTCCCTTCTTTTCATCGCAGCCTTCGCGGCTGTGGTGAGGGCCCGCAAGGTCCATGTCCTTCCCCTCATCCTGCTAGCGATTTGCGCCTGGTTCTTCATGCATGAATCTGGCGTGCACGCCACTGTCGCCGGCGTTGCCATGGGTCTCACCGTCCCAGCACGCCCCATTCACCTTGAGAACTCAGACAGAAGCGCCCGTTTTTCGTACGCCCTCGATCCGCTCTCTTCCGGGATTGTGCTACCGATTTTCGCCTTCTTCGCCGCGGGCGTGACCATTGTTGGCTTCGGCACGGAGATCTTCACACAACCGGTGTTCTTTGCGGCAGCCACCGCCCTCGTCGTCGGGAAGTTCTTCGGCATCCTCCTCACAACCACTGCAACGGTCAAACTCACCCCGCTGCGCCTGCCCGACGCCATTGGTTTGCGGGACCTCATCCCGATTGGCTTCCTGACTGGAATGGGTTTCACCGTCTCCCTGCTCATCACCGAACTCTCCTTCGGAGGCACCGACCACATGGCCCCCACTAAAGTCGGCGTGCTGGTGGGCACCCTGATCGCAGCGATCCTTGGTGCGGTCGCCCTGCGTCGCGCAGCCAAGAAGCCGAGGACGTCTGACATGAACCTAGACGGGATTCTTGATAAAGACACTCGGCCCATCTAAGGGGCAGCTGCGTTGATCAAATACCTCGGGTCCAAACGGCGCTTTGTTGGTGTCATTGGGTCCCTTTTTGAGGCGAGTGGCGCGGCCACCGCCCTCGACCTTTTTACCGGGACGACGCGGGTTGCCCAGGAGTTCTGCCGACGAGGCGCCCACACCACCGCCGTCGATGTGGCGACCTACTCTGAGGTCTTGGGCCAGTGCTATGTGGAGATCGACGCCGATACGGTCGATATGGACGAGGTCGAGGACGCCTTGGAACACCTTTCTTCCTTGAAACCCGTACGCGGGTACTTCACGGAAACGTTTTGTGAGCAGAGCCGCTACCTTCACCCCGACAATGGCATGCGAGTCGACGCCATCCGTGACGGTATCGAAGAGTTCTACGCTTCTGACCCGCTGAAGTCCATCTACCTGACGTCCCTACTCCTAGCTGCGGACGCAGTTGACTCCACAGTCGGTCTGCAGATGGCGTACTTGAAGAAGTGGGCCCCCAGAGCCCTCAAACCACTTGAGCTGCGGGTCCCCAAACTCACCCATGGCACGGGCAAAGCGATCCGTGGGGACGCGCTCACGGTTGCACGCACGCTACCTCACGTCGACTTCGCGTACCTGGACCCGCCTTACAATCAGCACCGCTACTTCACGAACTACCATGTTTGGGAGACGCTGATCCGCTGGGATAGCCCCGACCACTACGGTGTGGCGTGCAAACGCACTGATGCGCGCGAGGACGAAACCAAGAGTGCCTTCAACTCCAAGCGAACGATGCCCATCGCCCTCGCGCAGACCATTTCTGCAGTCCGCGCAGACGTCCTCGTACTCAGTTTCTCAAATGAGGGCTTCGTCCCCCTGGCGGAGCTGGTTGCCATGTGCGAATCGAGAGGTGACCACGTGGAGGTTCTGGGGTTTGATGCGCAACGCTATGTGGGTGCCAAGATTGGTATTCACAACTTGGATGGGGAAAAGGTAGGAAGGGTGTCCCACCTGAGGAACACGGAATACATGATTGTGTCTGGACCCGAAGAGTTAGTGATGGAAATGATTGACCGGTCAGCCTTGCGTCATACTGCCCACGGGGCAGAGTCGGGTAGGTTATGAACGTGACTTCAGCACCACCGCCACCAGAGAACCCGAACCGCCTCACAACCGGTCCGACGGAAGGCTACTACTCAAGCCCTCGGACTGAGTTTCGCCGTGCGCGCGCCCGAAGCCAAACAGTTGTATTTGGGTCGGCCATCATTGGCGTGATAGCACTCTTCCTACTGGGGTTTCTCGGCGTCAACGGCGCCCTCCCAGTTCCCTTTGGTGGCGACTTCTCCAAGGAAGAAGTCTTTGCAGAACCAGGTGATATTCCATGCCCAACTGCGGGAGCCCGTGCTGAAAACCCAGCCGGGGTCTCACTGAGGATTCTGAATACAACCTCAACTCCGGGACTGGCTGGTTCAGTCGGCGCAAGTCTTGAGGAACTTGGCTACACCATTGCTGGCACGGACAACGCCGCCCAATACCACGGCGTGGCGCGGATTGAGGCAGGGCCGCGTGGAGTTGATGCGGCCTACACCATCGCCAGATACTTCCCAGGGGATGTGCGGATCATTCTGAACTCGTCGGAGGATCTTTCCCTGACAATCCTTCTTGGGAACCAGTTCACTACTCTTGTTCCGCCAGAGGAACGTGCAACGCTGCTTGAGAGCAAAGGACCTCTGGTTCCTCTTTCCGGTTGCTTGCCAGTAGCAGAACCTGCCGACGGCTGGGAGGTTCCCGAGTCCGGCCAGTCGGGCCAGTCGGGCCAGTCGGGTGCTTCAGGCGCTTCGGGCGAAGACCAAACGTCCGTCGAAGAAGGGACTGACGAGGGCGAAGGCTAGTCTCTCTACCGCTTGTTGGTCCGGGTGGAACGCCAGGACTGCACCATTTGCTGCACGTAGGTTGCGCCAGCAACCCAGTGGATGCCCACCCCCACCCACACCACGACCAATGCTGCAACCCTCCAGCCCGGACTGTGAAGAGCTTCCGCAAAGAGGAGCATCGGCAGGCCGACAAGGAGAAGCGCCGTCCTAACTTTTCCGAAGATGTTGACGTGGGAGTTCGGGTACCCCTTGAAGAGGACCAGTGCTATGCCCGCGAGTGTTACATCCACGACTGCGATGAGGGCGAATACTTCCCAGGGAAGAATCCCCGTGAAAACCATGGTGAGCGACGTGAGAAGGATTGAGGCACGATCCGCAATGGGATCCAGTTCTTCCCCAAGGCGGCTGCGCTGGTTGAGTCTTCGCGCAAGGTATCCGTCTAACCAATCGGAACTTCCCAGAAGGAAGAGGGCGACCAGGGACCATGCGTAATGGCCGGAGACTATTAGGGCCAGAGACAATGGCATGAACACAACAATTCTCAAATAAGAAAGAATGTTGGGAATCGTCCATACCTTCTCCATCGGATCCGGCGATGGGTTCCTACCTGTGGCCATTATCCCCTCTGTAAGCTGGACACTATTCGAAGTCCCATTATCCCCCGGGGAAGGCCTATGCAAGGACACACGATCCACATCGACCACCTATCGAAGAATTACGGCTCCATTGCAGCGGTGTCTGACCTGTCTTTTGCTGTCCTCCCGGGTAGGGTGACAGGCTTCTTGGGGCCCAATGGTGCGGGGAAGACGACAACGTTGCAGATCCTCCTCAATCTGGTTCGCCCCAGCTCGGGTTCGGCGACATTTGATGGGTCTACCTACAGCCAGATACCACGGCCAATGCACGAGGTCGGGGCACACCTCTCCTCGGACGCCTTCCATCCAGGTCGGACGGCTGGGGACCATCTGCGGGTGATGGCTGCTGGCAGTGGTCTCAGCGTTGCACGAATCCCGGCCCTGCTTGAGCTTGTCGGCCTCAGTACTGATGCAGACCGGAGGGTCGGTGGCTACTCACTGGGGATGCGGCAACGGCTGGGACTTGCAACCGCTCTTCTTGGCGATCCTTCGGTGCTGATCCTTGACGAGCCTGCGAATGGTCTCGATCCTGAGGGGATTTCTTGGCTGCGCACCTTCCTGCGGAGTCAGGCTGATGAGGGCCGCACCGTCTTCCTCTCTTCACACCTTCTCAGCGAAGTCCAGCAAATGGCAGATGACATTGTCATCATCAACCGCGGGAAACTGGTTACCGCCGGTGGCGTGCATGCTTTGGAGCAGGCTGGTGGCACTGTGGTTCTGGTTGATTCCCCCCAGAGGGAGCAGTTGATGCACGCTCTAACTGTCGCCAATTTGCCGGTCGCAGATCACCCTGGAAGTCCGTTGCGGATCGCTGGAGCCAACGCGCGCGATGTCGGTAACATCGCCCTCGTTACCGGCATACCACTGAGTCACTTGAGCGAAGAGACTACCGGCCTCGAGGCACTGTTCCTGTCAATGGTGGGGGGTGCGCGATGAGTCGCTTCATGGATGCAGTAAGAGCGGAATGGTTGAAGGTCTTCACGACAAGATCGTGGTGGGTCTTGGGCCTTGTCATGGTGCTCTACATTGGTTTCACGGCGGCCCTCATGGCACTGCTCACCAGTTCCCTGTTCGGTCCATCCGGAGACATGCCGCTCGAGGGCACTGGCCTGACAACAATGGTCTACTCTTTGGGAACCGCAATGGGTTATGTGTTCCCCGTGCTGATCGGCGCACTTTCGGTTACCGCTGAATACCGCCACAACACGATCACACCCACGTTTATTTCCGTGGGACAACGCGGCCCGGTCCTAACTGCGAAGGTTGCGGTTCAGGGCACGCTGGGCCTGCTATACGGGGTTGCAGCGCTACTCAGTGCCGTCCTCGCCAGTGTCTTTTTCTTCATGGGTCAGGGGATGTCGACGGGCCTCGCAGAAGGCGAAACCTGGATGATGTTCTTGCGTTCAGTCATTGCAATGGGTTTGTGGGCTGTGGTTGGCGTTGGTTTGGGTGCGCTGATTCGTTCCCAGGCCGGTGCGATCGTGGTGGTTTTGGTCTTCACCCAGTTCATCGAGCCGCTGGCCCGCATGGCTGGGGGATTCAACGACACCATCTCTCAGGTCACCAAGTTCCTCCCTGGGTCTGCGTCTGATGCATTTGTCGGGTCAAGCATTTATTCCGAGATCACCGTGGGCGGTGCCGGGCAAACGCTACTTTGGTGGCAGGGCGGTCTGGTCATGGCAGGGTATGGAGTGGTGGTGGTCGTCGCGGCGTGGTTGACTCGCTGGCGTGCTGACGTTTCGTAGGCACTCCGGGGCGCGGTCATACGGAGCCCGCTAGGCCATGGCGAGCCCGCCCGGCCATACCGAGCCCGCCCGGCCATACCGAGCCCGCTAGGCCCAGTTCACCCTGGATCACACCGTTATGTAAGCCTAGTCGGCTCGCTATGGCTTGGCTGGCTCGCTATGGCTCAACGGCCCTCCATGCACCGGGCTGCGGGCGTCCCTCTCGCCTCTACAGCCAGCGGCCGCCCGAATCCCGCCGCCCACCATCAGGTACGTCAGCCCGAATCCCGCCGCCCACCATCACGTACACCCCTCGCCCGCCTGCAGTTTCGTGAAATGCATATGTGGGGAACGGGAGTGCCCCTGGGGTACGTACCCCAAGCGATCATCTCGCCCCCACATATACATTTAGTGACGCGGCAATGCGTGTCGGACTGCCTGTGAGTTTGGGTTGGGAGATTGAGAACCTTGAATGCTGCGCCATACGGAGCGAGTTACGCCTTACGGAGCGAGTTTGGCCCCATTTGCCCCGAAATGACATTGTTATGCAAGCCAAACTCGCTCCGTAAGGCGTAACTCGCTCCCTTATGACACGGGGTAGCGCCGGCACCAACCTTAACAACAAGCCAACGACAATTCACCGACTCCAGATAGTCTGGCCGTCCGCGGTGCGCATCTAGGGTTGCCGCCGTCGCGTAAGGTTGCCCGAAAACTCGCAAGAAACGGGCAACCTTATGTGATACCGGCAACCTTAGGGTGGGCTGGGGGCCGGGGGCCGGAGCCAGTGGGCCGGGGGCCGGCGACGGCCCGCACCAAACGGGGCTGGGCCGGGCCGGGTCTCTTCGAACCAACCGCGCAGCCTACTTCTGAGGTTCCCCATCCCACATGTGTTGGATGTCGTCCTCGGGTAGCACCCCGTCGAGGCCGTCGGGAACAGCATCTGGGCGTGGCGACCGACGCCGCTTAGCGTAAGCAACAGACTCCAGTTCGGTCCCCGAGGGCGCGGAAGCAGGTGTCGCGGCCTCCAGGTTCGTTCCGCGGACCTTGGAAATCCAGTTCATCACCTGGTAGATCAAGATCGCCGAGAAGGAGCCGAGTGCGATCCCCTCAAACACCAGCCCACCTGGCGCCCAGGTGAAGTTCGCAATACCGATGATCAGGGCGACAGCTGCCGTGTTCAGATTGACCGGGTTCGAAAAGTCAACCTGGTTCTGCACCCAAATGCGCACACCCAACAGGCCGATCATTCCGTAGAGGACGGTTGCCGCACCGCCGAGGACGCCCGGGGGAATGGTTGCAATGATCGCTCCGAACTTAGGCATCATTGACAGAGCGAGGGCGGTAAACGCGGCGATCAAGTATGCGGCGGAAGAGTAGACGCGGGTTGCGGCCATAACCCCGATGTTTTCCGCGTAGGTTGTTGTCCCAGAGCCACCACCTGAGCCAGCCAGCATCGTGGAAATGCCGTCTGCAAACAGGGCGCGCCCGGTCATGTCGTCAAGATTCTCCCCAGTCATCGCTGCTACGGACTTCACGTGCCCCACGTTCTCTGCAATCAACACGAACACAACCGGGACAAATAGACCCAGGGTTGACGGGTCGAACGCCGGCGCCGTGAAGTGCGGCAGTCCAATCCAAGCCGCCTCACCAATCGCTGAAAAGTCAACCTGGTTCTGCAGGAGGGCGGCCCCGTAACCGATGAGGACGCCAAAGAGGATCGAAAGGCGACCTATGATCCCTTTGAAGAGAACTGTGATGAGGATGATTGACACGATGGTGATGACCGCGGTCAATGCGCCTTCTTTGACCCAGTTCCACGCGGCAGGAGCCAGGTTGAACCCGATCAGTGCGACGATAGCGCCAGTGACCACCGGGGGCATGACGACGTCAATCCACCGTGCGCCAGCGAAATGAACCACGACCCCAACCAGGGCGAGCGTGGCACCGGTTGCAATGATGCCACCCTGCGCGTAGTTGGCTCCCAGGCTGGAGCTGACCGCCAAGATCGGCGCTATCAGGGCGAAAGAAGACCCGAGGTATGAGGGAATACGGCCCGAGGTGATCAGGAAGAAGAGGATCGTACCAATGGCCGTGAAGAACAGTGTCGTATTGGGTGGGAACCCTGTCAGAAGGGGAACTAGGAACGTGGCGCCGAACATGGCGACAACGTGCTGCATGCCAATGCCGGTGGTTCGCCCCCATGAGAGCCGCTCGTGTGGAAGAACGACCTCTCCCGGCCCAACTTTTGCTCCATCACCATGAAGCTGCCACTTGAAGAGGGGTTTCTTAGCAACCATCAAATGCTCCGATCAGTCGTTTGTGCGGATCTATCCGCAGCCACACCGGCCGGAATACCACCATATTCGATAGTCCCTGTCCTAGTTCTGTGCCTCATCACATGCCGACCAGGATTGCGGAATTGCCCAGAATTGGGTGATTATGGACCAGGCTATTTCCTAATTTGGAGTTGAGATGTCGCGCGAAGAGCTGGAAGCCGAGGCCGCAAGCCCGAGTACAACTCCGACGCGCCTCCAAGAGCTAGCCAACAGCTACCCGAAGTTGCGTCCTCTGATCGCCATGAATCCCGCCACATACCCCGCGTTGGTGAAGTGGCTGGCAGATCTTAACGATCCAGCGATCAACGTGGCATTGGCACAACGAACTG
The DNA here is from genome assembly GCF_014525425.1 of Schaalia sp. JY-X159. Taxonomy (NCBI): domain Bacteria; kingdom Bacillati; phylum Actinomycetota; class Actinomycetes; order Actinomycetales; family Actinomycetaceae; genus Schaalia; species Schaalia sp. JY-X159. The sequence continues at coordinate 568,633 of NZ_JACEXI010000002.1, read as the reverse complement.
CTGCAACCAGTTCTTCACCCGGGGGCCCTCGACGGGTTTCTGTGATGGGGCGTAGTGACGAAGCGTCACTCCCGACTGCGGCAGCATCGGCTCGCCCGTTCGCCTCTGAACCCATGCAGACTGCCGAACCCGTGGCTGAGCCGTCACAACCATCAACTCAAACTGGGGAACTTGGCATCGCCCAGCAGGCAGCAAATCCAAACAGGACGCCACTGATCATTGTGGGTGTCCTCTTGGCTGTCATAGCCGTAACCCTTATGGCGCTGCTTTTTGGGGGTGGCAATCAATCTGACCCCGCTGACGGTGCTGGCCAGTCTGACTCCACTGCCGCAGCCTCCCCAGAAGATCAGGGGGATGCTCCAGATTCGCAGGATGAAGCAGTCGACAACTCGCAGGATAGCGCTGCGGAGGACGCGGATGAAATTATCGCATATCCTGCTCCAGACACAGCGTTGGTGAGCGACCATTTTGTGTCACCCAGCGGAAACATTGCCTGCAAGCTCGGTTCCGAGGGCGTAACGTGCACCATCAATGCCCACGCCTTTGCCGACCCTGCTTTGCCATCATGTGGGGCTGGGCCGACATCCCTCACAGCAACTCGCGCGACTGCGGATCTGGACTGTAGTGCCGCGCAGGTCTCAGGGTCGGGAGCAACAAGCCTGGCGTACGGGGACTACGCGACCTACGAGACTTTTGCCTGCCGATCGACGGAGTCTGGAATAGCCTGCTGGAACATGGTTTCCGGGGTTGGATTCGGAATTGCGCGCGACGGCTATCAGATTTCACTGACAGGTCCGATCGACCCGAACAACTTCCCCTGGAACTAGCAGCCCTTAGGCGCCTTCCTTGAAGTGCCGTGCAAAGCCTTTGATCACCGAGGCGGCAGCGTGGGTTCCCGACGTGTATCGACCTGCGGCAACCAGGGCCTCAACGTCACCAAAACCCGTATCTCCCGCATCCTCGAAGGCTTGCGCCTTGCTTGAGATCAGGCCCGCATCTAGTTCCGGGTTGAACTGGGTCGCATAGACGTTCTCACCATGGCGGACGATCTGAATCGGAGCGTAGAGTGAGCGCGCCAATCTCACTGACCCTTCAGGCAACTCATCAATCGCCTCACTGTGATTGGCGTAGGCAATGAACACGGCCGGGGATTCAGAAAGAACCGGGTCCTTCTTTCCCTCGTCAGTGAGTTCAATATCGACTAATTCGGCAAACTCGGCGTTGGTCGCAGATACGGTTGCGCCAAGGACTTCACCAAGAACCGTCATTGCGGTGCCTGTTGCCAAGAGAGGGGTGCCAGCCTCTAGGAGCTGGGTGAAGAGATCACTCAGTTCAGCGCGCACATCCTGTTGGGTTTGCGAGACGTAGAGGTCGTCAGATGCCCCTCCGTAGGGCGAGCCCGCAACGAACACACCGGCGTAGTCTTTCGGCTCGATTGGTGGCAGACCCAACAGGTCAAACTCAGCTAACTGCAGCTCGTCGCGTTCCAGTCCAGACGCGCGCAGGTAGGCCTGGTATTCGCTATCAAGGGCTTCTTCTTCCCCACGGGTGGAGACCAACAGAAATGGCTTCATAAAAGCCAGCTTAGCCGCGATCCAGCACCCACCACCCGACAACCGGCTATCAGCGGATGATCAAGGTGTCGAAACCAAGCTCCCCGAGCCTGCCGCGCGCCTCTTCATCCATCCATCCGACCTCGGGAAGAGCGTGTGGAGTAGATGCGGGATAACGGTAGCGTTGCAGGGCAAACGTCCTCGTCCCCCGCTCCCGCGCCCATGCCGCCACCTGCTGCCCGTATCCGACCAAGTCACCCCCGGGTGCCAATCCCGGCCACAGTGTCAAGCGAACTTCGTGGTCAACTTCCCCATGTTTGACGAGGACGGCCAGCGACTCTTCAGCCTTGTCACCACCCCCACGCCCGGTCGCCAGCGGGTAGTCTTCCGGCAACGCTTTGATGTCGAGGCCGACCCAGTCAAGCAGACCCTCCTCCAACAGGGTCTGAAGCGCCCTCGGATAGGCACCTCCCGCGTGAAGTCCCGTGAGGAACCCCCGTCCTCGCACCTGCCTGAGGGCATCCGCAAGCGCGCCGGAGGACGCCTGCATGAGCGCCTCTCCCCCTGAAAAAGCAACCCCATCAAGGAGCCCAACGCGAGAGTCGAGAATGTCGAGGACGTCCCCCCACTCAACAGAGCCACTGGCCCGTGGATCAAGGATTTCCGCATTGTGGCAGTACGGGCACCTCCAGGGGCACCCCTGGAGGAACACGACCGCAACGAGCTTTCCCGGCCAGTCGACCGTTGAGAAGGGGACGAATCCGGCGATGTTGAGTTCGCTCAAGCGAAGGCGACCTCCTTGAAGGGAACACGTTCGGCGTGTTCGCCTTTCTTGCCGATATTGAATGAGGAGACGGGACGGAAGTACCCCATGACCCGCGTCCACACCTCACATTCTTGGGGTTCCCGGTCGGGGAACTGGGTGGCGCACTTCGGGCAGGTGGGCTGTTCGCCCTCGAGGTATCCGTGGCGCGGGCAGATCGAGAATGTCGGTGTGATCGTGATGTAGGGCAGCCGGAAGGCCGTCAGTGAGCGGCGCACCATTTCCTTGCAGGCCTCGCCACTTGTCATGCGTTCACCCATGTAGAGGTGGAGGACGGTGCCGCCTGTGTACTTCCCTTGCAGCTCTTCCTGCTCCATCAGCGCCTGGAACGGGTCATCTGTGTAGCCAACGGGCAACTGGGAGGAGTTGGTGTAGTAGGGCTGGTCGTATGTCCCCGCCTGGATGATGTCGGGGTACTGCTTGCGGTCTTCCTTTGCGAAGCGGTAGGTGGTGCCCTCAGCTGGCGTGGCCTCAAGGTTGTACATGTGTCCCGTGGACTCTTGCAGTTCCACCATGCGCTCGCGAACGTGGTCGAGGACGCGGACCGCGAACGCGTGCCCCGCCGGGGTCGTGATGTCGTCGAGGTCGTTCGTGAAGTTGCGGATCGCCTCATTCATCCCGTTGACACCGAGTGTTGAGAAGTGGTTGTCGAGCGTGCCCAGGTAGTGGCGGGTAAAGGGGAAAAGCCCCCCGTCCATCTGCTCCTGAATGACTTCACGTTTGGTTTCCAGTGTTGCGGCACCAATGTCGATGAGGCGGTCAAGTTCCGCGATAAATCCGCCCTCGTCCCCCTTGTATTCGTACCCCAGCCGCGCCAGGTTGATGGTGACAACCCCGATTGACCCGGTGAGTTCAGCGGATCCGAACAGACCGTTACCCCGCTTCAGCAGTTCGCGCAGGTCTAGCTGCAGTCTGCAGCACATCGAACGAATCATTCCGGGGTCGAGGTCGGAGTTGATGAAGTTCTGGAAGTAGGGCAGTCCGTACTTGGCCGTCATCGCGAAGAGCCGATCGGCGTTGGGGCTGTCCCATTCGAAATCTTTGGTGATGTTGTAGGTGGGGATTGGGAAGGTGAAGATTCGCCCTTCGCTATCTCCCTGCTGCATGACATCCATGAAGGCCTGGTTGATCAGGTCCATTTCGACCTGCAGGTCACCGTATGTGAAGTCGCAAACTTCCCCGCCGATCAGCGGGTGTTCGTCGACGAGGTCGCTCGGGCAAGTCCAGTCAAACGTCAGGTTGGTGAACGGACACTGGCTTCCCCACCGGCTTGGAACGTTGAGGTTGAAGATCAGTTCCTGCATATTCTGGCGGATCTCTTCGTACGTCATGGAGTCCAGTCGAACGAAGGGCGCCATGTAGGTGTCGAAGGAGGAGAATGCCTGCGCACCTGCCCACTCATTCTGCAGGGTGCCCAGGAAGTTGACGATCTGCCCTGAGGCTGAGGAGAAGTGCTTCGGCGGGCATGACGCGATAGCGCCGGGAACGCCGTTGAAGCCTTCTTCCAGAAGTCGACGCAGGGACCAACCGGCACAGTAGCCAGAAAACATGTCGAGGTCATGGATGTGCAACGCCCCGCTGCGGTGCGCGACAGAAGCTTCAGGCTGGTAGCACTTCTCTAGCCAGTAGTTGGCAATCATCTTCCCCGCCACGTTGAGGATCATTCCCCCCAGCGAGTATCCCTGGTTGGCGTTGGCGTTGACGCGCCAGTCGGAACGCCCCAAGTACTCATCAATCGTTGTCAGTGCATCAACATTGGTGCCTGCCATAGTCGGCTCCTTTTCAGTGGACACAATCCGCGTAAAGCACACGCGAGGTCGCTACAGAATGATCTCTTTGTGGAAGTTTTGGGCTAAATCCCGGCCCTCTGCCAGAACCCAAACTAACGCTACACCACTACATATAGTGTACGACACGCAGGGAGACACTACATATCGTGTTTTTGCCCAAAAGTGGGCACACTAATTCCGAAAGCTCCTAGGACCTTGGTCTGCAACCCTAATTTCCTGCCAGGTGGTCCACACCAAGCACACTCAGGGACGAAACCGCAAAGATAAGAACTGTTGAAAACACGGCAAGAAACACTCCCGGCTGCACCATGACAGCCAGCTCTGTGATCTGCATCGCACTAACCGGTTGGCCTATTTCCGTCCTCGACCCCCATGCCATCAGCGCCACGCCAATGGCAGAAACCACCAGGGCCACCCACGCCAAGACAGCAGGAGAACGCCCTCGGAAGTGGTCGTTGAACGGTCGCCACTCCGACGGCACAACCAACAGCGCCACTGCCGTTGCAACCAGGATCCCGGCCAGTACGTCACTGAGGCGATGCCACCCCAAAGAAAGCACCGTCACCCCAACGAATGCGATCGCCACCCACGCAACCCCACCCGCAACTGACTTCCACCTCTGCGGAACCGCGGCAATCAGAGCCAGACCCACGGAGGTGGCCAGGGTGACGTGACCGGATGGGAACGAGTTCGCCAGAGAATGACCCACTTCCATGTCGGGTCGAACCAAAAGGTACTTGAGCATCTGCGTCGCACCGTTCGACACAACAAGCAGAGCAACGATGCGCACCAACAGGGCAAACCGCTTCCTCAACAACACCGTGACTATCAGGATCAGCGCGAACAGCAAAAGTGCAGGTATGGAAGCCAGTGTGTGCAGAACTGTCCGCGCCACGTCTTGGAACGGCATGTGCGCCTGGAATGAGTACATGATCAGGGTGTCCAGCCACTGCCCTGTGACCGTGAAAAGCGAGAGGTACGCGAGCGCGACAACGGACACCACCGCCGCGACTACTCCGAGGACGCGAAAGCGCAGTACGCGTCGAGCAAAGGTAGCGATGTACTGCTCCCGGCTCTGATCCGACACCTCAATCTCCCAACCATTTACTGTTCGCTACCTACTGAATCTTCCACCCAATAGCGTTAGTGTGGTGTGACTGACGAAATGGGAAGGGGGAAGAATGCCAACACCACGTCCAGTAAGTATGCAACGGATTCGGGGCGCATTCGACTCTCTACACATGCCTTTCCAAGAGGTTGGCTCCGGCCTGTGGCAGCAGGTGCAAGCCACCCACGTTGTGTGCGGGACGGTCGAGGGCGGGAAGATTCTTTGTTTCAAAGGCACCTCCACTAGGACTTACACCGCAGATGAGGACCTGGTCCAACTGGGCCACTTCGTCACCATGTCCAACCGGAATCGCGCCTTCCCAAAGGCATACATCGAGGCTTTTGAGACGCCCGGGAAGTACACCGTGGGGGCTGAGACAAGTCGTCTCATTACATCGGGTTTGAGTGAAGCCCAGTTCAATGACTTCTTAGAACATGCCTTCCTGGTCCTCACCTCTTTCTTCCAAGAATTTGAGGGATCCGCAATCGCACAGGCGGGGGTGAGAGACGATGACTGAGACGACGCTGCACTCCGCGCCCGAAGGCAAGGAAGACCCGTACCCCGTGTCGATGTCCCGAGTGAAGGCAGCACTCGCAAAACTTCAGCCGCAACCCGACCTCAGCGGTGTTGCGGACGAGGGCGGTACGGTGCAGGTCGGTGACAGGACCTATAGCATTTCCTTTTTTGGGCGCCGCGACTACCTTTCTGTTCGGTCAAACTGGGATCCGAACCCACAGAGCTCTGCCCGCAGCCTGTTTCGGGCCGTGAACTCTTGGAATAGGTTCCGCCACTTTCCAACCGCTTACGTTGATCGCAAGAAGGATGATTCGTTCACCGTTGTCGCAGACATGGTTATCCACTGCCGCCACGGGCTCTCGGACTTGCAGCTCGATGAAGAAGTTGCCCATGCAATACCGTGTTGTGCGCAAGCGATCGACTACGTGCAATGGGCATATGAGCAGATGCAAATCGACCAGTGAGCGACGCTTCCTCTTGCCAACCCTCCTCCCTGGTCGACTACCTCCGCACTGCCGGAGCGCGTGACCAGAGGCTGCTCCACATTGAAGAGATCCCCGGCCGAAGCGCATCCCGGGCGCCGTGGCCCGACTTCATTCACCCGGAAGTCGTCAGCGCATACAGCGCCGGTGGCGCCAGCTCTCTGTGGTCCCACCAGGAAGAGGCTCTCCGCCAGCTCCATGCCGGAAAGCACGTTGTTATCGCGACGGGCACAGGATCTGGCAAGTCGTTGCCTGCTTGGGTGCCAATCCTCTCCGACCTCATGGACACTGCTGGCGACACGTCGCTTGCGGGCTACCGCAGCAGGCCTTCAGCCCTCTACCTGGCCCCCACCAAGGCTTTGGGTGCCGACCAGTTGGAATCCCTCAACAAGGCGGCAGCACTCTTATCAGAGCCGATACACATTTCCGCCGCCGACGGTGACACTGCCACCGAGGTGAAGAAGTGGGCGCGGGCCCACGCTGACGTTGTCCTTTCCAACCCCGACTATGTTCACCACGTTCTGCTTTCCGGCCATGAAAGGTGGACGCGGTTCCTGCGTTCGCTGCGTTACATCGTGGTTGACGAACTGCACTACTGGCGGGGTGTCACAGGTTCGCACGTGGCGCTGATTCTGCGCCGCCTGCTCCGCATCGCGCGGAGCCTGGGCGCGCACCCGCAGGTCATCATGCTTTCCGCGACAGTGCGCAATCCAGAAGAGCTGGCACAGCGGATGGTCGGCGCAGACAATGTCGCAGCAATTACCAACGACGGGTCACCCGCTGCGCCTAAGACCCTGGCGTTCTGGCAGCCCGCCCTCAGCCCAGCAGAGAAGACCAAACTTGAGTACGCGGGTGATGAAAATGCGCCCGCTTACCCCATTCCCGCCCTGCGCATCAGCCCGTGGACTGAGGCAGCTAACCTGGCTGCAGCTTTCATTGAACGGGATGCCCGGATGCTGACATTCGTTCTCTCCCGTTACGGGGCCGAGGCCGTGGCATCACAAACCCAAGATCGCCTGGAGCGGATGGGTTCGTCACGGGCTCACAGGGTCAGTCCTTACCGTGGCGGGTATCTGCCCGAGGAGAGGCGCGAACTGGAAAAGCAGTTGCGTGAGGGCGTCCTACAGGCCGTTGTCACCACAAATGCCTTGGAGCTCGGTATCGACATTTCCGGCCTCGACGCCACCATCACCTGTGAGTGGCCCGGTTCCCGCGCCTCACTTATGCAACAGGTTGGACGCGCGGGCCGCGCTGGCCGCAGCGGTGTCAGTGTTTTCATTGCTGGTGAGAACCCTTTGGATAATTACCTGGTGCACCACCCTGACGAGGCCCTCGCCGAAGTGGAAGCGAACGTCCTCGACCTGACGAACCCTTACGTCTTATCACCCCACCTCTGTGCGGCAGCGGCAGAGAAGCCGCTCCAAGAAGAAGACCTACAGCTGTTTGGCCTCACCAGCACCGCGCTGCTGGACGCCCTCTCTGAGCAGGGTTACCTGTGGAAGCGCCCGACCGGTTGGCACTGGAACTACTCGCTGACCATAAACCCTCACGACCTCACCGATATTCGGGGCGGCGGCGGGGACGTCCAGGTTGTCGACATCAAAACTGGGGCCGTTATTGGCACAGTCCCCGAGGACAAGGCTGACGCTGAGGTGTTTCCCGACGCGATCTACATCCACCAGGGCAAGACATTCCACGTCCTCGAACTCTCTGGAGTGAACGCACCTGGCGAGGGGCGTCGCCCCCAGCGTGTGGCAGTGGTGGAGCGCGTTTCCACCCCACTACGAACCCGAACTGGGCGCCATTCGGATGTCAAGATTCTCAAAGAGACCCGTACTTGGACGTCCGAGGACGGCTTGGTGGAATGGCATGTTGGCGAGGTCGAGGTTTCCTCCCGGGTCACTGACTACGACCTTCTTCGCCTTCCCCATATGGAATTCATTGCCAACTATGAACTGTCTCTGCCGCAGCGCATCCTGCCAACCATGTCGACCTGGTACACGCTGAAGCCCGGGGCGCTCACCGTCGCGGGTATTGATGGCCCGGATGTGCCCGGGGCGCTACACGCAGCCGAACATGCCGCAATTGGCATGCTGCCCCTGGTGGGAACGTGTGACCGTTGGGACCTGGGCGGACTGTCGATTGCGGAACACAGCCAAACGAACCTCCCGACCGTGTTTGTCCACGATGCCCTGCGCGGCGGCGCCGGTTACGCGGAGTACGGATTCCGTCACGCAACCGAGTGGATCAAGATGACCGCCCAGGTTGTTGCGGATTGCCCGTGCGAGGACGGGTGCCCCTCTTGCATCCAGTCACCAAAGTGCGGCAACCGCAATGAGCCACTCTCAAAGCGCGGCGCCCTGGCCCTTCTGACGTTCTTGGCAGAGCGCAGCCCGGGTACCCGCTGACGGCACCCCCGCCCGGGCCGGCGGGGGCAAATCCGCTAACTTCACTCCTGTGGCGCCGTTTCGCTGTTATTTTGCCGGATTTCACGCCACAACAGTGAAGTTAGCGGCAATCATCCATCAGCCAGCAGCCCCGCAACAAACTCTGGGTTAGCACCGATGTGACCACCAACGCGGACCCATTCCCCGATGCGGCGCAGTCGCCTCATCCAAGCGGTTACCCGTCACGACCTGTCACTTGCAGGTCAGAACCTTCTGCACTCAGTAGCGGTAGTTCGATGGTCGCACCCAAGACACTCGTGTAACTGGTCAACCCAGCAGACGCTGCGGTGAACGAAACAATGTCGTCCTCAAGTAGCTTCTGGGGCGTCTCCCCGGACACCATGAGCATCACGGTGTCTTCCCAGAAGACCCTGGAGTATCCCTGGTCTGCTGTGATGTTGATGCGATAGCCGCTTGTTGTCCCTGAGGCCCCAAGAGTCTGGATGATCTTGCCTTCAAACCGGAAGTACTGCCCGATCAGCGTGTCGCCGGCCCTGAACAGATCCTCGTAGCCAATAGGCTGCGCGGCACTCTTCTTCTGCGCAATCTCAGCTTCAAGCCTTTCCTTCTCTGCGGCAATCCGCGCTTCTTCATCAGCCTCCTTCTTGGCTGCGACCGAATCATAAACAGCCGCAACAAGAGCATCAAGGGCGACGGTTTGCGCCCGAAGACTCTCAGTCTCGTTGGATATCCGCGAGGTCAACGCCTCTACTTCCTCATTCGACTGTCCCTCGATGTCAATCACCGTCGTGTCCTCAGCGTCAGCATGAGCCTGAGTGGCCCGCTCCAGTTCACCCGATAAATCGCTCAAAGTGGAGGGATCCGCAACAGCGCTCTCCTCCACAGACACCAATGCTGTTCTCGCGCTAGAGAGTGACTCTGACAGTTCATGAAGGGCATCTTCGTGAGAGGTGACTGCTGCGGCGAAAGCCCCTTCAACGTCAGCCCGCAGCTCACTCCGTTCCTTGACTGCACCCAATGCAGCAATAATCCCAAAGATCACAACAGCAACCAACGCCGTCACCACCGCGGCAAGTACCCAGAACTTTCTCCGCCTGTAGAAGGGCGCGGGTCCTTCACATTCAACGTCAACTGCATCCGCTCCGTCCTCTGCCACCTCCACTTCGTCGTTCACCACCGCCACTGCGTCGCCACTTACTTCTAGGTCTGGCGTGTCCATGCCACTCATCAGGTCTCCCTACTGGTTGTTGTCCTGTTGGACGAGGTCGAAACTTCAGGAAGACCAACACTAAGACCGCTAGACGCAGTTGCTGCCTCCCTCTATCGATAAGCCCTCTTATCACTTGTTCACCTACCTAGGCGAGCAGACTTCCATTACCCTCAGATAACCGAACAAAAGGGGGCACGATGGCAACCATCACCATGCAGGGGATAGCTGATCTGGCTGGGGTGAAACGTCCCGTGGTATCGATGTGGCGCAAACGCTTCGCAGACTCGGGCAACCCATTTCCAGCTCCCCTCGACAACGCGAAGCTGAAGTTTGACGCAACCGAAGTCGGCCAGTGGCTGCGCGGCACAGGACACGGCAACAACCCGGATGCCCACCTTGAGACCCTGCTGCACTCCTCCTCTATTGCCGACGCACAGGAGGACCTCAACACCACAAGCGCCCTCCTCCTTCTTAGTGAACTGTGTGGGGAATCAATCCAGACCCTGCCGACACAAGTAGCCGTCGACACAGCTGTGGCCGTGGGTGCGCAACCTGTCCTGACGACACCCCAGATTGAACAGGCCTTGCAAGATCCAGCGCTCGCTCAAGCAATCGATGAACTGGTAGAAGCTGCTTACTCCGGCACCGGCGCCCTAGATGGTTTCTACAGCAAGGAGCGGTTGCGTAATCCTGAGCTAAATCGGGAAACCTTCACTGCCCAAGCGGAAGCGTTTCTAGCTGAAATCCTCAGTGAGGTGATGCGTTCCGGCTCACGCGTCCTCGCACCTCACGGCACCGCCGCACTCCTTCTTGTCAACGCTCTCGCTGACCTGTTAACGGAGGATGACCACATATATGTGGTCACCGAAGAGCTGGCTTCACCCACCCCTTCGCAACTTCTGGCTTGGCGCCGTCTGGTTGCCAAAGGCGTAACGCTGATCAACTTCGAGGACGCCCTGCGCGGCTCTGAGCCAACCACCCACCTTTACGTCGCCTTCGATCCAGCCTCTGGCACGTTCTTCAACGACATTGAGGACCTGGTTGAAGACCTTGATCTTGACGACCAACTGATTGTGATTGGACCAACCCGGCTTCTACTGGACAGCGCGGGCGCTCCGGGACGGCGCAACCTGCTCACCCCACACCCTGATTACACCGAACGCCTGCGCTACATCACAGAACTTCCCCGCGGTCTGAGCCGCACCCAAACACGGCTTCGTTTGGGACTATGGGCATTCGGCTCCCCTCAATCCAGGCTCACGGTCACGTCGTCACACGCCTGCGCGCCCGTGACGTCTGTCGGAGCAAACTCCTTGGCTTCCGACCTGGCCGCCGCCCTCGACGGTGATGGCTCCATCACAGTGCACGCCTTTCCCAACAGTGCTGTCCGTGCATCTAGGTATCTACTGCGTCGCGAGTCCCTTTCACTGACCCCAGACCTACTGCCACCCGTCGACGGTGGTGAACGTTTGGCCCTCATCTGGCAACTCGATGACGGCATCATGGGAGACACTCCCCTTATCGCCACCGAGTCCGACCGGGTTACCGTCCCGTTCTCCGAAGCCGCGCAGACCCGAGGGCGCGACCTCTCCGGCTCCCTGATCCCAGATGATGACCTCACCAATCCAAATCCCGGTCACGTCCCGGTTCTCGGAGTCGAGGAAATCGCGGGAAACTCCCTGCCCGGTACCCGCACAATCGATCGCCTCCTCCTTGAGAAGGTTGCACCCAGGTCACGCTTCACCAAACCCGGCGACGTCATCTACGCGGCCGGTACCGGGGCGATGGTTGACGAGGTCGGGGGCAACGCCGTACAAACCCCCGCCCGCATCTTCCGCTGCAATGAGGATCCCTACCTGGGCCGCGTCCTCACCCCAGAAGTGGTCTGCCAGGACATCGCCACCCAAGCTCACATGGAGCGCGGCACCTGGCAACTTCGGCCAGTCACGCCGCAAGCGGCCGAACTCATTTCCCCCTTGGCTGCGCGCATTGCCGCCCGACGCGCCGAACTGGAAACGGAGCTGGCAAACCTCGCCACGCTCCATGAACAGCTGCTGAATGGCCTTGCCGATGGCACACTGAATGTAGAAGAAGAATCGTTAGAATCCAGCGAAGCAGGCTCCGAATGACTGACACCATGTCCCGCCCATCCACGCCCGGAAATGGGGTCGCTACCACCTCTAAGGAACTGAAGGACACGTTGTGGAAGGCAGCCGATAAACTGCGTGGCTCCATGGGAGCGGGTCAGTACAAGGACGTTGTTCTCGGCCTGGTCTTCCTCAAATATGTTTCTGACGCTTTCGAAGAGCGTCGCGACGCCATACGTGCCGAACTTGCGGGTGAGGATCCTGACTACCTTGCCGACACCCTTGAGGAGGCTGACGAATACCTTGGTGAAGGCGTCTTCTGGGTCGCCCCCGAAGCGCGCTGGGACTACATTTCCGCCAACGCCAAGGGCATCCCAGCCACCGCCACGCAGGATGCCCAATCGATCGGTGAGATCATCGATCACGCCATGCGCACTATCTCTTCCGATAACCGCGCCCTTTCCGGCACCCTCCCCACCATGTTTGGTCGTGACAACATTGACCAGCGCCGCCTGGGCGAGTTAGTTGACCTCTTCAACTCCGCACGCTTCACCGGCGAGGGCGCCACGAAGGCCCGAGACCTGCTCGGTGAGGTTTACGAGTACTTCCTTGATAAGTTCGCCAAAGCCGAAGGTAAACGTGGCGGGGAGTTCTACACGCCCCCCGTCCTTGTCCAAACCCTGGTTGAGATCCTTGAACCAGATGAGGGCCGCGTTTACGACCCCTGCTGCGGTTCCGGCGGCATGTTTGTTCAGGCTGAAAAGTTCCTCACCCGCCACGATCAAGACCCCACCAAGATCGCGGTGTACGGTCAGGAACTCAATGAGCAGACCTGGCGCATGGCGAAGATGAACCTCGCCATCCACGGTATTGACTCCACTGGCCTGGGCTCCCGTTGGGGTGACACTTTTGCCCGCGACATTCACCCGGGCATCCAAGCCGACTATGTCCTGGCCAACCCACCCTTCAACATTAAGGATTGGGCCCGCTCCGAAGAGGATTCCCGCTGGCGCTACGGCGTCCCCCCGGTCCGCAACGCCAACTACGCCTGGATGCAGCACATCCTCAGCAAACTCAGCGTGCAGGGTGAAGCCGCCGTGGTGATGGCAAACGGCACCATGGCTTCCAACACGGGGGGCGAGGGCGATATCCGCAAAGCCATGCTTCAAGACGACGTGGTTTCCTGCGTGATCGCCATGCCCCCTAACCTGTTCCGCAGCGTCGCGATCCCTGTCTGCGTCTGGTTCTTCGCCAAGGACAAGGGCATCGGCACCAAGGGCAACATCGACCGTCAGGGTGAGGTCTTGTTCATCGACGCCCGCGAAATGGGCCACATGGTTGACCGCGTGGAACGCACGTTCAGCCAGGACGACATCGACACCATTGCCACCACCTACCGCACCTGGCGCGGCAGGGACTCTGCGGAAGGTGAGTACGAGGACGTTCCCGGCTTCTCCAAATCCGCCACACTGCAAGAGATCGAAGATGCCGGTTGGGCACTAACCCCCGGCCGCTACGTCGGCATGCCTGAAGCCCCCGAGGACGACGAACCCATCGACGACAAGATCACCCGCCTCACCGACGCCCTAACCGAAGCCCTCAACGAGTCCTCCCGCCTTGACACCGTGGTACGGGAGCAGATGGGGAGGCTCGCGTGAGTATTCGGACCAGCAGCAGTCACCCCCTCGTGGCGCTGGGTGATGTCTTAGAGTCCATCTCTATGGGTCCCTTCGGATCGAACCTGAAAGTCGAAACATTCCGAGAGTCAGGCGTTCCTGTACTGAGGGGCGGGAATCTAGCAGGTCACAGGGTCGATGACTCAGACACGGTATTTGTGACACCCGAGAAGGCGGCGGAACTCAGTAGATCACTTGCGCGTCCGGGCGATATCGTCATCACGCACCGAGGGACGCTCGGCCAAGTATCGCTGATTCCCAGGGATGCGAAGTACCCTGAGTACCTTGTCTCTCAAAGTCAGTTGCGGATCACGCCCGATGCCAACCAGGCCGCTTCCGAGTACATAACCTACTGGCTGCATTCCCGCGTGGGGCAGCAGCAACTCCTTTCCTACGCGAGCCAAACTGGTGTTCCAGCAATCTCCCAACCAACCACGAGCATCAAATGCTTACAGATCCCACTTCCACCGCTCGAAACGCAACGTGCCATCGCAGAAGTCCTCGGGGCGTTGGACGACAAGATCGCGGCAAACCACCGAGCAATTGAGATAGGCCGCGCCCTGCTCCTCGCGAAGTGGCAGCGTGCAACGAGCGGATCAACTGACATTGTGTTCTTGGAGGACATCGCAAGCATCAACCCTCGGACCCCAGTTGCAAGTGAGCCTGAACCTCCCTATCTGGACATGAAGAATCTTCCAGAGTTTGGATTGCTTGTCTCGGACTGGGGCTCACGAGAACCTCGTGGGGGCGCTCGTTTCCAGAATGGAGATTCACTACTTGCTCGAATCACTCCATGTTTTGAGAATGGAAAAATGGCGTTCGTTGACTTCCTCGAAGAGGGTCAGGTTGGCTACGGATCTACTGAGTACATCGTTCTCAGACCGAAGCCCGGTATCCCAGCTGCAGTTCCGTACGTGATAAGTGCGAATCCAGAGTTTCGTGCGGCTGCAGCGTTGCTTCGTACCGGTACCTCAGGGCGTCAGAGAGTTCAGGGCTCCGAGCTCGCCAGCTCTGTCATAGTCATCCCCGACCGCGAGTCACTGTGTGAATTTGGCAAGTTCTCTCAAGCGTTACTGAAGCGACTCGGCGCGGCACGCACTGAAAACCAAGTCCTCGCCTCCACCCGCGATGAACTACTGCCCCTGTTGATGAGTGGGCGGATTACGGTGGGGGCGGCCTCGTCGCGTGTGGAAGAGGTGGTGTGAGGTGACGGTGTTGTTCAGTGAGGATGCGCTTGAGCATTTGATGTTGGACTGGCTGGAAGAGTCTGGTTGGTCTATTGCTGCCGGTGCGACGGTGGCTCCAGGGTCAGGTGAGCGGACATCGTGGGATGACATTGTGCTACACGGAAGTGTGGCGGCAGCACTGCGGAATCTGAACCCAGAAGTCCCTGAAGAGTACCTGCGCCAGGCTGCAGCAGAGGTGCTGACGCCTCAGTCGCAGGATGCGATCACGGAGAACTACAGGCTGCATTCCGTCCTCGTCTCCGGATATCGCGGGATCACTTACATTGATGAGTCCGGGCAGCAGGTGACGCCGACAATTCGGTTCATTTCTGCTGACGTCACGAAGAACCGCTATCTGGCAGTCAACCAGGTGACGGTGGCGGACAGGGAGTACTCGCGCCGCTTTGACGTGGTGCTTTACGTCAATGGGTTGCCGCTAAGTGTCGTGGAACTGAAGCGCTCCGGGGATGAGGCAACCAGCGCTGAGATGGCGTTTGACCAGTTGCAGACGTACGTTGCTGAGTTCCCTATGGCGTTCAGGTTTGCGGTTCTGGTGGTGGCAAGTGACGGGGTGACAGCCCGGTACGGAACGCCTTTCACCCCGTGGAACCACTTCGCACGTTGGAATGTGGATGAGCATGGCGAACTGGTGGACGAGGGGTATCACGGGGTGCGGGCATCCGACCTCGAACTCCTAGTTAGCGGCTTGTTGAACGTAGAGACGTTCGGCGAAGTGCAGCGGGACTACGTTGCTTTCGATGCATCCGAGAAGGGTTTGCTGAAGAGGATTGCCAAACCCCACCAGTACTTCGCCGTGAGGAAGGCGATCGACAGTACTGTGCGGGCGGTGGATTCCGACGGTCGCGCGGGGGTGGTGTGGCATACGCAGGGGTCCGGCAAGTCGATGGAGATGGAGCTGTTCACCGCTAAGGTGATGCGCCACCCCAGACTTGCGAACCCCACCATCATTGTCATTACTGACAGGACGGAGTTGGATAACCAGCTTTCGGACTCGTTCACATCCAGCACACTGTTGCCAGAAAAGCCGCAGAAAGTAGTGAGTCGGGCGGCGTTGCGTGAAGAGTTGGCGCAGAGGCGCACCGGAGGAATCTACTTCACGACCCTGCAGAAGTTCGGGCTGACCGAAGATGAGAAGGCTGCGGGACAGAAGCATCCACTGCTGTCTGAC
The DNA here is from genome assembly GCF_014525425.1 of Schaalia sp. JY-X159. Lineage (NCBI taxonomy): Bacteria > Bacillati > Actinomycetota > Actinomycetes > Actinomycetales > Actinomycetaceae > Schaalia > Schaalia sp. JY-X159. The sequence continues at coordinate 552,565 of NZ_JACEXI010000002.1, read as the reverse complement.
CGGCGCAACATCATTGTCATTGTTGATGAGGCGCACCGCAGTCACTACGACAACATTGACGGGTATGCGGCCCACCTCAAGTCGGCGCTCCCCCACGCGACACTGATCGCTTTCACCGGGACGCCCATTGCCGAGGGCGAGAGGGATACGCGTCGGGTCTTCGGGGATGACATTGACACCTACGACCTCCTTCGGGCTGTCGAAGATGGGGCGACGGTGCCGGTGGCGTTTGAGCCGCGCCTCATCAAGTTGGAACGGGCCGAAGGTGTGCGGGATGTAGACATCGACGACGCTGCTGAAGAGGCTACTGAGTCTTTGGATGAGGCCGATCGGGACCGCTTACAGAAGAGCGTGGCGGTGCTCAATACCGTGTACGGGTCTCCGCAGCGGCTCAAAGAACTGGCTGGCGACCTCGTAAAACACTGGGAGGTGCGTCGTGATCTGATGCAGCCGTTCATCGGCGGGCCCGGCAAGGCGATGGTGGTGTGTTCGACGCGGGAGAATGCGGCGAAACTCTACGAAGAGATCATTGCGCTGCGGCCCGACTGGCATAACGAGGCTCCCGATAAGGGCGTGGTCAAGGTTGTCTACACGGGAAGCGCCTCTGACAAGCCGCTTATCCGTCAGCATGTGCTGCGTCCCAGCCAGTCAAAATTGGTGAAGAACCGTATCAAGGACATTGACGACGAACTGGAACTGGTCATCGTCAAAGACATGATGCTCACGGGGTTTGATGCGCCGCCGCTGCACACCATCTACCTAGACCGCCCCCTCAAGGGTGCGTTGCTGATGCAGACGCTGGCTCGCGTCAACCGCACCTTCGGTGGGAAAAGAGACGGGCTGCTGGTCGCATATGCGCCGGTCACCGACAACTTGGCTGCGGCGATGAGAGAGTGGACGCAGACAACAGAAAAAGGGGGAGCTCGAGGGAGCGGAACCACTGCTGCAGAAGCCGCAGAAGTTGCGATGGACGCGGTAGAAGAGTTGCGCGCCCTGGTCGGCACGGAGTGGAAAGCACTGGTCAACCAGGATCCAAAACGGGGATGGATACGGGCCATCCAACAGGTGGCGACCATGCTGCTGTCCCCGAAGACGCCCGGCAACATTGATCCGCAGCGCCCCAACAAGAGGTTGGTTGCAGAGAAGTTCAAGGCGATTGCCACCGGGCTGGCGCGGGCCTACGCGATTGCGGCGAACATGCCTGAGATGGAGCCGATCAGCCACGAGGTGCGATTCTATGAAGAAGTGCGCGTGTGGATGGCGAAGCTGGAAGCACAGGACCGGATCGCCCGTGGTGAACCATTGCCAGAGGATGTGCGACGGCTGCTTGGGGACATCATCGTCACTTCGACCTCGACCGAAGGTGTCATCGACATCTATAAGGAGGCCGGCCTGGAACGTCCTCGTCTGGACGCGGTGAGGGGCGCGTGGACTGACGATGTCATGAAGCGCGGTAGGGCCGAGTTGGCGATCGAAGCGTTGAAGGCGACCCTGCTGGCCGAATCCGGAAAGGTTACCAAATACAACGAGGTCCGCAAGAAGGTCTTCTCAGAGCGTGTCAATGAGTTGATGAACCGCTACGCCAACCAGCAGCTCACCGCCGCGGAAGTCATTGCGGCAATGGCGGAGATGGCCGACGACATCCTCGAAGAGGCGAAACGTGGCGAGCAGTTCGATCCTCCGTTGGAAGAAGACGAGCTGACCTTCTACGACCTCATTGCCCAAAATGAGTCTGCGGTTGATGTGCTTGGCGGTGGCGTCCTCGCACAAATTGCGCGGGAGCTGGTCGACACCATGAGGAAGGATGTGCGGACCGACTGGACGGTGCGGGAAGACGTCAAGGCGCGGCTGCGAGCCAACGTGAAACGGTTGCTGCGCAAGTACAAGTACCCGCCCGATCGAGCGCCAGAAGCAGTGCTGCAGGTCATGGCACAGATGGAGGCGATGGCGCCACGCTTGGCACTCAGGGGTTAGGTCGCCGCTGTCAGCATAGAAACAAGGCTAGGTCGCCGCTGTCAGCATAGAAACAAGGCTAGGTCGCCGCTGTCAGCATATGTCGCCGATAATTCGCCGAAACAATGGCGACCTCCGCCGACTTCGGCGACCTTGGGGATATGAGGTGCACCCCAACTGCGGCGACCTTGGGATTGCGGTGGCGCCACGCCTCGCCCCAATTGGCTAGACGTGGCGCCACTTGGTGTTACTCGGGCTTAACCGCGTTGAACTCCTGCATCTTCTGAATGTAGCGTGGCATTTCGTCAGCCGGTAGCGGCTGAGGCCAGTCATCCGCACGGAAGTAAGCGTCGGTACCACCGTCCAGGAAGATGACGGAGCCACACAGGAAGTTAGCGGCCGGGGACAACATAAAGATGACCCACTTGGCGACTTCCTCAGGCTTACCGAACTCCCGCACTGGGATTGGGAACGACTTGATGGCTTTGGCAAGCTCCGGGTCAGCCAGCTGCTTGTCGATCAGAGGCGTGCGAACCGCACCCGGCGCTAGGGCGTTGACGCGAATGCCGCGCCCTGCCCATTCCTCCGTGACGCCGATGGTGCGCATCCAGTGAGTGATAGCGATCTTTGAACCGGCATACATGAAGTTCGGGAAGGCGTCTGGGCCAGCAGCCTCACCAATCGCTAGGACTGAGTCCATGTCCCTGGCCTTGAAGGCTGCGATCAGCTCCTTGGGGATGCCCGGAACAGTGGTGGTGGAGTTCGAAGAGAAGATGACAACTTTGGCGTTGCCTGCTGCTGCGAGAAGATCATGGATCCCTTCCAGCAGCTCAACCACACCGAGGAAGTTGACCTTCGCGACCAGTTCTTCACGACCCGGGATTGGCCCAAGACCAGCAGCAAGAACAGCACCATCAAGGCGGTTCCCGGCTGACTTATAGATCTCTTCAATTGCGTGGCGGCGACCGTCCTCGGTCGACAGGTCGGCGATCACGTCGGCGTTGTGTAGGTCAACACCGATGGCGCGGTGACCCTCCCAACGCAACTGCTCAACTGCTGCTCGCCCCATACCGGAGGCTGCGCCGGTAACTACATATACTCCCACTTTGGCTCCTTTGCCTTGCGTCTCAACGGAACTGGGCAGAAACGCCTGGTAGTGGCGTTACTGCCCACCATTCGATCGTACGCGTGGATCCCGGCTAGCACGCAGGAAAGGTAGTGAAAGCCCACTTGAACACAACTGTACGACACCTGTCGTTTAGATGTATGGTGGCGGCGTGAGCTTTTCAAGTCGATAAGTGTGAGGAACAGAAGTGCCTGAGAGCATTGAGATTGCCAGCCAGAAGCCAGGCGGATGCGCGTGCGGACACACCGATGTGAGCACACCGGTGCTCGACGTTCGCACCATCCCACACCAGATCCGCCACGCCACCATTCACGGGGCGTTCGACGCAATCGCGCCCGGGGACGCCCTCGTCCTTATCGCACCACACGCCCCGGTTCCCCTACTGCGGGAGCTGGAAGGTCGATTCCCAATCGACGTTGAGTACCTCCAAGAGGGACCGGAGGAATGGCACGTCAAGGTGACGCGAGGGGCTGCCGGCTGACGGCTAACGCACCCGCTCAAAGACCTGTAGCGTCTCTAAGGTGACGGGAACGGTGATGGTTTGGCGTCCGCCAATAGGGTCGCCCTCTGTACCGAGCTGTTGCCAAGATCCGTCCGGCAGCGTGACACTGCGAACTGTCGCGCCCTTCTCAAGCACAGGTGCAACCACATAGTCCGAACCGAGCATGAACTGGTCGGTGATGTCCGCAAGCGAGGCGTCCTCGTAGGCGAGCGGACGGATGACCGGCTCCCCACTTCGGGTCGACTCCCCGGCGAGCCCCAGAATGACCGGCATCATCTGTTCACGTGTCTCAACAGCATTCCTGACCGCGCGGTAGTGCGTTTCGTCGAGGACGCGGGAGGGAAGAACAGAGAACTGCATCATCGGTGACAGAGCAGCCAACTGGGCGTAGCGGACAAAGAACTCCTGGTCAACGCTCGACTGGTCTTCCATCGCATTGATCTCCCCACCCCAATCATGTCGGGGCAGACAATGGCGTAACCCATCATGGACTGTGCCAGCATCTCCGGAATCAGCGATCCCAGCCCCAGCAGACCCCACATGGGAGGCTTGTCGGCAAGGCGCTGACCCAGGGGCTGTCCCGCCATGTTCCAGCATGTACGGAACTCGTTGAATGGATAACGCAACCCAACGCGCGCCAAGTTCTGGCACATCTCAACCGGGGATGCGTGCATGAATCAGGCCGATGACGTTGGCGCGGTTCGAGGCAAGGGCTCGTGCATTGGCATTGGGATGATAGCCGAGCTCTGTCATAGCAGCCTCGACACGCTCCCTTGTCTGAGGAGAAATTGAGCGCGTACCACTCATGACATATGAGACGGTGCTCTGAGAAACACCGGCAAGCGCAGCAACGTCGCGCGATGTGGCCATCATCGTCCCTCTCTCCGCTACGGAACCATTTCCATGTAACCATAGACGGAGTCAAGCGGGTACGCCCACGGTCACCAGTTTGGCGACGGGCCAGCGCGGGCCCTTGCCGAGACGGCCGCGGTGAAGACAAACAGGGACACGGGTCTTTGGACCACGACCCTGGTGTCCGCGTCGGTGACCCAACATTCACTGAGAACCGCCCCGTTGCGTTTGGCGACCTCTTCCGCCTGAGCACACGGCAAACTCCGCGTGGGTGCGGCCTCAAAGACCGCAACTGAGGAGATGTCCGCACCGGCTAGAGCAGCCATGTCCGCAACCGCTTGCACGTGAGTCTTGGCCGACCACACGGCGGTCACCGAAGAGATGAGGAGGGCAATCACCACCAGGGCGGCCGAGAAGCCGGCAAACCAGATGGTCATAGAACCCTCCTCACCGCCTGTGGTGTCACCCGTGTCAATGGCACGCGTCCTCGGGCTCACCGAGCTGCGCCGAGCAAGAGCACCGGTCAGAGGGGACATTTCCTTCTTATCCACCGCCGAGGCCGCCAACAAATGGTTCCTTTACCCCCGTGACTTCACACCTCACAGCCGGAGCCTGCCAGGGACCGACCTGGAATGGTGCTGCCGATGCCCTAGCAGTTATCCATGAGCCCGCGTCACTAACCTGAACCGCAACGTCCACCCGGGTCACAGCTGTTGGGCCCATGTCGGCCATGCCCAAGGAATGTGCCCTTGCAGCATCCCGGGCAACCTGGCACACCTCCCCGTGCAGACCCGCAACCGAAACAGCCACAATCAGAGCCAAGGCCACAAAGACCACCCCACCCAGGGACAGAGCGGTCTCAACGGTAACCATCCCTTCCTCATGGTGATTTTTGGGGTTCTCTTCGCGCCGAGGACGAGTTCGCAAAGATACCTGACGCCGCGCCACCGCCTGACTCCTACAGAGACAATGCGGACTGGATGATGCTGGTGAGCATGCCCTTAACGCCACCACTCTTCAGCACCGCCAGCAAGAGACCGGCAAATGCTGCGGTTGCAACTGCGCCCAGGGCGTACTCAACAGTCGTCGATCCTTCCTCCGCATCCCGGGCCGCCACGACGGCAAATGCCGACTCTGGCAGCCGCACAAGGGAGTCTTCTGATGGACGCCCCACCATGTTGTTCGGTACCGGTAGTTTCATTTTGTTTCCCCTTCTTTCGTTTCTTTGAGCCGATTGGCTCGACCGTGCCGTGGGGTAACCATTGCTGAACGCAGATCCAGAATCCACCACCTCAAAGCAAATCTGTTGACAACACCAGATTCCTCGTCCTGTGGATTCAACCGACACCCAGGAGCGTTTGACTGCCCAGCAAGGAGAAGACAATCGGAACCAAGCCCAGCAAAACGAATGAGGGCAATAGCAGGAGACCCAGAGGAACAGCCAGCTTCACTGCGAGGCGCTCAGCAGCCTCCTTGGCCTGGCTAACGGTTCTACGCCGCGAGTCACCAGCAACCTGCTCAAGGAGAGGTGTGGGGGAAACCCCGTCCTCCCACGCTGGCCGCAGCGCACGTTCAAGGAGGCCACCATCCGGAGGGCAGGGAGTCCAGGCTTCGTCCCAACGCGCGCCAAGCAACAGCTCCCGCGCGATCCGTCCGTAAGGCGGCTCTTGGAGCGAAGAGCCCAGTGACTCGAGGACGGAAGGTATCCCGCCCCCGCCGCGCAATCCGGAGACCATCAGGTCGCAGAGTACGGGCGCCCGTAGCTCATCCTGCGCTCTACCAGCAGCGCTACTGATGAGGCGCCGACTAACCAAGTGTCCAGCAACACCCAGAACCACCCCGGTAGAACCCACCAAAGAGGGCACTAAACCAGAAAGGAACCAGGTCAGAGGCGCTGCACCCAGAGCCTCTCCGCCAAGAATGCCGACCACCGGAAGTGCGGTGAGAACCCGGGAGGACAGGCGCGGGCCCGCAAAGGCGATTCTCTGCGCTGCCGCAGCCTCTTCCAACTCGTTGAGGCTACGCGCACAGGACAGAAGAACATCCACCAGCGGCGCACCCGTTTCCACTGAGAAACGCGTCGCTGCCACCACCATCTGTGAACCCTCGGTATCCATCGCTTCCAACGGCTCTGGGACACCGCTGCTTCCCATCGTCACATCCGAGTCACCGCTGGCTAACAACCAGCTCCTCCTCCACGCTTCCTGTGTGCCGCCCCCGGCCCTCAACCTGGTTGCCACCTGGACGCATAGTGCCGCCAAATCAATGTCGTCACCACCGCGTCTGGAACGCCGTCTCAGCAAGGGCACACCAGATTGTTGAGCCTTCCCAGAGGGATCCCCACCCAACGCTCCCGAATCAGCGCGTGGAGTAAGACCCTTGAGGATCTGCCTTTCTCTGGCACGCGATTGGGACCACACCACCCCAATAAACACGATGACAGAGACAACAAGGCCCGTTACCGCTGTCTCCAGATCCATCACTGTCGCCCAGACGCCGAGTTTGAGGCGTGCCTGCCACGAGGAACCTTGCGATCATCGCGCCAAGAGGTTGATCCCACCAACCGTTCTTCCACCAGACGCAACTCTCCGATCGCCTGCACGTAGCGGCACCCGCCCTCGTCCCTATTCAGGAAAACAACCAGGTCAAAGGCAGAGGCCGCCATGGCCGCGACTGCTGCACGCTCCATGTCTGCCAATAGTCCGAGGGCGAGCAAACGGGCGGGGACGTCCTCGATCGAATTGGCGTGAATCGTTGCCATCCCTCCGCGGTGACCCGTGTTCAAAGCAGTGAGAACCTCACGCACTTCACCACCCCTGCACTCACCTAAAACCAGCCGGTCCGGCCGCATCCGCATACCGCCGCGCACCAACTCCTCAAGACCAACACCTCCCTCACCTTCAATGTTGGCCGGACGTGCCTGCAGGGACACAACGTGGGGATGGTTGATGGCAAGCTCTGTAACCTCCTCGATCACCACAATCCGCTCATTTGCAGCAGATAGTCCCAGGAGAGTCGCAAGCAGAGTGGTCTTGCCAGCGCCGGTTGCGCCAGCGATGAGGATGGAAGCTCTGCTAGCAATGGCTTCCCGCAGCAGTTCCGCGGCGGCGGGTGACAGGGTCTGCCTTTCAACCAGGTCTTCCAAAGTGAATGGGTGAGAACGAAGAACCCGCAGGGAGATTGATGTTCCGCTCTGCGCCAAAGGAGGAATTACGGCATGCAGGCGAACCGGGCCTGGAAGAACACCGTCAACAATCGGCTTCGCATCATCCAACCTCTGAGAAGCGGCTGCTGCCATCTGGGTTGCGAGCCTTCTTACCTGGTCCTCACCTTCAAGATGCAGGTCAACACGTTCCAAACCCGTTCCTCTGTCCACCCACGCGTTGACACCGGATATGACAACATCCGTCACCGCCGGTTGGCGCAGAAGAAGCCACAGGGGCGTGGACATGCCGACCCTGGCGGCCTGGATCTCATGCCACTGGTCAATCCGCGCCCGAGGGCCATCCGCGGGAGGACCGTGCTCTATGATCGCCTCCGACGCGCGCCCGCCCTCGGCAACCAGCCTGCGCGCCCCCGCGATCCCTAAGCGACCCACAGCTTCTCTTGAGTTCTTCTCCATCCTCGAGTCGACCCCAACCGCGGTGACCTGCGCCATTTGAGATCGAACCTGTCAGCCACAGCATGAAAAATTGGATGGGGGCGCCCATTCAAGAGATAGAGCGGCTCCTGCACCTCGGAAGTGCTGGCTTTCCAACGCCCGAGAGCAGCTGCCCCGCGCTCATTACCAGTGCCAGTCAGCACCGTCAGCACCCTTTTCTCAGTGGTCTCCAACCTCTCAGCTAACTCAAACAGCGCATCAAGATGCACCCCACAATCGACGACAACACCGCGGTTCAGTGAGCGCGCAACAGCAAAAACCCGGTCATCATCCGGCCTTAGTGGAATCCCCAGGCTCATGGTCAAAGTTGGTACGCCAGCAATTCTGGGGAGGTTCGCTATCAGCCGTGGAGACGGCGGAAGATCACGGGGATCGATGTCGTCCCACACGAGTACTTCATCCTCCAGTGCCAGGTCACCACCCCAGTTACCCGCCGCGTCAAGAAGCACGGAACGCGATGCTCTGGCAAGCCGGTACGAGGCCGTCGTTGCCCCACCGCCACCATGCCACGCACCGACCAGGACAATCACATCTTCCTTGGCCCTCTCCCCCACATCGTCCTCGTCAGCCGCTCTTGAAAGCAGGTGCAGAAGTGCGACCTCGTCCCCTGGAATCACGATGTCGACATGTCCGTGCGCGTCACTGTCTTGCGCCCCAGTGACTGTGATTCGACGTAGGGAGGCAAACAGCTCCGGCACCTGGACGCCATGCTCCATCACTAAGATGTCGTTTCTCTTCACGCCTCTGCGGAGCGTGATCGCGCCATCAGCAACAACGGCAATGGGACGCAGCAGGGCCAGCCGACACATGTCCGCAAGCGACTCACGTAGCTCCGCGTCCTCGGTCATGACCCACACCCTGGGACGTGGATGTTCGTTTGTTTCGTTATTCATACCCCAAGAAAACAAGATTGCGGGCATGCCTGCCACCACGAATTGGCCTCCCTGTGGAACACGCTGTAAACCGTGTATTGGGGACAAACTCCACGTTGCAGGTCTACTCCGGGAGTCCCTAGCGGGTTGGGAACCTTCCAGCTTGGACGGATCGTGCGACCACTTCCCCCGCGGCGCACCCGTCGATGACGCACCTGTTGACCAGTTCACTCCATGCCGCATTTGGTGCCGCATGGTCGTTGACGATCCCCGCGTAGGTGGACCTGTTCCTCGATGGCCAGTCGGAGAGAACTGCAACACCGGTTGGTTCCACGCCGGATCTTGCAAGCATCCATTTCGCGAATATCACGCCCGTTGCACCCGACCCGACCTCGAACAACTGATTGGAAACTATCAGGCGCCAGGACTCCGACGCCTTGTGGAGCGCTGTGGTCTCAGGTTCCGCGCTGAGCGTTAGGAGTCGACGAAGCACGGTCGGCTCCCGGGGGACAGCAACGGAAGCCGGTGAAAGGAACCCGGCTGCGACCAGGTACGAGCAGACATCTCGGTTGATCCCTGCCAACACTGCGGGAACGGCCCTGGGCGCACCGGCTTGGGATGGCTCGCGCTGGTTGAGGGCTGGAAGCTGCTGCTCGATCTCCCACACGGCCCTCCAGATTCCCAAGGTCTGCGCCTCACCAGCGTCAACTTGGTCGAGGGCGTCTGCTTGTGAGACCAGCACCCTCAAGTCGGCAGCTGGCAGACGAACGCCCTCGATGAAGGAAATCCCCATTGCCTCCTGGATGGCCGCTTCTGCCCGGGCCTCACGCCACCGGCGCCGCAGACCTTCCGCAAAGCGGAGCTGGGAGCACGCGGAGTGCACCATGCCGTCTGTCGTCTCCACTCCGACCTCGCAATCAGTTTCATGGATCTTCAACGCCAATCCACGCCAGCTTAGGTGCGCCAAACACGAATAGTTGGACAATCAATGCAACGAGCCGGGCGGGGTCCTTTGGATCACGGCGTTGTAGCGATATGTTTGCACCAAATAAGGAGGTCCCCAGTGGTTGAGCACAATAGAGATGCTGACTTTGATCCAGCAGTCCCCGCCGCGTCCGACGACATCGTTGAACCCACCCCCCGCGTTGAAGAAGATGTGACTTGGGCATCTGTCCTCACCGGTGAAGAACTGGATGCCCCAGCAGGTGGGGCTAGTGGTAACACGGAGGAACTTGTGGGGGTCACAGATTCCGCTGCCGCAGAAGGAGACACCGCCCTCGAACCCACGGGCGATGAAGATGACTTTATGGGGTTTGAAGAGAACATCAGCGTTGCGCACACCGACTTTAGTCGTCCAACACTTGCCTCACAGCGTGGCACCGCAATGGGTGAGGCCGTGGCAACCGACGAGGTGACGACGAACACTCCCCCCGTGGATAACTTTGAAGAAGAGGACGCGACACAGATACTCCGCCGATCACTCATTCAGGGTGATGCCGCAACAGAGACTGTCGTTGAGGCAGCATCTGCGGCGACCCTAGCGGGTGGAACATCGACACTCCACCCTGCTGCCGCCACTTTTGAAGAGGCAATGACGACTGCGCCGCCCTCAATCACGTTCGAGGCCGAAGCGCTTCCCGTACTTCCCAGCCGCGCAATGCCGCGAGTACTCTCCGTTCTCTTCACTCTCTTGTTTACGCCTGTTGCCTGGTACCTACTGGCTGATGCTGCCGCTCGGTTGGCTTTTGCCCAGGGAAACCCGATGGTTTCCGGGAACATCAACGCGGCTGCTCTCGGTGAGTTGTTTGCGGGACTTATAGCAGTCACCATCATCGCGATCCTTGCTGCCCAGTCATCACTGGGGCTAATTGTGGTCGGAACGTTGGTGATGATTGCGGGCGCACCGTTCCTCGTTGTTCCCGCACTGGTGGGGGAGACTGGCTACTGGGGCGCGACAACCATCGCTGATTGGAACGATTTTGGCGGCAACATCGCCAACCATTTCCTCGCTTCTGGTTTCACCGGGTTGCTGTTTGCTTTTGGCTTCCTCATGGTGGCACTTGGCTGGGTAATTGCTGCAGTACGTCGGGCTGGGCGCAGTGAGGAGGCGCTGCGGATATCTGTGGCAACAACGAATCCCCATGCCATGAAGGCCCGATGGGCGCGCAAAGCTACGGAGAAGGCCCAGCGTTACCAGTGAGTGCTGCCTCCCAAGTCCGCACTGCTGGTCCGTGGGTTCACCGCGATGTACATGCTCGCGGAGTCTCGTTTCACGTGGTTGTTGCCGGGGATAAACCAGGCAGACCAACGGTCTTTCTACTCCATGACTTTCCGCTGAACTGGTGGTCATGGCGTGAGCAGATCAAGGCTCTTTCAGACGGCGGGTTCCGTGTCATTGCAATGGATTTGCGCGGGATGGGAGGAAGCGACCTCCAACCCGATTCAGTAGAGCTTCTCGACCTCGCGGAAGATGTCGTGGCAGTAGCCAACGCCACGGGGACACCTTCATACACCCTGGTTGGCGCCGGTATCGGGGGTGCCGTGGCATGGACGGTGGCTCATTTGGCACCGGCGGAGCTGCGTTCCGTCGTGACGTTTGCTGCGCCCCACCCCCTGTCTCGCGTGGGTCGCGGCTCAAGCGACGTCACAAGGGTCCCCCTGTCACGCAAACGCAAGCTGCGTAGCGGCTCTCTGGTCGAGTCAATGCTGACCTCGTGGTGCGGACCGTCCCATGCCAACCACATGTCAGGGCTGGCCGAGCAATACGCTTCCCCACTGCGGCGCGTGTTTGCAGCAAATGCGGCTCTGGAAGTTGAACAGGCAACTAAGAAGCCATCGTCAGCATCCAAGAAGGTCTTGGAAGGACGGGTTGAAGTTCCAGTCTGGTCAGTGCGGGGGATGCGGGACGGGCACGTTCCTCCGTCCTCGTACGCGGACGACTCAACTCTCAGCGGGCAGGTGGTTTCGCATGTGGAACTAGCAGAGTCAGGGCACTTTCCGAATGAAGAGGAACCCGAGGCCGTCTCACAGATCCTGCTTGATCACTTGGCAACGACATATCCCGATCGTGAAGGAACCCGCAGTCAAGGTTAGGAGACAATGAGGTTTAGCCACATCTGGTGGATTCACCGTATTGTCGGTCTGTTGGTCATCTGGCAAGCTAGTATTACATTGGCGTGGGGTCACTCACATGGCGTGAGTGCGCGAGCCGGGGGACCCCTCCTTCAGCAACCGCAAAAGATGTAGTAGATATGGAGTCAATGGAACATGAGTGTGGACGATCAGTTCATCAGTCGAGTGCCCCTATTTGCCGGCCTCAACGAACAGCAATTCGCAGCCTTGGCAGCACGCACCAGTCACACTTCACTCCGAAGAGGAGAGGTGCTTTTCGAAGAGGGTGACCCGGGAGACCGGCTGTACATCGTTACCGAAGGCAAGATTAAGCTCGGTCATACCTCAAGTGACGGTCGGGAATCACTTCTGGCAATTCTTGGTCCGGGTGAAATCATCGGGGAACTAACCCTGTTCGATCCGGGGGCACGTTCCACGACGGCCACAGCAGTTTCCTCAGCGACGCTTTTGTCGCTGAACCATTCGGATCTGTCGACGATGCTGGACACGAACCCAGAGGCTGCAAAGCATATGCTCCGTGCCCTGGCACAAAGGCTCCGCAGGACAAATGAGTCCCTCTCTGACCTGGTCTTCTCGGATGTTCCAGGACGCGTCGCAAAGTCGCTCTTGGATCTGGCGCGCCGATTCGGCACTCAGACGGATTCAGGAATCCATGTCCCTCACGATCTAACTCAGGAAGAGCTGGCCCAGTTGGTTGGTGCTTCTCGTGAGACGGTCAACAAGTCGCTCGCTGACTTCGTGTCGCGTGGGTGGATTCGGTTGGAAGGCCGGGCTGTGACCCTGCTCGATGTGGAACGGCTGCAGCGCCGCGCTCACTAGAGCCCCCTCGCACCACTGGTGACCCTCGGCCGCACTGGTGACTTCCCACGGTACTTTCGCTGAGGTTCCTGCAACAAACAGAAGGTGGAGCACCCCTTAAGTCGGGGGGCTCCACCTGTTTTTGTTGGAACTCTTGCGCGCCCACACACGCAGACTCGGATCTTCGCCTCTACGACCGGTCACCAATGCCGTCACTACCCACCTCAAACCGCGAAATCGAATAGTATCGACAGTTTCGGGCCGAATAACAGCGTTATGTGTCGACACTGTTCGATTTCGCGGTTTGAGCGCGGCCCAAGTGCAAGGCAACAGCAGCGGCAAAGCCCAACCAAAAAGGCGAGGCTGCTACTGCTTTTCGCGCTTCAAATACGCCACCAGGTTCTCCGGGTTTGAGGGTCCAGGAATAACCTGCACCAGCTCCCACCCATCATCACCCCAGGTATCAAGAATCGCCTTGGTGTTGTGAATGAGCAGCGGAATCGTTACATACTCCCATTTTTTCATGAGCCAAGCCTACCTGCCCATGTCGAATCAGCCACGCACCAGCGCCAATACCTTTGGGGTCTGGGACTTACGAAGCTCCATCGCAACAGTCTCCTCAGACGTCTCCAGCCACCCGGGCCAATCGTCCACGGTTGGGAACCTGCGCCTGATGGCTCTTCGTTCCCTCTCTGTCAGACCCCCCCAAACCCCATAGTCACAACCACATTGCAATGCATCTGCCAAGCACTGCAGGCGAACAGGGCACCCCGAGCATCTTTGCTTGGCTGTGCGCTGTGCTGCTCCCTTCACAAACAGTGAGTCGGGCGGATCTGACGCGCAGCGTGCATGAACCACCCAGTTCTGGTCTTCCCAGTCTTCAGACGTAAACATTTAGCACCTCCGCACATCTACAGCCCTTCACTCCAGTGTGAGGCGAGCCTCGCAAGATGTGCTTCTATTCCACACGCCTACTCTACTGACTAGGCTAGTGTTATGGCCAGTTCTACCCGTAACAGCAGTTCACGCAGGCTCAACCTTGTACAGTTTGTCGCAATTATCGCCGCTATCGCGTTGGTATCGACACTGCTGGGGGCCCTTGCAGCTGGATTCGCGCTGCCAGCCGCTGGTGCCGGGGGCGCGATCATCAAAGCCGTACCCGCGACATTCCGCGAGCTCCCCTCCGATATGGAAGTGATTGAGCCGGCGGAAGAGTCCCGGATGCTGAACTCCGATGGAAACGTCGTGGCGCGCTTCTTTGCTGAGAGACGGACCGTTGTCCAGTCTGAACAAATCGCGCCGATCATGAAGAACGCCATCATCGCGATCGAAGACCGGCGCTTCTACACTCACCACGGCATTGACCCTGATGGCATGGCACGCGCCCTCGTCAACAACCTCACCAGTGGGGACACTCAAGGCGCATCAACCATCACCCAGCAGTACGTGAAGAACATGCTCCTTGAAAAAGGTCTGCAGGCAGGGGACCAAGACCTCATTGATGAAGCTACGGAGTTCTCAGCGGAACGTAAGTTGCGTGAGGCCCGCTATGCGATCGCTTTAGAAACCAAGCTCACCAAAGATGAAATTCTTACCGGGTACCTCAACCTTGCAACTTTTGGAGTCAACCTCTATGGGGTCGAGGCCGCGTCGAGAACCTACTTCTCTAAGTCAGCAGCAGATTTGACTCCCGCAGAAGCCGCGCTACTCGCTGGAACTGTTCAGCAGCCAAGCCTTTTTGACCCCCTTGTGAATCCCGAAGAATCACAGAACCGCCGAAACGTTGTGCTTGGGGAGATGCGTGAAGAAGGCTTCATTACCCAGGCTGAGTATAACGAGGCCGTTGCAACACCTATCGAGGAGATGCTCAACCCAAGTTACGCTGTCGCGGGTTGCGGTGGTGCCGGCTCTGCCGCATACTTCTGCCGTTTCGCAATCGAAACCTTCCTGGCAGATGAGACCTTTGGAGCAGACCGTGCAGAACGCGAACACCTTCTGAACACAGGCGGACTCACGCTACGAACATCTCTGAGCCGACAGGATCAAGACGCAGCCGTGGCGGCAGTTAATGGCCGTGTCCCGGTTGGGGATGGCTCCGGCCTGAATGTTGCCCTGTCTTCGGTTGTTCCACAGAACGGGTACATCGTTGCCATGGCACAGAACACGCCCTACGGGCCAGCCACCGAAGCGAACCCTACGGCCACTGAAGTCTCTTTCAATGCGGATTCCGCTCACGGAGGCGGCATGGGATTCCAGGCTGGTTCAACATTCAAAATGTTCACGCTGGTCCAGTGGTTCTACGAGTCCCGCTCGGCATACGAGGTCGTGGGCGGTCGTGGAAACACATTCCCAAATGGCTCTTTCAAATGTGGGGGTCAACCAATCTACACAGAGCCTTGGTCCCCCGGTGAATCAAACCAAGGGAAAGCGGGCGCATACAGCGTACTTGATGCGACCCGACTCTCCGTAAACCAAGCCTTTGGCGACATGGCAACAAAGGTCGACTTCTGCCAAATCTTTGAACGGGCCAAGGCCATGGGGATCACGGACCCGGAAGGGAATACAGTGCTTACTGTGCCGGGTAATATCATTGGTTCCTCAGAAGTTACCCCCCTTGAACTCACCGCGGCGTACGGTACCCTAGCGAACCATGGGACCCTCTGTTCCCCAATGGCCCTCCTTGAAGTAGAGGATCGCGATGGCACCATCCTCAAGACCTACCAGCCGGAGTGTGCCTCCGCCATTGACTCAACCGTCGCCAAGCAAGTTACGAACGTCCTCTACAAGGCCTACCAATCCCAGCCGTACCAAATCGGGCGTCCCTACGCGGGCAAGTCGGGCACGACCGACGAAAACTCGAGTGTGTGGTTCGTTGGCTTCACCCCCCAGCTTTCCACCGCCATTTGGGCCGGAGTGGCAGACAACCCGATGCGGCCTGGCCAAAACCTTATGATCAATGGCGAGTACTTCGACTATCTTTACGGTGGTCCTTTCCTTGGGCACACTTGGGCCAATTACATGGTGAATGCTCTTGAGGGCCAAGAAGTTCAAGGCTTTGAAGACGTATTCATTGGGAATAGGCCTGTAGCCCAGCCTGTGCAGCGAGCCAACACCGCGACCGCCCAGCAGGGCGCAGCTACCCAAGACGCAGCGACACCTGATACCCCTGAAACCAACACCGGAGGATAGTCCGCCATGCCTCGACCCTCTCTTGAGGAAATTGGTAGTCGACAGTCCCTAATGGGATCGCGGTTTGTCGGCTTCATGCGCTGGTCCAGTGGAGCGCTGGCCGGACTAACAGCAGCCGCTGGAGCAGGGGTGGGTCTTGCAGCCCTCGAGGCGCGTTTCCCAATTGTGCGGCACTTCAACGTTTCAGTGCCAGCCCGTCCCGGGTTGCGCGAAACAACCATTCTGCATATCTCTGATTTGCACATGTTTGAGCGCCAGGGTTTCATAGTCGATTTTCTTGCACGGGCTGCACGCACTGAGAAATTCGACATGGTGATCTCGACGGGCGACAACCTCGGCTCAGCAGACGGTGTTCCCCTCCTTTTGGAAGCCTTGGAACCCCTGCTGGACAAGCCGGGTGCATTCGTCCTCGGCTCCAATGACTACTACCTACCCCAGGCGAAACTCTGGACCTCCTACTTGATGCCGGGCCATTCGGCGACCAACGCAGCGAACAGGGCGGCGCTCCAACCCGACCTTCCCTGGTTAGAAACAGTCAATGCCATGACCGGGGCGGGCTGGATCGACCTCACCAATCAAGCTGGCTCCCTGCATGTTCCAATCGAAGACTCACACCAGACAGTTGCGTTGGTCGGAGTCGATGACCCTCACATCAAGCGTGACCGGCCAACTGCTCCCAACGCGGATTGGTGGGAACCTTCGTCGCTGAGGATCGGCGTTACGCACGCCCCATACCGCCGCGTCCTCGACAACTTCACAGGCCTTGATTCCGATCTAATCCTGGCGGGGCACACCCACGGTGGTCAGATACGCCTTCCCGTTTACGGAGCGATTGTGACCAATACCGATATTCCACGACGTCACAGTCGCGGACTCACCCACTGGTCTACATCGACACCGCCTGCATCCTCGTCTTTGCACGTCTCCGCGGGTTTGGGGACTTCCCGATACGCTCCCGTCCGCCTCTTCTGCCGCCCGGAGGTTTCACTTCTGCGGGTTTGTCCCACGGTCTAGAGAGCCATATACTTGTGCAGTCACGGGGTGTGGCGCAGCTTGGTAGCGCGCTTCGTTCGGGACGAAGAGGTCGTGGGTTCAATTCCCGCCACCCCGACCGTGATGTGTCGGGACACCAGCACTGGTGTCCCGACATTTTTGTCACCACGTCCTCCGATCCGCGGGGGATTTCGAGGCCGGGTAGAGCAGGATCTCGGCAGTAGGTGAACATGAACAGTACAGAGACAACGACCTCGGCTCCGCACGGCGCGCGGGTTCACGCACTGGTTCGTAAAGGATGGCTCACAAACCAGCACGGGGCTTGGGCCATGATGCTGGTCCCCATACTGGTGGGCAGTATCCTGGGTGGCTTCACATGGCCGCAAGCGCTCCTAACCTTCGCCTGGCTGGCTGCTTTCTTCTTCTTCAACGCCCTTGGATTGTGGATCAAGGTGGGTGCGAGCGCCCGGAAGAGAGCCGGTGGCAAACCCCTGGACCCGAAGCGTAAAGCCGCCGTTGCCCGTCGACAGGCTCGCTATCGTAGTGCGCTCATCACCTATGCTTCATTGGCCGCTGTGGGTGCATTGGGGCTGGTGTTGATCAAGCCGGACCTGGTGGTCTGGGCGCCGGCCCTTGCAGTGTGCTTTGGCGTTGCCGTATGGGAAATGTGGAGGGATGCAGACCGTAGTTTCCTTGCGCGCGCATCTGCTGTCATGGCCTCCCAGCTTCTCACTCCTATTGCATTCTCCCTGGGTTCCAACCCGCAGGACTGGGCTCGCATGTGGCTTGCGACGGCGGTTCTCACGCTCTATTTCGTTGGAACAATCCCCTACGTGAAGACGTTGATTCGGGAGAGGGGTAGCAGGGCGTGGATACGCGGTTCCATCGCATACCATGGCGTCGTGCTGACCGTTGCGCTCGTCATCGCAAGTTTGGGGATGTTGTCCTGGTGGATTGTTGCCCTGTGGGTTCTTCTACTGGTGAGGTCCGTGGCGTTCCCCGCATGGTCGAACAAACTGGGCAAACCCTTGCGTCCCGCGATTGTCGGCTTCACGGAGTTCGCTGTTTCCACAGCGGTCGTCCTCGTCCTCGTCCTTCCTGCTACCCTGTCTTAGGGCGCCCGGTACGCTGGCCCGTTCGCACGCGCTATCCGTCGCAGCGAGTCGCCTCATATTCAGCCATCATGTCTATGCGCTCGATGTGCCGTTCATCGTCTGAGAACGGCGTCTCTAGGAAAATGTCCACCAATCGGGTCGCCTCGTCAATGGTGTGTTGACGGGCACCAATGGAAATAACGTTGGCTTTGTTGTGCTCGCGGGAGAGTCTTGCCGTGGATTCATTCCACACCAGAGCGGCCCGAACACCATCAACCAGATTCGCAGCCATCTGTTCGCCGTTGCCCGATCCGCCGAGGACGATGCCGAGCGCATTCTCACCATCTTGAACCACCGCTTCACCACAGGCGATACACATGGGCGGGTAGGCGTCGAGCGCATCGTAGACGTATGCACCATGGTCCACGACCTCGTATCCACTGTCCTTGAGGTGTTCCACAAGAGCCTCCCGCAGCTCAAAAGCAGCGTGATCAGCGGCAATATGTACAGTCTTCATCGCATTTCCCTCTCCATCAGTGTCGACGTGGTCAAGCACGTCCGCCCTGGTTCATCCTTGCAGTTCCGACAAACTTCAGGAAGCCACTTGTCCCAATGTTGCTTCTAGCGCATCACACAGGAAGTCTATGTCCGCCTCAGTTGCACACAGGGGCGGACTGATTCGCACAACAGAACCGTGAGCATCCTTCATCAGTACCCTATGTGCCATCATAAGCTCACAGACTTCCCTTCCAGTCACCACGTCTGGGTTGAAGTCGATTCCCACCCACAGTCCAATCTGGCGGAACCCATCAATCAGACCCGCGTGCTCAACCATCATCCCTTCAAGCCTGTGACGTAGTTGAACACCGCGGTCGAGGGCGTTTTGCTGGAACTCCCCCGTCTTGGTGATTTCGATGACCTCGAGGCCGATCGCAGCCGCTATCGGGTTTCCACCAAATGTGGACCCGTGGGTACCCGGGGTGAAGACTTCGAGGACGCCACGCCGACCCACAACTGCTGACACCGGGTAGACACCCCCACCGAGGGCTTTGCCAAGTGTATAAAGATCAGGTTGAACACCGAGGAGTTCACAGGCGAAAGTCGCTCCCGTTCGCCCGAAACCCGACTGGATCTCATCAACGATCATGAGAACGTTGTTGTCGTCGCAGATCTTCCGGATGTCGGGTAGGAAGCTTTCGGGTGGGATCACGACGCCTGCTTCGCCTTGAATTGGTTCGGTGAGGACAGCGACTGTGTTCGGTGTGATCGCTTCCCGGACTGCCTGAGCATCTCCAAATGGAACGGAGATGAACCCCGGTGTGTAGGGGCCATATCCTTCCTTGGCGTCCTCGTCCGTTGAGAAGGAGACGATGGTGGATGTGCGTCCGTGGAAGTTGTCGTCCATGACGATGATTTCGGCTTGGTCGTCGCCAACACCCTTCACGGTGTAGCCCCATTTCCTAGCTGCTTTGATCGCGGTCTCCACAGCCTCTGCGCCACTGTTTGCCGGGAGGACCATGTCCATCCCCGTGAGATCCGCGAGGGCGTTGCAGAAGGCCCCCAAGTTCGCACTGTGAAAGGCCCTGGCGATGAGGCCGAGCTTGGCGATCTGCTCTTGCGCCGCGGCGACGATCCGCGGATTCGAATGTCCAAAGTTCACTGCAGAATACCCTGACAGAGCGTCCAAGTACCTCACGCCGTCCACGTCGGTGACCCAGGCTCCATCACCTTCGGCAAGGACAACAGGAAGTGGGTGGTAGTTGGTGGTAACCGTGTGTCGTTCGGCCTCGATCGCCAGGGCGGTCAGTGGACCGAGGGTGGTCTGCTGCGAATTTTCCGTCATTGGATATCCTCCCAAGTTCTCTTCATAGCAACGTACCGCAAAGGGGGCTGCCTCAGACCATATTCTGTGCTGGTTTCGAGGGGAGGATCGCGCTGAGGAGTCCCCCCACAATGGCGGCCACGATTGCGGTGATGGTTCCGCCCCAAATTGCCCCGCCCCACCCGTCAACTACGAGCGGAACTCGGACAATCGATGACCCCCAACCCACGATGAAGAAGACCAGGCCATTCGTCACCAGCGCGAAGAGACCTAGCGTGAGGATGTAAAGGGGGAATGCCAGAACGCGGATTACCGGGCGAATCAACCAGTTCACGCCCGTCAGAACAGTTGCGATCACGAAGAGGTAGAAGAGGGTCGACTGCCATGCCTCACCCTGGCGAAAATCTACGGTCGGGAGGAGCCATGCAGCAACCCAGATGCCCGCCATGTTACCGAGTGTTGTAGTCAAGAAGCGCATAGTGGATTCTCCCACGACCAGCGCGGTAACGCGATTCCCACCCCGCCGTCATCGCGCTCTTGAGGTGCGGAAATACAAGGCCTCAGAACTCTCAACATTGCTGAGATCCAGTGAGGTCACCCGCGACTGCGACCACTTAGCAACTTCGCTTGCCATTGGGTTCGTAGCCGCCTCACTGTCGATCTGTGTCGCCGCCGCTGCATAGGTTCGCAGCGAATGTGCATTGCCCTGTGAAGAACCTGGGAGGGCCCGTGGATCAAAAAGTACCGTCACCCTCTCTTTGCCAGCATCCGCGGGAGCCCCGTCAAGCGAAGGAACAATGTCGCTGAGGTTTTCCAGGTTCAGCACCGGAACATCAACGTCCGCCCCAACGCCGGCTGTTGGCGCACCAGCCGTCAACACGGAGACGACGTTGTACTTCTCTTTGACCTGTTTGTTCCCCGCCAGGTCAAGCGCTATCGCACCTCCCTGAGAATGGCCCACAAACTCGACGGGTTCACCCGGTCCTATGTCTGCGAGGTGCATCGCTAACTGAACGGCAGCGGTCTGGTCAGAGTTTCTCCCTGCGACAACCTCAAGGTTGGACTGCATATCTTGAGGGTTGTTGCTTCCCGGTAGCCACTCTTGCGTTCCGCGCACCACCACGGACCACGAATAGCGCGGCGGGCCGCTTTGACGCGATCCTCCCCCGCGTCCTTTCACCGCGGCCGAGGGCGGAGCCACAATCCGATGACGGAGTATCTGCACTTCTCCGACCGAGGGCGAAGACCCAGAGATGGCAATCCGAGCCAGTAGGGCGGAGGCAGTGAAGGGGGTCGCAACCTTTGTGTCCGGCACGTACGGCATCATCGGTGATACCTGGCCGCCACCACCCAGAGCCGCTGCCAACACGTCCTCCTCGGATCCCCGCTTCAAGACCGCGGAGTCCAACCGTGACCGTGCTCGCACCACGGCGTCCTCGTTGTTGCCCGCGGGGTGAGACGGAATGGCTACCGGAGCCCCTACCGCCAGGGTTGCGGGAGAACCCCAGACGGCATTGCCTGCCTGGTCAGCGACGACAACCCCACCGCCCCGCCCGGAAAAGAAGTCTCCCAAAGACTTCCACCAGCGGGCGATCGTGACCACGCTTGAGTGAAAGCCAGTCGTAGTGCCCGTGACTGAAAGAAGGTGAGCTTGCGCCTCAACACCACCGGAGGGAACCGTCCCGTTTACCGGTCCCCCATTTGACTGGAACTGTCCCACCATGGCGGGTAGGGCGCCCAACAGTGCCATTCCGGCGCCGAATCGCGCCCCCAACCCCTGACCAGCCGGAAAGTCACACCCTAAAGAAGTCAGAGAGGCACAAGCTGCAGCGTAACCTTCAACGCCCGCCTCAGCACCGGCATAGATCAAGGCTGCTTGGCTCAACCACTCGGCGTGACGATCGCTGAGAATAGTGAACTGTTGCAGGTCCTGCCGCACCTGCACCAGCTGGACTTGGGCAACTGCAACCTGCTCCTCCAGTTCTACGCCGAGCGGCGTTGTCACCGCCCCCATGGAACCAGCAGGCCACGCCCCGCCAAACCCAACTTGGTGCCCAACCTCCCACAGCACCATGGCCGCGCGACGAGCCGCCGCAAGCGCATCGGACATCTGCACCACTGCAGAAACCAGTTCCGAAGTGTCCACCTGCGTCTGTCCGTCGCTGACCCACATCCACTGCTCCATCACCCCACCCCCTGTAAGGCGGCAGCGGCCAGCACCTCAGCCCGCAGTTGCTCAATCATTTCCAACCTGACGCGGAGGACATGCAACTGCCTGTAGACCTCTGAACCAAGGCCGACAATCTGCGTGAGATTGTCAGCGCAAGCAATAGAGGCACTGCCCTTCCACGTCGGACAGTACGTGTGACTCAACGCAGCAAGGGCATAGTCAACTGACCTTTGCGCCGCCGCTACGGATTCTCCATGAGTTTCTCTAAACATCCCTCGAAGGTAGACGGCCCCCGGGTTCACGGCATCCGCATAAACCCACTTCTGTGGAAAACACCGCCTTCGGCGTTCTGGGAAGAATCCGTTGATGTCTATCCTTAGGGAAGACGTACGCGCCGCCCAAGCCTTTGGAGACACCGTGACCACCATGCCAACCCAGGGACTCCCTCCCTTCAGTGCTGACCCAGATGCAGACCGCGGATGGGCACTGTCCCCCCTTGATGGACGCTACCGCGCACAGACCCACCGTTTGACCAACTACCTGTCCGAGGACGCAATCAACCGACTGCGTATCTACATTGAAGTTGAATGGCTGGTCTTTATCTCGACCAACGACCTTGTCGACGGTCTGCCTCCACTTTCCGCTGAAGACATCGCCTACCTGCGAAGCCTGCCCGCGGATTTCACGGATGACCGTCGCGCACGCCTTGCGGCCCTTGAGGCGCAGACACGCCACGACGTCAAGGCCGTTGAGTACCTGGTTCGCGAACACATTCTTGCCCACACCGTCAGCGAAGATACTGGCGGTGTCCCTTCCGCCCTCGACCGCTACGCCGAGGCCGTCCACCTGCTGTGCACATCTGAGGACATCAACAACCTCTCAGTGGCCCTGGGGGTGTGCGGTGCCGTCGAGGACGTCTGGCTGCCTGCCGCACGGGGCCTGGTGAGCGGGCTTTCCAAGATGGCGCACCACCTTGGCGATACTCCAATGCTGGCGAGGACGCACGGACAGAGCGCCACCCCCACCACTGTGGGCAAAGAACTTGGTGTTTTCGCCTGGAGACTGCAGCGCGCCCTCAAACGCATCGAAAAAGCCGAGTACCTGGGGAAGTTCAACGGGGCGACAGGAACTTATTCGGCGCACGTTGTGGCGCTTCCAAACGTCGACTGGCTCACTACCAGTCGCAACTTCGTGCACGGCTTAGGTTTGACGTGGAACCCTCTTACAACCCAGATTGAATCCCACGACTGGCAGTCCGAACTCTATTCTGACATCACGCGTTTCAACCGCATCGCCCACAACCTTGCGACAGACATGTGGACATACATTTCGTTGGGATACTTCAAGCAGGAGCTCGCCGCCCAGGGGTCCACTGGTTCATCAACCATGCCCCACAAAGTGAACCCGATCCGCTTCGAGAACGCCGAATCGAACCTGGAGCTCTCAAATGGCGTCCTCGACGTCCTCGTCCAAGCCCTGTCTACATCGCGTATGCAGCGCGACCTTTCAGACTCTTCCACCCAGAGGAACATCGGGGTTGGACTTGGATACTCGCTGGTTGCGATTGATAATCTGGTTCGGGGGTTGGCGGGGCTCACAGCCAACGTGTCCCTACTTGCCGAAGAGCTGGATGCCCACTGGGAGGTGGTCTCTGAAGCGATTCAACAGGGACTGCGGATCGCGGAACTCCAGGACGCCCAGAACAGCGCGGGTGGCGCGGAGGACAGGGAATCCACACTTGGACCCTATGAACTCCTCAAGGCCGCAACGCGGGGGCGCACTGTCTCCCGAGACGACATGCTTGAGGTCATCAATCACGCCGATTTGCCAGACGATCTAGCGGAGCGCCTCCGCAACCTCACACCGGCGACCTACACGGGCTTGGCTGCCCGTCTGGTCGACCTTCTCTAGTCGGCTCCGTCTGGCACAGCTTCCCGGCAGGCAGTCCTCTTACGGGTGCCAATCGGGGTCAGCTAGAGGAGCACCAAAACGCTGATAGAGGTCCTCCACCCGCGCAATTTCGTCCTCGAACCCCAAGGTGGTCATGTCGGCGACAGTGATTGCCTTGGCGCCCTCGTCCCCCGTATTTTCAAAAATGATCCGTCCGCGCACCGCCACCGGGGCTATCTCCGGGTTGTCCCACGCCACCAGTACGGCACGATCCAGAAGGTCCGAAAGCAGACCCGATAAGGTCTTCTGTTCCGCTTCAGAGTAGGCCCTAAGCTCCTCGATTGTCGCCATCATGACCACGTCAAGAGTGAGGAGAAGCGGCTTACCGAAGCTCTCGTCCAAATCAACCTTGACCACGACCCTCGCGCCCTCGGGCAGCATTTTGAGGAGGGGGCTCAGCCTGAGTTTCTCTCTGACAACCAAACGGATGCGTTCAGTCCGGCCCGGAACCGGGGTCGGCTTGACGTTGCCCAACAGGTTCTTAACGGTTCCCGCCACCACGGCTAGGCCCGCACGCGGCGCATATTTGCTCAGGTCCCGCAGAGGACGCACCAGTTTCAGGTCAAGGACCCATTCACCCAATCGTCGAGGCATTCTCTTCCTCCCCGTTGTCTTGGCTTGTTTCGTCCCCGGCTCCCTCAATCAATTTTGTTGCTGCAGTCACCAGATCAGAACTTGCGACCACGCTTGTCACGTGACCGGCAAGTTCCCCAATGCGTTCCACAGCTGGCCTAGCAACCTCTTCGTCGATCAGCACCTCGCTGTCATATCGCACGGGTTGCCATCCGGTCGGAGCAGCCACGTCAAACATATTGGTCCAAGGGAAGCGGTCGACCTCACTACGCAACTCCTGCCACACATAGAGATGGAAAACCCGGGTGGGTTCACCGTCCTTGGGGAGGTAGTCCTGGAGAGCGCCCACCGCCTTGCCAGTTCGTCCAAATGGCGCGACTATCCTCTGGCGTTCCATCCTTCGCACGGTTTCCGTGTAGGTCGAGGACGAATGCGCGTAGAAGAGTGGGTTCATGCGAGGTGCATGCAATTTGCGCTGAACCGTCACGCGTTGATCAAGGTTGCGTCGCGGCGTGCCGTCAAGCGAGGGGACAATATCCTGGTCGTGTTCGACCGCAACCGCTACCACATCGTCGCGCAGTCTCAAGCGTCGTGTTGGTGAACCCAGTGTGAGGATGCGGTCGACCTTTACTCCAACTTCATCGACAGGCGTGGCCGCTAGCGCCGCAGCAATCATGCCGCCTTGAGAGTGGCCGCAGATGAAGACCTTCTCTTCAGCCATCGCCTCAGGCGCGATACCGTCCCGATACATTGCTGTGCGGATGGCATCTATGGTTCCCCGCCGCATCGCGTTGGGCATGTTCAACTCTTCACGCAGGTTTGCTTCCAAATCGGCGGGGTTGGGCTGGGTCGCGTACTCCGCATGGTCTGTTCCTGGCAGTGAGACTAGCCAGCGCCGAGTCGCGCCCTCACCGACCCTTGTCACCTTGATGCTCTGACCGTAGGCGCGGGCCCAATAGAGGTCGTCAATATCTGCCGCCATGTCCCGCAGGGATGTCGGGGCGCCGTAGCGGCGCACCCCCGGCTTCGGGTGGCCTGGATCCAAGTCCAGGGGTGCGTCAGGGTTGGCGCTGTCCCACCACAGCCTTGTTAGGACACGGCCGCCCTTGAAGTAGCCGAGGGTTTTCCCTGCGGCCAGTCCCGTCACCATCAAAGCGTCGTAGCCGGTTGCGGGGATTGCTTTGAGATTTCTTGCGGCCCGCCCCTCTGGGTCTAAACCCAGCACGACTTGAACCCGCAGAATGCGGGCTCCGAAATAGGCGATCTCTCTGCCAAGTTTGCTAAGGGCACGCACCGTAACCGTATCGAGGCCGGGGTTGTCAAAGTAGATGTGCTGCACCTGAGAGAACACGGCGTCACCGGATTGGCGTGCACGCTCCTCCAACGTGGATCGCACCAGTGGGTCCCTGCTGAACACGAGTGAAGAAACAGCGGATACTGCAACACTCTTTGCAAGGGGCCGAACCAAGACGTTCAAGTGGTCCCACAGAACCCTCTGGGAAACTGCCTGCGGGACACGGCGTAGGGGATAGTAGTGTTCCACTTCATCCTCTCCGTCGGCTGCCCCAATCGTATAGGCCATGGGAGCCGTAGGTCCGACTTCACCCCGCCAAGCAACAGTTCGCCTTGAGCATTGAGCTCTGGAGCATGTCGGAGGCTGTGGGTATCGTTGGGGGTGAGCGAACACCGCTCCAGACGAAAGGACCCACCGTGGAACAGATTGATCGCACTACAGAGTTGTATGTGGATGGACTGACTTGCGGGCACTGCGTTGCAAGCGTGACGGAAGAGGTCTCAGAGGTGCCGGGCGTAAAGAACGTCGAAGTGATTCTCAATTCGGGTGGAACATCCAGAGTCACGGTCGTTTCGGATGTGCTCCTTGATGATGAAGCCCTACGCGATGCTGTCTCCGAGGCCGGCTACGTGCTGAAGGAAATCAAGCGCGACTAACATGGAAACTCTTTACGATTCCACTCCCCGAGTTGGTGAGGACGCGTCGGCTCGGGCGCAGGCATTACGAACCCGCTTCTTTGTCGCGCTTCCCTTGGGAATCGTCATCATGGTGGTTTCGATGGTTCAACCACTGCAGTTTCCTGGTTGGCAATGGGTGATTGCTGCCCTCACCCTCCCTGTCGTGACCTGGTGTGCTTGGCCTTTCCATAAGGCTGCCTTCATGGCTCTGCGTCATGGTTCAACCACCATGGACACCCTGGTGAGCCTGGGCATTATCGCCTCGGCAGGATGGAGCTACTGGGCACTGTTTTTCGGCGGAGCAGGCGAAATCGGCATGAAGATGAGCATGACGCTCATTCCACGTCTGGACCACTCGGCCCATTCGGGTCACGCTGAACTCTACTTTGAGGCCGCCGCGATGATTGTCGTCTTCCTTCTGGCCGGGCGCTGGGCTGAAGCTCGAACACGCTACCGAGCCGGGGACGCCCTAAGAAATCTCTTGGACCTGGGTGCCAAAGAGGCAACTTTGGTCACGTGGACTGCCGCGGGGCGACGCTTAGAAACAACCGTTCCGGCACGTAGCCTCAAAGTCGATGACTACTTCCTGGTCCGCCCGGGAGAGAAGGTCGCGACCGACGGCATCGTCACAGAAGGTGCCTCGGCTATCGATACCTCCCTGCTCACTGGGGAATCCCTACCCCAAGACGTCGCCATTCACGATGATGTCACCGGTGGAACAATCAACACGTGGGGTGCGCTCGTTGTCAAAGCGACCCGCGTTGGTGAGGAAACCACGCTGGCTCAAATCGGAAGAATGGTGTCTGACGCGCAGGCAACCAAGGCCCCCGTTCAGAGGCTCGCAGACCGGGTCTCCGCGGTCTTCGTCCCAATCATCATTGCGATTTCCCTCCTCACACTGATCGTCTGGATCGCTCTTGGGAACCCGTTGCAGGCAGCGTTCACTGCTGCTGTCTCCGTGTTGGTAGTCGCATGCCCATGCGCCCTCGGACTTGCCACACCCACCGCGCTGCTGGTCGGCTCGGGTCGCGCATCGCAACTCGGAATCCTTATCCGTAATGCAGAGGTATTGGAACAGACCAGGACGATCACCACCGCCGTCCTCGACAAAACCGGCACGGTCACCAGTGGCGTGCTTTCCATCGACAAGGTTCTGCCCGCAGCACCTGATCAGGATGAAGAATCTCTTTTGGCTCTGGGGGCTGCTGTGGAAGCAGGATCTGAGCATCCACTCGCCAAGGCTATCTACCGGACGGCAGCAGAACGTGGTTTGCAAATGCCAAGTATCAGCGCATTCGCTAACCACGCAGGCAAGGGCGTTTCAGCGGGTCTGGGCAGTGGGAACGACGCTGTCGTCCTCGTCGGTGGTTCAAGATGGTTGGCTAAGCACGGTATCGCGCTTCCGGTTGGACTGGCGGACCAGCAGGCCTCGTTTGAGGATTCGGGGGCGACTGTGGTCGCTGTTGTCTCGGCACCCGCCTCAAATTTTGTGGCCAACGGTGATCTGCAATCCGGGGAGGAACTCTCGACAGACTCCCTGGAAGGTCTACTTGACCAGACTCTGGAAGCAAGCCACCTAGCGCAGGTCACCATGGGTGTCACCGGGATGACCTGTGCGTCGTGCGTGGGGCGGGTGGAACGTAAACTCAAGAAGCTCCCAGGCGTATCTGCGCAGGTCAACCTGGCTACAGAGACAGCAACGATCACGCTGGATCAGGACTACTCCGACAGGGAGCTTGAGGACGTTGTGGCCGCAGCCGGTTATGGCGGAACCGTTCAGCGTCGCGAGAACCTGGAGGGCGCCCCGCTCGGCGCGCCAGACACACCCCCACAACGCGAGCGAGTCCTTCCCGAGAAGATCACGGGAGCGGTAGTTCTGGGTTTGATCGTGTTGCGTGACACCATCAAACCTGACTCGGCCGAAGCGATCGCGGAACTGTCCAGCCTTGGAATCGACTCGGTCCTGCTCTCCGGGGATAACACTGCGGCGGCCCGCCACGTCGCATCCCAGGTGGGGATAACTGAGGTGCGGGCTGAGGTACTTCCATCGGAGAAGCGGGACGAGGTCGAGCGGCTGCAAAATGAGGGGAAAACCGTTGTCATGATCGGAGACGGCGTCAATGATGCCGCTGCGATGGCTCAGGCTTCCAAACGGGGCCTGGGGATGGCTATGGGATCCGGCACGGATGTGGCGATGGCTGTTGCCGACATAACCTTGGTGAACTCGGATTTGCGCTCCGCGCCCCGCGCGATTCGCATCTCACGCAAGACACTACGCGTCATCAAGGGGAACCTGTTCTGGGCTTTCTTCTACAATCTGCTGGCCGTGCCGTTGGCTGTCTTGGGACTGCTGAATCCGATGATTGCGGCGGCTGCGATGGCGTTCTCTTCGGTGTTCGTGGTTGCCAACTCGCTGCGGTTGCGCACAGCGGGCTAGCGAAACCCGACCCGGGTCCAAGCAAGCCCACGTGGCCCAAGAGACCCCCGCGTGGACCATGACCGGTCGGAATCCTGTCCCTAAGGTTGCCGCCGCACGAACGGGGGCAACCTTACGTGATACCGGCAACCTTAGGCTTGCTGGAAGAGTGGGTGACGCCCCTTGCAACCCTATGAGAGGTCTGCAACCTTAGAAGAGTGCGGCGGCTCGGCCTCATCCGTATCACCGGGCGGGCGCGCAGGTCCGGAGATCATTCCGTAGGGGATACCCAATCCCTGGCGGAGCTTCTCCAGGCGGTCAGCGCGCTTGATCCTGCGGGAGCGAAGACGTTTCGCCCTCACTGTCCACCAAATGTCGCCGCGCCGGGGCACAGCATAGTTGTCGCGCCGACCTGCCTCACCCCTGAACTCAAACGCGCAGGGAATTTCAACAACCGTGAAGCCCAACGAAATCAAGTCGACCGTCATTGCGACGTCCACTGCCAACCCGGTAGAAAAAGGCATTATGGCATTGACCG
This sequence comes from Schaalia sp. JY-X159, assembly GCF_014525425.1. Taxonomy (NCBI): domain Bacteria; kingdom Bacillati; phylum Actinomycetota; class Actinomycetes; order Actinomycetales; family Actinomycetaceae; genus Schaalia; species Schaalia sp. JY-X159. The sequence continues at coordinate 522,953 of NZ_JACEXI010000002.1, read as the reverse complement.
CTTCACGGGTTAGGCAACGATCCGAAGACAGCGGGTCGAACGTCAGCCACCCGGTAATTCCCCGAATCGTCTTGTAGGCCGCCTTCTCTGCGGCTCCACGGCGCCCCGACTTGGTCTCCTCTGGAATAACGCCGATCGCGCAGGCCGCGAGCTTGCTGTTGACCGCATCAACCAGCGCCGTTGCCTCAACTGCACTATCCCCAAGGTTCGGATCCAGGAAAAGCAGGTGACGCGCAGGCCAGTCGACACGATCACGCATCGCCACGACCTTGACGCCTGTTTCCAGTGCAGATGCCCTTCCCCGAGGCACGGAGTGACGCACCACGACAGCGCCAGCTCCCCTGGCTGCATGAGCTGTATCGTCATCAGACCCGTCATCCACAACCACAATCAAATCCACATCCGGGATCGCGTAGCAGGCGCGCACAGTCGCAGGAATCGTCTCCCTGTCATCGCGCGCGGCGATAACAACAGCTACCCTCTGGGGCCCGGAACTCGCTGTGGAATGACTCACGCCGACCATCTTAGTCGTGTCCGCGGATAACTTCTCGGCTGCTCGCAAACGCCCTCGGCAAGGTTTGCTGCCGAAGGTGTTTTGAGGAGCTGCCGAGGGCGTTTTAGTGACTAAGCAGCACCCCCGCCAAATGGAGATGCTTGGCAGCCAAAGCCCTATAAAATGCAAGCCCGCGCAATCCTACGCAAGACCAAGCCCAAACCCCGCGGATTCGTGAAATGTATACGGCGGGAGCAATGGTGACCCTGGGGTCCGTACCCTACGAGCGCATCGGTTCCCCACGTATACATTTCACGACACGGCGCTCACGCTGCGATGTGTTCGCCTCATCGAAGGCTCTTCGGTCGCCGCGCGGGACACCGCCACTAACTTCACTGCTGTGGCAGATTTCCAGCGCGAATTCACCGGTTTTCACGCCACAACAGTGCAGTTAGTAGCTGCTGACCGTCTACCTAGCGAATTGTCACCTGTCGGGAGATGAGCCCGGCCCGCGCGCGGCGTTCATCATCAGTCAGTGGCGTGTCATTGGTCAGCGCCTTCGCGAGCTGATCGCGGAGCGCAAGAGCCGGGGCTTCCAGGTCTGCCGGGGTCGCTTCGGGGTCCACCTGGAACACCGGGATTGCAACACCACACGCCCGGAAAGCGCCGACAAACTTCGAGTTCTCCCCAAGTTTTGCAGTGCCACTCGCTTGCAGTCGCGCTAGAGCCGTGAACAGCGGGTCCTCTTCAATCTCGGTGACGTAGCGGACGAAGTTATTGTTCATCTGGCACCAGAACATCCCATCCACGCCCTCGACGGCAGCGGTTGGAACCATATCGTCACGGTTCTGCTGCAATGCGACCAGCATGTCCTCATCCAGATCTTCTTCCGGATTGAACCAGTACTCGAAATCTTCGCGGATCTCCACCTGCGTTGGGTGCGCCGCATTCTTCATCTTCTTGTCGTCAGCAATGAATGCGCGGTTGAGGACGTCTTGGAGTCGCGGAGCAGGATCACGCACGTCAAACTTGACGACACCTGTTTCACCCGAATCCTCCATGGCAATCGCCGCTGTCAGCGCGCCCGCCAGGTCGTGAGAGAGGTCGGAAGAGTTGAAGCGGGTCTGCAGGCCCACCAGAATACGGCCGTCCTCGCGCACCATCGCGGGTGCACCATCAGGCAGGAGTGTCACAAAATCAAACTCAGACGAACCATTGTCAGCGTTGGTCTTTGCGGGCAGGACGGCACAGGGAATCAGTTCGCGCATGGCGACCAGATCCCTCTCAATCGTCAGCCCTTCAAACGGACGGTCAACAAATGGAATGAGAGGACGGAACTTCTCACGTTTTGACGGATCAATCTTTTTGCGTCGGCTAGCTTTTCCCATGGCAGACAGAGTAGCCGCAAACGGGTGGAAACTGCCTAGTATTGGTGGTGACGAACACTCCGACACCGGTTAGGAGTCGGTTCAATAACATAAGGAAGTGTTATCCATGCATGAGCGCGCTGGAACGGTAGCAAGGCCCGAAGATCTGATTGATGTCGACGCCCTTTTGGCGTCCTACTACGACATTGTCCCCGACTACAACGACCCAATCCAAAGGGTTTCATTCGGCACTTCGGGACACCGTGGTACGTCCTCGAACGGAACATTTAATGAGGCGCACATCATTTCGATAACGACCGCTATCGTGGAGTATCGCGCCGCGCAGGGAACAGACGGACCACTTTTCGTCGGTGCTGACCCACACGCCCTGTCTGAGCCGGCATGGCGAAGTGCCCTCGAGGTCCTCTCAGCCGCGGGAATCACCACCTACATCGACGCAAGACGTTCATGGACCCCAACACCTGCCGTGTCGCTGGCGATTCTTGAGGCGAACGGCGCTCCCGATGCGCTGCGCCAAGAAGGCCCCGGCCTCGCAGACGGTATCGTCATCACCCCTTCACACAACCCGCCCTCGGACGGTGGTTTCAAGTACAACCCACCGACCGGAGGCCCCGCACAGTCTGATGCAACCAAGTGGATTGCAGATCGCGCGAACGAACTGCTCTCCGGGGGGTGGCGCGATGTTCCCCGCACCTTCTCACAAGAACCATCGTCAATGGCGAACGTGGAGTTCTACGACTTCCTAGGACGGTATGTCGACGCACTCGAGAGCGTCATTGATTTTGAGGTGATCCGCGAAGCGGGGATTCGCATAGGTGCGGACCCCCTCGGCGGAGCTGCAGTGGACTACTGGGGAGCAATCGGCGAACGCTACGGCCTCGACCTCACCGTTGTCAATGAAACAGTGGATCCACGCTGGTCCTTCATGACGCTGGACTGGGACGGGAAAATCCGCATGGACTGTTCTTCGCCGAACGCCATGGCATCACTGCTTGCCAAGATGGTTCCGGACGAGGACGGTGTGTATCCCTACGACATCGCAACCGGCAACGATGCCGATTCCGATCGGCACGGGATCGTCACTTCCGATGGGCTGATGAACCCCAATCACTTCCTAGCGGTCGCCATCCAGTACCTGTTCACGCACCGTGAGAACTGGCCTGCCAATGCACGGATCGGGAAGACCCTGGTTTCGTCTTCGCTGATCGACCGTGTTGGTAAGGCCATTTCTCGCGACGTCATGGAAGTGCCGGTTGGTTTCAAGTACTTCGTTACCGGTCTCTTGGATGCCTCCCTCGGATTTGGGGGTGAGGAGTCAGCAGGAGCCTCCTTCCTCCGCAAGGACGGCACGGTGTGGACTACGGATAAGGACGGCCTCGTCATGTGCCTCTTGGCCGCTGAGATCATGGCTGTAACCGGTAAGACTCCCTCACAAATCCACAGGGAGCAGACCGCTGAGTTTGGTGAGTCCTGGTACGCCCGAATCGACCAGGTGGCAACGAAGGCTGAGAAGGCGAAACTTGCTCAGTTGTCCCCCGAGGACGTCACAGCAGATACCCTGGCTGGCGAATCCATTACTGCAAAGCTTGTCCGCGCACCGGGAGACAACGAACCCATCGGTGGGTTGAAGGTGACGACGGAGAACAGTTGGTTTGCTGCCCGCCCCTCCGGCACCGAGGACGTCTACAAGATTTATGCCGAATCGTTTGTGAGCCCCGAGCACCTGCGGGAGGTTCAGGAAGCAGCGAAAGTGGTGGTTGCAGCAGCTCTCGAGTAGGGCTGTGAGGATGCGCTGCCTGTGAGTTCCCAAACAGCGTGCTTGCTAGGGGTTGCAGGGTCCCTAGAATGCTGTGGTGCTGAATCGTTACCGCGAAATCCTCTCCCTGCCTGGAGCCCTTCAGTTTGCCCTGGCTGGCCTCTTGGCGCGCGCACCCATGTCGATGGTCGGCATATCGATCATTCTGGCTATTCGCGCACTGTATTCCAGCTACTCGCTGGCTGGACTAATAAGCGCGATGCAGGTTGTTGCTTTCGCAGTGTGTGCTCCGGTGTTGGCACGGATGGTTGACCGTTATGGGCAGATGCAAGTCATGCTGCCTTCGGTCATGGTCTCTTCCCTTTCTGTTGTGGCGTTGATTTTTGCGATTCTAAACCTTGCACCCCCAGCCATCTTGGCGATCCTGGCAGTTGTCATGGGTGCGACCTCGGGTTCACTGGGTGCCCTAGTCAGAGCCCGTTGGGCCTACGTCTGCAAGAGCCCCGCTCAACTTCAGGTTGCCTACGCTATGGAAGCCGCTTTCGATGAGCTGGTGTTTGTCTTGGGCCCAGTTGCTGCAACACTGCTTGCCGCCTCGGTGCATCCTGTTGCTGGACTCTGGGTTTCACTGGCATTCATGGTGGTTGGCTCTCTACTGTTCCTTCTTCAGCGTTCCACCCAACCACCAACCAACCGTCCCGTACCCGGACAGAAGAAGCGCTCCGTCATGCGCAGTGGCACTATGCTTGCCCTGGCCGGAACCTACGTCTTCACTGGTGCTCTCTTCGGTGCGAATGACCTTTCGGTAGTCGCTTTCGCAGATGAAGTGCAGATGTCCTACATGGCTGGGGTCATCCTGGCTTCTATGTCTCTGGGCTCACTGATCGCTGCCGTTGTTTATGGGGCGCGCGTATGGTCCACTCCTCTATGGAAGCTGTTCATCGGCGGCGTTGTGATCCTTGCCTTCTGGGCCAGCACGTTTGTCTTTGCCCCCAATCTGATGGTGCTTGCCATCCTGATGTTCTTCTCGGGTCTGGCAATTGCACCGACAATGACTAACGTCAACACGGTGGTGCAGAGAATCAGTCCGCCTGAGCGTCTGACTGAAGGTTTGACTTGGATGTCTACGGCAATGACGCTTGGGGTCTCGCTTGGCTCAGCGTTGGCTGGGCCTGCCATTGACTTAGCTGGGCACCGCGGTGGCTTTGCCTTCACGCTGATCTTTGCGTGGCTCATGGTCATTGCGGCGCTGCTGGGCATCAAGACTCTGCGACGCGTCTTGCAGCAAAAGCCGGTACCACTTCCCGAGTTCGAAGCGGTGCAACCATCCCACGAAACAGCCCAGCATTAGCGAGCCAGGTAGGCTTGCATAACGGTGTGATTCTCGACCAACTCGGGCCTAGCCGACTCCGCATGCCTCAAGTGGCTCCGTAGTGCTGGCACACCCAGCGGGGTCAGCATTCCAGGCACCGGGCCGGCACGTCCAGGAACCGCAGTGAGCTGTCCAGGCACCGGTGCGCGAAATGTATAGGTTGGGATGAAATGTGCATTTGGGGTATGTACCCCAGACATACATTTGACGCCCACGTATACATCTCAGGGCGGGCGGCAGGCGCGGGCTGCCAGACTGTGCGGAGTCGGAGGGTTGTTGCCTGCTTGGCGTTGGCGTTGGCGTTGGTACCGGTGCTGCCCCGTGTCATAAGGGAGCGGGTTGTGCCTTACGGTGCGAGTTTGGTTTGCATAACAGTGTCATTCGAGGGCAAATGCGGCCAAACTCGCACCGTAAGGCGCAACCCGCTCCGTAAAGCTTGAGTGCCCCGAGCTGCCGGGCACACACGGGGGGGGACCGAGGCGCAGTGGGTCGAGCGGCGCGGTCGCGGTCGCGGGGACCTGTCAAGCGGCACGGGGGCGGGCGGGCAGCGGAGGCTTGCCAGTGGGCAGACCTGTGGGTGTGTCCGTGTGTGTCATGCTGGGTGTGTGCGGAAGGGCGCGCCGTGGGTGTGTGCGGCGGGGCGAGGCCGGATCGGACGCTACAGCCCGATGAAGCTTGCGCTCCCCACGTCCTCAAACCTATCTCTTTGGCATGTCAACACAATGACCTGAGAGTCTTGGCCGACACTGTTGAGAATCAGGTTCAGCCCGGCAAGTCGATCCGGGTCTGCGAATCCCAAGGAGTCATCAAGCACAACCGGAGCTCCCGAACTGGAGTCCACCAAACTTGCACACACGAGACGACCCAGCAACGCCAACTGTTCCTTGGCCCCCGCAGACAGGGAAGCGAAAGGCACGACCACCCCATTGAGCGTCCGAGAAACGATGCTCAAGTCCCTATCCACTTGGACCGCAAAGTCCGCGCCAAACAGCGTTCTCCCCCACCTATCGATTCCCTGTTCGAACGGTCGAACATACTGTTCCTGCGCATGCTGCTTGTGCTTGATCAGGACGTTCCGCAGCAGTTCTACGGCTCTCGCACGTCTCTCCACACGCTCATTCTCTACGGTTGCAGACTGAAGATCTGCCTCCAGAGTTTGCACCCTGTCAAACACCCCTTCGTCGCCGCGATCTTTCAGAAGGGCAGAAAGCTCAACATTCCTATCCTCGAGGGCCTTGAGGCGGTCCGCCTTCGCTGGCACTGCCTGGCGCAAGTTGAGGAGTCGGAGCGCTATTGCCTCACCCCCACCCTCTTCCAACCTGTCCGCAAGCGCCCACGCCTCTTTGTCAGAGTCTGCTTTCTTTCCTCCAAGTTCCTCGAGCTGCACCGCGACGTCGTCATCAGACATTCGTTTCCGCAAGTCGGCGAGCCGTGCCTGCTTGTTCCCCAGCTCAGCTACAAGCTTGGCCACCGCAAGGTTTTGCTCCGCAAGCCGTTCCCTTGTTCTATCCTCCTGTTTGCGGGCTGCCTGCAGCATGGTGCGGACGTCGGCGTGCTCTTCCTGTGCCCTGTCTTCGTCAGAATGAAGCTGCTCCTGGGCATCCGCCAGTTCCGCAACGTCTCCATCTGCGACCGTGGCAACGTCGCGCCCGGTGAGCTTTCCTTCGAGGACGGCCACCGCGGAGCGGAGGTCATCGAGGCTGGAATCTTCGGTAATGGCCTGCAGTGCATCCGTGGCCCGTAGCACTTCAGATTGAGCAAGGCCATGCTCCACGCTGCCCTCCCGCGCCTGGTCAACCGTGGTAGCCCCCACCTCTTCAAGTGCACGAGCCAACTCCCGCCGAGCACCCCTAAGTCCCTCTTCAAGCTTCTCTGGCGACCGGCCCGCTGCCACTTCTATCTTCACGACTCCGGGAACATCGACCGTCAACCTTCCGAGGACTTCTGTGGTGAAGGAGTCTTGGACAACCGTCACGTCGTCTTCCCCGGCTCCTAACACTGAGACATCCCGTTCACCGAGTGGATGAACGGTGACCACGGGAGCGCCAGCCCTCCACGCCCCCTCAGCGGCATCTGCCCGGTTGGAGCATTCGAGGATCTTCCCCCACTTCTCACCAGTGACCGGGAGGGATGCAAGCTTCTTGACGGCCGCACGAAGGCGTTTATCAGCCGCTTCAGCTCTAGCAACCAACCGTCGTGCCGCATTGAGATCTTCCACATCGCGACGTAGGGACAGCTGATCTTGCGCAACCCGAACCTTCTTCCGGGCAACCTCAAGAGCCTTTTCTGCAGCAGAGTCCTCCTCTTCCCTCTCCGCCCGCTCCGCAACCTCTTCGGCTAGCCGCGCCGTCAGTTCCTCAGCCCTGATACCCGACTCTTTGACGCCCTGCGCCGCACTTGCAATCTGCTCTTCCAGGCCAACGCGTAGCGCACGCTCAGCCTTCAGCGCCTCAATACTCTGCTCCGCCTCAGCCGCGTCTGCACGCGCCCGTTCCAGTTGCCCTTGCAACTCTTCCAGTGCCCTATTCTCTTCCTGCGCCGCCGTGAGGTTTGTCTTGTCGAGTTCCAGCTTCTTCGTGAGTTTCTCTATCAAACGCTCATTGCCCGAGAATTCTGCAGTCCATTCTTCCGCTGCCCGATAGCGTTCACTAGCGGCGTCCAAATCGGTAGCCAGTTGCTCCACTGCCTCACGCGAGCTTCTCAAAGTACCGGTGGCTTTGCCGCCCGCGGTGAAGTACTCCCGATATTCCTTCTCTACCCGTTCCATGAGGACATCAGCTCCGTCCCCTTCAGGCATCTCTCCTAGAGCCTGCTGTAGTGCTGTCACATCCGCCAACTTCGCCTGTTGCAAAGAGTCGCCCTGAGCCACATCGACCTGATCCAGAAGGTTGAGGTCGACCGTCTCTGCCAACAATCGCTCAAACCGTTCGTGCGCTTCATCACCGGTAAAGTGCTGCAACCGTCCAGCTCCGTCGGTCACTTCAAGTTCCGTGAGAGGACGTCGCAACCACTGCTTCCGATAGGTCACGGCGTACGGGCCCGTAGCCAGGTCCAGTTCAACAAAGGGAGCACCATCGCGACCAATTGGCGCAACGTCTTTGATTGCAGCTGCCTTGGAAGAGTCCTTATATCTGCGCAGAAGGCCGATCGCCTCCCGGATTGAGGACTTGCCAACTTCATTGGGCCCCCAAACAACATTGACACCCCCACCCAGCTCCAGCTCCGCGTGGTCAATGCCCCGGAAGTTACGCAGCAACACCCTGTTGTACTTCACGACGTCCCCCCGGCAAGTCGATAGAGCAGCCCCAACGAGTCGGCTGCCACCGTTGCGTCCGTCCCGGCTTCGTTGCGTGCCTGCGCCTGGAGATCACCCGCCGCCGCCAGTGTGAACCCACCCAGGCCCAGACCAGAAAAGTCATCGTCTTCAGACAGCACCGCCAGGTCAGTGTGGCTCTCCCAAACATCGAGGCGTGCGAACAGGTCACCCATGCGGTCGAGGACGTCATCAAGTCGCGCCTTTTCCCGCACGGACAGCGTGCCCGTCAGCGCTAACTTCAGTCCCGTCTTCTCTTTGTTCGTCACCTGTTCCAACTCTGCCAACAGGCGGGCCACGTCGTCATCATTGTTGAGAGCAAAGGCCAGTGCACGCAGTTCCCAACTGCCAACGTGTTCCACCGCTACCTCTGCACGTCGCGACTCTCCATCAATATCAACGACGAGGACGTTGCCCGGATTGATCTCGCGTTCCGCAGTGACCTCAGGGGTTCCGGGATACCAGATGCTTGGCTCCACCTCAAGCGTCCCGTGTCTGTCTCCCAGAACCACAAAGTCAATTGCCCCCTTGCTGATCTGCGCCATTAGGAACGCGTCGTCGACCAGTCCTAATGCGTCGGGAGCCGCGGACAGCGAGCGAACCGCGCCGTGAGCAACCACAAGGCGCAGCGGCCCACCGCCATCGGGAGCCGTACCCTCTTCCCCATCATCCGAGCTCGCTACCTGCTCAACGGCTGCCCTGGTCAGATCTGTACGGGGAGTTTTGCTAAACCAAGGCGCGGCAATGAGCTGAACCGTCGAGCCGTCACGGCAAGAGATTGTTTCAGCCACTCCGCTTTCCCTGAGGACCTGCACTCCGCGCGGGCACCCCCGCAAGAACTCTGGAGAGTCGTAGATTGAAGCAGCATCGAGCGGGTCGTGATTACCCGGTAGAAGGTAGACGGGAACCGTGTACCCCCGCAAGACTTCAAACGTTCGGCTGAGAATCTGTCTGTCCAACTGGTTGGATTCAAACACGTCCCCGCACACAACAACGAAGTCCGCGTTCTTTTCTTCCGCTACCCGGCCCACCCGCGCGACCGCGTCGAGGCGAGCCTGGGAGTAGCGCGCGCGAGCCTCAGGCGGCAGGAATGCCGCCTGTTTCCCCAGTTGCCAGTCGGCTGTTGCAATGAAACGCACCGTCTCCCCCTGTCTCACCCTTCCCCTGAAAGGCTACCGAGCACCTCCGACATCTGCCGGATGAACGCCCTAGAGGCCGGGTATCAAGAGCTTGGCCACGCTGAAATAGATCAGCAACCCTGTCCCATCAACGATGGTGGAAATCATCGGGGCCGACACGACCGCGGGGTCAAGGCGCATCCTCTTGAGAATCAGCGGCAGTATTGCTGCAACCATCGAAGACCACATGACAATTGCGGCCAGCGAAATAATCACCGTTATTGTGATCGGCCACCCGACTCCCAGGGTCCACGCACGCACCAACCCTGCAATAGCCATCGTTCCAGCTATCAGAAATCCTGTGCGGAACTCCTTCCACATCACGCCCCAGACGTCGCGTAATCGCACACCGTCAGCAGCAATCGCACGGATCAAAGTCGTAGTGATCTGGGTTCCGACGTTTCCACCTGTACCAATCAAAAGAGGGATGAAGAAGTTCAAAGCAATCGCTGCTGCCAAAACGTCCTCGAACGCCTGCATAACGTTCGACGTGTACATGGAGGCAAGAAAGAGTACCAACAACCACACGACACGCTTCGACCACAGCCTGACGGGCGAGGCCTGCATGTAGGGCACCTCGAGTGGCGCGGATCCACCCATCATTTCAACGTCCTCGGTCGTCTCCTCGCGAAGAATCTCATTGACCGAGTCCATGGTGATCACACCGAGGATATACTTCCCGTCCATCACCGGAACGACCTCGGAATCACGTGCCCGCACGCGGTGGACAACCCGTTCCTGGTCTGCCAGAGGTTTCACCGACCACTGCTGGAGCCGGTCCGCCGGAACCATGTGGTCCGCAACGAGGTCGGCCCGCTTCGCAAGAACCATGGCGTTCTGGGAAACCCATCCGAGGGCGACCTGACCCTGGCTGGTCTGTTCGGTTACGAAAACGCCCTCTTCGAGAGAATCGGGGTCCCTCCGTGCCACTGCGACAGCGTCGGCCATGGTCGCTTCGCTACCGACTTGAAGGAAAATCGGACGCATACGGGACGCTGCCGAATCATCGGGCCAAGCCAATAGTCCACGAACGAGGGCGGAGCGGGAGTACTCCATCGCTCGCAGGACCTCATGACGGTCGTCCTCGTCCATCAGTTCGATGACCTGGGTTGCCTCATCTGCATCCAACGTATCGAGGAGCCCCGCGGCTACCGGCAGTGGCAGCTTCCTTAGGAACATGTACGCCTGATAGTCCCCAATGGACTCGAGGAGCTCGCGGGCTGATGCGGGCGTGAGCAGTTCGGTAAGCCGTTCCGCCTGCGGCACGTCGAGGTCGTCGATCTGGTTACCCATGAGGTCGTGATCCACGTCTGTGAGCCACAGAGAAAGAGCGCGCGGAGTCCCGACAGCCACAACTTCTCTGAGCGTTTCGGGCACAGTTGATAGTGGTTCAGGAGCCCGACTCTTGAACATCTTGAATTTCATGATGAGCCTTGGATTGAGGTTGGCTAACTGGCTGTTTTCCTCGCATCCGTTCCCCGGCCCACTTCAAACAGAATGAACTGTCTTTGCGAATCGGCTACCCGTGGCAGCGCTGGGGAGGCGGACACGAGTTGCTACTTTGACTTCCCAAGTCCTGGGCCACCCCCTTAGGTACTGAGGCAGAGCCTCTTTCCATGTCCGGGAACCCGAAATGTAGGGGCTCCGAACCCATGAAGAGTCTACCCCCCGATAATGTGGGGTAGGGGTGGGTTGGAACACCCCGGAGAGCCCGGATTTCATTCATATTTTGAAGCAGAAGTGCCAATCTTTGTCTCAGGGAATTTTGGAACCATTCTGTTATCTTTGGCTGCAAACCCTCTCCGACCTGTGCGTTTATCAAACCGTTACCGAAAATTTGCGTTCGGATGATGAACGTGGCCTTCGCAAAACGCACATTACTCCCTATGGTGCAGAGGTCTGGGCGCCCAATGCGCCCCGAAACCTATAGATCCTGTAAGGAGGGACTATGAGTCTGAAGAGGACTTGGCTGGCAGTACCGGCCGTACTCGCACTCTCACTAGCCGCCTGCTCCAGTGGCGGTGGCACCGGCTCTGAGAGCGGCACGGACCAGAGTGGCGATGCCGGAGCCGGAGAAGTTTCAGCGGAGATGATCACCGCTAACTCAACCGAACCCCAGAACCCACTTATTCCCACCAACACGAACGAGGTCGGTGGCGGTAGGGTTGTTGACCTGCTGTTCTCCGGTTTGGTTTACTACGCAGCTGACGGTTCAGTCCACAACGAGGCCGCAGAGTCGATCGAGACCGAAGACTCTCAGACCTACACTGTGACCCTCAAGGCCGATCAGACCTTCTCTGACGGTACGCCGGTCACCGCTGCCTCCTACGTTGACGCGTGGAACCTTGGAGCAAAGGGCGAGCACCTTTCCGCTTACTTCTTCGCTCCTATCGCAGGTACCACCGAGGACGGCCTCATCGAGAGCGGCGATACAATCTCCGGTCTAACCGTCGTTGACGACACCACCTTCACCATTGAACTCAAGCAGCCAGAATCTGACTTCCCGCTACGCTTGGGCTACTCGGCATTCTTCCCGCTCCCCCAGTCCACTCTTGACGATCCTGAAAAGGGTGGCGAAGAGCCAATTGGCAACGGCCCCTACAAGCTCGGTGGCGAAGGATGGGTTCACAACGAACGCCTCCAGCTGGTTCCTTCTGAGAGCTACACCGGCGGACGCACTCCGGCAAACGGTGGCATCGACTTCATCTTCTACCCGACTCAGACCGCTGCTTACGCAGACCTGCTGTCCGGTCAGTTAGACGTCCTCGACGCCATCCCGGATGAGGCACTGGCAACCTTCGAGCAGGAACTTGGCGATCGCGCCATCAACCAGCCCGCAGCTATCTTCCAGTCCTTCACGATCCCGGAGAGCCTTGAGCATTTCGCCGGCGAAGAGGGCATCCTCCGTCGCCAGGCCATCTCAATGGCGATCAACCGCGAAGAAATCACGACTGCGATCTTCTCCGGCACCCGCACCCCTGCCCGCGACTTCACCTCGCCTGTTATTGACGGATGGGACGGCAACCTCACCAACGCTACCGTCCTCGACTTCAACGCTGACAAGGCCAAGGAACTCTGGGCACAGGCAGAGGCCATCAGCCCCTACACCGGCAAGTTTGAGATTGCCTACAACTCAGACGGTGGTCACCAGGCATGGGTTGACGCAGTTGCAAACCAGTTGGTGAACAACCTCGGTATTGACGCTGCTGGCAAGCCCTACCCGGACTTCAAGTCACTCCGTGACGAAGTCACGAGCCGCACCATCAAGACGGCCTTCCGCACCGGCTGGCAGGCTGACTACCCGGCTCTGGGCAACTTCCTCGGCCCGCTCTACGGCACCGGCGCAGGCTCGAACGATGGCGACTACTCGAACCCTGACTTTGACGCTCTCCTGAGCGATGCTGCTGCAGCCGCAACCCCTGAAGAAGGCACCGCCCTTCTCCAGGATGCACAGGAAATCCTCCTTGAGGACCTCCCGGCAGTTCCGCTGTGGTACTCGAACGTAACCGGTGGTTACGCCGAGGTCGCACAGAACGTTGAGTTTGGATGGAACTCCGTCCCGCTGTACTACGAGATCTCCAAGTAATCAGCACTTAACGCAAAAGTGTTCACGGGGTGGCGACCTATGGTCGTCACCCCGTGTTCGCGTTATAGTGCATGCCATCCTGTAGGCCCAGCCGAGGACCCTTTTTATGCCTAGATATATCGGGCGCCGCCTGTTGCAAACCATTCCGGTTTTCTTCGGCGCCACATTTTTGATCTTCGCCATGGTGTATTTGATGCCTGGCGATCCTGTTGCCGCCCTGGGCGGTGACCGCGGGCTTGACCCGACCGTCCAAGCGCGCATCCGCGCCGAGTACAACCTTGATAAGCCTTTCTGGATGCAGTACCTGCTCTACCTGAAGGGTGTTGTGACGTTTGACTTTGGGAAGACCTTCTCCGGTCGACCCGTTGTTGAGCAAATGGCACACGCATTCCCCATCACGATTCGCTTGGCATTCATGGCGATCGCCATTGAGGCAATCTTCGGAATCCTCTTGGGTGTCATTGCAGGAATGCGCAAGGGCAAGTGGTTTGACTCCACTATTCTGGTTTTCTCCATGGTGTTGATCTCTGTCCCCACGTTCGTGATCGGCTTCTTACTCCAGTACTTTGTCGGAGTGAAATGGGGGCTTCTTCCAACCACTGTGGGCGCAAACGTGAGCTTCAAATCGCTGCTTATGCCAGCGATTGTGCTATCCGCAGTCTCTCTTGCATACATCATTCGGCTAACGCGCCAGTCGATTTCAGAGACAGCCGGTGCCGACTTTGTCCGTACGGCGCGCGCTAAAGGCCTGACGTCCGGATCCGTGATGAACCGCCACATTCTGCGCAACTCCCTCATCCCTGTCGTCACCTTTATCGGTGCCGACCTCGGGGCCCTAATGGGCGGCGCGATTGTCACCGAAGGTATTTTCGGAATCAACGGTGTTGGCGGCATGCTCTGGCAGGGCATCATCCGCGGCGAGCCCTCTTCGGTTGTCTCCGTGACGACCGCCCTCGTCCTCGTCTACATCGTCGCCAACCTTCTAGTTGACCTGCTCTACGCGGTCTTGGACCCAAGGATCCGCTATGCCTAACTCTCCTGTCCCCTCGCTGGGCCTGAAAAAAGCACGGCCCGGCCAAGAACGCTATGTCTCTCCGACAGACGAAACCGGCCTCGGAGCCGTCGACGCAGTCGCAGATGACTCAGCACCGTCATCCATGTGGGGTGAAGCGTGGAAGAACCTCCGCACCCGACCCCTATTCTGGATCGCCCTCGCGATCATTACACTCGCGGTGCTGCTTTCCCTGTTTCCCTCCTGGTTTACCAGCCAGAACCCCAAGTTCTGCGAACTCTCAAACTCACTAGCGGACCCCCGCTCCGGACACCCCTTCGGGTTTGACCGCCAGGGCTGTGACATCTACTCACGCGTGATCTATGGGGCACGCGCCTCCGTATCCGTAGGTCTGTTCACCACCATCATCGTCACCCTGTTGGGCACCGTGATCGGCACACTGGCGGGCTACTTCGGCGGGTGGATTGACGCAGTAATGTCACGACTTACCGACATCTTCTTCGCGGTTCCGCTGGTCCTCGCGGCCATCGTTTTCATGCAGCTTTTCAAGGACAACCGCAACGTCTTCATGGTCGTCTTCATCCTCTCCGTATTTGGCTGGACCTCAATCGCACGAATTGCTCGAGGAGCTGTCCTATCCGGGAAGAATGAAGAGTACGTCACAGCAGCGCGCGCCACAGGGGCGTCACGCTGGCGTATTGTCACGTCGCACATTCTGCCGAACGCCGCCGCGCCGATCATCGTTTATGCGACCGTCGCCCTCGGAACTTTCATTGTTGCCGAAGCAACCCTGTCGTTCCTTGGTGTTGGCCTCCCACCGGACATCGTCTCTTGGGGTGGCGACATTAGCCGCGCCCAAGCGGCCCTGCGAACACAGCCGATGGTGCTTTTCTACCCGGCTATCGCACTGGGTATGACTGTCCTTAGCTTCATCATGATGGGCGACGCTGTGCGTGACGCCCTCGACCCGAAGGCACGTAAACGATGACAGATATGGGTTTCATTCCGGACGACAAGAACCTCAACAAGTCGTTCCGTCCTGCTCGCGATGGCGACTCTCCGGTGCCACCGGATGATGAGTCCTTCTTTGCCGGGGCCGATCCCCTAGCGGAGTACGAGGACGCCTCCGACGCGCCCAGCCGCCTCACCGAGACAGAAGATCGCCAAGAGATGCGCGATTCCACTGCCGATGAGTCCGATGCTCCCGACGGTCGGACCGTCTACGAAGAGTCACTGGTCGAGGACGCCGTCGCCATTGCGGCGGCGCAGAAGCGCGACTTGGATACTTCCAAGCCGCTCCTGAAGATCACCGACCTCAGTGTCGCCTTCGAGTCGTCGACAGGTATGGTCCCCGCGGTAAGAGAGGCCAACCTGACCATTTACCCCGGTCAGACTGTGGCCATCGTGGGTGAGTCGGGCTCGGGGAAGTCAACCACTGCGGCCGCAATCATCGGGCTTCTTCCCGGCACCGGCAAGGTGACCGGAGGCAGTATTGAGTTTGACGGCGAAGACCTCGCCAAACTTGGCCCCAAAGACTGGGTCAAGTATCGCGGCAGCGAGATCGGCATGGTTCCCCAGGACCCCATGACTAACCTCAACCCGGTGTGGCGCATCGGGTCCCAGGTCAAGGAGGCACTGACCGCCAACAATGTGGTGCCGCGCTCTGAACGGGGCCAGCGGGTCGCCGACCTCCTTGAAGAGGCCGGCCTGCCTGACGCGCCTCGCCGAGCTAAGCAGTATCCACATGAGTTCTCTGGCGGTATGCGCCAGAGGGCGCTCATTGCCATCGGCCTTGCCGCACACCCGAAGCTGCTCATCGCTGATGAGCCGACCTCGGCGTTGGACGTGACGGTCCAAAAGCGTATCTTGAACCACCTGGCAACCATGACCGCCGAGATGGGAACAGCGGTTCTGTTCATCACCCACGACCTCGGCCTTGCTGCTGAGCGTGCTGAGCAACTGATCGTCATGCACCGAGGGCGGGTTGTTGAGTCGGGTGCTGCGTTGGATATTCTGCAGAATCCCCAGCACCCCTACACGCAGCGTCTGGTCGCCGCAGCACCTTCGCTCGCATCGAAGCGAATCATTTCCGCCCATGAGCGGGGTGTGCAAACCACCGAAGAGGAACTGACTGGAACCGGTGCGGGCGCGACCTCGACCGAAGAGATCGTTCGCGTCGAGAACCTGGTCAAAGAGTTTGAGGTGCGCGGCGCAAAGGGTGAGGAGAAGATCCTCAGGGCTGTTAACGACGTCACCTTCGGGGTTCGCACCGGGACAACCATGGCTATCGTGGGCGAGTCGGGGTCGGGCAAGTCAACGGTTGCGAACATTATTCTCAACCTGCTGGACCCGACATCTGGAAAGGTTTTCCTCCGAGGACACGACCTTGCGACTCTGGGCCGGAAGGAACTGTTCGACCTGCGGCGCACGTTGCAGGTGGTCTTCCAAAACCCCTACGGCTCGCTGGACCCGATGTATTCAGTGTTCAGAATTGTTGAGGAACCCCTGCGAGTTCACGGGGTTGGCAACAAGAAGGAACGCCTGGCAAGGGTCGCTGAACTGCTCGACCTGGTTTCCTTGCCCCGCTCAGCGATGCGACGCTACCCGAACGAGCTGTCGGGCGGCCAGCGTCAGCGTGTAGCAATCGCGCGTGCCCTGGCGTTGAAGCCTGAAGTCGTGGTCTTGGATGAGGCGGTGTCCGCGCTGGACGTCCTCGTACAGAACCAGATCCTCAACCTGCTCAATGACCTGCAGGCGGAACTGGACTTGACCTACTTGTTTATCACCCACGACCTCGCAGTTGTCCGTCTGATTGCAGATGACGTCGTGGTTATGGAGAACGGCAAGGTTGTCGAGGCCGCTTCTTCGGAACAGCTGTTTGCAAACCCGAAGCAGCCCTACACTCAGGAACTCATCAGCGCGGTTCCCGGTCACTCGATCCCGCTCGGTATCGGTTAGGGTCTCCGTTTCAGCCTCAGCAAGGGCTGTGGTTGTGGCATGAAGTCAGCGGTTATTCTGCTGGTTCACCGCCACTGCCACAGCCTTTTGCGTTACCTGTGCTTCGGGTCGTTCCGATGTTCCGAGGACGGTGAAGTCGGCGCGATGCCAGGGCATATCTTCCTCAAGGAATGCGCACTCTGACGCGTCCCACTCATCCCAGAAGCGCTCCGATTCTTCCGCGTCACCATTCCCACCATGCGCGATATCGCGCGCCAGCCCGAGGCGCCGTGCCACCAGGTAGTCGGACTGCACCCAGATGCTGGCGTCTAGGTATTCCGCAAATGCGATCTGCGATGCACCCACGCCCTCAAAAATAACAACCTCTGTGTCTTGGGGAATCTCGATTGACCCCTCTCGACCCTTTTCCCGCCACATCGGTGGGACGAGGGCGACCCCCTGACCACGTCGCAGCGCCTCAAACACGCCATCGATCGCAAGGGGGGCCCACTGCCACATGGGTTCCCACCACATCAGGTCATCCGCCTCAAGGATGGCTGCGTCGCCAAGCCCCGCCCTCGAGCATGCTTCCGCAAGCGCCCTCGTCAGCGTCGACTTGCCTGCCCCACTGCGGCCGTTGATCGCAATGATTGTCGGACCGAGAGCCCCACGTGCATCGTGGTTCTGCCGGGCCTGCTCAATGACGAGTTTCGCGAAGTCCGGGAGGGCGATATCCTCCCAGGACTCCACTCGGGGTTCTTTGGTGTTTGGCGCTAGCGTAATCACGCTAAGAGCCTAGACCTCCTCTGGGATCATTGAGATCGCGCCGCACGGGCACTCTTCAGCGCAAAGACCGCAGCCCTTGCAGTAGTCGTACTTGAACTCGTACTCCCCCGGCTTCAGTTTGGTGATGGCGTTGTCTGGGCAAACCCCGAAGCAGTTGTCGCAACCAAAGCAGTTGCCGCATGACATGCAGCGTCGCGCTTCAAAGACCGCTGATTCCTCATCTAGCCCCTGAACGACCTCATCGAAGGTTGACGCGCGGCGCGCCCCTTCAATCCTCTGCCGCACCTGCTTGGGAGCATCCGCGTAATACCAGGTGTTCATGCGCCCAAGTGTCGCTACGGGGTGCTTTTCCGGGGCCGTGTACTGCCCGCCACGAAGGTAGGCATCGATGTAGCGCGCGGCCTTCTTGCCATGGCCGATCGCAACCGTGACCGTCCGCTCCGAAGGAACCATGTCGCCGCCGGCGAAGACGCCCTGCAGCCCGGTCATCATCTGGGAGTTGACCTTGACGACCCCGTCCTCGATCTCAATGGAATCAGCTTTCTCCATGAGACTGAGGTCAGCCTCTTGCCCCAGCGCCATGATGAGGGAGTCGGCACCAAGCTCTTCGGTTTCGCCCGTCGGCTGCGGGAAGCCCTTGTCGTCAAGTTCCATCTTTTCAATGGTGATCGAGCCGCCGTCGACGTGCTTGACGGTTGAAAGCCAGCGCATCATGATGCCCTCTTCTTCTGCCTCTGCGACCTCGGAATCATGGGCGGGCATTTTATCCCTGGTGCGGCGGTAGAGAATGACTGCTTCTTCAGCCCCCAGACGTTTCGCGGTTCGGGCTGCGTCAACCGCGGTGTTACCACCACCGTAAACAACCACCCTGCGACCCAGAAGCGGCTTCTCACCGACCTCAGTATCCGCCAGCATGGTCACTGCATCCATGATTTTCGCTGACTCGCCGGCGGGGATGTGCGCGCGACGCCCAATGTGGGCACCCACGGCCACGAAGACAGCGTCATACTGCTTCGCTGCGGCCTCGACATCTTCAACTTTGGAGTTGAACTCGAAATGGACACCCATTTCACGAATGCGTTCCACTTCCGCATCAAGGATCTCGCGTGGCAGACGGTACTTGGGAATTCCAAAACGCATCATTCCACCAGCCATGGGCCCAGCGTCCTTGACGGTGACACGGTGGCCGAGCCTGCGTAGGTGATACGCGGCGGAAAGCCCCGACGGTCCGGCACCAATCACCAGGACACGTTTGCCCGTGGGTGGGGCTGTTACAGAAATCTTCCAACCCTCTTCGATCGCCTTGTCGCCAAGGAAGCGCTCAATGGAGTTGATCCCCACGGCCTCGTCCACAAACCCGCGGTTGCACACCGACTGGCAGGGGTGGTAGCAAACGCGTCCCATCACTGCGGGCAGAGGATTGTCGGACATGATCTGCCGCCAGGCGCCCTCGTAGTCACCTTCTTCGGCACGGTACAGCCACTGCTGAACGTTCTCACCAGCAGGGCAGCCCTGGTTGCAGGGAGGAAGCAGGTCGACGTAGATGGGACGCTCGCTGCGCCAGGATCCGGTCTCATTCAGAAGCGAGGAACCGACCTCCAGAGTGATTGCGAACGGTTCGGTCGCGGGACGTGGGTCAACGGTTGTCATCTCTACTTCTCCTCTTCATTCGAGGTGGCTTCTACGTCGCCCTCGTACTTCGTGGTGCCGGGGTCGTGGACTCCGAACGTTTCAGTCTCGGGGTCGAGGACGGATGGCCCCGCTTCGATTCCTGAAGAATCAATGAGCACCTCGCTGCGTCGCTCCGCAAGCGGCTTGTCGGTTGCCGAACCGGACCCGGCCTTTGTGTGCGACCGCCCCTGCGAACTGCCAGCCTGCGAGCGGGCGTCGCCCTCGAACTCGGGGCGCATGACGGTTGAGAAACTCTCTCCCTCAAGCTTGCTCTTCTTCCGCTTGCCGAATGCGGCCTCAACCTGGGCCCGCTTAGTTTCGGCAGTTGCCTGGCGGATGGAGTCGAAGCGCCCTTCAGGATCCTCAGGCGCATTGACAACGCGTTCGAGGACGTCCGAGTCCAACTTGTCTTCCTCGATCAGCCCGTAGCGGCGGATATTGCGGTCGCAAATTGCCTGCAGGCGTGCCAGTGCCTCTTCGTCGCGTTCCGGGCGGAACAGGGATGCGAAGCGACGCTGGGATTTCAAGTACTCCTCGATTGGGGCGGGGCGGCGAATCTTCGATACTGAAGTGACTTCTCCGGCTTCGGCCTCGAACACTGGGAAGAACCCAGTTTGCGTCGCAAGTCTTGCCAGTTTGATCGTTTCGTTCGAGGGCGTCCCCCAGCCCAGCGGGCACGGTACCAACACGTGAATGTAGCGCGCCCCGCGGAACGTCATGGCCTTACGGACCTTGTATTCGAGGTCGCGCAGGTCAGCCACGGTAGCGGTCGCCACGTAGGGGATCTCATGGGCCATCGCAATGCGTGCCATGTCTTTGCCCTGGCCGAAGACATTTCCGGGATGGTCCCCCACTGCCTGGGTGGTTGCGGTGCGTGCGGTCGGGGGCGTAGCACCGGAACGTTGCACGCCGGTGTTCATGTAGGCCTCATTGTCGTAGCAGATGTAGAGAACGTCATCGTTGCGTTCAAACATGCCTGACAGACAGCCCATACCAATATCGACAGTTCCACCATCGCCGCCCTGCGCAACAACCCGGGTGTTTCGCCCCTTCGCTTTCATCGCCGCAGCCACACCCGTCGCGACAGCCGGGGCATTCCCGAACAGGGAGTGTAACCACGGAACGGTCCATGCTGACTCCGGGTAGGGGGTTGAGAACACCTCCAGGCACCCGGTGGCGTTCACGGCAACCAGGTCACCATCGGTTTCCGCCATCGCGGTGTCGAGGGCGTAGCGGGCGCCAAGCGCCTCACCGCACCCCTGGCATGCGCGGTGACCGGAGGTGAGGGAGTTGTAGCGGTGAGGATCGGACTGTATCGACCTGTCGATCACCTCGGCAAGGCGGTTGCCCACGGCGTAGGAACCAACCTGATAGAACTTCACGTTGTCGCGGGAGGGAATCTCGGTCTCCCGCGTGGCAGGTATTCCTAGTTCAACCTTCATTGTCTTTCCTACCTTCCGAGAGCCGAGTCGGTACGTTCGCGAGCGAGGCGAACCAGGTTCTCTGCCGCGGGACCCGACTGACGTGATTCGGCTTCGCGAGCCAGTTCCTTGTCGACAAGCTCTTGGTCGAGGTCGAGGAATGTCAGTGGTTCCAGATCGTCCCGGGCAGCCTGGTCGATCATCTTGTGAAGTGAACGTTTCGTGATTGGGCGACCGCCCAGTCCGGCAATGACTTCAAAGAAGGACACGTCGCCGTCAGGTAGTGCGGGCCGCAGGTGAGCGCCGACAATGCCACCGATCCCGACGCTGAAAGCCTTCTCAACAACGATGACGCGGCTTATCCCAGCGAGAGCCTCACGGAGCGCTTCTGTCGGGAAGGGACGGAATGAGACGATGCCTAGGACTCCGATCTTCTCACCCTGTTCACGGCGCTCATCGACAACATCCTTGATGGTGCCAAGCACGGATCCGAGGGCGACGATCACCGTGTCCGCATCCTCCATGCGGTATGGCTTCACCAGCCCGCCCGAGTCGCGTCCAAACAACTCTTTCCACTCCTCTTGGACCTGGGGAATGAGGTCGAGTGCCTGCATTTGCCGGTGGTGGGCCAGGTAGCGCACCTCCGTGTAAGCCTCTGGGCCAACCATGGCGCCGATCGAGAGAGGGTGTTTGGGGTCAAGCACTTGCCGTGGCTCGAATGGCGGCAGGAATGCGCGAATCTTTGCTTCTTCGGGAATGTCAACGACCTCAACTGCGTGGGTGAGGATGAACCCGTCCATGCACACCATGACAGGAAGTGACAGTTCCTCGGCAATCTTGAAAGCCTGAACATGCAGGTCGGCCGCCTCTTGGTTGTCTTCAGCGTAGAGCTGCAACCACCCGGAATCCCTCTGGCTCATGGCGTCAGTGTGATCATTCCAGATGTTGATAGGTGCGCCGATGGCTCGGTTGGCGACAGTCATGACAATGGGCATTCCCAAGCCAGAGGCGTTGTAGACGGCCTCGGCCATGAACAAGAGGCCCTGTGATGCCGTCGCGGTGTACGTCCTCGCCCCTGCGGCGCTGGCGCCGATGCAGGCAGACATGGCGGCAAACTCCGACTCAACGTTGATATATTCGCAGCCTTTGAGGACGTCGCGCTTCACCAGGTTAGAAAGCTCCTCAACAATGTGTGTTTGAGGGCTAATCGGGTAGGCGGCAATCACCTCGGGGTGGCAGTGCGCGACCGTCTCAGCGACGGCCTTGGACCCCTCAATTTGCTTCCGCATCCGCGCTCTCCTTTACATAGTCGTAGGCCGCGCGGGCTGCGGCCGAGTTCGAGTCACCCAAACGCCCATGAAAGCGCTGCTTGATCGCGCCCTCGACACTGGCGATGTCTACCAGGCCAGTCAAAGCGGACATGGCGCCCAGCAGGGCCGCGTTGGGAAGAGGACGTCCCAGGTGTTCGCGTGCCAGTTCTGAGGCCGGCACTGTTACCAAGTGGTCGGCATCCGTCTTCTTGAGGACGTCCTCAAGCTCAAGTTCTTCAAGAGTCTTACTTGAGTTGATGAGGGCGTACCCGCCGGGCTTCAGTCCGGAGAAGACGTCCATGACCGTGAGCAGAGTGGGGTCCTGGACAATGATGATGTCGGGTTCGAGGACGGGTTCGCGACTGCGGATCTCCCTGTCCTCAACGCGGCAGTAGGAGACGACCGGCGCACCTGTGCGCTCGGAGCCAAACGATGGAAATGCCTGCGCGTGGTGGCCCTCGTGGAATGCGGCCATGGCGACTAGGTCAGAAGCCGTGACAACCCCTTGGCCCCCTCGCCCGTGGATTCTAATTTCAACCATGTTTCAAATCTAGGAACATCGTGGCCTACGTGCACGCAATCACATTCGCAACTTTCAAATAGTGTTTGACCTGGGAGTTTGTATTTTACAACTTGGGCCTTACGTCCCAGATTGGCGCGGGTCCGCGCCGATAAACAAAAGGTCGGCGTTGGTAAACAACTCACAGCTCACTGGCTGAGGCACACCCAAGTCCGCGGTCCCAAAACCGCATCACGACCATTTGGCTCCGCAAGCGACGGCCACCATCGCAGCCACTCCGTCCACAGCACAGCATTTCCGGTGGAATCCACAGGTGACCGCTTTGGTCCTTGTCCACTTGTTTGACGGATGGGACCATTTCTGAACCGTGACAATGGCTTGGTACTGGGCGATAATCAGGAGATGGTGACAATGTCGGTGGAACTGGTGGCGATAATCGTCTCTGCGCTTGGGATAATCCTGACGCTAATTGGCACCATGGTGGGTTTCTCATCTAGCCTCCGTACCGAGATGCGGGCTGGTGACCAAGCACTCCGGAACGAAATGGGTGCTATGCGCACCGAGTTGCGTGGCGAGATCCAAGCACTCGATACCAACCTCCGCAAAGAAATCAAGGCCGTTGACACCAACCTCCAAGACAAGATCCAGGCGGTTGACACCAACCTCCAAGAACGAATCCAAACGCTCGACATTAGCCAACAGGCAAGAACCCAAGCACTGGAAGCCTCTCTCCGTGGTGAGATCGCGGAGTTTCGAATGGACACCAAAGCCGAGCTTCGTACTATCAACGAGCGCATCGATGCAACGAACGCGCGTATCGATCGTCTGTCCGACTCGTTGCGTGTCCCGGCAGCCTCATAGGCTCACAAGCACACCTGTATCGCCAGCAAGGCACAGCAGTAGGCATTTGTGAGGACCGGATCGCCGCGCGAACCCGATGCTCACCCCCACGCTCGCCCCCACAATGGCCGGAATGCGCGCAGCGGGGTCTTGAGGCCTGTCACCAAGGATCAGTGTCCAAGCACTACGGAGCCAACTAGGGCATAGGGAGCCGAATGGGCCCGGTTTGAACGTCAATCACACTGTTATAGATGCCTAGTCGGCTCGCTAAGGCGCAATCGGCTCGCTAATGAGAATGGGGGTTGGTGGGTGTGGCGCCGGGCTGCGATCCCCTGGGGGCCTACCCGAACTCGCCCGGGTGCCTCGCCAAGTTGCCAAACCGGGCCTGGGCGCCCTGGAAGACAACTGGGATGGTATCGGTTGGACCATTGCGATGCTTCGCAACGATTATGTCGGCCTCACCAGGACGGTCCTCGGCATCATAGTAGTCGGGCCTATGCAACAGGAAAACCACGTCGGCATCCTGTTCCAGCGAACCGGATTCGCGTAGGTCAGCCATCATTGGCTTGTGATCACTGCGCTGCTCAGGTCCGCGATTCAACTGTGCTACAGCAATCACCGGGAGTTCCAGCTCCTTAGCCAGCAGTTTCAGCGAACGAGAGAATTCTGAAACCTCTTGCTGACGGGATTCAACCCTCTTGCCGCTGGACATCAGTTGCAGGTAGTCGAGGACCACAAGGCCCAGGTTGTGCTGTTGCTTGAGACGGCGGCACTTCGAGCGGATCTCCAGCATTGACATGTTCGGAGAATCATCAATATAGAGCGGTGCTGACGATACTTCACCCACACGTTTCGAGACCCTGGTCCAGTCGTCAGCTGTCATGTCACCCGAACGCATCTTCCCCAGAAAAACCCCCGTCTCCGCAGAAAGTAGGCGCATGGCTATCTCTGAACGCGACATTTCCAGACTGAACATGGCGGCCGCAATGTTGTTGTGAATGGCGGCGCTGCGACAGATGTCGAGGGCGAGAGTTGACTTACCCATTGCCGGACGCGCAGCGATAATGACCATCTGTCCGGGGTGAAGCCCCTGCGTCAAGGAATCAAGATCAGAAAACCCTGTAGGTACGCCCGTTAGCTTGTTCTTGTTGTTGGCTATCCGCTCGAGTTCGGTGAGGATGTCATCCGACATCTCTCCTAGAGCAATGTAGTCCTGCTTCTGGCGCCCTTCGGCAACTGCGTGAACCTCGGCTTGAGCGGCATCCATGAGGTCGTCCACCTCGCCACCGTCCTCGGAGTAACCGAGTTGGACAATGCGCGTCCCCGCACTAACTAGGCGCCGCAACATCGCCTTCTCACGGACGATCCGCGCATAGTGAGTCGCGTTCGCGGTTGTTGGAACGGATGCCGTAAGACTGTGGAGATACGCTCCCCCACCAATCCTCTTAAGAGCACCAGCTCGTTCCAGTTCCGCAGCGACGGTGATTGGGTCGGCAGGTTCGCCCCGCGAATAGAGGTCGAGGATGGTGTTGTAGATAGTTTCATTCTGTGGCCGATAGAAATCGATCCCCGAGATGATCTCACCTATTTCACCGATCGCATCCTTGCTGAGCAGCATGGACCCAAGCACTGACTGCTCAGCCTCCAGCGCCTGAGGCGGGACACGATCAAAATCGCTCGGTGAGTTATCCACTGTTCTCCTGATCTCGCTTCTCAAAACCCGCAGGTTGTGGGAAAACTTCTTGATGCAAGCTCCAGACATCAACATGAACGATGCGTGACACCCTTGGGAACACTATGGGGCATCGGAAGTAATTTCCAATCCTCAATGTGGGTAGAGTGTGGAAAACCTGGGGATGTGAACAACTTATCGGTGGATTGTTTGTGGATTAGTTGTGGAAATAGGGTGGATGAGTGCGGGTGAACAGTTTTTCTAGCTTGGGTCCTCTGTGGCGTCATCTCGCGCCTAGATGGGTTCACACATATCCACAGTGTTGTTCACAAGCTGTGTAAAAGAACTGGAAGCAGAATTGGTGGAAAGAACTTCTCCCGACACGCCGGCAGATGACAATTACCCTCAAGTGTCCCGTGAAGGTTCCAACCGAGGCCCTCATGGAGGTGTTGAACTCGACTTTTCCAGTAGGACAATCCTCGGGCTTGCCGTCCCTGCACTTGGCGCCCTTGTAATAGAGCCGCTGCTGCTGATGATCGACTCGATCATGGTCGGATCCCTTGGAACCGCGCCGTTAGCTGGTCTTTCACTCGCCTCAACCATCCTTACGACCCTCGTTGGTGTATTCGTATTTCTTGCGTATGCAACGACCGCGCTGACCGCCCGCGCACTGGGGGCTGGGCGCCCTAAGGAGGGCATCCAGGCGGGCCTCGATGCAATGTGGTTGGCACTGGGAATCGGCATCCTCGTGGTGACAGTCTTAGTGTTCTCTGCACCCACAATCATCACCTTCATGGGCGCTGATGCACAGGTGTTTCCACAGGCGGTTGCTTACCTGAGGGGCGCCTCCTTCGGTATGCTCCCCATGCTGGTTATCCTGGCCGCAACTGGAACTCTCCGGGGCGTCCTCGACATGAAGACTCCCCTGTATGTCCTAGCTGGCGGTTCAATCGTCAATGTCGGACTGAACCTGCTCCTGATTTTCGGCCTCAACTTGGGGATACTCGGCGCGGGCATCGGCCTCTCGGTGACCCAGACGCTGATGTGCGTGGCGTTGGTGTCCGTGGTGGTCAGAAAGGCGCGCCCACTTGGTGTTTCTTTCAAGCCCTCACTCACAGGTCTCGGCGGTGCGTTTGGCGCGGGCCTGCCACTGCTGGTTAGGACAATCTCTCTCAGGCTTGCACTCCTTGCGACAGTTGCGATCGCAACGCAGGCCGGCGTCATTGCCCTTGCTGCACACCAGGTGGTCAACACTGTGTGGACCATGGCATCATTCGCGCTCGACGCCCTCGCCATCGCCGCGCAGAGCCTAGTCGGAGTCGCACTGGGCAGTGGTCACCGCAACGTTTTGCGCTCTCTGGTACGCAAAATGACACTCTGGGGCGCCGGATCCGCGGCGGTCCTCGGAGTAGTCATGGCGGTGCTTTCACCGTGGATACCGCTTGCCTTTGGGACCGATCCCGTAATGCACCAGGCAGCATCGGGAGCGCTTCTTGTCGCGGGTCTGCTCATGCCTATCGGGGGCGTTGTGTTTCTTCTCGACGGCGTCCTCATCGGAGCATCGGAGGGGAGATACCTGGCGTGGACAGGCATTGTCACCCTTGTCCTCTACCTTCCGGCACTGTGGATGCTCCACCAGCGAATCAGCGCACTCTCAGCGATGGACGAGGGCGCCGCTCTGACGGGCACCCAACAGAGTGAGATACTCCTGTGGCTCTGGGTCACATTCGCCGGCTGGTTCATGTTGCTGCGGGCGACGACCAACACATTCCGTGCCTACTCACCGAGAATGGGTGGGTTGTGACGCGCTCAACCGCCCTGGGTGTCCAAACCGGGTAGTCCTCAGCTCGGTGAGTCGGTAGAGTAGAGCGTTGGGTGTCAAGACTTGGCCAAAAGGGCCGAATCAGACTCCCACATCGCAAGACCCTCCTGCCACGGACCGTCCGTGGCCGTCTAGACCGTAGGAGGTGGGGAATACATTGCGCGCATATGAAATGATGATCATCCTCGACCCATCACTCGAGGAACGTACCGTGGGCTCCTCCATGGAAAAGATTCTGAAGCAGGTGACCGTTGCTGGCGGTACCGTTGACAACATTGATGTTTGGGGCAAGCGCACGCTGGCCTACCAGATCAATAAGAACGACGAAGGTATCTACGTCGTTGTCACCGCACACACCACACCTGAAGTTATCCAGGAAATCGACCGTCAGCTCAACCTGAACGAGTCCGTCCTGCGTACCAAGGTCCTTCGCCTCGACAACGAAGGCTAACTTAAACCCGTTTTGGTTTAGAAGGTAGATCAATGGCGAACGACACAGTTATCACCGTAATCGGCAACCTAACTGGCGACCCTAACTTGAGGTACACAACCTCCGGTGCGGCCGTGGTCGACTTCACCGTGGCATCAACGCCCCGCACATTCGACCGTAACTCCAACCAGTGGAAAGACGGGGACACCTTGTTCCTACGTTGCTCTGCTTGGCGAGAGTATGCGGAGAACATCGCAGAGTCCCTCACCAAGGGGACCCGCGTGATCGTGCAGGGCCGCCTGGTGCAACGCTCATACACGCCCCGCGACGGTGGCGAACAGCGCACGGTAGTCGAACTGCAGGTGGACGAGGTCGGGCCGGCACTGCGTTACGCAAAGGCACAGATCACCCGCACACCACGCCAAGGTGGAGGAAACTTCTCCGGCGGTGGCAACAGCGGTGGATTCGGCGGCCAGCAAGCAGCTCCCGCTCAGTCAGCACCACAGGCGGCTCCCGACTACTCACAGGGCGGATATGGCGCTCCTGCAGGTGGTCAGGCGGATGACCCGTGGGGCGCACCTGGGAACGCTCAGTTCGACAAAGAGCCACCTTTCTAAGCTTTCAGAATTTCTTGTGGTCGCCATCGCGACCTAGGTATTTTTTAGAGGAGACATTATGGCGAAGCCAAATCTTCGCAAGCCGATGAAGAAGAAGGTCGGCCCCGTCCGCACCGTCAAGGTCGGCAACATCAATTACAAAGACACCGCTGTGCTACGCAAGTTCATTTCGGACCGTGGCAAGATTCGCGCTCGTCGCGTTACCGGCGTCTCCGTCCAGGAACAGCGCAAGCTCGCAAAGGCGATCAAGAACGCCCGCGAAATGGCACTGCTCCCCTACTCGACCACCGGTCGCTAGGAAGAGGGGAAGTAACTAATGGCTACCAAACTCATCCTTAACCGCGACGTTGAGCGCCTTGGCGCTGCCGGCGAAGTTGTAGAGGTAAAAGACGGCTACGCACGCAACTACCTGGTGCCCCGCGGTTACGCGGTTCGCTGGACAAAGGGCGCGCAGCGTCATATCGATCAGAACCTTGAGCAGCGGCGCAAGCGTGAGATTGCTTCCGCCGAGGACGCAATCGCATTGCGTGACCGCATTGCAGAAGAGGGTGCAACCACCCTGTTCGTGAAGGCTGGCTCAACGGGACGCCTCTTCGGCGCAGTTAGCCCTAAACATATGGCTGCCGCCCTTCAGAAGCAGTTCGGGGTTCCTTTCGATCCCCGCAACATTGAGTTCGGTTCACCGATCAAGACAACCGGAACGTACACGGTGACAATCAAGTTACTGCCGGAAGTCTCGGTTACCACAGAGCTGGTTGTAAAGTCTGACAACAAGTAACCCTTGAAGGTCAACTAAGC
Source organism: Schaalia sp. JY-X159 (assembly GCF_014525425.1). Lineage (NCBI taxonomy): Bacteria > Bacillati > Actinomycetota > Actinomycetes > Actinomycetales > Actinomycetaceae > Schaalia > Schaalia sp. JY-X159. The sequence continues at coordinate 494,031 of NZ_JACEXI010000002.1, read as the reverse complement.
AGGTCAAACCTGAGAAACTCCCTCGGTCCGTCTGGGCCGAGGGAGTTTCTTGCTCAAGCGTGGCTATTAACCCGCGTTTTCACCTGACTGGCCCGGTTCTGGTTCCGGCCCAGGCTCTGGTTCAGGAGTCGGCGTGGGCGTGGGCGTGGGCGTGGGGGTTGGCGCAGGAGCCGGGGTCGGCAGCGACTGTGGAATCTCCGGTCGCTTCTGTAGGACCGTGCTGTTGAACCATGGGAAATCGATTACTGGGACATCCTGCAGCGCTACCTGCATGTATGCCAGCCAAATGTCGGTGGGCCAATCGCCACCATGGACCGACGAGACATCGCCGATGGGTGGCAGCGCAAGCATCTCTCCGCCCTCGCCAACGTTATACATCGACACGACCGTGGTGAGCTGGGGGACAAAACCGGCAAACAGTGCGGAATTTGTTTCCTCAGAAGTACCTGTCTTACCACCGACCGGTCGATTCAGGGCAGAGACCTTGCTTGCGCTACCTCCGTCTTCTGCTGGCGCAAGCAACGCTGGCATGGCCATGGACAATGTGTCGCTATCAAAAATACGTTCCTTGGGAGCCTGTGCCCTGTAAACCTCATTTCCCCGCGAGTCCGCAACTGAGCGAACAATGTGAGGATCGATTTTTTCCCCGCCGTTCGCCAGGGTTGCGAAGGCTCGGGTCAAGTCAATGTTGTGGGGAGAAGCCGATCCCAGGACGTTAAGAAGCGTCGGCTCTAGGCCTGCAGTATCCTCCGGTAGCCCCGCCGCGATAACTGTGTCCATGAAGCTTTGAGGTGTGATCATCTCATTAATCGCCACGTAGACCGTGTTTGCGGATACAGCCGTCGCCTCAATGACATCAATCTGCCCATACGAGTAGTTGTCGACATTTTGCACAGTCAAGCCCTGGAACTCCAGGGGTGAGTTCCCATCGAATGTCTTCCACAGGGAGTTGCCCTGCTCAAGATATGGAATGAGGGCGAAGGGTTTGAGCGTGGAACCGGCCATCGCGGTGTCTTGCGTGACCGAGTTGACCTGCCTCTGCGTGTAGTCACCTCCCGCATACTCCGCGACGATCTCTCCTGTCGCGTTATCTACCGAGGACAGGGCGACCTGGACGGAAGCTGGCGTATCTCCGGGGAGAATTCCAACAGATGCGACAGCCGCCTGCTGCTGGGCGACAGATAGTGTAGACGTAATCGACAGTCCACCAGCATTGATCTCTTCTTCCGTGAAGGATTCAGAGCCAAGCAACTCGCTCTTGATCTGCTGGAGCAAATACCCACTCCAACCACTGAGTTGATTGGCTTGCTGGAGGGCGTCCGCAGCAACAGTCTCCGGGAACGTTTGGGATGCCGCTTCCGCAGCGGAGATGTAACCGTCCTCAACCATCAGGTTCAAGACCCTCTCCCACCTCTCCTGCGCCTTCTGCGGATCAACAGCAGGGTCCCACGCGCTCGGTGCGGGGATGATCCCCGCCAGCATCGCGGCCTCGGACAACGTCATCTCTGATGCCGGCTTCCCAAAATATGCCTGCGATGCCGCCTCTATTCCGTACGTGTTTCGACCGAAATAGATGGTATTCATGTAGTTGTCGAGGATCTCATCTTTCGTCTGACTACGGTTGATTTTGAGCGCAATAAGCGCCTCTTCCATCTTGTCAACGTAGGTCTTCGTTGGATTGCCTATGTAGTAGTTCTCAACATACTGCTGCGACAGGGTTGAAGCCCCCTGGCGAGCACCACCGCGAAGATTGTTGACCGCGGCACGAGCAATACCCTTCACGTCGACACCCGAGTTGGTGTAGAAGGTCCTGTCTTCCGAAGCGATCACGGCCTCGGTCACATACGATGGCAGGGTTGCAACATCAATGATTGTGCGGTTCACCTCAGAGAAGCGCCCCAGTTCAGTTTCCCCGTCGTTGTAGTAAACGACGGTGGTTTGAGCCAACGCGAACTCAGTGGGTTCCGGGATACTCACCCGGTTGTAAGCCCACAAGAAGAACGCCCCAACCGCAATCACGAGGACGCTGATGGCAACAACAAGCCCGATGGCGAGCCGCTTGGGCCACTTGCGCTTCTTCACTGCCACTTCGCCACCGTTCTCTCCTGTTATTTGGGCGACATCCCCACCGCTTGGGAACACTTCTGAAGCCAGAGGTGGGGGCGGTGCTTGCCGCCCCGACTCGACCGTGGCTTCGCCGCCTGTATCGCCCAGCACAACTTCAGGTTCTGCCGCCGAGGCCGCGATTGAAGTCGCCGAAACGGGCGTTAGGGGAATCCCAGATGCGGTAGGTAGAGTCCCCTGATCTGGCTCCGCATCTTCCGGCGGCCGATGACGAGCGGATCGACTACCAATCGGGGGTGGTGGAGGCGTGAACTTGCGGCCGCCGAAACCTTCGTCTTCAGCGCCCCCATTACGCCCAACCTGCGGTTTGTCAGCCACTGATCCCCCAATCTTCGACCCGTACACACTTGTTCTGTGATCAGGGTAAACCAGCAATCTACTCTATTCAGAGAGGTGCTCCAAGAATTGTGACTAAACCGAGTCGTTTGATTCTTTATCCCACCACTGTCTAAGCCTCGCAGCGGCCTGTTCCTTGCCGAGTTCGCCCTCGTCCATCCGTAGAGACAAGAGGTACTTGTACGCGCGACCAACCGCAGGTGAGGGACCCACATTGAGGATCGCCATGATCTCCTCACCGTCAAGGTCTGGGCGAATGGAATCCAGTTCTTCCTTCTCCCTTAACTCGGCAATCCTCTGTTCGAGGTCGTCGTAGGCAGCAGCAAGATATGCAGCTTTCCGACGGTTTCCGGTGGTGACATCTGCGCGGGTCAATCGGTGTAGTCGCTCCAACTGATCTCCCGCATCCGTAACATAGCGCCTTACTGCGGAATCAGTCCAAGCCTGCTCCCCGTAACCGTGAAACCGTAGGTGACCCGCTACCAACTCCGCCACCGCATTGGTCGTGGATTTGTCGAACCGCAGGGCTTTCATGCGCTTCCGGGTAATCTTGGCTCCCTCGACATCGTGGTGATGGAAGGTGACCTTTTTCCCTTCAAAGCGACGCGTCGCTGGCTTACCGATGTCGTGCATGAGGGCGGCAAAGCGGAGGATGAAATCTGGCCCGGGAACGGGACCATCCGGCCCAGTCTCAAGCGCCATTGCTTGGTCGAGGACGGTCAGGGTGTGTTCGTATACGTCCTTGTGCCGTCCATGCTCATCTACCGTGTCCTGGAGAGCGGACAGCTCAGGAAGAACATAGGGTGCCACACCCGTATAGACCAGTAGCTCGAGTCCACGTCGTGGGAAGGGACTGACGATGAGACGTTCCAGCTCAGAACGGATCCGCTCGGCGGAGACAATCTCGAGACGCTCGGCCTCGGCCCCCATCGCCTTCACTACCTCCGGCGCAACATCGACTCCCAGCTGCGCCGCAAAACGTGCGGCCCGCATGATCCTCAAGGGGTCGTCTCGGAACGACTGTGTAGCTGACACGGGGGTCCTCAACACGCCTTCAGCCAGGTCTTCCAATCCGTTGAACGGGTCAACCAAGACGAGGTCGGGAAGCCGCATTGCCATGGCATTCACGGTGAAGTCTCGTCGCGACAGGTCGCCCTCGAGCGTTTTTCCATAGATGACAACTGGCTTGCGGGAGTTCTCTTCATACTCCTCTGTCCGATAGGTGGTCACTTCAACCTGCAAGGAACCTTTGCGCCCCGCGATGGTTCCGAACTCCCTACCAACCGTCCAAACAGCGTCCGCCCACTGACGCATGATGGCCTCGGTTTGATCGGGGAGGGCCGAGGTCGTGAGGTCGAAGTCGTGTGCTTCCACGCCCAGGAACGCGTCACGAACAGGACCGCCAACAAGAGCAATCTCGTGGCCGGCGCTACCAAAACGGGCGGCTAGCGCCAGAATAGACTCCGGAAGGCCGGATAGTGTTGTCAAGCCAGAAGCCAACAGGGCTGGAATATCGCCTCGTCCAACCAACTTGTGACCAACTACCTTTTCTTCCGCCATAAGTTCCATCCAAGTCTTGATAAAGCTACACAATTACATGCTCGCATCCGAGGACGCACGGCTCAAAGCAGGTGCTCATTTGCCACTCCACCCTAAGCTGGGGCCATGCATAGTCAGAAGAGCGTTCGTGGGGCAGCCTATCCGGTCCCACGCCGTCCTCTTACCCCCAGGGTAATTACTGTGCGTAAAACCGCCATTCACACGCGAGCAGTGCAGGAAACCAGTGCGGGAGGCCTGTGTATTGATGTCAGAGACGGTGTTGCCTACGTTGCTCTGATAATGCGCCGTAACCGTGGGGGCCGTTTGGAGTGGTGTCTCCCGAAGGGACACCTCGAAGGTCGGGAGACACCCGCTCAAGCTGCAGTTCGGGAGGTCCAAGAAGAGACAGGTGCTCGCGGCCGAGTAGTCTGCAAGCTAGGAACTGTTGACTACTGGTTCTCAGGTACTTCAACCCGGATCCACAAGCTTGTTCACCACTTTCTCCTGGAATACCTCGACGGCGAACTTACCGTAGAGAACGACCCTGACCAAGAGGCTGAGGACACCGAATGGGTTCCCCTTCTGGAAGCGCAGAATCGCCTGTCATATCCAAATGAGAGACGCGTAGTAGCGGCCGCCATCGACCTCCTCTACTCGCCCTCACCGAACAAGTGACTATCTTCAGTAACGCGACATGAATAGACTTCCGCTAGCGAACCCCGAGTTGCGCGCAAAAGCAATGGCTGTGTTCTTTGCCGTCTTCATAGTATTCGTCGGCCTGTTCGCTGCGCCCACGGCAATCGCCAGTTCACAGGGTGATTCTGACTCTGCCTCTCCAACGATAAGGATTAGTGACCTGTCGCCTGAGATCCTTGTGGACGAGGACGAACTGGTGCTGACTGTCCACGTCGAAGCAGCGAGTCCAGAGCAGCTGCAGAGGGCTCGCATCATCACATTTGTGCATGCAGATCCGTTTGGTTCCATGGCCGAAGTTGACGATTTTCTCTCGGAGGGGCGCAACGACAGCTGGTCGGCTAACGAGCTCACCATGGAACAAGCGGATATTGAGCGCGCAACTACCGGAGGAACCGACATACGCATCAGGATCCCCGTTGATGATCTTCCTCTGTGGAATTCTGCCGCGTGGGGACCATACGGGGTGACGGTGCGCCTCCTAACGTCCACGAGCATTTTGGGTTTGAGTCCCGCACAGGACCGTACCCTGCTCTTGTGGTATCCCCCTGGTGCTACGGGAAAGATGCAGGCGAATGTCACTGTGACTGGAGTGGCGGACACGCTGAGCCCCGGCGCATGGTCGAGACTTGCGGGCGTTGGAACAACGGTCACACTGACGCACGAAGACCTCCGTGTCCTGTTGGCCAACGACTTGGGTCACGGACTTGAAATTGCGTCCATTCCCTCCGGAGATGCATCGCTATCTCTGCTTGCTGTTACTGAGCAGACTGAACTATATGGACTGGCCGCATCAACGCGCACCCTCCACGAGCCAGGCGTGGATGTACAGGAGTCGGACCCGCAGGACTCGCAGTCCGGGCAGTCTCAAAGTGGTGAGCAAGTCGGTGCAGACACAGGCTTTTCCGCAGGATCCCCCCAGAGTCTTGAGGCCGCCCTCCGCAGGTCCGACATATCTCTACTTGATAATCTTGTGATAGCAGACAATGAGTGGTGGGGGTTGCAGGTTCTGCGTGCCGGAGCAGGGGAAACGGTTCTTACAGATACCGAGGGCGTCGCTGAGAGCTCTGCGGACTCAACTACACCATCGGCCAGGTTCCTTGTGGATGCAAGAACGGGCTCGACGATCGTTGACGGCGATCAGAGAACTGCAGATTCTCAGGAGACCGTGACAGTCTTAGACTCTTGGGGGGCCGCCGCAGAGTCGCTCTCGTCGAAGGCTAGATCTGAGTATGGGGATCTGAGTGCGCGCCAGCGTGTTCGCGCCCTAACAGCGATTTCTGCTGCACAGGACGTGGGTGACCTATCCGTGTGGATAAATATTGCGGCCCCTGAGCTAGGCAAGAACCCATCCGAACGACTAGCAGAACTACTTGAAAACCCCTGGGTCAATCCGCTCTCTCTGCAAGACATGCTCGAAAGCCCACTGTCTACCATTCCAAGGCAGCCGATTGGTGAGTCCACGTCTACTTCGGCCGCGGAGGTTGAAGCCATTCTGCACCCGCTCAATCAAGAACTCGTTGCGACCGAGGACGTCCTCCTCGCAACCGTTGATGGTGAACGGCCAACACCGGTGCAACTTCTGCCCGTTCTGGCCTCAACCGCCAGTGATCTAACCACCCAGCAACGCCAAGTACGAGTTGATAGCGCACTGGACATCCTTTCAAGTTTCACAAGGACGATCGATGTCATTCCTTCGGGACCCGTAAACGTCGTGGGTCGCAACGCCCCGTTCCCGATTACTGTCCGCAACAGTGGTCCTTATGCCCTGCAAATTCTTGTTGGGCTCGAAGCGGGAGACCCGCGTCTCTCAGCGAAGGACTGGGTACCTACTGTGGTTCCCAGCGGGGGTTCCGTGACGGTTCAAGTTCCGGTTCAGGCGGTGGGGACCGGGCAGGTCGAGGTAACCGCAGTCGCCATGACGGAGGGTGGTACTACCCTGGATGCTTCCGAACCGATAACCGTGAGGGTGCGTGCAGACTGGGAAGGTCCCGGCCTGTGGATCGTCGCCGGTCTGCTTTCAGCGGCACTAGTTGCTGGAGTCATTAGAACGATCAGAAAGGGGAAGCGTCGAATGTCTCCTCTCGCTACCGCTAGTTCCAATAAGGACAACGGGTGAACGATAATCACGACGAACGGCAGGACGACGAAGAGGACGAGGTCGGAGGCTTAGAGCCGAAACAGCAGACACTTCTCAGGTCGTCAGTTCTCATGGCGTCAGGCACGCTGACGTCGCGTATCCTCGGCTTCATTAAGTCTGCGCTGCTTGTCGCGGCACTGGGCGCCAGTGCTGGGGCAATGGGTTCATTCCAGGTCGCCAACACACTGCCCAACATGGTTTACAACCTTCTGGCTGCCGGAATCATCGATGCGGTATTGATCCCTCAGATCGTCAGGGCACTGAAGAGCAGAGCCGGTAACGAGTACGTCAATAAACTCCTCACGGCCGCGGGTGCCCTGCTGTTCCTCCTGACGCTGGCAGCAATGGTGGCGACACCTGTGATCGTCACGATTCTTGCGTCTGCTTACAGCCCGGAGATGCGGGCCCTAACAATCACGTTCGCACTCATTTGCGTACCGCAGATTTTCTTCTACGGGCTTTACAATCTCCTCGGTGAACTCCTGAATGCCCGGGGAATCTTCGGGCCGTACATGTGGGCGCCGGTTGTCAACAACATCGTCGGCATCGCGTCACTTATCGCATTCCTAGTGCTCTGGGGGCAGGCGGGAGATATTCGCCCCGCCGAGTCCATGACTTCCGAGCAGATCCTCATGGTCGCCGGAATGGCAACTGTTGGCGTCATTGCGCAAGCTCTGATCCTGTTGATCCCCCTGCGGAAGTCGGGCCTCAAGCTTCGAATTGACTTCAGACTCAAAGGAACCAACTTCGGCTCCGCATCCAAGGTGGCGTTTTGGACATTCGCAACACTTCTGATGAGCCAGTTTGCTGTTGTCTCCACCTCGCAGTTGGCGACTCGCGCGGATGCCTACACCTCTGCCACCGGTGACCTTGTAGCGGGCAATCCGGCGTATCAGTACGCCTACATGATCTATATGGTTCCGTCGTCCCTGATCGCCCTCACACTGGCGACTGCTATTTTCACACGTTTAGCCAACGATGTCGCGGACGGGAACATAAAGGGGGTGGCAGAGAACTACCACCGGGGCGTGGATCTGATTGTCCTACTGTCGTTCTACGCGGCAGCTGTGCTGATTGTGGCAGCCAACCCAATGATGCAGATCATCATGCCTACGCTCTCCCCCAGCAGTGCGTCCTTGTATGGCATGGTCTTGGTCGCCCTCGTCTTTGCATTGCCGTCAGGCGGATTAACAATGATGTCTCAGAGGGTGTTCTTCGCGTTTGAGAACGCCCGGCCCGTCTTCCTCATCGCGATAGTGCCCACTATTTTGCAGATTGCCGTCGGCTGGTCCGTGTATCTCATAGCGGAACCAAAGTGGTGGACCGTAGGCGCAGCAGCTGGAGAGACCGTGTATCGCGTAGTACAGGGATTCGTTGCCCTGGTCTGGGCTGGAATCTTGGTGAGACAGATCAATGTCGGTCGAGTAGTTGCCTTCTATCTGCGCTGTATGTTCTCTTTCGCAGTCTCTGGGTTTGTAGCATGGGCCGTGCTTCATTTCATCGGCCCCTCGTCATCAGCAGAGTCAACAATTGGGCGCTTCTTTGACGGCACATGGAAGACTGTGCTCGTTGCGGTCATTGTGGCGTTCGTCTACTTCGGTCTCCTTCGAGTCTTTGATCCGGCCGGCATGAACGAAGCGGCGGGATCTCTGGTGGCCCGCTTCCGTCCTCGCCCCCAATCTGAGAGTGCGTCCCCTGCCGAACCGCTTCCACCAGGTAAAGAAGTTGATAGTGAGGCAGAGCTGGACGACCCGTCTGCAGGTGGGGAGACCGGCGAACAACCACTAGTCCAGAGACATGCGCGTGAACTTCCGCAGGCTGCAAGTTGGGCCGACGAACCTCCACAGTGGAACGAACTATTCTCCAGTTCAACCCAGGCAGCCGTGTTGGCCACACAGACATTGAACCGCGGAACCTCCTTTTTGGATATGGCGTCGACCGGGGCAATCCCTACCCTTACAGGAGAGTTAGGGGTCTCGCCGCGCGCCCGCGGGGTCGAAGAGCAAGGTAACGTGGAGAACCATGAAGTTAGGAAGGACCAGTTCGTGAGCGAACACAGAACCTCATCACAGGGAGCCCCGGTTGCCGCGACGGCTGGAAAGAAGGGGTTTAATCCGACCATTCCAGCGTTGATACTCGGACTTGTCCTTGTGCTGGCCGCCGGTTTCTTCGCTGTTCGCACGCTCATGGGCCCCGGACCTACCGATCTCTTTGCAGAAATGGGTGGCAACATCGCCCAGTCCGCACAATCTGGGCAATCTGGGCAATCTGAGGAGGAGGAAGTGGTTGAGGGGCCTGTCCCCGCAGTCGCACCCGTTGTCACTAGTGCAACAGTTTTCTCGTGGAACGATGATGATGGAGATCACCCCGAGCTGGCGTCGGCGATCGTAGATACTGATCCGTCCACGGTCTGGCGTTCCCGGTACTTCACACAAAACGCGTTTGAAGAGGGTAGCGAGATCTCTGTTCTTCTGACACTTGCAGAGCCCGCTGTAGTCTCAGAAATCACCCTGAACGTTGTTGGCTCAGGAGGTGAGGTTGTAGTACGTAATCCTGCCGATGGCAATCCTAGAGCGGGGGATGTTCTAGCAACCGCGCCAATTGACGGTCAGACTGTTATTCGCCTGGCACAACCGACAGAGCTTTCAGCAATCGGTCTAACTTTCAACACGCTGCCAGTTGATGATGAGGGGATGAACAGGGCAAAGATTGCTGGAATTTCAGTCCAGTAGACTGGCGTGAGTACCAGATTGATGGAAGCGAAGGGAATTATGCCTGAAGTGTTTGAGGATGTCGTTGTTCTTGGATCCGGACCCGCCGGATACACGGCCGCAATCTATGCGGCCCGCGCCGGCCTGCAGCCCCTAGTGATCGCAGGGGCGCTGGATGCCGGGGGTGCCCTCATGACTACAACAGAGGTAGAGAACTTTCCGGGCTTTCCTGAAGGTATTCAGGGGCCGGACCTCATGGACCATATGAAGGTTCAGGCTGAGAGATTTGGGGCACGTATCGAGTTTGATGATGCCAGTGCTGTTGAGTTCGACGGAGAGCATCTGAGGGTAACTACCTACGACCAGATTATTGAAGCAAGAACCGTCATCATTGCAACCGGGTCCGCATACAAGCACCTCAATGTGCCCGGAGAGGATCTACTAAGTGGGCGTGGTGTTTCATACTGCGCAACCTGTGACGGGTTCTTCTTTAGAGATAAGGAACTGGCAGTAGTCGGTGGTGGGGACTCAGCGATGGAGGAGGCATTGTTCCTCACGCGATTTGCCTCGAAGGTCACGGTCATTCATCGACGCGATGAGCTCCGTGCTTCACGAGTGATGGTTGAGCGCGCCAAAGCCCACGAGAAGATCGAGTTTGTTTGGGATTCTGTAGTGTCGGAGGTTCTCGGGACCGAGGGCGTTGAAGGTGTGCGCCTCACAAACGTGAAGACCTCAGAGGAATCTGTTCTCCCAGTTCAGGGAGTATTCGTCGCGATTGGCCACGACCCTCGATCTGAACTATTTCAGGATCAGATCAATCTTGACGACGCAGGATACATTGTTGTGAGCGAACCGGGTACCGCTACATCTCACCCAGGAGTATTCGCGTGTGGTGACGTTGTAGATCACACCTACCGGCAGGCCATTACAGCCGCAGGAACCGGTTGCAGGGCAGCGCTTGACGCGCAACGATACCTCGAAGATATCAAGTAAGGAACGCTTCCGCATCTGCGGAAAGAGAAAGAGATTTGGCGGAATTTATCATGACCGTGTCAGAAACCAGCACTGCGGAATCGGGTTCGGGAGACTGGTTGCACCTTCTCTCAGAAGATGGGCTGAACCTGCGCGAGTCCGAGATTCGCGCTCTGTTCTCAGTAGTTTCCCGTCCTGAAGTGGTGTCACTAGCTGGAGGAATGCCGAACCTTCAGGACCTTCCTCTGGACGGCATCGGGGAAATGACCTCGAAGCTCATCGAGACAGACGGTACAAGGGCCCTGCAGTATGGTGACGGACACGGGTGGAACCGATTGCGCGAACAGATTACCGAAATCATGAGCAAGGAGGGGATCGACGCTGATCCCTACCAGATCCAGATCACCACCGGGTCACAACAGGCCCTGCAACTAGCATCCGACATTCTGGTCAATCCGGGTGATGTCATTCTGGCAGAGTCACCTTCATACGTTGGCGCTCTGGGGGTGTTCCACTCACGACGAGCAGAGGTTGAGCATATCGAAATGGACGAGGATGGACTTCGTCCAGATGCACTTCGGGAGGCGATTCGGAGCGTACGGGCGTCGGGGCGTGAAGTGAAGTTTCTTTATACGATCCCAAACTTCCACAATCCTGCAGGCGTATCAATGTCCGAAACTAGACGGCCTGAGATTGTAGATATCTGCAGGTCAGAGGGCGTTTTGATCGTTGAAGACAACCCATATGGACTTCTCGGCTTCGACCAGGAACCAACTCGAGCCCTGCAACCTCTCTGGCCCGAAGGCGTCATCTACCTAGGTAGCTTTTCGAAGATTTTTGCTCCCGGCTACAGGATTGGTTGGGCACTGGCTCCTCAGGCGCTCTACGAGAAGCTGGTGTTGGCAGCAGAATCGGACATTCTCAGCCCGTCTATGATGGGGCAGATGTCCATAAGCAAGTACCTCGAGGACTTTGACTGGTACGCGCAGGTACGTGATTTTGCCAAGATGTATAAAGGTCGTTGGGAAGCGATGCGCGATGCACTTGAGGCGGAGATGCCCGAAGGCTGCACGTGGACAACACCCACGGGTGGCTTCTATACCTGGGTTTCATTGCCGGAAGGCGTTGACTCCAAGGCAATGCTTCCAAGGGCTGTGGAGGGACTAGTTGCCTACGTTCCTGGAACTGCCTTCTACTATGACGGTCGCGGGCGTGATCATGTCCGCCTTTCATTCTGCTACCCCACCGAAGAAACAATTCGAGAGGGCGTGCGCAGATTCGCATCTGTGCTCAAGAAGGAGATGGCAGAGGTAGCCAAGGACTAGTTGCCCGCTGGAGCACAGGGGGGTTGCACCCCTGCACTTGGGTATCTCTGCACCTGCGCCGCTTGGCACGGTCCCCCGTCAACCCGGCCGTTGGTCGGCACGGTCCCCCGTTAACCTGAAACGTATGCGTGGGGACCAAACGTGTGTCTGGGGTTGCTACCCCAAGCGATCATTTTGTCCCCACGCATACGTTTCGGAGGGGGGGCCCAACGGTGCCCGCACAGCGGTTGATACACGCGCGCATCGATGGTGTGAGCAAGTGCGTTAGGCCTGACTTGGACCACCTGGGGCTCTTTTGGTGTGTTGGGTTTGTGTTTGTGCTGGTCATGGGTGGTTTGGGTTTGGGGTTTGGGTAACTAACGGGGTTGGTAGAATGCCCAGGTGAGTCCCTTTTTGCGTAAAGTTCCCACTGCTTCGGGGGCAACCGCGGTGCAGATCGTGGTCAAGGAATCTGGGCGGGTGCGGGTGCTTGAACATCTGGGGTCAGCTCACAGCCCCGGTGAGCTTGCCGCACTAATGCAGGTAGGTCGGGAGCGGCTGCATCCGGGTCAAGAGGAACTGGATTTAGGTTTAGACCCAGCCGTGCGTGGTGGGGCTGTTGTGCAGTCTCAGTCATCACGCTTGTTGGTGGAAGTGATCCAGAATGCGTGGGATGCTCTGGGGTTTGATGTAATTGCAGATGAGGGGTTCTTTCAACTGGTCCTGGCCCGTTTGGTGGAGCCAACTTCAATGGTTGATAGTCGCCGCGTGTTGGAAGAACTGGGGGTCACCCCCGTGCATTACTCAACCTTCAAACGAGCCTTGACGCGGGCTGGGGAGCGTGATTACCGGGGCCAAATCGCGAAGGCCTGTTTCAATCATTCCCTGGTTACGAGTGGCCTGTCCCTGCTGCTTTACGATGTGACGACCTTGTATTTTGAGGCTGAGAAGGAGGATGACTACCGCAAGGTCGGGTTCTCTAAAGAACGCCGGGTTGATCCCCAAATCGTGGTGGGCTTACTGGTGGATCGGGCGGGTTTCCCTTTAGAGATTCACTGTTTTGCTGGTAACAAACCCGAAACCCAAACCATCCTTCCAGTCGTGAAAGCCTTCGCTGACCGTAACAATGTGGTTGACATGGTGGTGGTAGCAGATGCGGGAATGCTGTCAGCCACCAACCTTGATGCTATCGAGGAAGCCGGGTTGCGGTTCATTGTGGGATCGCGGATGACTAAAGCACCCCAGGACTTGGCGGGCCACTTCCACTGGCACGGCAGTGACGCTACCGATGGCCAAATCGTTGACACCACTACCTTGAAACGCGGTAAGCCCCGCCCTGACCCGGAAGGCCGTGTTCCTCTCACCCAGCCGGTGTGGGACCCAAACAATGCGGCACACGCCAGGTCGTGGCGCACAGTGTGGCAACACCGCCACAAACGCGCAGTAAGAGACCGTCACACTCTCCAGAAGCAGCGTGAACGAGCCGATGCAGTCATCAGCGGTGACAAGCCCGGTAAAGCGGCCAGGTTTGTGAAAACCACTGGCACCAAACGTGTTTTTGACCAAGCCACTTTTGAGCGGGCCCTACTGCTTGCCGGGTGGAAAGGCTACATCACTAACATCCCCAAAACCGTGATGGACGCCCAAGAGATCGTGGGTTCCTACCACGAACTGTGGCATGTGGAGCAGTCTTTCCGCATGAGTAAAACCGACCTGCAGGCTCGCCCTATCTTCCACCGTGAGCGAGATGCTGTTGAAGCCCATTTGACCGTGGTCTTCACTGCCCTAGCCATCAACCGCTACCTCTACGCAGCGACTGGGACCACCTTGAAAAAACTGGTGCAAACCCTACGTCCCTTGCGAGACGTCACCATTCAGATCAGCGGCCAACAAATCACCGCCACCCCCAAAATCAGCGCCCAAACACAAAAAATACTCACCAACCTCAAAACCAACACGGGTAACTAAAGTGGTCCAACTCAGGTGGGGACCAAACGTGTGTCTGGGGTTGCTACCCCAAGCGATCATTTTGTCCCCACGCATACGTTTCGGAGGGGGGGCCCAACGGTGCCCGCACAGCGGTTGATACACGCGCGCATCGGTGGTGTGAGCAAGTGCGTTAGGCGAGGACGGCAAGCAGCAATGGATCAATGGCGGTGGCAGAAGAACGTATATCTACAACCCCGCTTGTGAACTGCTGGCTCGCGCCAAGCGCTGGCTCTATAGACCCAGTTCAGAGGCTATTCGATCTAGATCAGCCTGGTCCGCAAATTCGATAATCAACCTGCTCTTCCTAGCACCTGGAACCACCCTCACCGAAGTGTCCAGGCGTGTAGCAGCTGCATCGGCAATCCTCTGTGCCGCCTCTGAAGGCGCTGCTTGCGGACGCGTTCTCCTCTTTACCGAGGGCTTCTTTCCAAACTTTGCTAGCTCCTCGGTAGCGCGTACTGACAAGCCCTCGCTAACAATTCGGTCTGCCATCGATTGCATTTCTGCTTGGGTTCCCAAACTGAGAATTGTGCGTGCGTGTCCTGGGCTGATGACACCCGCAGCAAGCATTCGTTGAACGGATGTCGGAAGTTTCAACAGTCTAAGAGTGTTGGCCACCTGCGGACGGGACTTCGAAACCCGGGTGGCTAGCTGCTCTTGCGTGTATCCAAAATCCTCCATTAGTTGCGAATAGGCTGCCGCTTCCTCCAGAGCATTTAGTTGTACTCGATGAATGTTTTCGATGAGTGCTTCACGGAGCAGCTCGTCCTCACCCGTTGAGCGGACAATTATTGGGATGGACTGAAGCCCGGCTTGTTTTGAAGCTCTCCAACGCCTTTCTCCCATGACCAGTTCGTATCTAGCTTCTGGCTGATCGACAAGTGCCTCCCGAAGACGGTCGGCCTGCCCCTCTTCAGCCAAGCTCTCCGCAGTGATCCGCCGAACCACAACGGGTTGGAGCACACCAACTTCTGCGATCGATGTTGCAAGCTCTTCAAGCTCGCCCTCATCAAAAATACTTCTTGGCTGTTTGAGGTTCGGGATAATCCAAGTCGGATCGACGTGCCCGAATGTTACGCCGGGGACAGGTAGAAGCTCTTCGTCAGCACGTGCCTCAATGTCAATATCCGCTTTGGAGCTGTTGCCCGTAATTGTTTCACGTGAAACATTTTCCCTGTGAACAGTTCTGTTCGACCGGTCAGAAAAGGCACCAGATGAGTCAATTGTTTCACGTGAAACACTCTTAGAGCCACCTCGGGGAGAAAGGAGGTCTCTGGCGGACCCGCCCCTCTGAACTGCCAGATCGGCAGACCTTCCGGTCAAATCAGGAAAGAGTACATCTAGAGGCTTCTCTTGCTTTTGTTGCGTCGGCTCCCTATCCGGGATCAAGGCGCCTAGCCCCTGTCCCAGTCCGCCACGCGCCCTCGATGTGCGCTGGACCCGCGGGCGACGTCCAGCATCCTTCTCACCTGGTTCTGCCATCATCAACTCCTAAGCTAGGGCGTTGGCAAGTTCAGCTGCAACCTTACGGTAAGCAATCGCGCCTGTACCACGCTCATCGTAGGTAATGACCGTCTCTCCATAGGAGGGAGCCTCAGATATCCTCACAGATCTTGGAATATCCGTGTTGAACACCGCTTCTCCGAAGTGAGTGCGGACCTCATTGGCTACCTCTGAACTCAGCTTCGTTCTACCATCCATCATTGTCATTAGGATGAACGGGGCTTGAAGGTCGGGGTTCAAGTCATTCTGAATGCGTCCGATAGTCTTTAGCAGCAGTGACAGTCCTTCTAATGCGTAATACTCTGCCTGAACTGGAACAATCATTCCAGTTGCTGCCACCAAGGCATTCAACGTCAGCATTCCCAGGGAGGGCGGGCAATCAATCAGTACCAAGTCGAACTGGTTGTCGTTCCCGTCCTCGAGAAGGTCGGAAATCGCAAACTTCAACAGGTGCGCCCGCTGAGCTTCGTCGACGAGTTCAACTTCCGCACCTGCGAGGTCGATCGTCGCTGGACACACGAAGATACCCGGAACCTCTTCACACTGAACGAGGGTATTGGCCAAATCAACTTCCCCAAGCAACACTTCGTACGTCGACGGTGTCCCGCCACCATGGGGGATTCCGAGGGCGGTGGATGCGTTGCCCTGAGGATCGGAGTCAATAACGAGCACTCTCAGTCCACCCACAGCCAGTGCTGCAGCGAGGTTCACTGCGGTGGTTGTCTTGCCAACGCCACCTTTTTGATTCGCAACTACAAGAATCGGTGTTCCCTGAGGCTTTGGGAGCTGGCTCCCATCCATTGCAGCAAACTCCGAGTAGTTCTTCGCCAGCTGATCTGCCAAAGGTGACGATTTTCCGACATCCTGCTTCACAAGACCACCTCTCAACCGTCTTAGCATAGTTTGCGGCTCCAATATCAGTTAACGCGCAGGTCAGAGTGGGTTTAGATAGTGCGTTTACACTCCACAACGTAGGTTGTTTCCCCATCGAGCACCGAGACGACCTCGTGTACCTGTGCAACCAGGTGTCTGCGTTTCAGTTCATCCGCTGCCTCATTGACTTCCTCATATGCGCGCCTTCCCTTGAGTGCCAAGAGACGCCCGCCAGGCGCAATCATCTTTGAGGTAAGACGCAGCAACTTAGGCATCGCGGCCACTGCGCGGGCTGTGACAACGTCCGCGCGAATCTTCTTGCCGATGTTTTCGCTGCGATCACGAACGATGCTGACGTTGTCGAGTCCGATCTCTTCAGCGGCTTCAGCCAACCATTCACACCGCCGCTCCATCGGTTCAACAAGTGTCACTTCAAGATCGGGTCGTGCGGCAGCAATTACTAGACCTGGCAATCCCGCACCAGATCCAACATCAATAACAGTTCCCCGTCTGGGGAGGAACGGCAATAGTGCAGCAGAATTCACGATGTGTCGTGACCAGATCCGTTCAGCTTCCTGAGGTCCGATCAGGCCACGCCTCTCACCCTCCGCCGCCAACAAGTCTGCAAACGCGACAACGGCTGACGCACCAGTTCCAAACAGCGACAGAGTGACCTGGTTCGGGCTTTCCATCAGTCTTCTACAACCAATGTTGCCTGCGTATCAACATCTTCAACGTCGCCCTCGTCGCCTGCAGCCAATGAAATCACCACGCAACGCGACGGTTCACTCCCCGCTGACTCGGAAACCAGACCAGCCTGAGCAACCACATCGTGACAGACCTTGCGTTCAAACGGGTTCATTGGATCAAGTCGCACCGGCGAACCAGTGTCTTTGACCTCTGCAACAGCATCCGCAGCGATCTGCTGCAGCTCTGCTCGCCTCCCAGCACGGTACCCGGCCACATCCAGCATCAGTCGAGACCGCTCACCCATGGCTGTCTGCACTGCTAGACGCGTTAGTTCCTGCAGCGCTTCCAGTACTTCCCCATCTTCTCCGACCAAACGAGAGAGTCGAGAGCGAGGATCATCGCTGACGATTGCTACAGAAGGTCGATCATTCTCCACGTCGATCTCAATGTCTCCATCGAGATCCATGATGTCCAAGACTTCCTCAAGGTAGTCTGCGGCGACCTCGCCCTCTTCCTCAAGCTGCTTCAAGCGCGTTTTACCGCCGGTACTGTTCGTCATTCGTTCCTCCGGTTGCCCACGTAGTACTTCTAATTCCCCGAATTGGTCTTCTTCTGGGGGTTATCCTTGCCCTGAGAACGCCGCTCCTGGCGACGCTGTTGGCGCCTCTGCTCGATTTCCTCAGGTGTAAGCGAGTTCTTGGCATTCGATGCCTTCTTAGCGTTGCGCTGCGCCCGCTTATCAGCGGCCTGCTGTTCCATACGTTCGCGCTCAGCAACCCTCATACGTTGCTCGCGCGACATCTTCTTGGGTCGGTTCTTGCGTGCAGCCTCTACCTGTTCTTGGCTCTTCCGTGCCATGATCTGTTGCTTCATCCAGATCTCGTCTGGAATTGTCTTCCAGGGCTCCATGGCCAAAGCGCGGTATACGGATAGCCTGTCTGCAACTGACCAATCCTCAGGGAACTTCCTGTAAACCTTTTGGCGGCCGGCCTGACGCTCCACTGTCGCAAGTGTGGTCGATTGCAACTTCTCAAGAGCAGGCTCGTCACCTTTGTCTTCTTGAGCCTTGGCGTCGTAGTTCTCAAATTCTCCCACGGCCCACTTCTTGTAGTTACCTTCGCGGCGCTCAAGCAGCTCGTTGAATGCTGGAGATCCAGGATTGGGAATCGTTTTGTTAACCCACAGCTGCTGGCAGTAGCCGAACACGGTGGTTGTCACCATGTAGACCAACAAACCCATCTGGAAGATGACACCCGTAAATACGAACATCAAGGGCATCATGTACATCATGGACTTCTGGCTGCGAACCATGGGGTTGTTGGGATCCTGATTAGGCGCCATGTTCTTTGTCATCGACAGACGCATAGTCAGGAACTGAACCACCACAAGAACAGCAATAAGCACAATAAAGACTGCCTTGAGCGCACCATTCGTTGTTGCTAGCGTCTCGGTAAGACCGACGCCCACAACAGTTGAGTCGGCAACGTCAGCGGCCATTGCCGCATTAAGTGGACCGAGGGCGTCCCAAGCATATGTGCCAGCCATAATCTGGCTGACTGAGAAGAAGACCCTGTAGAGAGCGAAGAGGATTGGCATCTGCACCAACATTGGCAAACAGGAAGCATAAGGAGATGCCCCATGCTTCTTGTACAACGCCATTGTCTCTTCGCTTTGACGCTGACGGGAGACCGAATCCTTCTTCCCCTTGTACTTGGCCTGGATCTTCTGCATCTCCGGCTGAAGCAGCTGCATGCTACGCATGGACTTGATCTGCTTCAAGTACAGAGGCAGAATCGCGAACCGTACCAGAACGGTCAAGATGACGATGGAGAGAACCCAGCCGATACCGGGACCGCTAGGGATACCAATGAAAGTCAGTGCCCTATAGATGGAAACCCAGATCCACGCGAAGGCCACAATAATCGGGTGAAGAATTGAATCCACTGAGGACTCCTTACAAGAACGCTCGTATTGTCAAACTAGAATCTAATAGCATCTCAACTGCTAACCGTGAACCGCTAACTCTCACGGCCCCTCTTCGATGTCGTGGCCGGCCCAGTCGTCGGGCGGGACCCACTCAGGTGCTTTCCAAAAACCCTTTGAGGGAACGTGATTCACGCCCCCTCGGCTCCACGGGTTGCATCGAACAATTCGCGCAACTCCGAGGAGAAAACCTTTCCCAACTCCGTGTATCTGCACCGCTTCAACAAAGTACTGTGAACAACTCGGGTAATAACGACACCTCGGAGCCATTAGCGGTGAAACATAGCGCTGATACAACCTCACGGGAGCAAGAAATATCGGGACAAATGGGTTCTTCATTCGTCACACCTAAGCTCAGAAGCCGTGTCCACGGATGCCTTCTTAAGTGCCGAAGCGAGGAGTCGGTCGAAGTTTCGGCCAAGCTCCTCGCTAGACATACCTACTGCTCCCTCGAGACTTCGGACCACAAGAGTCCAGCCCGCTGGCAGCGTCACGACGCGCGACTGAATGACATGCCTCAGTCTCCGCTTCACTTGATTGCGTGCAGTGGCCCTCGGTACTTGCCTCTTTCCAACAATCAGTCCCGCCCTTGCAGGCATCTGTCCGGGGCAGGGTAACACCGAGACAACCAGGACATAGTTCCCGGATTTGCACCCCTTCTTCAGAGTTCGTGCGAATCCCTCACGCCTGGTTATTCGGCGATCAGCGCTGAGCACACCATCAACTGTCGTCGACGAGGGCGATCAGACAGCGATCTGCGAGCGGCCCTTGCGACGACGGCTAGAAAGGATTGACCGTCCGGCACGCGTGCGCATACGCAAGCGGAAACCGTGAACCTTGTGCCGGCGACGGTTATTCGGCTGGAAAGTACGCTTCGTCATCTTAGTTCTCCTAGAAAGGACAGCACGTTGCTGCCAGGTTTAGTGTCGGCCACACGAATATAACCATCACAAATACGCCAAAACAGACTACGCCGAACCGTTCGCCGTGGTCAATGAAGGCACGCTTAAGCGGCGCGCCTCATAGGTAGTTCCACAACTGTGGATATCCCCGTGGATACATATGCTACTTTGTCCCCAGCCAGATGTGGAGATCTTGTTACCGACCACCCATAATTGATAACGCTGATGCCAAGTTTCCGCTAAATAACAACGGTGTAAGACGTGCCCATACTTTCCACAATTTTTTCCACAATCGTCAATTCTGCGACATCCAGATAGGCTAAGGGCCGAGCCAGGCTGAGACCTGGTGTTCAAAATCACCATCAACAAGCGCTGAATTACAGGAAGGCACCATCCATGGAGGGCTCCTCACTCACATCCGCCTGGGACCACGTAGTCACCCAGGTCAACCCGGATGAACTAGGGCCAGCCCACGCCGCGTTTCTCCAGATGGTGAAGCCCCTCGGAGACATTGAAGGGACGATTCTCCTCGCTGTTCCAAACGATTTCACCAAGTCCTACATCGAGAACAGGATGTCTTCGCGCCTCACTGAGGCCCTAACACAAACACTTGGTAAACCAGTTCGTATCGCCGTCACCGTCGACCCTTCCCTGGAGGCAACGCCTGAGAGAGAAGAGCAACCTGACGTTTGGTCACATTCAGAGTTCGAGAGAATGGATCTGACGTCCCAGGAATCAAATACTCCCGGTCCCGAGGCAACGCGGCGTCAACTTCTCAATATGCCGACCCAGAGAATTGCTCTGAATCCGAAGTATCTTTTCGATACATTTGTTATTGGCAGCTCAAACCGCTTCGCACACGCCGCTGCCCTCGCCGTTGCAGAGGCCCCTGGACGTGCTTACAACCCACTGTTCATCTACGGTGATTCCGGATTGGGAAAGACCCATCTTCTCCACGCGATCGGTCACTACGCACTTTCCCTCTACCCACACCTGAAAGTCACCTACGTCAACTCCGAAGAGTTCCTCAACGATTTCATTAGTGCCATCGGCGAGGGCGGAAGAGATGCGTTTAAGAAGAGATATCGCCAAAGCGACATTCTTCTTATCGACGACATACAGTTCATTCAAGGCAAGAAGGAGACCGTGGAAGAGTTCTTCCACACCTTCAATGCGCTCAATGATGCCGGTAAGCAAATCGTCATAACTTCCGATCTTCCCCCGAAGGAGTTAGGCGGCTTTGAGGATCGCCTTCGCTCACGCTTCGCCTCGGGACTGACAACAGACGTTCAGCCACCTGACCTAGAGACCCGCATTGCAATCCTTCAAATGAAAGCAGCTGCAGAACACATCACGGTCCGCTCAGAGGTCCTGGAATACATTGCTTCGCGCATCTCCGCCAATATTCGTGAACTTGAGGGCTCGCTGCTGCGAGTGACCGCGTTTGCAAACCTGACGCGCCAAGAGATCGACCTCCAGTTGGCCCAAATGGTTCTGAAAGACCTACTGTCGGACCCCGAGGACATCGAGATATCTTCGTCCCTCATCATGGGACAGACAGCGTCCTATTTCGGCGTCACCATAGAACAACTCTGCGGCCCCGACCGTTCCAGACCGATGGTGGAAGCCCGGCAGATTGCAATGTACATCTGTCGCGAGCTAACGGATCTGTCCCTTCCAAAGATTGGTGAAGCTTTTGGCGGCCGGGACCACACCACAGTGATGCATGCAAACAAGAAGATCCAGGGACTAATGGCTGAACGCCGCGAAACTTACAACAATGTGACTGAGATTACAAATAGGGTCAAGAGGCAGGCTCGTGGCGCCTAGTTGGAGCTTCCGCTCCACAGGGAATCCTCTCCCAATTCACATCTTTCACTCATGTAGTTCCAAGTCTCGGCCAACGAAACTCACCTGCCTGTGTATACCTGGGGCTGCCTCTCCTGATAACTACAATTTTCAGTGCATAACTATCGCCGTTCTGGTGATAGATGGATGACAACAGATTTGTAATTCACACCCGCCCGTCTATCTCCACTGGTTTGTCAACAATCTTTCAACAGCTAGTTTTGTTGCACAGTGTGCCAGAAGCGGTGATTTCCACAGTTTGCACAGGTGCTACTACTACTACCAATTCAATTAATGAAAGATCTAACTAGGCCCGCAGTTGGGATTATTGGTTGTTTCTTGAGGCCCACCAAACCCGCGTCAGTTGCGGGTACAGTTAAGTTCCGCGCCACTAACCAGCGCTAGCAAATGGAGGAAATGTGAAGTTCAGACTCTCCCGTGATGTATTTTCGGATGCCGTTCAGTGGACTTCTCGTGCTGTGCAACAAAGACCTACAATTCCCATCCTCTCTGCGGTGAGGATTACCGCCCGTGAAAATGAAGTTGAGTTTTCGACGTTTGACTACGAAGTATCCGCGAGGTCAAAAGTAGAGGCCGTGGTTACAGAGGCCGGTGAAGCTCTTGTATCCGGCAGATTGATAACAGAGATAGCTAAGGCGCTACCTAACCAAGATGTCGTGCTAACTCTCAATGACAACCACGTCGATGTGGAGTGCGGACGTGCGAAGTTTGCCCTGCAGGTGATGCCGATAGAAGACTATCCGGATTTGCCCACACTCCCGACGCTCGCAGGGAAGGTTGACGGGCAAGCCTTTTCCCAGGCAGTCTCCCAAGTTGCGATCGCCACATCCAAGGACGACACACTACCGCTGCTTACCGGTGTCAGAGTTGAGATTGATGGATCGCGCATCACCTTGCTTGCCACAGACAGGTACAGGTTGGCTCTGCGGGAACTGGAATGGAATCCTGAAAGCCCATCATTTTCAACGGAATTTCTCGTCAAGGCGCGAGTATTGAACGACGTCGCTCGAAACCTCGGTGGCGGGGGAGCAGTTGATGTTTCTCTGACCCAAGGAGGCGCAACTGAGAGAGCAGCCATAATCGGATTTAGTGCTGGTGAACGACAGGCGACCTCGTCGCTCATGGATGGGGACTACCCACCCGTAAGGAAGTTGTTTCCGGAAGTGACTCCGATGGAGTATGTGTGTGCAAGACAGGAGCTCCTCGAAGCAGTAAAGCGCGTCTCCCTGGTTGTTGAACGTAAGACTCCGGTTCGTCTCGTGTTCGAGGACGGTGCGCTAACGCTGGACGCCGGGGCTGGAGAGTCGGCGCAGGCTCAGGAAGCAGTTCCGCTGGTTGCAGCTGGTGACCCTTTGCGGACTGCATTCAACCCCGAATACTTGCGCGATGGTTTGGCCTCTCTCGACACAGAGTTCGTTCGTTTTGGATTCACCGACGCTAACAAGGCAGCTGTAATGATGGGCCAGCCCGAAGAGAATGGCGAGGGTGATTCGATGTTCAAGTATTTGCTCATGCCGATTCGTTTTGGTGCGTAGGAAGGTCAGTTGCATACGCGGTGTACGTCTCTCATCTAGCTCTCAATGACTTTCGTTCCTATCGGGAACAGGTCGTAGAACTGGCGCCGGGTATCGTTGTTTTTCAGGGGCAGAACGGGCGCGGAAAGACCAACCTGGTTGAGGCGATTGCCTACCTGTCGACATTTTCTTCACACAGGGTTTCGTCCTCGTCCAATTTGGTGAGGGTCGACAGGGACGGCGAAAAGCAACCCGGCGGTGCGGTAGTTCGGGTTCGGGTTCAAGAAGAGAATCGCAGCGTGCTCCTTGAACTTGAAATTGCGCGAGGACGTGCGAATAGGGCGCGTCTAAATAGGGCTAACGTTGCTCCCCGGGAGATCTTGGGGAAGCTCCGAACTGTTGTTTTTGCTCCGGAAGACCTCGAACTATTGCGGGGTGACCCGGCTGTGCGACGGCGGTTCCTGGATGAGATCATCACCAAATTGCGACCCCATTTCTTAGGGGTTCGTCAAGATTTTGAGCGTGTGCTACGCCAGCGCGGCGCAGTCTTGAAGCAGTTTGGGCGTTCGGGATATCCGCTTTCTCCAGAAGATGAAGGGGTTATGGAGGTCTGGGACCGGCAGTTGGCCGGTCTTTCAGCACAAATAGTTGTGAACAGGTTGGCTGTTGTCCAAGCACTGCAACCTCTGGTGGCAAATTCATACCGGCAGATAACGGATGGCGATCGGTTAGCGGACGTTCAGTATCGAACTCACCTTCGGACGGAACAAGCCGCTGATTCACCGCTCACCTACGGTAGCTTGAAAGTTGTGGAGGGCAGGATAGAGGGGAACGCCGACGAACAAGTTGCAGAACTTACGCTGCGGTACCGGGAGCGTTTGGCTGAGATACGTAGTGATGAACTGAGACGGGGGATCAACCTTGAAGGTGCGCACCGCGATGATCTTGCAATCACTCTGGATGGGCTTCCAGTTCGCGGATTTGCTAGCCACGGCGAGATTTGGTCCTCGGCTTTGATGCTCCGACTGGCGGAGTTGGAACTCCTCCGTTTGGATGGGGACTATCCGGTTTTGATCCTTGATGATGTGTTTGCGGAACTTGACGTGAGCCGCCGACAGGGTCTGCTCTCACAGATGAAGCAGGTAGAGCAGGTTTTGGTCACCGTTGCAGTGGAGGCAGATGTTCCCCAGGAGCTGCACGCGCAGAGAATCAGTATTTCGCGCAGTGGGGATGGCACCAGTCAGGTTGAGGTGCTTGTAGATGAGTGAAGACCGGGACAGAGAGCGCCGTTCTGAGACGGCTAGAGCCTTCTATAGGCGCTATCGCGCACAAACGTTCCAAAGTGGCCAGTTCACGACGCCGTCGTCAGGGAACACGAGTGGAGTTGCAGGCTTCGGTTTGCCAAAGAAGGGCAGCACAACAGGCGACGGGGCGGGAGCTAACAGGCCGGGTGAAGAAGCCACAGACAAGGGAGATTTGCCCCGAATTACAGACCAACTTGAGACAGGCTGGACTGCTCCCCCGGGAACATACAGATCAAAAAATGGTACGGGTCGGTCCCGGTGGGACCCAGCTGCGCTGGGAGACGTACTTGGAATTGAAGTAGCGAAGAGAGGTTGGGATCGAACGCTGTCAGTCGCCTCAGTTACTGGTGACTGGGAACAGATCGTTGGTCCACAGGTTGCGCAACACTGTCCGATAGAGAGTTTCGAGGGCGGTACGCTTATCGCCCGGGCCGATTCAACAGCGTGGGCTCAACAGTTGCAGATCCTTCTCCCACATATCCACAGACGGATAGATGAGCGAGTCGGACCGGGCATTGTGGAAAAGGTGATTGTTCGAGCGCCACAAGCCCCGTCATGGGTAAAGGGCAAGAGGACTTTTCGTGGGGGTCGGGGTCCTAGGGACACCTACGGCTAGGCGCTTGGCAAACCCACCACGGGATGTCCTAAATATTTGCCAACTTCATGACTGGGGTTGTTTCACGTACGAGGACGGCGATCAACCCCCTCCCTCGTGGGGGATACCACGGCACAGACATTGGGTGCTGCACGCGCGAAATTGATAGGATTAGGACAGGTTGTAGCCTGGCCTCCGCAACGCGGAAAACGGCTTGGGCTACACGTCAGAAGACAGGTAACGACAACGCTCTCAACTTCCGGTGAATGTGCGGTGCAAAAGGACCGCTGCAGGATTGAGGGTTCAACAGGACTGACCTCTAGGTCAAACGATGCGCCT
Source organism: Schaalia sp. JY-X159 (assembly GCF_014525425.1). Classification (NCBI taxonomy): domain Bacteria; kingdom Bacillati; phylum Actinomycetota; class Actinomycetes; order Actinomycetales; family Actinomycetaceae; genus Schaalia; species Schaalia sp. JY-X159. Next base: position 468,651 of record NZ_JACEXI010000002.1, on the reverse strand, counting down.
CAAGACGCAGGTAAGGGGAGTAGTAAGTGAGCGACTCCGCCCAAGAAGTAACCAGAGATACAGAAGGCACAAATCGCCCTAAGCCCAATGGAGCAGAGTACGGCGAAGCAAACATCACCGTACTTGAGGGCCTGGAGGCCGTTCGTAAACGTCCTGGAATGTACATCGGTTCCACAGGGGAACGCGGACTTCATCACCTGGTGTACGAGGTTGTGGACAATGCTGTGGATGAGGCCCTGGCAGGATACTGCGACCATATCGAAGTGGTGATCCTGGAGGACGGTGGCCTGCGGGTAACGGACAACGGGCGTGGAATTCCTGTTGGAATCCACCCAACTGAGGGTCTTCCCACCGTTGAGGTTGTCATGACGATTCTGCACGCTGGAGGCAAGTTCGGTGGTGGCGGATACGCCGTGTCGGGTGGACTGCACGGGGTTGGCATCTCTGTTGTCAACGCGCTGTCCCGGCGAGTGAACACGGAAGTTTATAGGGACGGGCACCGCTGGACGATTGCGTTTGCCAATGGTGGCAAAACCGTGCAGCAGCTTGAACAGAAGGAAGTAACTGACAAGACGGGTACCGTCCAGACTTTCTGGCCCGATCCTGAAATTTTCGAGACTGTTGAGTTCAGCTTCGAGACACTTCGTCAGCGATTCCAGCAGATGGCTTTCCTGAACAAAGGGCTGAGAATCAGTCTGATTGACCAGCGCGTCCTCGAACCCGTTGTTGGTGATGAGATCACAGGTGAGACGATTCCCGGAGATGTCCCCGAGGACGTTGATGCTGCAGACGAAATGGCATACCGCCAGGTGTCCTACTGCTACGAACGTGGGCTACCCGATTATGTTGAGTACCTTGATGCAACCAAACGAGTCACACCTCTGCACGCCGATGTGATTGATCTGGATGCGGAAAATGATGCGGGCACCATGTCATTGGAACTGGCGATGCGGTGGACGTCCTCGTACACAGAGACCCTGTACACCTACGCGAACACGATCAACACGTCCGAGGGCGGTGCACATGAGGAAGGTTTCCGCGCCGCACTCACCACGATCGTCAACAAGTATGGGCGCGACAAGTCAATACTGCGCGACAAAGATGAGAATCTATCCGGCGATGATGTTCGTGAGGGGCTGACCGCAGTCCTCTCAGTGAAGCTAACCGAACCACAGTTTGAGGGTCAGACCAAGACAAAACTTGGCAACACTGAAGCGCGGACCTTCGTGCAGCAGCAGACATACGCCCTGATGGGGGATTGGTTTGATGCTCACCCCGCAGAGGCGAAAATCATTATCCTCAAGGCGCAGGCTGCTCAGCAGGCAAGGCTCGCGGCCCGCAAGGCTCGCGAAGCAACCCGCCGTAAGAGCGTCCTGGACGCTGTCTCGCTGCCCTCAAAGTTGCATGATTGCTCGTCGCGGGATCCACGTGTTTCCGAACTGTTTATCGTCGAGGGCGACTCAGCGGGCGGCTCTGCTGTGATGGGACGGAACCCCAACCGCCAGGCAATCCTTCCCTTGCGCGGGAAGATTCTTAACGTTGAGAAGGCTCGCCTAGAGCGTGCCATGAGTAGTGACACGATTCAGGCCCTAATTGGCGCCCTGGGTACGGGTATAGGTGAAGAGTTTGCCATTGAGAAGTTGCGCTACTGGAAGATCATCATGATGGCCGACGCCGATGTTGACGGCCAGCACATTGCGACACTGTTGATGACTTTCTTCTTCCGCTACATGAAGCCGCTGGTCGAGGACGGCCACATCTATTTGGCCACGCCTCCTCTTTACCGACTCAAGTGGTCAAATGCCCCACACCAGTATGTTTATTCGGACGCGGAGCGTGACCGCATGCTTGAAGAAGGAGTTGCCAAGGGGTGGCGCCTACCGAAGCAGGGCGGAATTCAGCGTTACAAGGGACTGGGGGAGATGGACTACTCGGAGTTGTGGGAAACCACGATGGATCCAGATTCCCGCCTCCTCAAGAAGATTGAGGTCGGTGAAGCCGCAGCGGCGGATGAGATTTTCACGGTTCTGATGGGCGATGATGTCGAATCGCGGCGCCAGTTCATTCAGCGTAATGCCGCCGATGTTCGATTCATTGACGCGTAACGGGACAAGAGGAACGACAAGTGACTGACAAGACCCCAGAAGACAACACTGACAACAGTGGCGCGGACAATCCCAACACCGGTGGTGAAGACGTGAACACCGAGGATTTTGAGCCCTCAGAGATTGCTGACGCTGTAGCAGATGACACCGAGGACGCCCTCGAACAAGTCCGTGTTGATGACACTGTTGTAGGCGCCGACCCGGACGGGGAAGAGACGCACGGGCGAATCGACCCGGTCGATCTTGAGAATGAGATGCAGCGGTCCTACTTGGACTATGCAATGTCCGTAATCGTTGGGCGTGCACTGCCAGACGTCAGAGATGGGCTGAAGCCCGTCCACCGTCGCATCATCTACACCATGTTCGACGGTGGCTACCGACCCAATGCTGGCTTCTATAAGTGCATGCGTGTTGTCGGTGACGTGATGTCGCACTACCACCCGCATGGTGACGCTTCCGTGTATGACGCCTTGGCGCGCATGGTTCAGCCCTGGTCAATGCGTTATCCGCTGGTGCTTGGGCAGGGCAACTTCGGTTCTCCTGGCAACCTCGGCCCGGCAGCTCCCAGGTACACGGAGTGCAAGATGGCGCCACTTTCAATGGAGCTGGTGCGCGACATTGATGAGAACACGGTTGATTTCCAAGACAACTACGATGGGCGAAACCAGGAGCCTGTGGTTCTTCCTGCCCGATACCCAAACCTTTTGGTCAACGGATCTGAAGGCATCGCAGTCGGTATGGCGACCCGTATTCCTCCCCACAACTTGCGGGAGGTAATCAATGGCGTCCAGTGGTATCTGAGCAATCCGGAAGCGACACGCGAGGAACTACTCGAAGCCCTCCTTGTAAGGATCAAGGGCCCAGACTTCCCATCGCGGGCGACAATCCTTGGACACAAGGGCATTGAGGACGCATATAGAACTGGACGCGGCTCCATTGTTCAGCGTGCCATTGTGGATGTTGAAGAGATCCACAACCGCACCTGCCTGGTCATCAAGGCGTTGCCATATCAGGTCAATCCGGACACACTGTCCGCCAAGATTGCCGAGTTGACTCGCAGCGGTGAAATCCAGGGAATTTCTGATATTCGTGATGAGACCTCAGGACACAATGGTCAGCGTTTGATCATTGTGCTGAAGAGGGACGCGATTCCAACCGTTGTCCTCAACAACCTCTATAAGAGGACTTCGCTTCAGGAGTCGTTCCCCGCCAACATGTTGGCGCTGGTTGACGGGGTGCCAAGGACACTGTCGATTGACGGCTTTGTCCACTACTGGGTCAAGCACCAGATTGACGTCATCGTGCGACGCACGCAGTTCCGACTGGCGAAGGCCAGGGAGCGCCTGCACATTCTTCAGGCCTACCTGAAAGCACTTGACCTGCTTGACGAAGTCATCGCCCTCATTCGTCGTAGCCCCACAGTGGAGCAGGCGCGCCAAGGCTTGATGACGCTGCTTGAGGTTGATCAAGTCCAGGCTGACGCGATCCTCTCACTTCAGCTGCGTCGCTTGGCAGCCATGGAACGCCAGAAAATTCTTGATGAGCATGCTGAAATCACCGCACGTGTTGAAGAGCTACAGGGAATCCTCAACAGTCCTGCGCGGCAGAGAGAGATCATCAGCGAGGAACTTGCCGAAATTGATGAGAAGTTTGGTGATGACAGAGTCACCAAGATTGTCCCCTATGGGCCAGAGATTTCCATTGAGGCTCTGGTTCCCCAGGAGGATGTTGTCGTAACCATCAGCCGTGAGGGCTTCGCGAAGCGGACCAGACTGGACCAGTACAGGGCCCAGAAGCGTGGGGGCAAGGGCGTACGTGGCACGTCTTTGCGCACCGATGATGAGATCGCGCAATTCTTCGTCACCAACACTCACGACTGGTTGCTCTTCTTCACAAATAAGGGCCAGGTCTACCGGGTCAAGGCCTACGAGTTGCCCGAGGGCGGTAGGGACGCGAAGGGGCAGCATGTCGCCAACCAGTTGGCGTTCCGACCGGGTGAGACGATCGCGCAAGTCATGGCAATCACCACCTACGACGATGCGGAGTACCTGGTGCTCGCGACCCGTGACGGGTTGGTGAAGAAGACCGCGTTGTCCGCGTACAACTCACCTCGGTCAGCCGGCGTTATCGCGATTAACCTTCGTGAGGACGAGGACGGAAACTCGGATGAACTCGTGTCGGCCCGCATTGCCAACTCGGATGATGACCTCATGTTGGTTACACGAAAAGGCATGTCATTGCGTTTTGAGGCGTCCGATGAAGCCTTGCGGCCGACAGGGCGCACGACCTCGGGTGTCCGTGGCATCAAACTCCGTAGCGGCGATGAGTTGCTGACGATGGAAGTTGTTGTTGACGATGCTGACTTCGTGGTGGTGACCGAGGGCGGATACGCCAAGCGGACTCCGCTTTCTGAGTACCGGGTGCAGGGCCGCGGCGGACTGGGAATCAAGGTTGCCAACGTTCGAGAAGACCGCGGCGCACTTGTGGGGGCCTTGGTTACGTCAGGTGACGAAGAGCTCTTGGCGATCAGCGAGGGCGGCAAGATCGTGAGAGTCAACGTTTCGGACGTCCGTCCGACAGGTAGAACCACGGCCGGGGTGATCCTTGCGCGTCCAGACGAGGACGACCGCTTAATCGCAGTAACTCGAAACACTGAGTCGCAGGTGGATGATGAAGCGCCTCAGGTAGAGTCAGACCAGGCTGTAGAAGACCAGGGAGACACAGTTAGCGGTGAGGAGAACGCAGATGACTGAGCAGGTTGAGGTTGACCAAGTAGTTGTTGCGGATTACGACGCGTACCAGAGTGCGGAGCCGGAGGCTGTGCAGTACGTTGATGAGCCGCGCAGCGTTGAGCTAACAATTGCCAAGATTGATCCCTGGTCAATTCTTAAGACTTCATTCTTGTTGTCGATCGCTCTCGGGATTGCCACCGTTGTCGGGGTCATTGTGGTGTGGTTCGTCCTCGACGGAATGAATGTATTTGGAACTGTCGAGGATTTCCTGATTGAGCTGGGTGCGGAGCGATTCCTCTCTCTTCTGGAGTTTGTACGTCTACCACGTGTCATCTCTTACGCAACCATCATCGGTGTTGGAAATATCGTCATCCTCACGGCGATTTCAACTCTGATTGCTCTGCTTTACAACCTGATCGCAACCCTGGTTGGTGGCATCAAGGTATCCCTGATGGATGAGTGAGTCTGAGGACGGTGAGCGGAATCGCACCTTTTGATGCCCGTTTTGGTTTGGAGTTTCGCGGTGGCGACAGGTAGTCTTTCTCATTGTTGATGGGCCTATAGCTCAGTTGGTTAGAGCGCAGTCCTGATAAGACTGAGGTCGATGGTTCGAGTCCATCTAGGCCCACCATCAACTAGGCCGAAAGGTGTGGGATGAAGTTCTTTGGAAGTGTAGTGATTGCCACTGCGGTTCTAGGAACCTCCATTCTTGCAACTTCAATGGTTATGGATATGATGGACAACGATCGCTTCTGGCATCAGATCAAGCCCGGTAACGGGAACTAGTCGGAGGAAGCGGGATGACTGGGGTTTCGGCCTCGGAAATCCAACGTAGGGGCCGTGGCGCAATTGGTAGCGCACCTGCTTTGCAAGCAGGGGGTTAGGGGTTCAAGTCCCCTCGGCTCCACTTTTTATGCTCCAAGCCATCGGCTCTGTATTTTGAAAGTCGATGCTGTACTTACCCCGGAAAAACCTCCGCGTTGGTGGGTGCATGTCCAGGGTATCAACTATGCTTGCGCCGGTGGCGGTGCTGCGCCCTCTGCCAATGTCCTTGTTACAGGTAGCGCATCGGTAGCCTGGGACGATATCCACTCCACCAGTTCCTCACGGACTTGCGCCCGGAGGTCAAATAGGTCGCTTGAATCCGCCGCGCTGACCACGGCGCGAACGCGAACCACACCCCCGGTGGCGTCCTCTACTATGAGGCCGCTCGACTTTCCATCCCACAGGGGTGCCTTCGCAAGTACTTCCTCCAGTCTCTTGCGCAGGGAAGCGGGGCTAACCCGCCAGTCAACATCTAGTTGCACGACACCCATCATCTCGGAGGAGCCGTGAGTCCAGTTCTCAAATGGTGTTGTCGTGAAGTATGTCGACGGGAGCACTAGGTGGCGACCATCCCAAGTCTTCACAACCACGGTTGTTAGAGTTACTTCCTCGACCCGCCCTTGCTGTCCCGTTGCGACGACAAGGTCGCCAACGCGAACCGAGCCACTTAACGCCAATTGAAGTCCGGCGAACACGTTACCGAGGAGAGATTGGGCTGCAATACCGGCAATGACAGAGGCTACGCCGGCGGAGGCGAGGATGCTGGTTCCGACGGCTTCTGCTCCGGGAATAGTGAAGAAGGCAAAACCAAGCGCAACAAGCCAGATTGCGGCGTTGACGAAACCCCTGATCAAAGAGAGCTGCGTTTGGATACGGCGAGAGTTCTGGTCGTCATCTCCTTCGATGGGGTGGTGGGAGCGAATGTTGTTTATCGTCCCCGTGACGACGGAGGTGAGGAACCCGGCTGCTGCGGCCACGGTTGCGATCACCAGAACGTGTTGCAGGACCGTTTTAGAACCTTCATGTGGCCAAGACGTCGCTACAGCGATGAGGAGGAATATGACCCCTGAGAGGATCAGAAGCTGGCGACGGGCACGTGTGTATTGATCCATGAGCAGAGGGTGGCGACGCCGAAGAATTTGGGTAGACAGCCTGAGGATGATGAAGAGGGCGACTTCTGCCAGCACAGCCAGACCAACAGCCAGGGCAAAGCCGCCCAGGGAACTCCACTCAGGTCCCATGACCCTCCCAATCGTCCGTCTGGCTCAAGAACAGGGCCGAACCATTGACTGAATGGTGCACGCTCAGCGTGGAATCGGTTCCCATCTCTCTAAATACTACTTCTCAGGACTCGTTACGCTGGGTGAGACGTTTATAATCTAGTTATTCTAGTATAGTTAGAACTATGAGAAAGAACCTCGTAGCCTCCCTTGCAGTGGGCGTACCGCTTGTAGTCGGCGTGGTTGCCACCGTCCTCGTCCTCATCTGGCTGCCGCAGATCCCCAATCCCGCAGCGGTCCACTGGGGGTTTGATGGCGCACCGGATGGCTTTGCGCCAAGGTGGGTTTACGTGCCGATGACCGCGGGTCTTGCCGGAGTGTTGCCTCTGGTGATGGGCGCAACCGCGGTCAGGTCGGCATGGCAGACCGTGTATACGACCACCACCCGCATGATCGTGGCCACAACCGTGGGCCTGTCCTTCTTCATGGGCATCATCTTGGCTGGTTCGGTCCTTATCCAACGTGGGGTTGCTTCCGCCGAGGACGCCCCAGGGATAGTGCCCCTGATCCTGATAGGCGCAGCGGTTTCGCTTGCGTTCGGGGTGGTGGCCTACCTTCTAATGCCAACTTCATCCGAGCGCGGTCCCAGTGGTGACGCCGTTGCTCCGCTCAAGTTAAGCCCCGGAGAAGTGGCGGTGTGGACGTCCTCGGCCACTGGGAGTCTCCCATTCACTGTCGTAGTGATCGGGATGGGGGTGGTCGTGGCTATATTAGGTGTCGCCGGTGGGCCTCACTACCTGCTCCTAGTTGCCGCTCTACTCGCGATACTGCCAATAGCATTCGCAGTGTTTCACGTGTCAGTGGGGAGGGAGGGTCTGCTGGTTCGCTCAGTGTTGGGATGGCCCCGGCGGCGTATCGACCTTTCGCAAATAGCTTCGGTCGAGGTCGTAGACGTTCACCCATTTCAACAGTGGGGTGGATGGGGATGGCGCAGCAGCCCCCAGGGAACCGCGGTCGTCACACGCAAAGGGCCCGCCTTACAGACAACCCTGACGAATGGTCGGGTGTTTGTGGTTACATGCGAGGACGCTCGGAGGGGTGCCGCTACACTAACCGCCCTCGTCGAGCGGGAGCGTGAGGGTCGCGATGCTGCTACTAGTTGACCAGGCGTCGGATGAACCCCTCTTCTCCCAGATCGCAGGGGAAGTTCGCAAGCAGATCGCAACCGGCGAGGTCGGCGCGGGCACGAGGCTCCCTTCGGCTCGTCTCCTTGCCGACCAGTTGGGTATCAACCTGCACACGGTCCTCAAGGGGTACCAGATGTTACGCGATGAGGGACTGGTGGAACTGCGGCGCGGGCGGGGGGCGGTTGTGACCGAAAAGGCTGTTGGTCTGGCCAGCCTCGCGACCGCCGCGGACGAACTACTGGATCAGGCGCAACGTGCGGGTATCGACGTCGAGGGTGTCATCTCATTGCTTCGCTCACGCCGCGCAGATTCTGGTGACGGAAGACGCCCAACAGGTGTTGAATCGAAGCATGACTGACTACTACGCACGCCTGAAGATCTTCGAGGGCGCTTCGAACAGCGTCCCAACCTACACCGCCGCGCAAGTCCGGGAGGCCGAACAACCGTTGCTCGAAGATGGTGTCCCGCTCATGGCGAGGGCGTCATGGGCGCTGGCTCAAGTTGCACTAGCAGAGCTGGGATTGACCGAGGGCGAAAGGGGAGTTGCACCGGTCGCGCGGCGACGCGCCCTCGTCCTCGTCGGCAGTGGCAACAACGGGGGAGACGCGCTGTATGCGGGCGCGTTGCTGGCGGATGCTGGGGTTCAGGTCGACGTGGTTCCGGTGGCCACCCGGTGGCACCAGGAAGGTATGGACGCAGCACTCGCGGCCGGAGCCAAGCGGGTTCTGCCGTTTGAGGTTAGCGAGACGCTGGAAGCAGTCGCCACTGCTGCTGGGAGTGAACGTCCTGATTCCCCCTACGACCTCGTCATTGATGGGATCCTGGGCACCGGCACAGGTCCCGACCCGTCTCTTCGTGGGGAAGCTGCGGACCTGGTTTCTGACATCTGGGACTTCTTAGACGGCGCAAGATACTGGCACCAGGTGGTTGCAGTGGATATACCCAGCGGCATGCACCCTGACACGGGAGAATGTCCTGGCGTGTCCTTGGCGGCTGACGTGACTGTGACGTTTGGTGGCGTCAAGCAGGGCTTGGTCAGGGATGACGCAAAGTGGTTGGTCGGCGAAGTAATTCTGGTGCAAATCGGGCTCGAGGACGAGTTGGCAAAAATGGATGCGACCGGTGAAGCGGAAGTTCAGAGGATATTGCGGGTCGGTGACACGATTGTGGATGACTAGCGACTTTCCTTGGCCTCCTGTCGGAAAGGTCATTTGTCGGAACCCCTTGTTAGGGTTTCTCTATAGAACAAATGTTCGATTGGGTGGGTTCGCTGCTGGGTCTCTGGTCGACTCGGACAGTTAGGTATGGGAAGAGGTGGGTCATGGTTGAGATGGTTGCTACCGGCACGGCATCCTCAACTGGAGCGACGGTGCGCGCGCTGCAAGACGCACTAGCCATCCTGCCAACCGCGGCAGAACTTGCTGCCATGCCAAGCCCTGACTTGTTGGAGCTCACGAGGGTGGCAGCATTCGCCGTGAGGCGGTTAGAGGGCGTGGAGGTTGCTTGCGCTGGCGCATTGGATCGAAACCTCTCCTCTATACAAGTGGATCAGGTCCTAGAAGATCAGGTTGGATATGTGAACACTGCAGAACTGGTGCGGAACGTTACTGGTTCAACTCTGAATCGAGCCCGTCAACGCGTCAGGCTAGCAGCGGAAGTCCTCCCCAGACCTGGATGCCGTGGTGATGAGGAATGGGGTAGAGCTCCCTTTGCTCTAGTTGCTGCGGGCCTTGATGCGGGGTGCCTGACCGAACTGGGTGCGGCGAAGATTGTTGCGACTGTTTCTAAGCAGGTGCTTGCACCCACCGAAACATCTATGGAGATGGAGACCTACCTTGTGGGTCGCGCTCTTGGCATGACAACCACGCGGGAATCCGTTGACTCTGTCGAAGGAGCTGCCGCTCCCAGTCGTGCCGAGGTATTTGAAGCAATCCGCGCCATGGCATCCCCGAGCACCGCGGGACCTGTGATGGCCATGCACTTTGATGAGTTGCGTAAGGCGTGCACAGATGCTGAGGTGGAGTGGCTGGACTTCAAGGTGACATTTGAAGATCGCATGACCTGTGAGGAGCGGTGCTTCTCGATTGGGCGCGAACGTGAAGGGCTGGTGCCGATCCGCGGGAAGCTTCTCCCCGAAGTTGCCGCCACGTTGGAAGCCATGGTCAACGCGATTACTTCGCCGCGAACCACTGTGGGAGGGGTGGAGGGGGTCTCCTACCGTCCAGCCGTACCCGACTTGAGTGATCCCACAACCGCAGCAGAGAACCGCGCCCGCTTCATGCTTGAAAATGGTATCGAGCACGGTACCCCGACCCAGCTGCGCCATGACGCATTGGCCGCGATCCTCAACGTGGCGGCGACCTCAAAGGGCCTCCCCTCTCTGGGTGGAGGGCCGCTGACCGTGATGATTCAAACCACCCAAGAGGACATGCAGCAGCGTCGCGCAGGCACGGTCCAGACCAACCAGGGGCAACTCCGCATCTCTGGCATAGGGGTGGCTCATGCTACCTGTGCCGGATCTATCCAGTACTACGCCACCAACTCCAAGGGAAAGATCATTGAGTTGGGAAGCCGGCAGCGAATCTTCACCGCTAATCAGAGGCGTGCAATCCTGGCAAGGGATGGTGGATGTGTAATACCGGGCTGCCAGACACCGGCTGACTGGTGCGAAATCCACCATGTCACTCCCCATGCTCAGGGCGGAGCGACGCATACCGACAATGGGGTGATGCTGTGCTATTCGCATCACCGCCACATTGAGGCAAACGGGTGGAATGTGCGAATGGAGGACGGTGTTCCTCACGTTAGGGCGCCAGAGTGGAGGGACCCAAGCCAATCTTGGTGGCGAATCGAGAAACATAAGCCGCCGCGCGTTTTAAGGCGTCCGTCTGCCTTCCCAGAGACCTAAGTGCCTGAGAGAAGTGGGGCGCGCCCGAAAACTCTTCGGAGCGCGCCCCACTGGTTTGGCAGCTACCCCGGGGGATCAGTACAGGGCGGCGCCGTTTGAGCCAATTACGTCTTTGTACCAGAAGAAGGAATCCTTGCGGCTGCGCGCAAGGCTGCCTTTGCCGTAGTTGTCCTGGTCCACGTAAATGAACCCATACCTCTTTGACATCTGCGAGGTTCCACAGGAAACCAAGTCGATGGGTCCCCAGGTCGTGTACCCGAGGACTTGCACGCCGTCCTTGATGGCTTCATGCAGTTGGATGAGGTGGGACTTGAGGTAGTCGATGCGGTACTGGTCGTGGACAGACCCATCCTCCTCGAGCACATCGTTCGCACCGAGGCCGTTTTCGACCGGGTAGAGCGGAATTTGGTAGCGATCCCACATCTCATTGAGGCTGATGCGGAACCCAACAGGATCGATGGGCCAACCCCACTGGGTGAGCTCCAAATACTCGTTCTTGTCGGTACCGACGAAGTGTCCTGCAGTTGCATCGGCTCCCGGATGGTCCTTGGACAGGTGCGACATGTAGTAGCTAAACGCCACAAAATCGACCGTTCCCTCGGCAAGGATCGCGTCGTCACCCTCTTCCATGACCACGTTGATTTCCTGCTCATCGAAGTAGCGCAACATGTACCCGGGGTAGTAGCCACGCACCTGCACGTCTGAATAAAACAGGTTGATCTGGTCATCCTTGCACGCGCGATATACGTCCTCGGGCTTGGTTGTCAGTGGGTAGTACTGGTGCCGGTTGATCATGCAGCCGATCATTGCGTCTGCTGGAAGGATCTCCCTGCCAGCCTTTACAGCGAGTGCACTGGCCAGGAACTGGTGGTGTGATGCCTGGAAGGCGACCTCACGCAGCGGGCGGTCTGAACGCTCAGCCAACACCCCGCCGCCCGTGTAGACGCTCACCAGATTCATGTTCATCTCATTGAACGTGATCCAGTACTTCACCTTTGACTTGTAGCGTTCGAAGCATGTTGTCGCAAAGCGAACGAATGGTTCAATGGTTTCCCGCGACAACCAACCGTTGAACTTGTCGGTCAGGGTCACAGGCGGCTCGTAGTGTGACAGTGTGACCAGTGGTTCAATCCCATTCGCCAACAGTTCGTCAAACACTGCATCGTAGAAGGCTAGGCCCTCCTCGTTGGGCTCGGCTTCCAAGCCAGTTGGGAAGATCCGTGGCCATGAGATCGACATGCGGAACGTTGTGAATCCCATTTCCGCCAATAGTGCGATGTCTTCTTTGTAGTGGTGGTAAAAATCGATTCCCCACCGCTTCGGGTAGACGCCGTCACCCTTCCCACCGTTGGCCATGAGTTCGTCAAACTCTACAGATGACACCTCGAAGGTGAAGTTGTCCGCGCCGTCGCTAACCTTCTCTTTGTACTGGGCGAAGTCCGAGGTCGTCAGCCCCTTTCCGCCCTCGTCAAAAGCACCCTCGATCTGGTTGGCTGCGGTTGCGCCTCCCCAGAGAAACCCCTCAGGAAATGTCAGACTATCGTTCTTAATCATTGAAAACTCTTCTCTCTGCAGTGTTAGTTGCGTGCGGTTGCTGTGGCGGGGATGGCAGTGGCGCTGGCCGTAGCGACTTTCGCGACGGGGGAGGTTGCCGTGATCTCGGTGCCGGGGTGAAGCAAATCTTCCTTGCAGTCGGCCTTGGTGTTCGTCAGGGCCAGAATGACCGTCGGATCAACGTTGTTGCTGCGTAGAGCTTCAAGGTCGGTTTCCAGAAGGACCTGGCCGGTGGTGACCTGATCGCCGACAGCCACTTTGACAGTGAATGGCGACCCACCCATCTTGACGGTGTCAATTCCGACGTGAAGCAACACTTCTGTTCCACCGTCCGACTTGATGCCGAGGGCGTGGCCCGTGTCGGCAACCAACGTGACGATACCGTCGACCGGGGAAATGATCGTTCCATTTGTGGGCACGAAGGCAAGTGATGGTCCTAGCAGTTGTTTCGCGAAACTCGGGTCGTTCACGCCTCCGATGGCGACAGTGGTCCCGGCGACCAGCGGGCTGTGGAGGATGACGGCGTCGCCGTTTCCTTCAACCGCGGAGGGCGCAATCCCTGCATCGGCTGCCTCAGAAGCCGTCGCAGAGCTGCCCTTCCACCACACCACCGTGATCGCAAAGGCTACGGCGAACGCGGTGGCAGCAGCAATGAGGACGCCAGCCAAAGTGCTACCTTGCTCTGCATTCATGTAGGTCGGAATGGACAGGACAGATGGAAGTGCGAATGCGTAGGCGCGAACACCAAGTAGGTAGCCGACTGCACCAGCTGTGCCCGAGCCGATCAGCGCTGCAATGAAAGGTTTCTTCAAGGGAAGGTTGACGCCATACATTGCCGGCTCTGTAATGCCCAGGAATGCTGCGATACCCGTAGAAACTGAAGTACCGCGCAGGTCGACGTTGCGCGTCTTGAAGAAGACTGCGAAGGCTGCGCCCGACATCGCTAGGGTCTGGAAGAAGAACAGCGGCAGCATGTAGTCGTAGCCAATGGACTGAACGTTCTGCAGCATCAGGGGTTGCAAGGCTGTATGCATGCCGAACATTACGATCACAGGGATCAGTGCGCCCAGAATCGCACTGGCAATGAAGCCAGAGACTTCAAAAAGCCAGGTCACCCCGGCGGCCAGTCCGCCGGCAACATACGAGCCCAACGGTGCGAGGAACGCTAGGGCGAGCGGCACCGTGATCAACAGGGTCAGGGTGGGAACGAAGACAATCTTTACGGTGTCCGGGATGATTCGCTCGATCAGTTTGTAAACCCACTTCATCAGGTACACGGAGAGAATGATGGGGATGACGGAGGATGCGTAACTCTGCAGAGGAATGTTGATGCCCCACAGGGTCAAAGCGTGAACGTCCTCGCTGAGACCATTCATGACGGTCGGATACATGAGTGTTCCGGCCAAAACTAGAGCCAGCGTCTGGTTAACCTTGAAGAAGCGTGCGGAAGTGACCGCAAGGATGAACGGGAGGAACCAGAAGGTCGCGTCGCCAATGATGTTCAGCATTGCCGACCAGTCACTCTCGGGGCTCAGCCACCCCGCGGTCTGCAGCAATACCGTCAGGGATTTGACCATGCCGCCGCCGACAAGTGCCGGGAGGACGGGAAGGAAGATTGCGGCAAAGAAGCCGGTGATTTTGTCTAGGACGGACTTCTTAGGCGCGTCGCCCTCGTCCTCCTTGGGTTGATAGTGGGTCATGAGGTTGTCGTACGACGTTTTCACATCAGGTCCGATGAAGACCTGCAGCTCACTGCCGACAAACTGCGCCCCACTCGTGCCGGGAATCTTGCCTATCTTCTCAACATTTGCTTTCTTCTGATCTTTCAGTGAGAAGCGCAGGCGCGTTATGCAGTGGTAAACCTGAGCGATGTTGTCGGGGCCCCCAACTTCTTGGAGCAACTGCACCGACAGTGCATCGTAATCCTTCTTGGCCATTTCATATCCTTCGTTGGATTTGTTCTTGTGGTTGTAAGGGGTTCTTGAAACAAGAACCCCACAGTTCTGCAGGTGCAGAAATGCGGGGTAAAGCCAACTGAATGTAACTCCCGGGGTTCGCCACCCTCATTGGTGACGGTTGCTGATGCTACTTGGAGGCATCAACAAACGTGTGAACGTGTAGTAGTAGGTACCCCCTTTCCGCGTCTCCGATGGGTTGTCCGAACGATTCCTCAACGTAGAGAGAAATCGATTCAACAATCTCGCGGGCAACCGGGGACGCCTCCTCGTAGATGACTTGGAAGAGGCGGTTGTTCTCTGGTTCCTGCACCATGTCCGGGTGGGCAATACGGTTGAGGAGGAATCGCAGATGGGTGACAAACCGTGAATAGCCCAAGGAATTCCTGTCGAGGCTGCGATTTAGTTTGTACTCGACGAGGGTGACGACCCGCAGCACATGCATGGTGTCGTCAATGCTCTGAGGCATCGTTGAGGCATCTTGATTGTTGATCATGTGCAGTGCGATTGCGGTTGCTTCTGAGTGGGGGATCGACATTTTTTGGGGCCCGCTCGCGAGTTCCTCAATCATCCACTTGGCGCCCTCGTACTCATTGGGGTGCAGCTTCTTGACGATCCACCGAAACGGATGCTCATCGTCGGGGTAGGTGCGTGTCGCAGAGTTGCGCAAGTGATCAACCAGAGAGAAAAGCATGCTGGGGCGGAACGTATATCCGAGCTTTTCCTCGGCTCGGTTCACCAGGGTCTTCACCGCAATGAGGTCTCTGGAGTCAAGTTGCTCAAGCAAACCTAGATTCAACTTCTCCAGTTCATCACTGGTGAATGGGAAACGCATATCCACCTTCGTTGGGTCGACTGCGTCGCCAGGCTTCTTCCCGAAACCACACCCTGTGCCGATGACAATGACGTGGCGATCGTGGATGCGTGCGAGGACGATGCTGTTGTTGTAGACCTTGACAACTTTCATTCGAGCACCCCCTTTGTGCATGAAAAAAGCCACTCCGCATCCCCAAAGTAACGGGGTTGAGAGTGGCGCTCTGACGATAACGCTTCCGACCAATCTGAAACTAACACAGTCAGATGCTCCGCGCAAGGAACTTGAGACGGTAGCGTTGCTACAACAACAAATGTGAAGGAAGTGGGCGGTGTGGTCGAGGTGATGTTGACCCCGTGGGGTGAGCAATTGGATTCGTGCAACCCTTTGCCGGATTACCCACGCCCCCAGATGGTGCGCGCCGACTGGACAAACTTGAACGGGCCCTGGAAGTACGCCATTGTTGACAGCAAGGAAGACGCCGCAGGCCCGATGACGGCGCCCGATTGGCGGGGTGAGATCATCGTTCCGTTCTCTCCCGAGGTGCCGCTGTCCGGGGTAAACCGGACGCTGATGCCTTCACAAACCCTCTGGTACCAGCGGACATTTACCATCGAGGAGGGTGCCGTGGATGGACGCCACCGCGTCCTCCTACACTTTGGGGCAGTTGATCAAAGTTGCCGCGTTGCCGTCGATGGGGTCGAGGTCGGGGGCAACATCGGTGGCTATCTACCCTTCACCATCGACATCACGGACGCACTTTCTCCTCATACCTCCAGTCCCACAGAACACACGGTGACCGTGGCGGTTCGGGATGTCACAGACACCTCCTACTTCGCAACGGGAAAGCAGTCGTTGACACCGGGCGGCATTTGGTACACCCCGCAGTCCGGGATCTGGCAGACCGTGTGGATTGAGGTTGTTCCGGACGCCCACATCCACAAGCTCGTTTTCACCCCAGGTTTGGACAGTGTGGAGGTGACGGTGGTTGCCGGTGGCGAAGGAACGGCCCGACTGCAGATTGGCGCGCCAGACCTATATCGAGACGGTTCGCCCTCTTCCACACCGCGCGGGGAAAGCGACCTCGATGTGGATATCCCCGTCAATGAGCCGACTGTTGTCCCAGTGGCCAATCCACAGTGGTGGTCCCCAGAGAATCCATTCCTCTACCCTGTGCGGGTCACTTACGACGAGGACGAAGTCACCTCATACTTCGCACTACGTACCCTGGGGGTGGGGGAGCGTGAGGACAGTCATCCCGCCCTCCTCCTCAACGGTGAACCCTACTTCGCGGTCGGCCTCCTGGACCAGGGATACTGGCCCGATGGTGGATACACCGCCCCCGCTGACGAAGCCCTCATCTTCGACATCACCACCGCCAAAGACATGGGCTACAACATGCTGCGCAAGCACATCAAGGTTGAGCCACAACGCTGGTACCACCACTGTGATCGCCTGGGGATGCTGGTGTGGCAAGACGCGGTCAACGGGGGGCGACCGCCACGCAAATCACTGCAGGTCAGTCGCGCCGTTGTACCCTACTGGCTTCCCGACCGCCCCACGCGACTGCTGGGGCGCCAGGACAGCGACGGGCTGCGCATGTTCGCGGCGGAACTGGCTGACATGATCGAGCTGCTCTACTCGACGCCCTCTGTCGTCATGTGGGTGCCGTTCAATGAGGGATGGGGTCAGTTCGATGCCGCCCTCGTCGCCGAAATGGTCCGCGGTCTGGATCCGACCCGGCCCGTGGATCACGCTTCTGGGTGGTTTGACCAGGGCGGGGGCGACCTGTTTTCCCGTCATGTCTACTTCCGACCTCCGACGATGGTGGGGCGCGGGCGACCGACGAGCGACAGGCGCGTCCTCGCCCTCACCGAATACGGGGGGCTGGGGTTAGAGGTGCCAGGACATCTGTGGGGTCGGAAGACTTTTGGCTACCAAAACTACCCGGACGAGGCCGCTCTGGCCGCCGCATTCACCAAGCTTCACGCCGTGAATCTTCCCAAAGTTGTCGACCGGGGGCTGGGTGCAACGGTGTACACGCAGCTAAGTGACGTGGAAGAAGAGGTCAATGGCCTGCTCACCTACGACAGGCGCGTCCTCAAAATCCCGGCGGAGACGGTGTGTGCGCTGAACGAAGGACTACGCGAGCGAGCGGCCGGCCTGTAGGTAGCGGCGTTGCTGGCGCTTGCTCCACCGGTCGGCCGTGCGGGTGATTGCCACATTGACCACGATGAACACGAGCGTTACCAGCAGATAGGTTTGGATGAGGTCTCCGGTGTTGGAAACCAAGACCTTCGCGCTGTACTGGAGCTCGCTGTAGGACACGACGTAACCCAGGGTTGTGTCTTTGATGAGGATGGCAACCTGTGCCAACAGGGACGGCATCACCAGGCGAAGCGCTTGCGGGAACACTACGTAGCGCAGGGTCTGCGCACGGGTCAGCCCCAGGGCCTCCGCGGCCTCGGTCTGCCCGCGTGGAAGTGCCAGTATACCGGCGCGGAACACCTCTGCAATCGTGGCGCCGGAGCAGAGGCCGATGGGGATCACCAGTTTCCAGTACAGGTCGGGGTTGATTCCATATTTCGGGAGAGCAATAAAGAAAATATAGATCAGCAGAAGCAGTGGGATTGAGCGGAAGAACTCAATGATTGCCGTCCCAATCCAGCGCACCCAGGTTGTTGGGGACAGGCGCAGGAGGGCGAGGACGACACCCAGAGGAAGCGCTATCGCAGCGGAGCCGGCCGCCGCAAGAAGTGTGTTTCCTAAGCCGTTTAGCAGGTAACGGATGATGGGCCACGTCGTGAAGACCTCCCACTTCTCAGGAGCCAGCTGTCCATTGACGCCAAACAGGTAGATCGCATAGCCGAGCGCCGCTGCAATAAGAAGCGTGGAAGCCACCGTGATGGCGCGGATGCGTGCCTGTGCTTTGGGGCCGGGCGCGTCGAACAGAATGGTACTCATCGCAGCACCCGCAGCTTACGTTCGAGTCGGTCGCCGATGGCACCCGCGCCCAGGGAGATAACAAGGTAGATGATTGCGGCGACCATGAAGGTCATGAGGCCCCGGGCCTCCCTGTTATTGATGTAGGTCACTGTCGCAGTGAGGTCCATGACGCCGACTGTGCCCGCCAGGGAGGACGACAGGAAGATTCCTATGAAGGTGGTAACAAGCGGCTGCACCATCGAACGGAATGCTTGGGGCAGTACCACGTAGCGAACGGTTCCAGTGAAGCCCAAACCCAGTGAGCGGGCCGCCTCGATTTGGCCAGCAGGAACCGAGTTGATGCCGGCACGCAAGGACTCGCAGATGAAGGCGCCACCGACCAGGCTCATGGAGATAATGACGGAGTTGTTGTAGCTCCACATCAGACCAATTTCGGGCAGGGCATAAACCACCACGATGATGAGGCTCAGCAGTGGGACGTTACGGAAGATGTCGACGTAGATCAGCCCGACCGCGCGCAGGGGTGCGATCGGGCTGATCCGGAAGATGGCCATGACGGTCCCGACAAGCATCGCAAACAAGAAACTCAGCACAGTTAGTTGCAGAGTTACTAGGAGCCCTTCAAAGAAGAGATCGCGATATTGCCATAGGACCACGATTGGAACCTATCTCGTTGTCGTTACACGGGAGGGGCGGCTAGTTACCTGCCGAACCGATCGCTGGCGCGGTTGGCTCTGTCAAAACACCGGTCATCTCGCCAATTGTTGCGTGCCACAGTGCCAGCCAGGTCCCGTCGCTGAAGATGGTCTCAAGCCACTCATTGATGAAGGTAGTGCCGTCCGTGTCGGTTTGTACACCGATTCCGTACAGGTCTTCATCGCCGAACGGTTCGCCAACAATCATCAGGTCGTCATTCTGTGAAACTGCATTGAGCAATAGCGTCTGGTCGATGACGTAGGCATCAGCTCGACCCTGTTTGAGTGCCTCAACTGCCTGTGCATGATCGGGCAGTGCTAGGACTTCGGCCTCGGGAGCGAACTCCTCGATGGTTGTCACACCGGTGGAACCCGCCTGAGTGACTACTGTTTTGCCCGCCAGATCTTCCACACTGTGGATATCCGTGTTGTCAGACTTCACCAGCACAGCGGAAGCAGAGGAGTAGTAGGGGCCTGCAAAGTCGATCCGCTCCTTGCGCTCGGGGGTGATTGAGTAGGTAGCGATGACGACATCCACCTGGCCATTGACCAGGAGTTCCTCGCGTGTATCAACACTGACCTGCGTCAGTGAGGTCTTGGTCGCATCCCCGAAGATGTATCGCGCTAGAAGCTGTGACATTCCGGCATCGAAGCCAATCACTTTGCCGGTGACCGGATCTAGCTTTGAGAAGAGGTCGGATGTTTCCGTGCCTCCGACGCGGAGTACGCCGGACTCTTTCACTTTGGTGGCCCACTCTGAAGCCGCAATGGTGGCTTCGTCGGCAACAGGTCCGAGGTTAACGACCTCGTCATACGTGGCGTTGCCACTGTCGAATGCACCCGAAGGCTCCACGGAACCAGACTCAGCGCTCTGTCCGGACGCGGGAGTCTCTGTGGATGTGCCGCCTGAGCAGGCAGATAGGATGAGGGCGGAAGCCGCCATGGCAGCCGCAATAGGGGCAAAACGTCGCCTGCGGGTTATTGTCGTCGTGGTCATTTCTTCTCCTTACCGCTGCACAAGGTTTTGCCTGCACAGACTGGTTGATTAACAAATGTAGGCGTAGAAGGTGGCGCTAGAGGGGGTTGTCCATCGTCAGCGAAACACGCGCTTGCCATTTGGCGGGCCAGCGTCGGCCCCAAATGTGGGATGCGCAGGCTCAAGCAGCGAGTGTGTGCGAACAGCTAGAACACATTCGCTCAAGCAAACACTGAAGCCCACCCTGGTCCGCATCCGGATCTTCCGGGTGCCATTGCACGCCGACCACAGGAGCGGACACGTGTTCAATGGCTTCGATTGTCCCGTCGTCGGCTGTCGCCGTGACCGCAAGATCGGATCCGAGGCGAGAGACCGCCTGGTGGTGTGCGCTGTGAATCATGGTGCGCAGTCCGCCATCCAGGGATACGGGATCGGCCGTGGGGCATGAACCCAATGCGGTGGCTAAGCGTGAACCCGCGGCAATGTTCACCGTGTGCCTAGCGAACTCGAAGTCCTTCATGAGGTCCGGGCTGGAATGGCCTGGATTGTCGCTGATGTCCTGGGTCAGTGTTCCCGACATTGCGACGTTCAGGGCTTGCATTCCCCGGCAAATCCCCAGGGTCGGAGTGTGGGTTGCAACTGCCCGACGGATGAGGGCGAGTTGCGCTCGGTCACTGCGGGGGAAGTGCTCGGTAGCGTTTTCGTAGCGGCTCTGCCCGTTGTAGAAACGGGGAGAAAGGTCCGGTCCGCCCATGATGACGAGGGCGTCTGCCGTGGAAAGCTTGTGAAGGGCCTTGCGAGGTCCGTCCTCTTCACCCCATGAAATCACCGTGTTCCAGCGATCCGCAGCCCGTTCGATGATTGAACCAAGCAGGCGCAGTGTCAACTCAGCTTCACGCGGATCATCGGAGCGATGCAGTGCAACGCCCGAAATCAGCAGTGTAGGACGAAAGTCTGAGGTTTCCACAAGACAGAAAACTACCAGGAACTCTCTACCCAGGGGAAGACGTCCAAATGTTGAATCGGCTAGTGGGGGAGAATGCGGGAAAGAAACTCCTTTGCCCGCTCCGACTTGGGGTTGTCGAAGAACTCGTTTGGCGTGGCCTCTTCAACAATCTTCCCGTCGGCCATGAACACCAGGGAATCCCCGGCCTTGCGCGCAAAACCCATCTCGTGGGTGACAACGACCATGGTCATTCCGCCGGCGGCCAGCCCCTCCATCACGTCGATAACCTCGGTGATCATTTCGGGGTCGAGGGCGGATGTGGGTTCATCGAACAACATCACCTTGGGGTGCATGGCCAGAGCGCGTGCGATGGCGGCTCGCTGCTGTTGGCCTCCCGAGAGCTGTGCGGGCAGCTTCTGCGCCTGGTCGGCGAGCCCAACCCGGGTCAGCAGCTCCATTGCCTCCGCTTCAGCCTGGTCCTTCTTCATCCCCTTCACCTTGATGGGCCCGAGAGTCACGTTATCCAAGACCGACATGTGAGAGAACAGGTTGAAGGATTGGAAGACCATTCCGACCTCGGACCGAAGGTTTGCTAGAGCCTTGCCTTCATCAGGTAGCACTTCACCATCGATGAGGATCTCTCCGGAGGTGATGGTTTCAAGACGGTTAATTGCCCGGCACAGGGTGGACTTTCCAGAACCGGACGGGCCGATGACAACGACGACCTCGCCGGGATTGACGGTGAGTGAGACGTCGTCCAACGCCATGAAGTCCCCGTAGTGTTTGGTGACGTTGCGAACTTGCACAACCGGCTCAACGCCCGGTCTTGTCGTTGCGCTCATCGAAATCCTTCTTCCCGTGAAAGCCCTCACGCCATAATTGCACAGCAGTCATCATCACACAGCATAGGAAAGGCAACCCTAAGTTAGTAGCCTGGGAACGGGTGCGCAGATCGCGCAACCCGATTGGGAGGAACTGTGGGCAAGCACCGTGTTGTAATCGTTGGTTCGGGATTTGGTGGGTTGTTTGCGGCCCGCTACCTGGCAAAGGCGGATGTGCAGGTCAAACTGATTTCCAAGGTGGGGCATCACCTTTTCCAGCCACTTCTCTATCAGGTCGCCACCGGAATTCTCTCCCAGGGTGAGATTGCCCCGGCAACGCGTGAGATCCTCAAGCGGCAACGCAACGCACAGGTTGTTTTGGGGACCGTCGAGGACGTTGACCCGGACAAGAAGGTTGTCTACTGGCGCAACTACGGCCGCCAGAAGGCCACACCCTACGACACGTTGATTATTGCTGCCGGGGTTGGCCAGTCCTACTTCGGCAACGACCACTTTTCGACCTTTGCGCCCGGGATGAAGACCATTGATGACGCGCTAGAACTGCGTGCGCGGATATTTGCCGCGTTTGAGCAGGCCGAGGTGGAGGACGATCCAGAGAAGATCAAGAAGCTGCTGACCTTCGTGGTTGTGGGAGCCGGTCCGACAGGCGTGGAGATCGCCGGACAGATCCGCGAGTTGGCGGTGCACACCCTGAAGCATGAGTTCCGCAACATCAATCCCAGTGACTCGCGGGTTCTCTTGGTCGAGGGCGGCCCGCACCCACTTCCCACCTTCGGTAAGGAGCTTGGTGCACGCACGGTTGAGGCACTCGACAAGTTGGGTGTGGAATTCCGCGGTAACACCTTTGTAACTGACATCGATGCGGACTCCGTAACGATGAAGAACAAGGTCGGCAACCACGAGGTGCTACCCAGTGCCTGCAAGGTCTGGGCGGCTGGGGTGCAGGGACCACCCCTTGCGAAGGTCCTTTCTGAAAGGACCGGTGTAACCCTTGATCGAGCTGGCCGCGTGCAGGTTAAGCCGGATCTGACTGTGAGTGGCTACCCTGACATCTTTGTCATAGGGGACATGATGAGCTTGGAGGGAGTTCCGGGGGTCGCCCAGGGAGCGATTCAGGCGGCACGATTTGCGACTGACAAGATCAAGGCTCGCCTGGCGGGGATCTCCCCCAAGCGAACCACATTTGGGTACCGCGACAAGGGGTCGATGGCAACGATTGCTCGTTCACAGGCAGTGGCCAGCATCGGCGATCTTCAGTTGGATGGTTTCCCCGCATGGACGGCGTGGTTGGGGTTGCACATCCTCTACATCACGGGCTTCAAGTCCAGGGTCTCGACACTGTTCCACTGGGGGGTCAGTTTCGCGTCGCAGGCGCGGTCGGAGCGAACCTCAACAAACCAGCAGCTGGTCGGACGCCTAGCCATCGCGGAACTTGGGCGTGGGGGATCAACCCGGTTGGTTCGCGGTGAAAGCCCCTTGGAGGTGTACGAGGCCGCTTTGTCCCAAGATGACTAAGAGGATGGCCCCCTCACCAGACTGGTTAGTCGGAAAGGGGACCACTTCTATGGTTCAGGCTACTTTTCTTCGTCAGCTGCCTCTTCGGCTGCTTCCTCTACGGCCTCTTCCGCAAGTGCTTCTTCGATGGCCTCCACCAGAGCCTCATCGAGTGCAGCATCAGCATCTACCTCGGCCTCGGCGTCCTCGTCCCGCAGGTCAACCCAGTATTCCTCAGCCCAGGGATCCTCAACGGGGCGCGAACGGCGCCACAGCAGGTAGGCAATCCCGCCCGCACCGGCGGCTGCTAGCGACCAGCCAAGCGCCTTCCGCCCACCGTGAGAGGACTTCGCCTTGGAGTGCTTCTCTAGGTTGGAAAGCGCGGCTTCGCCGTGTGCTTCCAAGTCATCCAACTTGCTCTTTGTCGCGTCTAGGGTCTTCTGTGCCACGGGGACACCTACCTCGATCGCCTTCTCAGCAACAGCCTCCGCGGCTTCCGCAGCGTTGGTCAGTATCTCCGATGCCTTCACTTTGAGTTCTTCTACGTCCCGCATTTTCGCCCTCGCTGTTCGTAAGCGTTTACATTCCCTACCTAAGTTAGTCTGGTTCGTCACGTCTCGCTACCTAAAGGGAGTGGATATTCATTTCTACATGAATCCACATACGTCGCAGTGCGGCTAGCATGGGGAAAAATAGCGTCCCAACACAGGAGTTGCCATGTCCAAGGTTCGTGCTTACGCGTGCAATGACACTTCGTCACAGTTTCACCCCCACACCATTGAACTTTCAGATCCGGGGCCCAAGGACGTCCTGTTTGACGTCAAATACGCGGGGATCTGCCACTCTGATATTCATACAGCTCGTGGGGAGTGGGGCCCGCAGAAGTATCCGCTCGTGCCGGGGCATGAGATTGCCGGAGTCGTCACCGCGGTCGGCGACCAAGTTACGAAATTCGCCATTGGCGATCATATCGGTGTGGGGTGCATGACCGGTTCGTGTCTGTCCGACCCGGATACGTCCGAGGACGAAATATGCGAGCAGTGCGCTGCGGGACATGAGAACTTCTGTGTCGGAAGCGGCACCCTGTGGACGTATGGTGACGACAGGGACGGTAACCCGACGGCTGGTGGCTACTCCCAGACATTCAAAGTTGATGAACGCTTCGGGTTGAAGATCCCCGATTCCATCCCCCTGGATACCGCAGCCCCTCTGCTGTGTGCCGGCATCACCACGTACTCTCCGCTGAAGCGGTGGGGTGCTGGACCCGGAAAGAAAGTTGCAGTCGTGGGGATGGGAGGCTTGGGGCACATGGGCGTGCAGTTAGCAGCCGCGATGGGTGCCGACGTTTCCGTGATCTCGCAGACCCGGGCAAAGGAAGAGGACGCTCGCAGGCTGGGTGCCAGTAGCTTTTATGCTTCAAGTGAAGAGGGAACCCTGCGTTCTCTGCGCAACACCTTTGACATTATTCTCTGCACGGTTTCAGCCTCTGACTTCGACTACAACTCTTACTTTGCTGCACTGAAGGCGTTCGGAGTTTTTGTGAATGTCGGTCTCCCGGAGGATCCGGCAACAATAGATCTCAACGCGCTCATATCTGGCGATAAAGTACTTGCCGGATCCAACATAGGTGGAATCCCCGTCACCCAGGAGATGCTCGACTTCTGCGCAGAGCACAACATTGCATCTGTAGTGGAAGTCATTGGGGGAGACGATATCACGCAGGCCTACGACAACGTTGTGAATTCAAAGGTCCGCTACCGTTACGTCATCGACACGGCGACGTTCTAGTCAGCCCGCGTAGACTGGTGACGAACTTTAACCACCAGAAGGTAGAGGACGAAATGCAGACTGCAGTAATTCACACCAGCATGGGTGACATCCGAGTAGAGCTTTACCCGGCACAGGCCCCCACCACTGTTAAGAACTTTGTTGGGCTTGCAAAAGGTGAGCGGGAATGGACCGACTCCGCTTCCGGATCCAAGACCTCCCGTCCCCTCTATGACGGAACAATCTTCCACCGTGTTATCCCTAACTTCATGATTCAGGGTGGGGACCCGGAAGGTACGGGCATGGGCGGCCCCGGCTACCAGTTCAATGATGAGATTTCGCCGGAACTGACCTTCTCCGAACCCTACTTGCTGGCAATGGCAAACGCTGGAAAACGGTTTGGTAAGGGCACGAATGGTTCGCAGTTCTTCATTACTGTTGCGCCAACACCGTGGCTGAATGGAAAGCACACGATTTTTGGCAAGGTCATCGATGAAGATTCGAAGGCACTGGTTGACGCCATCTCTAACGTTGCGACAGGCGCTCAGGATCGTCCGGTTACCCCCGTGGTCATTGAGAGTATTGAAGTAGAGGACTAGGAGAAGGCTTCACCGCTGGGCCTCCCGAGAGTCTGTAGGTAGAGAATGAGTGAAATCCCCAGGTTTGGACAACGGTCAACGTCACCGCGCCAAGAGATGTGTCCGAAGCATCCCGGACGTCCTGCCGTAGCGTTCTGTAAACGTTGCAACCGTCCAACGTGTCAGGATTGCACGATACCGACAGAGGTCGGTTCTGTGTGTGTCGACTGCGCAGGTCCGGGGGCAAAGCAGAGGCTTCGAAGGGTTTCCCTAGCGGGGACACAGTTCGCGGGAGCTCCTGTAACGCTGGCGTTGGTCATCATCAACGTGGTGATGTTTGTTGTCCAAGAGGTCTGGTCGGGGGCATTTCAGGTTCTTGCCATGTCGCCGTTGGCGGCTTACATGGAGCCGTGGCGCTTGCTCACCACCACCTTCCTCCATTCTGGGCTGTGGCACATCCTCTTCAATATGCTGATGTTGTACATCTTGGGGTCGGCGGTTGAGAGAGCTGTGGGGCACTGGAAGTTTGCTTCCATTTACCTCTTCAGTGCTCTGGTTGGCTCAATGGCCATTATCGCCTGGGTCTTTGTCAGTCCTGAGACCATCACTCAGGCAACCATCGGAGCATCTGGCGCAATCTACGGATTGTTTGGTGCAGTGTTCATTGCGCACCGCAGGTCCGGAATGTCCACCTCGGGGATCCTTGTGCTCCTGGGGATAAACCTGGCCTACGCATTGATTGTGCCGGGGATTTCCTGGCAGGCCCACATCGGTGGTTTCCTCGGGGGCCTACTGGCTACAGCCGTGTATATGTGGGTTGTTGATTTGACGCGCGGCCCAAGGCGCTCGCAACGAACACTTTGGGAGGTCGTTGCTACGGTCGGGCTTTTTGGGGCTTTCGCAATTGGTACTTGGGGACTGTATGCAGTACTTATCCCCAGCCTGCTTGGTTGATTGCCGGGGGAGCCGGCCGGTCAGACCCTGTTTACATCGATGTAGTTATCCCCACCTGTGGAAACGGGTGGGGATAACTATTTATCGCTGGGGATAAGTGGTTGCTCTTGGGTTGAGCGGCCTGCTAACGCCACTTTAAAGTCATGAGGAAACCAGCCATCATCAGAGCGATTCCAATTGCCATGTTGCCCCAGCCAATGCCTGGGATTGGGTAAAGGGTTCCCGAGAAGTAGTAGATGACGAGCCAGACAAGACCCACGATCATCAGCGTAATGAAGGTTGGTGCCCACCAGGATGGACTAAGGGGGATACCCTTCGTCCAGCTATCTGGAACATCTTCTTGGTCGACCATCTTCTGACGGTCGTTGTCCTTCTTCTTTGACTCAGCCACTTTTCCTCCGTCTGCACCGCTGCCTCACGACTTTCGCTTGGAGCCTTCCCATAGACTAGTATCTGCACTACTTTTCAACCAAGCGGGATGACTCTTACCACGTCAAGTTCGCCCTCCAGTACCGGAAAGGGGTCGTGATGCAGGCGAAGCATACGACGACGGTGCTGGTGGTAACCGTTATGGCAGGACTACTCTTCGGGATTTCTGCATCAAACGCGCGGGAGCAGGGTTCACTTGCTGAAACCGACCTTGCAGGCCTCGTAGCTCAGCAGCAGAATGCCGTCGTGGAGCTGGAAGAGTCCGTTGACGGGTTGCGACGACAGCAGGATGATTTGGTTGCCTTTCAGATTCCAGCAGCACAGGAGCAGAGTGCCATTCTGGCATTGCGTGGGGAGTTGGTGGGTCCGGGACTCACGGTGATGCTGGATGATGCTCCAGCGGATTTTCAACTGGACGATTCCGTCAGCGTCAATGACGCTGTTGTCCATCAGCAGGATGTTGATTCGGTCATGAACGCATTGTGGCTCGGCGGAGCAGAGGCCATGTCAGTGCAGGGTGTTCGCATCACGGCCAGCACTCCGGTTAGGTGCGTTGGCAATGTAATTCTGGTGGGTGTGCGATCGTTTGCGCCCCCCTACAGGATCATGGCGATCGGAAACGTCGCGGGGATGACCGCCAGCTTGGACGGTGACGAATCGGTTAGGCTCTATCGAGAAGACGCGGCACGGTATCAGATGGGTTGGGACGTGACTGTCGCTGATCGAGTAACAGTTCCGGCAGCAAATGAGCTGTCGTCACTGCAGTTCGCAAGCATTGAGAAAGGAAGCTAGCGTGGCAGAAACCGGAGCACCTCCACGCAGAAAGACCTCCCCGTGGAGGACCCTGGTTGGGGTTTTCGGTGAACTGCTCATCACAGTGGGCCTGTTCTTGATGCTCTTCATCGTCTGGCAGCTGTGGTGGACCTCTTTTCAGCTCGAAGGCAGTGTGAGGTCAGAGATCAGCAGGTTCCAAGAGGAATTTCCGCCCTCGCCAACCGGTACAGAGGAAACACAGTTCACGGATATTCAGAGGACGGATGACCCACCTCCAGCTGGTGATATCCCAGAGGACGAAATTTTCGCATTGCTGCACGTCCCAAGATGGAACTTCCGTGTTATGCCGATAGCCCAGGGTACAAGCCACTACGTTCTCGACAATGGGTGGGCCGGTCACTATCCAGAAACGCAGCAGGCCGGGGAAATTGGAAACTTCGCGATCGCTGCGCACCGCCGTACCTACATGAACAACTTCCGACATATCGACACGTTGGAGGACGGCGATCCGATCGTGGTTGAGACCGCCGATGCGTACCTCGTATATGCGGTGACCGGACGAGAGATTGTTGACCCCAGTGCAGTGAGAGTTGTCTTGCCGGTGCCAAACGAGCCCGGGGTTGAGCCTACAAAGCGCATCATGACCATGACAACATGCCATCCCGAGTTTGGGAACACGGAGCGCTTCATTGTCTGGAGCGAAATGCAGTACTGGGTCCCAAAGTCAGACGGGATACCCATTGTGTTGAAAGATGAACCTGCCGGCGGCGGGCACGACGGAACGTGAGGTAGACACAATGTACGGATGGATCTTCCGCCACCTACCGGGCCCGGTGTGGCTCAAAGTGGTCTGGGCACTGCTGCTTGTGGCTGCCGTGGTATTCGCCCTCTTCGAGTGGGTCTACCCATGGTTCAACGCCACCTTCTTTGATACGACGGTCACCACGTAGCCCCGCCTCAGTCTCCTGACTGCGGCGGGTCTGGCGTTGGGGCAGGCGCGGGACCCGTTGAAACAACCAGGTTAATCACCTGACCCTGGGGCACAACACCCGTGGGACTCATTGAGATCACCGCACCCTCCGGGACGGTGTCACTGTGCTCGTAAGTGATGTTTGGGACCCCTCTTAGAGCTTCAATTCGGGCAATAGCGTCGCTGATTGGTTGACCAACCATCCCCGGCATCTCAACCTGGCCCGATGAGACCGTCAGGTTAATCCGAGCGCCCTTCTTCTCCGTGCTGCCACTGGCGGGACTTGAGCGAATCACAATGTCCTTTGCAAACTCCGCATCATTTGCGGTGTCAACTCTGCCCACCACGAATCCTGCACCCTCCAGCAGTGCGGTCGCGTCTGTCAGTGAAAGGCCCGATGTCACAGGTACCTCTTCGGAGGACGCCCCACCCGAGAGGCGAACAACCACGGTTGTCCCAACCTCAGCTTCGCTGCCGGCCGACGGATTAGTCTCCGCGACGTTTCCCTCTTCAATTTCCGAATCCATCACGGGATTCGCACTATCTAAGCTGAACACAAGCCCTTCGGCCTCGATAGCGGTTCTGGCTTGCACCTGTGACAATCCAATGACATCTGGTACGGGGACCAACTCCGCCTCAGGCGTTGAACTGGGTCGCATCATCATGGAAATAACAAGCCCGACCATTGCTGCGGCCAAGGCAACCAGTAGCCATATGAGAACCGTCAGCCCCGTGTTCTTCTTTTTCTTCTGTGCTTGCCCAGTGGCTGGTATGGCCCCGGTTGTTGTCGGGTCCCCAACCCCAGTTTGCGTTCCCGCACGAGTGGGACCGGTGTAAGCCATCGTCTGCGTCGCGGCGTTCATCTGCTGGGTTGCTGCCCCCATTGCCTGGGTGACTGCCGTTTGGCTAAGGGCTGCGCCGGCAGCCGCTCCTGCCGCTCCTGCTGCCAAATAGGCTGCGACAGGTGGAGCCTGAATGGGGAGCCCATCGGCGGCACGCATCAGGTCAACTTCCATGTCGGACGCGCTCGCGTAGCGGTCTGTAGGGTTCTTAGCCAGGGCTTTCATTGTCACCCGGTCCAGTTCGGATGGCACATCACTAGCTAAAGAGGAAGGCACAGGCGGTGACTCGTTGACGTGTTGGTAGGCCAGGGAAACCGCGGAATCCCCGTTGAAAGGCGCCTGTCCGGTCAAGAGCTCAAACAGCAGACAGCCCGCAGAGTAGATATCAGATCTCTCATCCACAGACTCGCCGCGTGCCTGTTCAGGCGAAAGATATTGCGCCGTGCCAATGACCGCATTCGTCTGAGTCATTGTGGCTTGCGAATCTGCCAGCGCCCGGGCAATGCCGAAGTCCATGACTTTGACTTTGCCGCTATTCGTCAGCATGACGTTTCCTGGCTTGATGTCACGATGAACCAGCCCTGCAGAGTGCGCATACTGCAGGGCATTCAAGACCCCGCTGGTAATCTCAACGGCCTCGGGAATCGGCACGGGGGTAGCGTCGCTCAAGAGCTCCTTGACCGTATGCCCCTCCACGTACTCCATAACGATGTAGGGAACCGAGATGACCTTCCCATCTGAGCCACGCACCGGTTCGTCACCCGTGTCATACACGGCCACGATGTTCGGGTGGTTCAGAGAAGCTGATGCTTGCGCCTCGCGCCGGAACCGCGTCTGGAAGACGGCATCCCGAGCCAGGTCGATGCGGAGCATCTTGATCGCCACCAAGCGCGAAAGCCGAGTATCGCGGCCCAGATGCACCTGGGCCATTCCGCCCCGCCCAATGAGCGAACGGACCTCGTATCTTCCCCCTAGTAGACGGGAATCGGTGTCAGCCATGGTTCAACCTCCAGATATATGGATGCACTCCCCTGGGGGACGTACGCGGTGGTTTTAGGTTCATCCCGCAGCATCGCGATAATGATGAGGATGATTGTGAGGATGATCAGTCCCCCTATGACCAGTAGGCCAGGGTCCAGTGAAGGCTTGGTATCGGGTCTGGACTCTGCTCGGGTGGGTATCTTCTCCCGCGGAGAAGGGGCATTCCTTTCACCCTCCTTGAGCGGTACCCACTTCCGTGGTGGTGGTGCCGCGGGGCGCGGTGTGAAGGAAACCGCTGACGGTCGAATTCTCTGGGGTTCACGATCGACCTCAACGGCCGCGGCCGCTTCGGGTACGCGTCTCAGTGGTGTCATCCCAGCGGTTGTCCCAAGCTCTTCGGCCACATGGTTCAAGAGTCTTACAAGTGCGGTTCCTGAAGTGGGTCGGTCTGACGGGTCCTTCTCAAGCAACCTATACACAACATCCGCAAGAGGTTGAGGAACATCATCGGGAAGTGCAGGCACGTCCTCGTTCACGTGTGCCATCGCAATCTCAACAACAGTCTTGCCGGTGAACGGACGGTAGCCTGCAAGTGCCTCATATGCGATCACACCCAGGGAGTACAGGTCTCCTGAATGCGTGGCCACAGAACCCATGGCCTGTTCCGGCGCCAAGTACTGAGCGGTTCCCATGACCATCCCAATCGCGGTCAGGTTCGCTTGTCCGGCGGTGTACGAAATCCCGAAGTCAGTTAGCTTCACCATGCCGTCTGGGCGGACCATTATATTCGCGGGCTTTATGTCGCGGTGAATAATCCCTGCCTGGGCAGCTCCGTCGAGGGCGAATGCGGTTTGACTAAGGATAGGAATCAGTTCCTCTGCGCTCAGACGTTTGCCATCGCCAACGTAGTTCGTCAGGGGCTCACCCGCGACCAACTCCATGACGATCCACCCCTGACCATCACTTTCACCCGAATCGAGAACTGCGGCAATATTGGGGTGGTGGGCTTTCA
Source organism: Schaalia sp. JY-X159 (assembly GCF_014525425.1). Lineage (NCBI taxonomy): Bacteria > Bacillati > Actinomycetota > Actinomycetes > Actinomycetales > Actinomycetaceae > Schaalia > Schaalia sp. JY-X159. Next base: position 437,145 of record NZ_JACEXI010000002.1, on the reverse strand, counting down.
TGGCGTTGCGTGCTTCAATGCGCAGACGCGACAAAGAAATCTCCTCGCCTGTCAGCTCTGGCCGCAGCACCTTGGCTGCAACCAGTGTTCCGGTTCGCGTATCACGGGCACGCCACACCTCTCCCATCCCGCCTGTAGCGATGCGGTTGATGAGGTTGTAGCGTCCCTGCAACTGCAATCCCGGCCTCAGCGGGGGGACGGTCCCACTGTGGGACGAGGGCGAAACCGGAGTATTGGTCATCGCAAACCTACTTCCAAGAGGGCGCCTGCGATTGGGGCAGCCACGTCACCTCCGTGAGGTGCAGGTCGCGCCTCTGTGCCTTCAACCAACACCGCAACAACCAGCTGGGGGTCGTCTGCGGGTGCGTATGCGACAGTCCAAGCATTTGTCCTGGCACCGTCCCCGACCTCGGCAGTGCCCGTCTTGGCGGCAACTTGGATGTTAGGCAGAGCCGCAGCTTGCCCAGAGCCGTAGCTCTCGTTCACTGCGGCAACCATCATTGAGCCAATCTCGCTGGCAATACTTGCACTCACTGGGTTGCCGATCGACCTCGGGTCAGTAGTGGAGCGCACCTGGTTGTCGGCGTCAACAATCGACTCCACCATGAAAGGCTCCATCATTTCGCCACCGTTCGCGATGCTTTGGGTGACCATCGCCATCTGCATAGGGGTTGCCTGCACTTCGAACTGGCCGATCGAACTCATCGCGAGTTGGGCTGCATCCACATTGGCCGGGAAGGTTGACGGGGTGACGGTCAAGGGGATCTTGAAGGTCTCACCAAATCCGAACCGCTCGGCCATTTCGGCGAGGGCGCCCTCGGACAATGTCTGAGATTCGATGACGAAGGCCGTGTTGCAGGAACGAGCGAAGGCCTCGGTCAAGGTCGGATTGCCGTCCCCACACTCGGATTGATCCACGTTTGAGATTGACGTGTCAGTGTTAGGAAGCACGGTAGATACGGGGGCCTCAACGTTGGTGTTTGGTGAAACTCCGGCCTCCAGAAGTGCAGCCGTCGTAATGATCTTGAAAACAGATCCCGGTGCGTAGCGGTTTCCCGCAATGGCCCGATTATCAAGGGGACGAGCCGGGTCCGCTTCTAAGGTTGCGGCAGCCTCAGCGGCAATGGAGGTGTCCAGTGAGGAGAGTGGATTCGGGTCGAAAGACGGTGAGGAGTACAGTGCGCGAACTGCTGACGTCTTGGCGTCAAGCACGACAACAGCGCCAGGATTAGAGCCAAGAAGGTCAGCTGCGGAACGCTGCAAGTCTGGATTGATGGTGGTCACAACACCGCCGCCCTGGCGGGGTTTCCCAGCAATAAGCGAACGCATTCTCTGCCAGAACAGTGTGCTGCCCTCACCCTCCAACACGGATGACTCCGCGGCTTCCATTCCGGTTGCAGAAAGGTTCACGGCGGAGAAATATCCGGTGACTGCCGCGTACAGATCCCCTTCGGGGTAGGAACGTTGAAAGCGCGTAGAATCTTCCTCGCGTTCTGAGAACGCAACGGGACTTCCAGCAACGATGATCGGCCCACGATCACGTTCCGCTGCCTCAAGGTAGCGTCTGGCATTGCGGCTGTCAGCGACCAGGTCGGGTGCCTGCACAAACTGCACCCACGTCACGGCTATGCCGAGCATAGCGAAGAGGCCGAGGACGACCAGGAAGATGCGGCGGATCTGTGGGTTCATACGCTCACCTCCGGCACTGAGGCGGTGGTGGGAGCCGGTTCATCTCTCTTCGCGTCACCCACATACCACGGTTGGGGGCGTGGACCTGGCCGACGAGCACTGTCGGAGATGCGTAGCAGTAGACCAACCATGATCCACGAAGACAGAAGCGAGGAACCCCCCTGAGCAAGGAACGGAGCAGTAAGACCTGTCAGGGGGATGAGCAATGTGATCCCACCCAGGACAACAAACACCTGAAGTGCAAACGAAAATGACAGCCCGACAGCAAGCAGCTTTCCAAACCCGTCGCGGGACCCGAGGCCAGCCCGTAAGCCGCGTTCAATGAGCAGCAGATAGAGCAAGAGGATGGCGATAATACCCACCAGGCCAAGTTCTTCGGCTAGTGAAGAGAGTATGAAGTCAGAATGTGCGAGCGGTACCAGCTGCGGGTATCCCCGTCCCCATCCCGTCCCCAACAGCCCGCCCGTAGCCATTCCGAACAGTCCTTGTACGACTTGAAAGGACCCTCCCGTCGCATCGTAAACCGCTGGGTCGAGGGCGTTGAGCCAGACCGTGAACCTGTTCTGGACGTGAGGGAATGCCTTTATGGCAACGAATGCCGCAGGAATGAAAAGAACGGCGCCTATGACAAGCCAAGACATCCTATTCGTTGCCACGTAGAGCATCGCGACGAAGAGGCCGAAGAAGAGCAGTGAAGTTCCCAAGTCCTTCTGAAGCACCAAGATTGCGATACCGAGGAGCCAAACCACAAGGATTGGACCCAAGTCGCGGAGGCGGGGCATTCTCATACCGAGCACCTTTGGACCGCCGACAGACAGCTTGTCCCGGTTTGCCACCAGATAACCGGCAAAGAAGATTGCCAAAGTGACCTTCACGAACTCAGCTGGTTGGAATGTGAAACCGGCGATCTGTGCCCACACTTGCGAGCCGAAGTTCTCCACACCGATGCCCGGAATAACGGGTAGCAGGAGGAGCAGAAGCGAAATCACCATGAACGTGTAGGTGTACTTGGCAAGTGACCTGTGGTTGCGAACAACTACTAGGACAGCGGCCATCGCCACCACGCCACCGATTGCGAAAATCGCTTGCCGTGCGCTGTTCGTGCCATACCCCATCTGGGCATAGGAAAGGTCCAGGCGGTAAATCATCGCTAGTCCGAGGCCGGTCAGGGCAACCGCTATGGGCAGGATGACAGGGTCGGCGTAGGGGGCGGCGAAGCGAACTACGACCTCGGCGAAAACGGCGCTGCCGATGAACAGCGCCATGATCAGAGTGAGATTTGCCGGGGTCGCACCGGTCTTGTTGATACTTGCGAGGACGAGGCCGGAGAGGCCAATCGAGACGGCTATCACTAGCAGGACAAGCCGCGAAAACCCCAGGGTTCGCCCCGGTGAAACCTGAACGGTTGCCATCAGTCTCCCCCTGACATGGCTGGCAGTCCTGACTGCCCGCTCTGCGTCTCCCGGGCCAGCAGCGGCGGCTTCCGGGTGGAGGTTGTGATTGATCGTCCTCGTACTTCAGCAAGGTAGACGTCAATTTCTTCGAGGGATGAGCGCACGACAGGGTCTTCCAGGCGGACCTGGTCGGCTTCGGAGAGCTCATCGAGGGAAATGTCTGTCACTTCGATTGGTCTTGATAGCTCTAGCGAGAAAATCCGCTGAGGTATGCCTTGGAAGATGACGACGTTCCCATTGTCCTGCATCGCATAGTACTGGCTTTGAGACCACTTCCAGAGGGCTGCGTTTCCAGCTAGAACGACGAGGAGCGCCAAGAGTGTGACCCCTAGGATTGCCCACCGACGTCGACGCCGTGGTTTGGGTGAGGCTGCCTCCTGGTCGTCGAGCTCAGCGGCCTCGGCGGTTAGGGCCGCCGCTCTTCCGGCGGCCCCGTGGGTTCCCTTCGTGGGCTCGTTGTAGTTCACGGCTGCGGCCCCAACGACAATGGGCTGCTCACTGAGTGTCGAAAGATCGTCCTCGACATCCGCGACAATGCATGTCACATTGTCGGGACCGCCACCTAGTAGCGCGAGTTCCACAAGTTTTTCGCAGCAGGCGTCAGGGTCCTTCTTCTCAATCAGGACCTCTTGCAAGGTGTCCTCTGAAACGACTCCTGAAAGACCATCCGAACAGAGGAGCCAGCGGTCGCCCGGCACGGCCTCGCGCACCGTCTCATCCAGCTCAACCTCTCCAGGTGCGTCACCCAACACGCGAAGAATGTAGTTGCGTTTGGGGTGCGTCTCGGCCTCGTCCTTTGTGATTTGTCCGGTGTCGATCAGGTATTGAACAAAAGAGTGATCAGTGGTGATCTGGGTGAGCTTCCCATCGCGCAGCAGATAGGCGCGAGAGTCGCCGATGTGGGTCATGGCGAGCTTGTTGCCTGAACGAAGAATGGCTGTGCAGGTCGTGCCCAGTCCCCGCAGTTCACGATCATTCGAGGATCGTTCAACCAGCTCATTGTGTGCGTTTTGGAGAGCGCGGTTCATGGTCTCCAAAAGAGTGGAAGCAGTTCCGGAAAAGTCGTCCAATGGAGCCAGATTTGCAACCACAATCGAAGAAGCAATGTCTCCTCCCGCCGCCCCGCCCATTCCATCTGCGACAACTAGGAGTCGCGGTCCCGCATAAGCCGAATCCTGGTTGTTACGGCGAAGGAGGCCCACGTCGCTGCGCGCCGCGTAGACAAAGCCGATGGCCATCAGCTCACCAATTCGAAGGTAGTCTGGCCGATTCGTGCTGGAGTTCCGGTGACAAGGGCTTGTGGTTGGAAAACCCTCTCGTCCTCGACAAAAGTCCCGTTGGTTGATCCGAGGTCGATGAGGGTCCATTCTCCATCAACCTGGCGCAGTTCAGCATGTTTGGTGGACACGTATGGGTCGTCGAGAACAAGGGTTGATGACGGTGCGCGGCCTATGGAAATTGCCGCAGTGCCAAGTGGGAGCAGAGTTCCTGTTAGGGGACCCCCCGTGATCAGGAGCTTCGTAGGCTGACGACTGATTGCAGCCCGGCGTTCCTTCTTTGCCGACTTCTTCCTTCTCGCGGGATCAGGACGACCACTGCCGCGAGGTGTAACAAAGGTTCCGTAGATGTCACTACGCAGGGTTGCCACAACGGCAAGCACCATCAGCCACAAGAGGATGAGGAATCCAATGCGGAAAACAGTGAAAGCAAGGTCTGTGGTCACGGGCATCTACTCTTCCGGGTGTGTCCAAAACAAGATACGCGTTCGGCCAATGGTGATTTGGTTTCCATCTAGGAGCGTTGCGGCCTCGACTCGATGCCCTTCAACGAACGTGCCGTTGGTGGACCCCAGGTCGGTAAGGATCACTCCTTGGGGGGTAATCCGGAACTCAATGTGTTTGCGTGAAACTCCGGAGTCATCGACTTGAATATCTGCTTTCGAGGAGCGCCCAATCACCGTGACATCCTCCGTGAGGAGCCACTTTTCGCCATCAACGTCAATGATGGGGTGGGTCGGAGTTGGGGTGGCGCCGGTTGCGGGTGCCACGCTTCCCCGCCGAACTTCGGCGATGATCTCTAAGGTTCCGGTGGACTCTTCGTCAGTGCCTTCGAACTTGACAGAAACTGGGCCGGCTAGGACGTAGTTCTGCTCTTCCGCGTAACCAGTGGCACCACGCTCAAGCTCTTCGGCTGTGGCTTCGATTCCCTCGCCCTCTAGGGTTTCGAGGTCGGAGTTTGCGATGCGGACAACAAAGAAGTTGGGGGCAACAGGATTTGCGCTGTCAGCCGTTGCGCCCTCGGGAATCTCAATCTGGTCATCCATAACCCGATGGAGAGCTGAGGAAATGTCCACAGGCTTCAAGCCGGAGCGGAACACCTTGGAGAAGACGTTGTTGACACCCTTCTCAACAGCATTCTCAAAACGGTCAAATATCCCCACATCAGTTCCTCTTGCTAGCACGCGAACGTGATCCACCCACGGTGGACTATTGCATTCTACGTGTACGTGAAAGGTAATAGCAGTTAGTTGTTGTTGCAAACCCGGGCTGTGTCCTAGCTGGGGACGCGTGTGGCCGATATGATGACCGCGCCGACCGCTTCCACTGTGTCCGACACGACGACAGGTTTGTGGACTTCAGTTTGACTAGGGACCCGGGCAGTTCTGTATAGTTGCCTAGTCGCAGGACATCTGGGTAGCCGGTCTGTTCAGTGGCGAAGCGCGAGTGGCGGAATAGGCAGACGCGCACGGTTCAGGTCCGTGTGCCCGTGAGGGCGTGGGGGTTCAACTCCCCCCTCGCGCACTTTGTGATATCCCGGGTTATCGTTTTCGACGATGGCTCGGGATTTTTGTTGCGGTGCTGCCCGGTGAGTCCAAGCCGACTCGTCTGCCCCGCCCTGTCGAGCGGGCGCCATGTAGATCTTCCATTGACACATTTTGTCGGCACATACCTATCTAACATAGGGTAGATAGTGGGAGGGGTTGAACATCGTGGCGGTGTCAGCCAGCCCATATCACAACATGTGGAGGAGAAACTTATGAACATCGAGAAGCACAACGAGCGCGTTGAAAAGCACTACGAGCACAAGATCGAGGCGACTGAGGCTCGAGCGGAGAAGCGTGAGGAGCACATCGAAGGGCACCTCGAGAAGCAGGAGGCACGCTACGAGAAGCGGGCTGAGCACGCTGCCGAGCATGCTGAAAAGGTCGCTGACCGTGAGGCGAAGCATGAGGATCTCGAGGCGAAGAAGCTGAAGTAGTACCTGCCGATAGAGAAGGAGGGGCCCGTGCCAACTGTGCAGGCCCGTCTTTGTGCATCACTGCGGCAATCGGTTTTCAACTAAGATCTAACAGATGTTAGATTATCAAACTTGACTTAGCCTGTCGCCACTGATCCTTTTTGTGAAGAGCCACATTACCTATCACTACGAGGAGTCCATCGCGGCGATGGCCGCCGCGATTCGTGAGGCGGAGAACTATGTGCATGTGGAGTTCTATATTCTCTCCCATGATCACGCGACGCACGATGTTTTCGAGGCGATGAGAGAGGTAGTCGCACGCGGTGTCAAGGTTCGGGTGATGCTCGATCACATCGCTACCATGCGCCAGCCAAAACTCTCCGTAACCACCCGCATGCTGGATGAAGTGGGCGCCCAGTGGTGCTTCATGTTGCCGGTACGGCCCTGGCGTGGCCAGTGGCAGCGCCCGGATCTGCGCAACCACCGCAAGATCCTAGTGGTCGACGGACGCATCGGCTTCGTTGGTTCCCAGAACATGGTCGACGCGAGCTACAACAAACCAGGAAACCTGCGGCGGGGACTGAAGTGGCGAGACATCATGGTGAAGGTCTCGGGGCCTGTCGTATCTAGCCTCAACCGGGTGTTCATGGGCGACTGGTACATCGAAACTGGCGAGCTGCTTGAGGACAGCCCCCCTCGAGTAGCAGACCCCGTGAAGCCCAGCGATCAGCTCGACTGTCAAGTGCTTCCGAGCGGCCCCAGCTTTGGCGAAGAAAACAACCTGCAGGTGTTCATCGCCCTCATGGGAACTGCGAGCAAACGGATCAGCGTGACCAGCCCGTACTTCGTGCCCGATCAGGCGATCATGTACGCGCTCAGAGCAGCCACCGCGCGCGGCGTCGAGGTCGAGCTTTTCGTCTCTGAGACTGGCGATCAACCGATGGTTTATCACGCTCAGCGCTCGTATTATGAGGCGCTCCTGCGCGCGGGCGTCCGAATCTTCATGTTCAAGCCGCCGTACATTCTGCACTCCAAACACTTCACGATCGACAACTCGACGAGGTCAATGCTTACTACCATGACAACTCCCGAGAGCTAACACTCGAGGAGTGGCAGAAGCAGCCGCTACGCAGCCAGTTGCTCGACGGCCTCTTCCGCCTCACCTCGGCCCTGCAGTAGGCGTCTCAGAGGCGGTGCTGAACGAGGCAGATGGGCGCCAAACGAACCAGTCTTGGGCAAAGTGGTGGCCAGGCATAGTTTGAGAGCGCTCCCAGTTCTGGTAGAGTGTGGCCAATCGTCTAGCCAGTGTCAAGAGCGCCCTAGTGAAGAAGGTAGAACAATGAAGTACGGCCACTTCGACGACGCAGCACGCGAGTACGTTGTTACCACCCCACACACCCCCTACCCCTGGATCAACTACCTGGGCACCAAGGACTTCTTCTCCCTCATTTCCCACACCGGAGGCGGCTACGCCTTCTACCGTGATGCCAAGATGCGCCGCCTGCTGCGCTACCGCTACAACAATGTGCCCGTCGACGCTGGGGGACGAATCTTCACCATCAATGAGGGGGGAGACGTTTGGAGCCCCTCGTACTTCCCTTACAGGACCGACCTCGACTCGTTTGAAACCCGTCACGGCATGGGTTACACGCGCATCACCGGAAGCCGCCGCGGCCTGCACGCCTCTGTCCTCTACTTTGTCCCCGTGCAGGGGAACGCCGAGATTCAGATGGTCACCCTCACCAATGAGAGTGACCACGTCAAGACTGTGAATCTCATTAGCTTTGTGGAGTTTGCCCTGTGGAACGCCGAGGACGACCAGACCAACTACCAGCGCAATCTCTCTCTAGCGGAGGTCGAGGTCGAGGGCGGCGCGATCTTCCACAAGACAGAGTTCCGCGAGCGCCGCAACCACTACGCCGTCTACTCAGTCAACGAACCCATTGTCGGCTTCGATACGGACCGCGACACGTTCCTTGGTCCCCAGAATGGGTGGGACGAGGGCGTTGTTGCCCACAGCGCCACCTCCGGTAACTCCATCGCCTCCGGCTGGTACCCGATTGGCTCGCACAACCTTGAAGTTACCCTTCAACCGGGTGAGTCCAAGGAGTCCGTCTTCGTCCTCGCCTACGTTGAGACTCCGCAAGATGCAAAGTGGGAGTCCAAGGGCATTATCAACAAGACGCCAGCCAGAGAGATTCTGGCGCGCTTTGACACGCCTGAAAAGGTGGAGCGTGAGTTCGCAGCCCTGAAGAATTATTGGGACGACCTCCTGGACGTCTACAAGGTGGACTCCACAAGCCCCGAGCTGGACCGAATGGTCAACATCTGGAACCAGTATCAGTGCATGGTTACCTACAATCTGTCCCGTTCGGCCTCGTACTTTGAAACGGGAATCGGCAGAGGCATGGGATTCCGCGATTCCAACCAGGACCTGCTGGGGTTTGTCCACATGGTGCCCGGGCGGGCGCGCGAACGAATCCTCGACATCGCGGCGACCCAGCTGCCTGACGGATCGGCCTACCACCAGTATCAGCCGCTCACCAAGCGTGGCAACGACGCTGTCGGTTCAGGTTTCAACGACGACCCACTGTGGCTCATCCTCGGTGTGGCCGCCTATGTCAAAGAGACCGGGGACCTGGCCATACTCGACGAAATGGTTCCATTCGACAATGACCCCGCCCAGGCTGCCCCACTAATGGAGCACCTGCGCAGGTCGTTCAACTTCACCATGGACAACCGCGGACCTCACGGTCTGCCCCTGATTGGTCGCGCAGACTGGAACGACTGCCTCAACTTGAACGTGTTCTCCACCGAACCAAACGAGTCCTTCCAAACTGCCCCCAACCGCGAGGGCGGGGTCGCAGAGTCCGTCTTCATTGCCGGGATGGTGGCCGCAATCGGCCCTGAGTACGCGGAACTGGCTCGCCTAATGGGGGACGAGGACGAGGCCGCCCGCGCCGAAGCCAGCGTCCGGGACGTTGTTGAAGCCACGGAAAGGCACGGTTGGGACGGCAAGTGGTTCCGCCGCGCCTACGACTATTACGGTAACCCGGTTGGATCGGCCTCCAACGAAGAGGGACAGATCTGGATTGAGCCGCAAGGCTACTGCGTGATGGGCGGAATCGGGCTCGAGGACGGACGTGCGGTGCAGGCTCTTGACTCTGTTCGGGAACGCCTCAACACTCCCCACGGCTCCGTGCTGCTCAACCCGGCCTACACGCAGTACAAGGTCGAGTTGGGTGAGGTTTCCAGCTACCCGCCCGGGTACAAGGAAAACGCTGGAATCTTCTGCCACAACAACCCGTGGATAACTATCGCGGAAACCATGGTGGGAAGGCCGGAGTACGCCTGGGAGTACTACAAACAGATCGCCCCGGCGTTCCGTGAAGAAATCTCTGACATCCACCGCCTTGAGCCCTATGTGTACGCGCAAATGATTGCCGGCAAAGACGCCATCCGTCATGGCGAAGCCAAGAACTCTTGGCTCACCGGTACCGCATCATGGAACTTTGTGGCCGTCTCACAGTATCTTTTGGGGATTCGGCCCGGCTACGGCGGCCTCATCGTTGATCCGCGCATTGGCGCCGAGGTTGGGGAGTTCACTGTTCGGCGCTCCATCCGCGGAGCAGAATACGTTATCCACTATCTCAACACTCATGGTGGGAGAAATGCTGTTGGGGACGAGGGCGGATTCAAACCTGCGTCTCTGACGGTTGATGGCGCGGCGTGGGAGGGCAACACCGTTCCCTACGCACCCGCGGGTACGACCGTCGCGGTTGAGGTTCGCTTCTAAGCAGTCTCGCGAATCACCAGTTCTGTAGGCAGCTGGATCACGCGTGCTTCGCGGGGGTGCATCAGCAACTGCTCTTGGAGCATTTGCGCCATGGATCTGCCCTGCTCATAGGCGTCTTGCTTCACCGTTGTCAGGTATGGGTGCTCGGAGACCGCAGCGGGGGAGTCATCAAAGCCGACAACGGCAATGTCCTCAGGTACCCGCAACCCGCGGGCAATGAAGGTCTTGACAGCTGCCCGAGCCATGAGGTCATTTGCCGCAAACACAGCGTCAAAGGGTTCGTTGCCGTCAAGAAGCTCAAGTGCGGCCCTTGCGCCGCCCTCCGCCGTGAAGTCGCTCTCGACAAGCGGACCCGTGACCCCGGCGGCCCGGACGGCCTGGAGATAACCCGCCGCACGGTCCGCAGCGGACGGCATGTCCTGTGGGCCGGTGATGGCCGCTATGTGCTTGCAGCCCAGGCCAATCAAGTACTCTGTTGCCATCTTTGACGCAGCAGAGTTGTCGACATCAACGTAGCTGTGCGCTTCGTCTCCGAGGACGGGGCGCCCTCCAAATACCACTGGCATGCGCCGCTCCAGCGCATCGACCAGCTGGTGTTCGGTGTGGTGAGAGAAGACGAGGACCCCATCGGATTGTCCGCCTGCAAGTGAGGAAAGAACCTTGGGGAACGAGTCCCGTGAGGCGATCATCAGGTTGAGGACCAGATTGGTGCTGGCGAAATGGTCCTGGATGCCCGAAATCATGGCGTGAAAGTAGGGATCTTTGAAAAACAGATCCAAGTCTTCTGGGATCAGTGCAGTAACCACGGAAGCCTGTTTTGATGCCAATGCCGCAGCAACACGATTGTGAACATAGCCCAAATCCGCGATGGCTTTCATTACTGCGTCGACGGTCTTCTGGCTGACATTGGGAGAGCCATTGACTACGCGTGACACCGTGGAGCGGGAAACGCCCGCGGCTGCGCCGACAGACTCCAGCGTGATGCTTCCAAGCAGGCCCTCCGAAGGTGCCTCGACGGAAACCGGGTTCGTGATCTGGTTGGTCATCTGGCCCTTCACCTCACATCCAGTAGGGGTCGAAGTGCTTCAGGTCTGTTGAGGGGCTATTTGTCACCGATCATAGAGCACTAGAGGCCCTAAAGTCCCGGTGGTGGCAGCATTTGGTGAAGCAATTTGGAAGCGCTCCCTAATCGGAGCTAGGTTCAGGCGCTGCGCAAAGCGTCGACAGGCTCGATGCGTGCGGCCTTCAAAGCGGGATAGGTTCCCGCGACCAGGCCGACCAGGGCGCCAACAAAGACACCGCCCACCGGAACCCACGGGGCTATGACGGGGGTCCAGTGTTGGAACAAGCAGACACCTAGAAGAACGAAAAGACCGACGGCGACCCCGATCAGTCCCCCCAGCAACCCGGTGGTGAGGGACTCGAGGATGAACTGTTTTGCTATCTGGCTGGTCTTCGCCCCCAGTGCGCGCCGCAAACCAATTTCGCCGCGCCGCTCCGTTACGGACAGAAGTGTCACGTTGGCAATGCCGATTCCACCGCCCACCAGTGCGACCACGCCGATTGCCACAAAGAGGACGTTGATGTCTGCGGCAACCTGACCCTGCAGTGCGCTGGGTGGGGTTGGTGCCTTTACCTTGAAAGAGTCGGGATTGTTGGGGTCGAGGGCGATGGGCGCCTGATGTGCGACAACCTGACCAGCCCCCACGTCAGCTTCGATGTCGAGGCTTGTTGCCAACGTCAGCCCGAGGTCGGCGCGTGCTGTTTCAATGGGGACAATGGCGCTGCGAAGCAGGTTGTCGCGGACCCCAACCGCGTCAAGGATGCCGATGACAGAGTAGGCCCGCCCCCCAATGAACACCGCTGGCTGGCCGGAGACCCGGTTGATTCCCAGTCTCTCAGCGGCTTCCTTGCCGAGGACGACAACCCGGTCAGCGCGAACGTTGTGCCCCGCATCAAAGAAGCGCCCCGTCGTGAGGGTTCCCGCAACGACCTCTAAAAGTTCGGGGGAGGCTGCCACAACTGGTGGTGGGGCAACGGCAGCCTCGGCTGGATCTACGACCTGCACGGCCGCTACCTCGGGGGTGGGGCTCACCTCTGCGTACAGGGCCGCCCTCTGAACACCAACAAGGTTCTCTACCCGTTCCACGGAATTCCAGGGGAGCGCAACGGTCACCCTCTCAGTTCCGCCCCTGCCCTCCGCGGTTCCGGGCTCAACGGTCACGCGGGTGGCTTGAAGCAGGTCAAAGCTCTTTGCTATCTGCCCCGCAGTTGTTTGAGCAAGGCCCATAGTCGCGACCAGGGAAGCGATGCCGAGGACGGTGCCGAGAAGAGTGATGATGAGGCGGGAGGGCCTGGCTCCAACGCCCTCGAGCGATTCTGCAAGCAGATCTCGCAAGGTGAACCCGTGTGCCATCAGTCCAACTCCGTAAGTCGACCGTCGTGAATGCTCGCGCGCCGCCGCGCACTCTTCGCGACGACCGGGTCGTGGGTGATCATGACGATGGTAAGGCCGTCCTCGGAAAGCTCCTCAAACAAGGCCATCACCCCCTGGGAGTTGGTCTGGTCAAGGTTCCCGGTTGGCTCATCCGCAAGAAGGAGGCGTGGGGACGTGCTGACTGCTCGGGCGATGGCAACGCGCTGCTTCTCTCCGCCGGAAAGTGTTCCGGGGTAGAAGTCGGTGCGGTGGCTCATGTCCACGCGGGCCAGCGCACCGTGGGCCAGACGCTCGCGATCCTGGCGGGGCACCCCCGCATATGCGGTGGCGAGCATAACGTTTTCGAGGACGGTGCGGGTGGGAAGCAGGTGGAATGACTGGAAGACAAACCCGATCTCACCTCCGCGGATCTCGGCGCGGGCGTCCTCGGACAGGGATGACACGTCAACCCCTTCAAACCAGTAGGTGCCGGTACTGGGGCGGTCAAGCAAACCCAGGGTGTTGAGCATGGTGGACTTGCCGGAACCGGAGGGCCCAACAATAGCCAGATACTCGCCGGGATCAACCGTCAGGTCGATGCCCCGCAGGGCGTTGACGGCGGGAGGACCGGGAAATATGCGGGTAACGTCGTCCAGACGGATCAGAGGTTGCGGCCGCAAGTACAGATCAGCGGCCGACAACAACTTTTGCTCCGGGTTCGATCCGCGCGTCATCAGACTTGATTTCAACGAAGCCTCCGGCCGCGAGGCCAACTGAAACTGCCACGGTTTCAGTGGCGAACGGGTCGGCCTGTGTCGGAACCAGAATTTCCACCCGGTTGCCCCCATCGGGAGCGGCAGACAGGGCTGCAAGAGGAACAGCCATCACCGTTCCCTCGGTTGAAGCAACGGGGATTGTGACACGAACGTTTGTGCCGCGTAGTTCGCTGATCTGTTCTTCACTCAGAGATCCCGGGTCCAGTTCTAACTGGTAGCGGTCGGAAGTCTGCTCACCTTCGCCCTCGCCTGAAGACTTGGAAGTGGGTGCGTCGATGCTGACGATTGTGGCCGTGAGTTCCTCACCGCCCGGGCCCGCATAGACCGCGGGCATCCCGGGGGTAAGCAGTTCGGCATCCTGGCTGGACACCGTGCCTTGGATTGTCAAAGTCGCGCCGGACACGGTCATTGCCGGACCGTCGAGGGCGTCTCCGCGTTTCACGAACACTTCGTCAACCCTGCGGGGCAGAGAAGGCATGAAGAGAACCTCGCCGGAAGGGAGGGTCGGTTGGACTGCTATCTGGGCCTCTTCTAGGGCAGCGTAGGCATCCGAACGGGCGGCTTTGGCTTCAGTGATTCCCGCGTTTTCTACGCTGAGGTCGGTGGCCCCACCTGCTACGGCCGCATTCCACGCGGCGTTGGCTACAGTCACGGCAGTCTCTGCTGAGCGGACGGAGTTTTCTGCCATCCTCAAGGATTCTGTGGCTTCCGTTCCGCCGGTTGGGGGGCTGTAGCCAACCCGTTGAAACAGTTCCCCAACTGCGGTGGAAGTGTCCCATTCGAAAAGGTCTGATTCGGGATCGCCGGCCCAGTAGCCCAGGGCTGCGAGCGCCTGCTTCAACTGGAAAACATCGGGACCTCGCATGCCGATCGATAGTGAGCGATACGAGGGGAGTTCTCCGGGTAGGACAATGACGGGTCTACCAACGACCTCGAGTGCAACACTGGCAGCCTCAAAAACGGCGCCAACTTCGGGGACCTGACCCGTCACGATGGGCCTGCCTTCAGTGAATGCGGTATCCACCGTGACCTGGACGGGGTCCGCGTAGGTGACCTCCCCACGGGTGGTTACCATATTCTCGATGACGCGTTCTTCCACCACTGCTGTGACCGGACCCGGTTCGGGTGCCTCGGTTCGTGCCGCAAGTTCCGCGGGGGAGACCAGGAACTGCATGATGAGGACGCCCGCCAGAAGGGATACGACCGCAACCGCGGCAATAAGGGCGACAAGGCGCTTACCGGCCCAGGGGCGCTGCTTCTTCTTGCTCACCTTCGGGACTAGCCGTTCTGACTGGTCGCGTACTTGGCGAGCATGGCATCTAGTTCCGCCTTGTGTTCATCGAGGAATTTCTGTTGGGCGGCAAAGTCAACCTTTTGTTGGACTTCGGCGTAGTTGACTTCGTCGGCGCACTTCCAGTCCGCGGTTGCAGTAGCGATCTCTTGGGCGCGCAGCTCTTCGATGGCTTCCGCAGACGGTTCAACCCATTCCTCCCCAACCTGGGCGTCCTCGTAGAGGGCATTCTGGGCTTCATAGATGGAGTTCGACGCCTGATCCCTGGTTGAGAATTCGGGGAAGCCTGCGGAGGCCATGCATGCGGCCCACTCTTGGTTGACTGCAGTTAGCTCCGGGGCGTTTTGAACTGTTTCCCAGTGGGTGTTCATAGCATCGATGAGGTCGGTAAACTCCGGGTCCTCCCACATGCCCATCGTCGGGTCGTCCTGAGCGAGCTGGTTGTCAGCCCAGCCGAAGCAGCCGTTGTCTTCCCAGTTGTACTCATACGCCTCCTCGTCGTCCCCATCCACTTCCTCGAATTGGGGTTCGCCGTACAGGGTGGCATAGTAGGCCTCCTGCTCAGATGGACTCAGGGAGTTTACGTAGCCCTCATTGGGATCCACATAGATTTCTTCGTCTACCGGCGCCTCGTCATCTCCGGAGCTGCCGGGCCAATCGAAGACTCCATAGCCGTATTGCTGCGCAAACTCTAGGGAGTCCCACGCCGGTCCCTCTTGATCGTCGTCAGACATGACGGTTGTGCCACTGTTGGCGTTCGGGACATACTCGAAGCCCTCCTTGGCCATGCACTCCGCCATCAACTCTTCGCGTTGAAGGTCGATCTTGTCGTAGTGTTCCTGCGTGTAGTCCTGTCCCTCCCACAGGACGGACAGGTACTTATCGAGGGGGCCCATGGGCGCTTCCTCGCCAGCCGTGTTTCCGGACTGCTGGCCACCTCCTTGGGAGCAGGCGGCCAGAGCCAAGACACCAGCGGTCATCATGATGGTGAAAGAGGTGAGTTGTCTGCGCATCAGGGGCACCTTCGTCAGGATTGCGGACGCTCACAAGTGTGTCGTGAGCGAGTGGTTGAGTCACTGAAAACCTACCCGAGGGCAGGGCTGGAAATAGTGGAAATCAGGGATCAGTCAGGGTCTAATCAGGGGTGTAGTCGGCGTGGCGGCGAACCCAAGAGTGACTCTACTGCCGCGAAGCTCGTGGCTGCTGCGGACGGCGCCGACTGGTCAAACACTTCGCCCGCGTTCGGGTCGCAAAGATCAGAAATTGCCCGCAGTGAAACCCAGGGGATTGAGAACGACCAGCACACTTGCGCGCCTGCCGCAGTCTCCATATCCACAGCCAGCACATCGCGGAAGCGGGCACGTACCGGTTCAACCTGGGCCCCGTCCACAAATGAGTTACTGGCACTGATGGTGCCCGTGTGAAAAGCCAAGCCCTTTGCCCGCAGCGCGCCAGAGGCGGTGGCACGCAGCCAGGGGTCGGCCGGGTACTTTTCCGGCATTTGTGGGATTTGCCCTGGGGCGTAGCCGAAGGCTGTGGCATCTGCGTCGTGGTACAGCGCGTACTCAGACACCACCACATCACCGAGGTGAACGTTTGCGCCCAGACCCCCGGTCGTTCCCGCAAAAACCACTGCACGAGGACGGAGCTGGCTTGCGACAACCGCGGCTGCAAGCGCCGCGTTAGTCATGCCGATCCCCGTCGTCGCAATCACCACCGGGTGGCCCTGGAGGATTCCGCCCCTGAAATCTGCCGGGCCGCGAAAACCGGCGGGGAGGACCGGGACTTCAACGCTCGCGTCGGGTTCCAGAGCCTCAAGAAAAGGTTGCGCTTCTTCAGCCATTGCGCAGGCGATAACGACTGGTCGGCTCATGGTGTCACAACCCCTTGCGAGCCGCCCGCCTCATCGGCCGCAATGGCGGTGCCCGTGCCACTTTCCCAGCCCTCACGTCCCGCCAAGAACCTGCCCACTGCCAACTGGGCTGCCTCAAGGGAGTGGTTCGCCCCCCACCCACACTGGATCTCATTCGCCGCCGGCACCGATGTGGCAGCAAGCAAGTCCTGGAAAGCAGCCTGAAGAATCGGCAGGAAATCCGCCATTTCCAAGCCCAACGTCAATGCGTAGAAGCCCGTCTGACATCCCATCGGAGAGAAGTCGATCAGGGCATCCGTGTGGTTGCGCATGTGATGTGCCGTCATGTGCTCAATCGAATGCACCGCATCCATCTCGAGATGGTCGACGTTGGGTTGGGTGAACCGCACGTCATATTTGATCAGGACATCACCACCGGGGAGCACCTTGCGATCCGCAACCCGCACGTAGGGCGCGACAACGGTGCGGTGGTCCAAGTTGAAGGATTCAACGTTGAGGTTGGAGTCAACCCCGGTTGGTGGTTGACTGCTGCGGGAGGAGGTTTCTGGGCTCATAACCCTAGGATAAAGCCCCCCTCCGACAACCGGAAAAAGTGGTGGACAATAGGGTGCATGACTACTGATGCAAGTGCCTGCCAACTGGGCGTGTTCGACATGTTCACGCTCGGGATCGGTCCGTCCTCGTCCCACACGGTGGGACCGATGAGGGCGGGGCGGCATTTCGCCGACCTGCTCCTCTCGGCAGGGCTGGAACCTTCCAGGGTCCGGGTCACCCTGTTCGGGTCGCTTGCGGCCACGGGCATAGGACATGGAACGAATCGTGCTGTGCTGCTCGGCCTGGCGGGGGCGCGTCCCGAAACGGTTGAGACCGACCTCGTAGACCGGATCATTCCGAGGATTACTCAGTCTGGCCACCTGCCGCTACTGGGTGGGGCTAGCATTCCCTTCACACTGCCGCTGGACCTGCGGTTTGAACCTCGCGTCACCCGCACGTTTCACGTCAATGCTCTCACCATTGATGCCTGGGATGGCGGTCTAACCGATGTCGATGAGGCCGTTGTTTTGAGCCGCACCTACTACTCCACGGGCGGTGGCTTCGTCGTGGTTGACGAGGGCGGAGAGATGGTCCCCGTGGAGGTCGCGCGCGTGGTTGCGGATGCTGGTGAGACCGCTCCGCCCCCATTCCTCCCCTTCCTCTCAGGCGTCGAACTGTTGGACCGTTGTCGTGAAACAGGTGCCTGCGTCGCTGACATCATGAGGACAAATGAGGCGTCCCGACGACCCATTGCCGAGGTAGATGATTACCTGGATCTGGTAGTTTCCGCCATGTTCGCCTGCGTTGAGGAAGGCTGTCAGTCCGAGGGTGTTTTGCCAGGTGGACTGGGAGTGCCTCGGCGGGCAGCTGCTCTGCGAGCAGAGTTGCAGGGGGGCGAGGATGATCCGCTGGCGCCGCTTGACTGGGTGACCCTCTACGCCCTCGCCGTCAATGAGGAAAACGCAGCCGGGCACCGGGTTGTCACCGCCCCAACGAACGGTGCGGCCGGCATCATCCCCGCTGTTCTGGGGCACTTTGTGGTGACGAGGGCGGCCCGTCTGGTTGGGGGCATGGAGCAACTCGCTAAGGACTACGACCTGGCGAGGCCGAATGCGCTCCTCGAAGCGTTTCCGCAGCTGGTCCCAGGAGCTCGGGACTTCCTCCTTGCTGCCACCGCGGTTGGATCAATCATTAAGACCAACGCGTCAATAGCGGGGGCCGAGGTCGGCTGCCAGGGTGAAGTTGGTTCGGCGTCTGCAATGGCTGCAGCAGGATTGGCTCAGGCTATGGGGGGAACCCCGGCCCAGGTTGAGAATGCGGCGGAGATCGCGATGGAACACTCACTGGGCCTGACGTGCGACCCCGTTGGCGGCCTCGTACAGATTCCCTGCATCGAACGAAACGCCATCGGCGCAGTCAAAGCGATCTCCGCGGCGCGCATGGCCCTGTACGGGGACGGGCGCCATCAGGTATCACTGGATGTCGCTATTGAAACGATGCGGCAAACCGGGGTGGATATGCATTCCAAGTACAAGGAGACCTCAATCGGCGGGTTGGCCGTCAACGTCGTTGAGTGCTGAGGGTGCGACACGCCGGGCTCGCACGCAAACTACAGCGATGTCATCCACAGGTCCTCCTGCATCCACAGGCCACTTATACACAGGCTGTGGGTGGCAGGATCGGGGTTGTCCTGCGGCTCCAACGCCCTCGAACAACCACCGTGTCATTCGCTATCCACAGGGGTGACAGTTTCTTACACAGATTGGGCAAGACACGATATATAGGGGTTGTCCCTCTTTCGCACCACAAGGTGTAGTGTTGGCCAAAGCGAAACCGGTATGATTACCGTAAATCACAGACGTGTAGTTTATGTAGTGACAGTGGGCAGGAAGGTCCTCTGGTCAGAAGGAGTTTGACGTGACCATCACCGTTTATTCAAAGCCCCGTTGCGTACAGTGCGATGCCACCTACCGCGCGTTGGACAAGCACGGTGTGGCATACGAAACCGTCGATGTCTCCGTCGACCAGGACGCCCTGGCTTACATTGTCGGCCTCGGCTACAGCCAGGCACCTGTTGTCATTGTTGGCGACAGCCACTGGAGCGGCTTCCGCCCCGACCGCATCAACGCGGTCGTCGCAGCGCTACAGAGCGTGGCCGGCTGAGCCGAAGTCGTGAAGGTTTCTGATGTCTTCGCACACAGAGCCGCATATTGTTTACTTTTCTTCGGCCACAGAGAACACCAAACGGTTTGTTGACAAGCTGGGTTTCCCGGCCCAGCGCATTCCCCTTCGCCCTCGGGATGAACCAATCGAAGTGGCGCAGGAATACGTGCTCGTCGTTCCCACGTACGGTGGGGGAAACACCCGGGGGGCTGTTCCCAAGCAGGTCATTAAGTTCCTGAACGATGAGAAGAACCGCAGTCTATGCCGCGGGGTGATATCCGCTGGCAATACTAATTTTGGCACCGCATACTGTAAGGCAGGCGAGATAGTCGCCAGCAAGGTTGGTGTCCCACACCTCTACAGATTCGAGCTTCTCGGAACAAACGAGGACGTTTCGCGAGTACAAGAAGGACTGAGGAAATTTTGGTCGACAACTTCACCGACACAGGACTAGAAGCAGCTCTGGACCCCGAGCGTGACTACCATTCCCTGAACGCGCAGCTAAACCTGTACGACAAGGACGGCAAAATCCAGTTTGACGCGGACAAGAAGGCTGCTCGGCAGTACTTCCTGACCCACGTCAACCAGAACACCGTGTTCTTCCACGACCTGGCTGAAAAGCTCAACTACCTCACGACTGAGGGCTACTACGAAAAGGAGTTGCTGGACCTCTACCCCTTCGCGGACGTTAAGAAGCTGTTTCAGCAGGCCTACGCCTGGAAGTTCCGCTTCCCAACGTTCCTGGGGGCTTTCAAGTACTACACCTCTTACACCCTGAAGACCTTTGACGGTAAGCGCTACCTAGAGCGGTTTGAGGACCGCGTGTGCATGGTGGCTCTCTACCTGGCCCAGGGTGATATTGAGTTGGCGCGCCACCTGGTTGATGAGATGATGTCGGGCCGTTTCCAGCCCGCGACCCCCACCTTCCTCAACGCCGGCAAGCAGGCACGCGGCGAACTGGTGTCGTGCTTCCTTCTTCGCGTTGAGGACAACATGGAGTCCATTTCGAGGGCGATTAACGGCTCCCTGCAACTCTCAAAGCGTGGCGGTGGTGTCGCACTGTCCCTGACCAACCTGCGTGAGGCCGGGGCGCCGATCAAGCGCATTGAAAACCAGTCCTCCGGCGTTGTTCCAGTGATGAAGCTTCTTGAAGACTCCTTCTCTTACGCCAACCAGCTTGGGGCCCGCCAGGGTGCAGGCGCCGTTTACCTCAATGCCCACCACCCCGACATCATGTCGTTCCTGGACACCAAGCGAGAGAACGCGGATGAGAAGATCCGCATCAAGACGCTGTCTTTGGGTGTTGTCATCCCCGACATCACGTTCGAGCTGGCGCGCAACAAAGAGGACATGTACCTCTTCAGCCCATACGACGTAGAGCGGGTTTACGGCAAGCCGTTCTCTGACATCTCCGTCACCGAAAAATACCGTGAGATGGTCGATGATCCGCGCATCTCCAAGAAGAAGATCAGTGCGCGGCGCTTCTTCCAGACCCTTGCGGAAATCCAGTTTGAATCCGGCTACCCCTACATCATGTTTGAGGACACGGCGAACCGAGCCAACCCAATTGACGGGCGCATCTCGATGTCGAACCTGTGCTCGGAGATCCTCCAGGTCTCAGAGCCGTCGGAATACTACCCGGACCTTTCCTACAAACATGTTGGCAAGGATATTTCCTGCAACCTCGGCTCTCTAAACATTGCCAAAGCGATGGATTCAGAGGACTTCTCTGGAACCATCGAATACGCCATGCGCGCACTCACCGCCGTGTCGGACCTGTCAAACATTGAGTCGGTTCCCTCCGTTGCTGCCGGCAATGCCCGCTCGCACGCCGTGGGCCTCGGGGCCATGAACCTGCACGGCTACCTGGCGAGAGAGAGCATTCACTACGGTTCCCCCGACGCCCTTGAGTTCACTGGCACCTACTTCATGACCGTGGCGTATGAAGCAATCAAGGCGTCCAACAAGATCGCTAAGGAACGCCAAGAGAGCTTCGATGGCTTCGAACGTTCCAAGTACGCCTCCGGAGAGTTCTTTGAGAAGTACATCGAGGGCGATTGGGCTCCGAAGTCGGACAAAGTAGTGGAACTATTCGCCAAGTCCTCAGCCCACATTCCCACCCCTGAGGACTGGAAGGCGCTTGCCGACCAGGTTGGTGAGTACGGGATGTACAACCAGAACCTTCAGGCCATTCCTCCCACTGGCTCAATCTCCTACATCAACCATTCGACCTCGTCCATCCACCCGATCACTACGAAGATCGAGATCCGCAAGGAAGGCAAGATTGGTCGCGTCTACTACCCGGCGCCCTACATGACCAATGACAACCTTGAGTTCTATGCGGACGCGTATGAGATCGGCCCAGAGAAGATCATTGACACCTATGCGGCTGCAACCCAGCACGTCGACCAAGGTTTGTCTTTGACTCTCTTCTACCCGGACACGGTCACCACCAGGGAGCTCAACAAGTCCTACATTTACGCGTGGCGCAAGGGCATCAAGAGTCTCTACTACATGCGAATCCGCCAGGTCGCCCTCGAAGGGACAGAAATTGAAGGTTGCGTTTCCTGCATGTTGTAGTGAAACGCGCTACCAGATGAGGTAATCAGTTAGTAAAGTTATCTGATGGTCAAGTATTCGCGAAGTCTGGTTCTCAGCGCAGTTGCAGCATTCGGATTCTCCATGGCGGCATGTGCTGGTGGTGGGGAGGGCGGGGACATGCAAAGTGCAGGCGGCGTTGATGCGAACGGCAGCTCGGAAGCGACCTCGGTAGATTTTGAACAGGTGTCGATGGGTGACGTCCGCGATGCGGGTTCCGTGGTGAAGGCGACTCGGAAGCTCGGGTTGGAGGTTCTGGCTCATAGCCCCAAGGACACCCTGGTCACGTCACCCGTCTCAACCGTCGTTGCCCTGGCAACACTTGGAGCGACGGCAACGGGTGAGGCAGAAGACCAGTTCTCGGTGCTGCTAGGTGCCAGTGGCGAAGAGCGCAACAAAGTAGTCAACGCACTGCTTGGCACCCTTGATTCCTATCGTGTTCCTGCTGACCAGATCGACACGGAAGATCTTCCTGAAGAGCCGCAGGTTCACCTCGCAAACCAGATGGTCCTGGACACCGGCTTCAAAGTCGAACAGACCTACCAAGACGCCCTCAAACGCTGGTTCAACACCGGGACGGTCGAGGCCGAGCTCGGTGACGCGTCCGGCAAGAAGGTGCTGGATGAGTGGGTCCGGGAGAATACCGCGGGCCTGATTGAAAAGTCAGCAATTGAACCCGACCCCGACCTGCGCTTGGTTTTGCAAAACGCCATCGTCCTTGCCTCGCAGTGGCAACAGCCCTTCATGGCAGACATGACCGCGCCAGCCGAATTCCACAGCGCGGATGGCACCCTCATTGAGGTCGACTTTCTCAATGGCTCACAGCAGGTGAACTACGCCGAGGCAGACGGGTGGCAGATGGTTGAGCTGCCATACGGCAGTGATGGAAGACTAGTCGCCCACTTTGTTCTGCCACCGGAAGGTACGCCCGCTGCGACCGTGACCACGGACATTCTGGGGACCCTAGAGGGCGGCCTCGTTCAGAAGATGGTTGACGTCTCCATTCCTAAGTTGGATCTGAAGACGTCAGTGACCCTCAATGACCCGCTACAGAAGGCGGGGCTCACCTCGGTCTTCACGGATAACCCACCTGCGCTGCAGTACATTTCCGCCGCCGAGTCCCTGGTGGTTTCCGAGGTGATCCAGCAGGGATCGATCAGGGTGGATGAAGCGGGAACAGTGGCTGCTGCTGTGACAGAAATCGGGGTTCGCGCCACAATGATGCCCCCTGAGCCTGAGGTTTCCTTCGTTGCGAACCGGCCCTACCTGATGCTAATCACCGACACCAACACGGGTTGGGATCTGTTCCAGGTCCTCGTAAATAGCCCCACCGGTAAGTAGGCCGTGTAGCGACGTCGCCGGAGGACGAGGGCGCACCTAGCGCAGGCACATCCCCTGACTGCGCAGGACCGCCAGCATGTCCGTCTTCTCGGTCGGCCCGGTTCCCGGCTTGGTTTGCGCTTGCAGAGTGTAGGAGTCTTGACGCTTTCCGCCCTCGCGCAAGTCGTAGTAACCCTGGATGGTCTGGTCGTATTCCTCCATGGCAGCGAGGTATGACGGGTGCTCCCAATCGGGGTAGGTGTCTACGCCAGTCGTGACGTCGCGGGGGATGCGCGGCTTCTTCTGCGGCTCCTGGTTGGGGTGCCCAACCAGCATGCCCACCAGCGGGTATGTGAACTTGGGGAGCTGCAAGGCTTCGATCAGAGAGAGTGGATCCCTCCCGATAGAGCCCAGATAGCAGGTTCCAAGACCTAGGCTCTCGGCTGCCACGACCATGTTTTGCGCCGCAATCAGTGTGTCTTCAACCCCCTGGGTGTAAGCGCCCACTGTCTCAAGGGGGGTGAGGCTGAGGTCCGCAGACTCACGAATCCGCGCCAAACGGGATAGGTCAACCACGAACACAAATAGTTCGCCGAGGTCGCCACCGACGTAAGGCTGGCGTGAGGACTGGTAGATAACCTCGCGGATGGCAGGATCCTTGATCCGCAGCACCGTGCACGCCTGGTAGAAGCTGGTGGTCGGGGCGTGGCGGGCCACGTCCAACAGGGTGGCTACTTCGTCCTCGGACACCGGCTGCTCCGTGAAGGCACGGATGGTGCGGTGATTCAGCTGGGTGTCAATGGTTTGGTTGAGGACTAGTCCCGGATTTGTGTTTGCTTCCATACCCCCAACTGTATCCGCAACGTGCTCCGGTAGCAGTGCCTGCGCGGGAGCCGGATGAGGGCGGGTGATCTTCCAAATCCAGAAGACGTTGATCAGCGCGATTGAGCCGTTCATAAAGACAAAGGGCCAGTTGTAATCGATGACGGACGTCGTCGCCGCGATGGTGCTTCCAATCAGATTGAGAACCCTGAACCACATGACATTGGGTACCGCCAGTGAGACGACAACCAAAATGGGGCCAAGCCACCCGAACCAAAAAAGAAAATCCACCGCAACCTCCATGTCACATCGTGTGGGACGACGTTAGTGGAAATCGCCTTGTAGAACCAAGTTTCGGCAAAAAACGTGATCTAGACGTCTTTTATCTGCAGGGGTCGGTACCTGTTAACGGCGGCAGCTACATCAACCATTCGTGGGCGTGCCAAGAACGCCGGGTAGCGACGCGCACCAAACTTGGTGAGGGCGTCGAGTCCCGACTGATCGAGTTGCTGTTGGAGTTCTTCGAGTAGGTCGGCTAGGGGGCGGTTGCCGTCCGCGAGTTTTTCGAGGACGCCCCGCACAGCCCAGGCAATTGCCTCCGTCTGGCCCTGATCGACAATCTGTTCCACGTCGCTCACGTCAATCGCCTCTCGATCCAACGTGATGGTGTCGAGGCCGGACGTGCGGGTCTTGGGACGATCGGCGGCGCTGCGTGACTTCTCCGGGGCGCGTTGGGTGAGGGCGGGGAAGCCTGGAATATCACTGCGCACACGCGGCAGAGCCGCGCAGACTTGGTCGGCACGATCCGTCACGTCCTCGCACCTGTAAGAATCCATCTGCAGAACCAGGTCCGCCACATCCAGGTACGCGCCAGAACCACCCATGACCAGGATCAACGAGGTTGGGGTCGGGTTAGCTTGTGATGCGGTGGCGAGTCCCTGGATGCGGTCGATGAGGGGTGTGATGGGCTCTTGGGCAGCGGAAACCAGTTCCCGCATGCGTTCGTCGCGGATCATCAGGTTGGTGGCCGACGTGTCTTCGTCAATTAGCAGCAGGGGGGAGCGCAAGCCCAAAGCCTCGACAATAGACGCGGCCTGCGATGTGGAGCCCGAGGCATTCTGGGTGGAAAACGCCCTCGTGTCCGCGCCGGTAGGGAGGTGGTTTATGAAGGGGGAAACATCCACCTTCGTAATGGGGCGGCCATCCGCGGCGCGAATCTTCACGGCCTCGGGTAGTGCGGCGACCAGTTCGCGGCCGTCCCCGGGGATGTGTGCGTAAACGCCGCGTTGGATGGCCGACAACACCGTGGACTTACCGTGGTAGCCACCCCCAACGATCAGGGTGATACCCGGAGGGATCGCCATACCCTCCACCACTCCGGCGTGGGGGAGGACGACCGAGCGGCGCAGGCTCTCTGGTGATTCAAAGGGGACACCGTCTTCCAGCGGCAGTTGTGACACCCCGGAACGACGCGGCAGGATCGCGTTGTCATTGACGAACGCAACCCAGTCGTTGTCGCGCAGCGCGCGCGTCAGTGCAACGTGGTCCTCATAGGTACGGATGTGGCGGAGCAGGTCATCCAAGTAGTCGCGTGCTTCCGGGGACCAGAAGTCGAAGGCCTCGCCGACCGCGTCGGGCAGCTCGTCCTCGAAAATGGTGGCGGCTTGGCGTCCCTGTATGGTTCGCCCTCGGGCAGGAAGCTGCACTTGCATGCGCAGTTCAACCCGCTCGGGGGTGACGACTGCTGCAGAACGATCAAGGATTTCCTGGGTGGTGCGCACAATCGACAGCGCGGGGCGGCCGTCATGGCGGCGGATCGCGTCACCGAAGGCGCGGATCAAGAAGTCGCCGGTAGCAACGCGCTGGTCAGGTGTCGTCAGGGTCTCGGGCGGCAGGCCCATCTTGGAAGGATCCGCTGTGATGCGCAGGGACGAGGGCGGAGCATAGGGGTCCGACTGGACCCGATCCAGGTAGACCTTGAAGCCGCCGAAATCCCACTCCCCAATGGCGCGCTTGTAGGCGCCGTAAGAAGATCCGTCGATCTTGCGAAGAAGGGCTAGGAGGTCCTGCTGAGAGCCCGTTTTGGAGCTGTCATCAAACTTGCGGGGACCGGAGTTGGTGCGCTTGGAGTAGTTGCTCATGGGGACAGACTAGGTGATGTCGGAGGGGCTAGCTATCATCAGCGCATGACAATTACTGCTGCTGTGGATGGTTCCGCCCTCGGGAATCCGGGCCCTGCCGGTTGGGCCTGGGTTGTGTCCCCCGACGCCTGGGCTGCGGGGGGTTTTGACCGCGCGACCAACAATATTGGGGAACTCATGGCGCTGGTCCGCTTACTGGAAGACACGGCTGCGGCTGGGTTCGAGGACGAACCGCTGGTGGTTCTGGCTGATTCTCAGTACGTCATCAACTCTGTGACGAAGTGGATGCCAGGTTGGAAGAGGCGTGGATGGAAGAAGGCGGATGGCAAACCGGTGATGAACCGGGAACTGCTGGAGCGGATTGACAAGGCTATGAAGGGTCGGGATGTCCGCTTTGAGTGGGTGAAGGGGCACGCCGGACACGATATGAATGAGGCCGCGGACTTGCGGGCGAGGGCGGCTGCGGAAGCGCATAAGACCGGGCGGGCCGTGCCGACGGGACCCGGGTTCACTGAGACAGTCGGGTCGCGCACGGCGCTTGCGGCGGCCCGCGGTTCGGTGCGGGCAGCGGGAGGTACCTCTCGGGGGCACTCGCAGGCGCCCTCGGACGAATCCATTGTCGCGATTGCGGCGGCAGACGCGACACGGCGCTGGACGGATGTGCTGGCCAGTGCCCATTTGGACCCGGTGACCATCACAGAGCCTGGGAAGGCGCCGCTTCTGCTGTTGGATGCTGACTTGGCGTGGCAGGCACTCGCACTACTGGATGACGGGGGTGACGGCGGCGATGGTCGCCTGTTCTAATTGACCCATGCGTACTACTTCATACATCCAGCATTCCTGCCAGGTCCACGAGCACCGGCTCAACGTGCCTTTAGACCCGACGGGTCAGCACTACGGGGGCCGTGAGATTGAGGTGTTTGCGCGTCAGATTGTGGCTCCGGGCGGGGAAGATCGACCGTTGCTCGTCTTCCTTCAGGGCGGTCCCGGTGGTGCTGGACCGCGGGTAGGTAACTTCCGTGAGGGGTGGATTGGTGAGGCGCTGAGCGACTACCGGGTCTTGCTGCTCGACCAGCGTGGGACCGGACAGTCCACGGCTCTGTCCGCAGACGTGATCATGGGTGAAGATGACCCGGCACTGTTCACTTCCATGTTCTTGCAGAACCAGATACTCAGCGATGCAGAGGCGTTTCGTGCCGAGGTCGGCAAGGGCAAGAAGTGGTCGACTTTGGGGCAGTCGTACGGGGGCTTCCTTACTCTGGGCTACCTGTCGCAACACCCTGACGCCCTCAAAGAATCTTTCTTCACCGGGGGTTTGGCTGGCCTAGTGGGGATTGAGGAGATTTACAGGCTCACTTACCCGCTGACTGCCGGGCGCAATCAGACCTACTTCAAACGCTATGTTGAAGATGAACAGGCTATCCGCGAAGTGGCAGCCCACCTACGCGATAGTGATGAGAGGCTGCCGACTGGCGAGCGGCTTACCCCAACCCGGCTCAGGTCCCTGGGTCTTTCCCTGGGAGGGTCGATCAACTTTGACCTTCTGCACTACCTGTGGGAGGGTCCGTTTGAAATGCGTGGGGGGCAACGGCGTTTGACCAGCCGCTTCCTAGCTGAGGTCGGGGGCCACCTTTCAGGCGCGCTGTCTCCGCTGTACTGGGTTCTACAGGAAGCCATCTACGGGCAGACCACCGCTGAGGCAACCGGTGGGGGAACCAACTGGGCTGCGCTACGGCTTTCTTCAGAGTTTGAGGGTTTTGATTTGGACGCGGATCCTCTCGATCTGAGGGTTCCCTGGTACTTGACCGCCGAGCACCTGTTCCCCGCCCTCGTCGGTGAGGACCCCGCGACAGCAGCACTGCTACCGGTCGTTGAGTCGCTGGCACAGAGGGACGCGTGGCCGCAGACTTACGACCGGGACGTCCTCGCGCAGGTGGATGTGCCCAAGGCGGCGCTAATTTACGACGATGATATCTATGTTCCACGTGAGTTGTCGAAGCAAACGGCGAACCTAATGCCCAACACGCGGACGTGGGTGACCAATCGCATGCAGCACGATGGTCTGCGTTCTGGGGGCTCGAAGGTGTTTGATGGACTGAAAGAGCTCCTGGCTGAGTAGGTGGCGAGGATGGGCTAATGGAGTCGGGCCCGGGAAGTCGTTAGGCTAGGACGAAGGTCTAGCATGAAGCAGGATCTGCGGACCGCGTATGCAACTGAGAAATTGCGAAATGGAGGAGTCTCAATGTCACCTGAAGAGCGCAAAGCCCCACTGGGGGTTGGCAGCGAAACCGTTGATGGGCATGAGGTGTTTGAGGCCATTAACTGGAACAAGATTGAGGACGACAAGGACCTAGAGGTCTGGGATCGGCTCACCGGCAACTTCTGGTTGCCTGAAAAGATTCCGTTGTCGAATGACATCCCTTCGTGGAAGACACTCAGCCAGGAAGAGAAGGACACGTTCAGCAACGTCTTCACGAACCTGACCTTGCTCGACACCCTGCAGGGCACCGTCGGTGCGGTGAGCCTGATACCTGATTCCTACACCCAGCACGAAGAAGCGGTTTACACCAACATCGCATTCATGGAGTCGGTGCACGCCAAGTCGTACAGCTCCATCTTTTCCACACTGCTCAGCACTGAGGACATCAACAAGACTTTCCGCTGGGCCAAAGAGAACCCGCAGGTGCAGAAGAAGGCAGAGATCATCAACTCCTTCTACGTTGCTGATGACCCGGAGAAGAAGAAGATCGCTTCGGTGATGCTGGAGTCGTTCATGTTCTACTCCGGCTTTTACGATTCCCTGTACTGGGCGTCGCACGGCAAGTTGACGAACTCCGCCGACATCATCCGCCTGATCATTAGGGACGAGGCCGTTCACGGCTACTACATCGGGTACAAGTTCCAGGTGGCGTACAAGAAGGCTAGTGCGGAGCGCCAGGATGAGTTGCGCGGATTCGCCCTCGATCTGCTCATGGAGCTCTATGACAATGAAGAGCAGTTCACGGAGGATCTTTACGACCCGGTGGGGTTGACCGAGGACGTGAAGAAGTTCCTGCGCTACAACGCCAACAAGGCCCTGATGAACCTGGGTTTCGATGCGTTGTTCCCCGCTGATGCGACAAACGTGAATCCGGCGATCCTGGCACAGCTGGCCCCCGATGCCAATGAGACGCACGACTTCTTCTCTGGCTCCGGATCCTCCTATGTGATTGGGGAGATCGTGGAGACGGAGGATGAGGACTGGGACTTCTAGGACCGCCAACCTTAGCCAACGGTGGTTCGGGGCGGCGGGTGCGTCTAAGTGCGCGCCTCGCCATCTCCCGCCTTTGCCAACCTTGATGGCCACCAAATCGCCCGCCCAATGTCGTACGTCAAGGCGGGAACTAGCAATGTCCGCACCACGAACGTGTCAAGCAGCACCCCGAATGCAACAATGAACGCCAGTTGTACCAGGAAGAGGATCGGGATCACCGACAAGGCCGCAAAGGTCGCCGCAAGCACCAGACCCGCCGACGTAATTACACCTCCCGTGATGGTAAGACCCCGCAGAATCCCCTGCCGTGTGCCGTGTTTCAACGACTCCTCCCGAACTCGAGTCATCAGGAAGATGTTGTAGTCAATGCCGAGGGCAACCAAGAAGATAAACCCATACAGCGGCACAGCTGGGTCCGCGCCAGGGAAGTCCAAGACATGGTTGAACATGATTGCAGAAACCCCCATGGCCGTGCCGAACGACAGGACCGTTGTCGCGATCAACAAGATTGGCGCAACAATCGACCTCAGCAAGACCATCAAGATTGCAGTGATGACGACGAGGACTACAGGAATGATGAGGTTGCGGTCGTGGATCGACGCCTGGTTGGTGTCAACGGCAGTTGCGGTGACACCTCCGACGAGGGCGCTCGGAGCCGCGGCCTCGAACTCCGCTCTAATATCACGAACGGTCTGCCCCGCAGCATCAGAATCCGCCGCATCCGTCAGTGTTCCCTGCAGGAGCACTTGACCGTTCACAACAGTTGGTTCTGGACTGGGCGTCCCGGGTGGTCCGAGTGGTTGGATTCCGTCCTCTGTCACGGGCGCGCTTCCGCTGGGTGAGTCAGCCGCGGTGACCGAAACACTGTCGATGCCGTCGTTTGCTAGAAGAGTTGCGACCGCCGCTTGCATCTCACCATGGTCAACGATGATTTGCGCCGGTGATCCAGAACCGCCGGGGAAGTGCTCGCCCAAGGCGACTTGACCATCACGCGCCTCAGATTGTCCGAGGACGAGGTCGGATTGCGGGACCCCGACCGCATTCAGTTGGGTGACTCCCAGCGCCCCGATGAGCAGAACCATTGTGGTTGTCACCCAAATTGCTCGGGGGCGCCGCTTGATAACGTCCGCCAGTTTCGTCCAGATTCCTCGGTTCGGCAGTCCGCCCTCGGCCGCCACCACGACTGGTTCGAACTTGGGCACACGCGGCCAAAATGCTGCCCGTCCGAATGCAAAGAGAATGGCGGGCAACAGGGTTAATGCTGAAGCCATAGCAAAAAGGATGCCGATGGAAGCAACCGGGCCCAGGGTGCTGTTCGACTTGAGGTCACTGAGCAGCAGGCACATGAGGCCAGCAATGACTGTGCCCCCGGAGGCGAGAATCGGTTCGAAAGCTCCCTTGAGCGCTCCCTGGGTGGCCGCCCACTTGTCTGAGTGGACGCGCAGCTCCTCACGGTAGCGCGCCACGTAGAGCAACGAATAGTCAGTGGCTGCGCCGATGACCAGGATGAAGAGGATGCCTTGGGTTTGTCCGCTGAGCGCCAGGATTTCCCACTTCGCTAGCCACCACACGGTTAGTAGCGCTGCACAGAGCGCGAACATGCTGGTGGAGAGGACAGCAATGGGTAGCAGGAAGGACCTGTAGACCAGGATGAGGATGATCAAGACAGCCAGTAGTGCAACGCCGAGAAGGATACCGTCGATACCCGCAAAGCCCTCAACCAGATCGGACGTGAAACCCGCGGGTCCGGTCACGAAGACTTCAAGGCCGTCAGGTGTGGTGGACTTGAGTTCGTCGCTGAGTTGCGACACCACTTCAGCAATGTCCGAGTCCGTCGCGATGGGAACGAATGCCTGTGCGGCGAGGTCGTCTGCGGAGGGAATGAGTGGGGACACCTCCGTGACGCCCTCGGTGGCAGTTGCTTGTCTGAGGGCGTCTTCCAGGGCAGCAACCTGCGTCTCAGTCAGTGGTTCCGCGGCCGTGAAGACGACGATGGCCGGAATCGCGTTGGAGTCGTTGAATTCCCCAAGCAGAGATTGAACCTGGGTGGCATCCGCGCTTTCGGGAAGGTAGGTGGTTTGGTCATTGGACGCAACCTCAGACACCTTGCCAAAGTACGGGCCGCCGATGGCTGCAGCGGTGAGCCAGATGAGGACGAGGACGGCCGGAATGGCCACCCGTAACCATCGTGGAGCCGAAGATCTTTTTGTGGCTATCGTGTCCATATCGTCCCAAAAGTACCTAGATTATATAAATGCTAACGAGGCTAATAATAAACACATAATGAAATATGCGACAAGGTATAGTGTCCATATGGCGAATGAGGATGCGAACGTCCAGGCGGCAAGCGTGCGCCTCTATGACGTCAACATGAATGATCCGCACTCCGTCCTTGTCGATCGGTCTCATATATCCCCTGACGATCAGCGCCAAGTTACCGAAGTGATGAACGCCCTGGCCCGTCTCCGCGATGCGGAGCAGGGCTTGTCAGAGGCCTCCCAGCGTTACATGAAGCTGGGCAAAACGGACATGAAGGCGCTCCACTTCCTCATCGTCTCCCGGCACGCCGATGCCATTGTTACCCCCAGCATTATCGCCGCTCACCTGGGGATATCCACCGCGTCAACCACAAAACTTTTGGACCGGCTGGAAGCGGGTGGACATATTGTCCGTTCCCCGCATCCTACAGATCGGCGCGCTTTGGCCATCACCATTACGGACGAGACCAAGGAAGCGGCAATGCAGACTGTTGGGCTGGCTCAGGCGAGGCGGTTCAATGCGGCTGCCCGCCTCACCGCCGAGGAACGCGCTACCGTGATTCGGTTCCTCGACGACATGATTGGTGAGATAAGTGCGGGCAGCCAGGGGTGGGACGGGGCGGGGAATCGTGGTTCGGTTGGCGGCCGAGGCTAGGCTTCCGTCCTCAGCAACTCGTGTGTGTCGTCGACGCTCAGTGGTGGGACCGGGAGCGGCGACGGATCGCGGTCGGCGCGCAACCCGTCGAGGGTGATCCACAGGTAGCGCCGATACAGCTCGCTGGTGTCACTGCGGTCTGCGGGCTGGTGCCCGTCCTGAGCAACTGCCGCGACACTGCTGAGTGCCACCTGAATGAAGATGAGGTCGGTTCCCGTGACGTCTGCTCGGAGTTGCCCGGAGTTGCGGGCGCGCGCCGCGACCTCGTCCACCAGTGGGGCCAAACGGTCGCGGGTCTCGTCGTAACTGACGTTGCAGGAGTGGCGTCCGGTAAAAATCTGCGCCATTCCGCGGTCACGCGCCTGCATTGCCGTGGACCGCTCCAAGAAGAGGACGAGGCCGTCCCAGGGGTCCGGTTCGGCGAGGGCGTCAGCAAGGACCTGCTCCATCTCCTTGTTCTGCTGCTGCGAAATGGCGTCGATCAGCTCATCCTTGTTGGCGAAGCGACGGTACGCAGTGCCGACCCCAAGCCCGGCGTGACGGGCGACATCGTTGAGGGTTGCGCTGAGGCCGCGTTTGGCGAATAGGTCCCGACCTGCTTCTATGAGCCGTTCACGGTTGAGGGCGGCGTCCTTGCGGAGCGTTGGCTCCGCGGTGTCGGGTTCGGTACTTCCTGGTTCGGTCATGGAAATCACACTACCCTAAGCGGAGACAAACTATCCACTTACGTGTTACGCTCATGTAAACGGATAGAAACAATCCGTTTAGAGATTTTGAGTTTGAGAGGACCAGTCCATGACCACCACGCAGCCTCACTTCACGCTGAACAACGGCGTCACCCTTCCTCAGATCGGCTTCGGCGTCTACCAGACCCCTCCCGAGGAAACTATGGTGGCCGTGCAGGCCGCCCTCGAGGTCGGATACCGCCACATCGACACTGCCGCTGCCTACGGCAACGAAAAGGGGGTCGGGGAGGCGCTGCGCCGTTCCGGCCTCGACCGCTCTGACGTCTTTGTCGAGACCAAAGTTTGGGTCACCGACTACGGATACAACGAAACACTGCACGCGTTCGAGAAGGCTTCGGCGAAGCTCGGCCTCGAGCAGATTGATCTGCTCATCCTGCACCAGGCCAACCCGACCGAGTTCGACAAGACCATCGCGTCCTACAAAGCACTGGAAACCCTGCTTGCCGACGGAAAGCTGCGCGCTATCGGCGTCAGCAACTTCCTGCCGGTCCGTCTGGAGAGACTGCTCAATGAGACCGAGGTCGTCCCCACGGTGAACCAGATCGAAGTGCACCCCTACACCCAGCAGCGGGAACTACAGGACTTCAACCGTGCTCACGGGATCCTCACCCAGGCATGGTCGCCAATCGGTGGGCTTCGCACCTACAGTAACGGCGACACTCCGCTGACAAACCCGACCATCGTGGCGATTGGTGAGGCTCACGGGAAGTCGCCAGCCCAGGTGATGCTGCGCTGGCATATCCAAGAGGGCCGTCAGGTTATCCCCAAGTCGGTGAAGCCGGCGCGTATCGCGGAGAACTTTGATGTCTTCGACTTTGAGCTTTCGGGCGACGAGCTGGCCGCCATTGACGCCCTCGAACAGGGTATGACGATGGTGCCCGACGACATGGACTTCAGCAGTTTCGTCTTCGACATTCCGGAGGCGTGAGGAAGTCTGGGCGTAATACGCGCCCGGGTGGCCGAAGGCGTGGGCGGTGTTCCGCATGGCACGCGAGGTGTACGGCGACTGAGCCACGCAGTTTGGCTAGTGGTCTTTCAGGAGGCTCTCTAGGCGGGAGGCGACCTCAGTGACCTCTAAGTGGTCCGATGCGCACGCGACAATCACCTCATACCACTGGTCGTCACTGACTGCTCGATCGCTAATGCCGTTGCCGTTTAAGACCAGGCTTGCGAGCAGAAAGCCCAAGCGCTTGTTGCCGTCGATGAGAGGGTGGTTGCGCTGTACGGAATCGAGCAGAGCCGCAACCTTGGCCCATATCGTTGGGTACATCTCTTGGCCGCCCAACGTGGTCAGCGGTCTGTCAATGCATGCAGCCAACAGACCCCAGTCGCGCGATTCATACCCGCGCTGGACGAGCCATGCTTGGATGTCAGAGAACTCGGGCCACCAAACGGTCATTGGGCGAGGCGGTCAAGGAGGTTGCTTCGCTCCTCGCTGATCTGGTCTAGAAGGGCGAAGGTGAAGTTTCGGGCACGCTTGCGTTCCCATGCCTCTTTGACCAGCGATGCGATGAGCTGGTTCTTGGAGGTCGCCCCCTCTTCAGCCAGTTCATTCAGCATTCTGTCTTCTTCTGGTGAGAGCCGTAGTTGCATAGCCATGTCGTGATGGTACCACTTCAGTACCAAGGGTGATAGTGGTCGATTGCCCGAAGGTTGCAGGCCCCTCAGTCCTCGTATCGCAGTATGTCCCCGGGCTGGCATTCCAAGACGCGGCAGATCGCGTCGAGGGTCGTGAACCGCACCGCCTTCGCGCGTCCATTCTTCAGCACCGCGACGTTCGCCGGGGTGATTCCAACTGCTTCCGCGAAGTCGCCGACGCTCATCCCGCGTTCGGCCAGCATGCGGTCGATCGTGATGCGGATGGCCATCAGACGACCTCCTCCAACTCTGTGGCCATGGCGATGGCGCTCTTCAGGAGCGACCGCAGAACCAGGGTGATGCAGGCGAGGGCGACCAGGCCGAGGCAAGCCATCACCTGGATGAGCGCCAAGAACGGACTACCCGCCTGGCCATTGCTGATCACCACAAATCCTGCGACGATGAGGGCGGCCGCGCAAACCAGAGTGCCCACAAGCACATCGACCCACATAACGGAACGTTGTTCGAGGACGGTCTCTCCATAGATGCGCTGCACCAGCAGGGCGACCATCGCCAGGGCTACGAGGCCGAGAAACGTGAAGGCAATCGCGAGCGCCAGCAGCGGACCGCGCAAGTTCGCATACTCGGGAAGGCTGTCAGCGACGCTTGCGGAGACGCCGGGAAGTAGAGCGATTGCGCCGAGGCCGACTAGGGATAGTACGCCAAGAAGCACCTCGGTGGTGACGACAAGTGCCAACGGTGGGCGAGAGGCATCGAGATTCATACATCGATTATCGATAGAAATCTATCGAAAGTCAATAGGTTGGCTAGTCCCGGATCGATGGGCGGCTTGATGCTGCGGCCCCA
Source organism: Schaalia sp. JY-X159 (assembly GCF_014525425.1). Classification (NCBI taxonomy): domain Bacteria; kingdom Bacillati; phylum Actinomycetota; class Actinomycetes; order Actinomycetales; family Actinomycetaceae; genus Schaalia; species Schaalia sp. JY-X159. Next base: position 401,678 of record NZ_JACEXI010000002.1, on the reverse strand, counting down.
CATGCCCAAGGTCGCCGATGTCAGCATAGGTCGCCGACAATTCGCCCAAACACCGGCGACCTACGTTGTCTTCGGCGACCTTGGCGTGGTTTGGTGTCGACTTCGGCGACGTTGGCCACCCGCGCCCTAGTCCAGCAGTGCCAGCGCGGACCGCAACTGCGAGTCGACTGGTTCAAGGTTCATTGCTGACAACATTCACTCTGTCTGCGCGGCGGCCTTCAGAGCCAGCGCGGTCTGGCTGACGATCTCTGGCCACAGTGGGTCCAGGCTTGTCCGGCTCTCAATTCGCCCTCCAAGATCTTCGAGTTCATCCACTATTGATGGCACACACCAAACCTGCTTGCGCTTGCGGTTGGTCAACGGTTGCAACACCCCAACCTCCGCCAACTTCTCAATAGCGCTGTAGACGGACGAGGACGCCTTGCCAATGAGCTCTGACATCTCTTCAGCGGTGAAGAACGGGGTGTGTGGGAGCTCCGTGAGAATGCTGGCTGCGGCGCTGTTGCCGCGCGGTTTCCTTCCGGTGCTCTCTGCGTACTGTTCTTCCCAGTCCGCCGGCATCAGCGTCAGGTTCTGGGCCGTCACTCTGGATTCGTTTGCCGCACTGCGAGCTGCGAGTGCAAACATACGGATCAGTGGGCCCGCATCGCCCTCCCTGTATGCGGCAAGTACCTCAAAGTAGGTGTCCCGTTTTGCGACCAGCGCCGAAGCAAGAGGGACGACGACCTGCGAGGTCGCCCCTCGACGTCTGAAAACCGTGTTGATCAACGCCCTCCCGATCCGTCCGTTCCCGTCGGTGAAGGGATGGATCGACTCAAACTGGGCGTGGACGATGGCTGCTTGAACGAGGACGGGAACATCGCTTCTGTTCGCAAAAGCCAGCAGGTCCCCCAGGTAGTCTTCGACGGTCTCGGGCGGAGGGGGAACGTACTGCGCCCCGCGTGGCGAGTAGTCAGATCCACCGATCCAGTTCTGCACGGTACGGATGCGCCCAGCATCCCGCGCCTCGTAGGGGTCATCGGCCATGAGGATCCGGTGAGCTGAGAGGACCTTCTCAAGTGTTATTGGCTGGCCGCCTTCAACGGAGAGGATCAGGTCATTTAGCGCGTCCGCCGAGGCCACCATTGAGGTAGCGGAGGGGTTGGACCTGATTCCGTGAGCTGCTCTCGCAAAGTCCTCCACAGAAGCCTCGATGCGTTCGATTTTGGATGAGGCAACAGACTCTGCGCGGAGCAAGAGTGTTGATATCGCCGCCAGGTCCGGGCCGTGTTCGGCATCAAGCTGCGCAATAGCCGCGAGCGCGCCCTCGGACTCCGCTGCAACCAGCGAGCCGAGTCGCGGTTGGTAGTCGGCAATCGTCGGAGGTAGGCGCACGGTTGTCTGCCGCATCATGCGGTCTTCGCGACTCCCACCCCTTTGGCTTTGCTGCCAATTGACGGCGCGGCGGCCGTGGACAATTAATGGCACGCTTGCATCTGCGCTGTCCCCAAGTCGACCGGGCCCTGCTTTGGAGTCGGCCATGCTACCTCCTAAGTCGGAATAAACGCCCTTATATTCCGACTTAGACAGTATAACCCGGAATAAAAACCCCGCTATTCCGACTTAGGTTGTGCCTCCCCGAATGGCTCGAGGCCGCCAAGCCGTCTGTCGCCTAGGTTGTCGTGGGGCTCACCTTCCAGGTGGACCTCGCGCTCCAGCGAACCGTGCTAGCTTGAAACGTGTTTGCGGGTTTGCGTTCTCAGCAGTGCCTCCCGACATTTGGCAGTTCTGTTTCACGGGGTGATTTCAATTTTCAAGCGATCTTCAAGACTGACCGTTCCTCTATTAATTACAGCAGCATTAATGTTTGGCGCTACTGTTCCTGCGAATGCTGCGACAGAGGTTGTGGACGGTTGGTCGGCTGAGCAGAGGATTGGCGGATCCACCCGCTATGAGACAGCTAGTTTGGTTTCGCAAGCGTCATTTCCCAAGGCTGGGGTGGATACTGTTGTTCTGGCTTCAGGCCAGAGCTTTGCCGATGCGACGACTGCAGCTCCGCTGGCGGTGAAGCTTGACGCCTCGCTTTTGTTCACCGCACCCAACGCTCTCTCCAAAGCAACTGCTGACGAGCTTCAGAGGCTGAAGCCAAGCGGCATTGTTGTCATTGGCGGTGACGGGGCCGTGTCACAGAAGGTTGCCGAGGAGGCCGCTGCGGCCGCGAACGCCAGCAAAGTCGTGAGGCTCGGCGGTGCCAACCGTTACGAAACATCACTGCGAACCGTGGAGTATGGCTGGGGCGCCGATGGTGCCGACACCCTCTACATCGCAACCGGTAATAACTACCCTGATGCACTTGCGTTGGGGGCGGCTGCTGGACAACACCAAGCCCCGCTCCTGCTGATTGGTGACGGGAAGCAGCACGCGGATTCTGCCAGCAAAGTCGCAAAGAAACTTGGCGCGTCAAGCAGTTTCATCGCAGGTGGCCCTGCAATTGTAAGCAACCAGATCTCTAGCGCCTTGGCGGCCTCGACCCACGTTGTGCGGTATGCGGGATCTAACCGCTACGAAACCTCTGCGGATATCGCGAGCGGCCAGTTCCTCCCAACCAGGGGTGCATTCATGGCGACTGGAGAGAACTACCCGGATGCGCTGGCAGCCGCAGCTGCGGCAGGCCGTGAAGGTCAACCCTTACTTCTGTCCCGCAAGACATGCCTTCCGTCCTCGGGTCACACTGCTTTGAAGGATTTGCTGGTCGAGGATGTGACCCTGGTCGGTGGGAAGAGCGTTCTGTCTCCGTCCACCACGCCGTGCGACCTCAACGCACTTCCGCCCCGCGTCCAAGCAGAGAGCTGCAGCGGCGGCAACCTCCAGCCAAGCTCCGGCACCGTGCATATTCAAGACGCCTCATCGATGATCAACATTGGAGTCGAGACGTTGGGTCAGGCGCTGCCGACCGCCAAGTCTCAGGGACCTCTGCCCGTGTGTCTTTCCATTGGGACGGGGGATGCCACCTTCAAGAGTTTTGGAACCATCCAGGTTCAGGGCACATCCACTGCGCGCTGGCCGAAGAAGAACTGGACCCTGAAGTGGTATTCGGACAAGCAGCGCACCCGCCCGATATTGGTTCAGGTTGGCTCTTCTGTGCCGACTGACTCCTGGATTGCGAAGGCAGAGTGGATTGATCCAACACAGTCCCGCAACCCATTGGCGTTTGGCCTGTGGGAAGAGATGATCGCTAGCCGGAACAGTGGTTCTGAAGTCAGCCACTCCACCACAGCCAACAACCCCGGTGCGTTGGGATTCCCCCAAACCAACATCTCACGGGTCACCATGGATGGGAAGCACTATGGGATCTCCACACTCACCCTTGGCCATGATCCTGACAACTTCAACATCGACCCCTACAACACGTCGAACATATATATGGAGTTTGACGCCCGTGGCGGATACACGCTTGAGAAGACATGGACGAAGCTTGGCTCCGATGGCATAGGCACTTGGATTGACAACTATCTGTCGTCAACAGACCTGTTCACCGACGATCAAAAGTCGGCTATTGATGAGCTGTCGAGTGTCATCAACGGCAGCCAGGAGAACTTCGAGGCCCAGTTCGATAAGCATTTCGACAAGGGCAACATGATCGACATGCTTCTGATGATTGAGCTTCTCTACGACTGGGATGGGCGCGCCCAAGACCTGCAGGTAGTCTCTTACGACCTCGACAAATGGTTCTTCCTACCCTGGGATAAAGACACCACGTTTGGAATGAACTCGACCGGCAGACTGCTGGACCCGGCGGTAGAGACCAAGCTGCTGATGGACTATGAGAACGAGGACACGGAAGAGAAGCCTTGGTTCAAGACCTACCAGGCCTTCAGGCCCGAGGTCGAAGCCCGCTACGCACAACTGCGTGACAGTGGGATCTTCTCTGTTGAGAACCTCCAGCAGAAGTCAGCGAACCTACACGCCACCGTGCCAAGCGATGTGTGGACGGCGGAGGCGAACCGGTGGAACTCCCTTGGCCGCCCGTCCTCGGACGTGGTGTCGACCGAGCAGATCCTCACCTGGTTCGAAGCAAGGCTTGGAATGCTGGACTTGCACTTCGGCTATGCGGATGCCCCTGTGGAGGAGCAATCGACCGATGAACCGCAGCCCGACCAACCGCAGTCAGGCGAGCAACCCCAATCCGCCGACAACCACGACGCACAGTCGCGGGCTGAGGGGGCGCAGAGCAGGTAGGGGCCGAGGGCGGATTCCGGGTCATGGGCAGTCAGAACCCTTCGCGTCCTTAGCCGACGCTCTGCTCCCATGCTGAGAGCGTTTGTCCGTCCTGAGTTTTCCACTCGATGCGACCATTTGAAGAGGCTCGGCCGAGGGCGGTGGCGCTTGCAGCAGACGGTGACGAGAAGACGATGTCACGTGTCGCGACAGCAACGGCACCTTCAGAGCGGAGCGCCCCGTCGGCAAAGAGCTTGCTGCGAAGCTCCTGCCGCGTCGCGTGTTGGACTTTGGTGGCTTCGGCCCAGCTGTTCAGTAGGACATCCATGTTGGAAGCGTCGGCCTCTGGCAGTGGCGCCCCTCCCGTGGGTGAGGCAACATTCTCTAGAGAGACACGACCAACCTTCTTGGCGAGGTTGATGAGTGCTGATTCTAGGTAGCGCACGTGTGCCGAAGTGGATGTAGACCCTGGTGCGTCTCGCCACGTCCCACCTCAAATTTCTTGTCTTCCCCAAGGTTAGACAGGCGAAGGTGAGAATGTGCGGCAAAGCCGCAGATTGCGTCCCTCGGGTGCTCCACTCGGTTAACCTGAGTGATACAAACTGAGATTTTTGTAGTCAAGGAGGACGTGTGGCACGGCTTAGTGTTGCGGACATTCAAGATCGAGTCGCTGATTTAGCGCGCCGTCCCACCTACTCACGGGAGTTCATCTTCGACCTGCTGGTAGCTCTCGGAAGGTCGCGGGCTTCTGTCACCCGGTTGCGCTCCGGAAACCTGAACATTGCCGATAATCCCGAGGTCGAGGTCGCCCAAAAGGGTGTCGTCTACTTCAAACCGACCGATGCGGACCTCCACTTGACTATCGCGGAGCTGGACTCGTCCCCAACGGTTGCCAAATACGACACGCGTTTCCTGATCGCCACCGACTACAAGAACCTTGTCGCCTTGGACCGTGCCAGCGGTGAGACCTTGGATATTGCGATTGACGAGGTCGATGAGCACTTCGAGTTCTTCCTGCCTTGGGCCGGAATGGAGAAAGCCCAGTATGTGGCTGAGGCGCACGCTGACATCAAAGCTGCAGAACGCCTGGGCAAACTGTTCGATGAACTAGCCAAAGAGAACTCACCTGAGGATATTTCCCGTCACAGCCTCAACCTCTTCTTCACCAGACTGTTGTTCTGCTTCTTTGCTGAGGACACAGGAATCTTCACGAAAGGTCTTTTCACTGAGAAGGTTGAGTCCCTGACGCAAGAGGACGGTTCTGACCTGCAGTCCTTCCTCACCCAGGTGTTCGACGCATTGGACACGGAGGACCCGGCAGCCAAGCCTGCGCTGGTTCGCGCTTTCCCTTATGTAAATGGCCAGCTGTTCGCTCGGGGTGCCGAGGTCGTTCCGCACTTCAGTCGCCAGGCACGCAACCTTCTTCTGCGCAGTGGTCACTTGCGGTGGGATGAGATCAACCCAGACATCTTCGGCTCCATGTTCCAAGCCGTTGTTGACCCAAAGCTGCGCGGTGACCTGGGCCAGCATTACACGTCTGTGCCCAACATCCTCAAGACGATTGACCCGCTCTTCATGGAGGGACTGTGGGAAGAGTTCGAGGCCGCTCAAGGCAAACCAGCCCGACTGAACCGCCTGCTCGACAGAATTGGGAGCATCAAGGTTTTTGATCCAGCCTGTGGGTCGGGGAATTTCCTTGTCATTGCTTACAAAGAGCTACGCAGGCTTGAAAATGAAATCCTCAAGAGTCTTGGTGGGCAGAACCTCCAGTCTGAGCTGTTTGGTTCCCGCATCAAGATCACCAACTTCTACGGCATTGAGATCGACCCGTTGGCCCGCGAGGTAGCGGTGCTTTCGTTGTGGATCGCCAAACACCAGATGAACCAAGAGTTCAACGAGATCTTCGGTATCGACATCCCGCTAATCCCCCTCAAAGACGCCGGCCAGATCGTTACGGGCAACGCTGCCCGTATTGACTGGAACCAGGTGTGTCCCAACGACGGGGAAACTGAGATCTACCTGGTGGGAAACCCACCGTATTCTGGAAGCGGCAAACAAACTGCGGAACAGAAGGCTGACTACACATTTGCATTCGAGGGCGTTGCCTATTCAAGAAACCTCGACTACATCGCTATCTGGTTCTACAAGGGCGCGAGGTATATTGCCGACACGTCCGCAGAGCTGGCTTTTGTTACCACGAACTCCGTCACGCAGGGCCAGCACGTTGCATTGATGTTCCCAATGATCTTTGCACTTGGGGTTGAGATCGGCTTTGCCTATACCTCTTTCAAATGGACGAATAATGCACGCGGTAACGCCGGAGTCACGGTGGCTGTCATTGGTTTGAGGTCGGAGAGCACCCGCCCAAAGCACCTGAACACGGACGGGGTGCGTCGGATCGTTCCGAACATCAACCCCTACTTGGCGAGCGGGCCGAACATTGTGGTTGGCCCGAAGCGGGGCGAGCCCCTGTCTCCGACGATTCCGCGAATGACCTACGGAAACAAGCCTGTGGACGGAGGGAACCTCTTGCTCAGTCTCAGGGACAAGGAGCAGCTGTTGCTTCAGTATCCCGAAGCGGTCGAGTTTGTCCGTAAGATCACCGGCAGCCAAGAATACATAAACGGCCAAGAGCGGTGGTGCCTGTGGATCACGCCAAACCAAGTTGAGAGTGCGCTGTTGATTCCCGGAATTGCAGAGCGGGTTGAGAAGACCCGATTGAAGCGGCTCGCCAGCCGAGATGCTGGGGCACGAAAACTTGCAGAGAGACCTTGGATGTTCAGGGAACAGCGTGAAGGGACGGCCATCATTGTTCCCAGCGTCTCATCCGAGCGTCGCGAGTATGTTCCGATTGGATACCTGGGTCCGGACACAGTCATATCAAACCTGGCGTTCGCCATCTACGACGCCGAGCCATGGGTGTTTGCGCTGGTGACCTCACGCATGCACATGGCTTGGCTGCGTGCGGTGGGTGGGAAGCTGAAGACGGATTTCCGCTACTCGAACACCCTGGTTTACAACACCTTCCCAGTGCCCAATCTGACGGCGGCGCAGAAGGAAACGTTGACCCAGAGGGCCCTGCGGGTGCTGGATGTGCGCGAGTACCACAGTGAGAAGACGTTGGCGGAGCTCTATGACCCGGACTTGATGCCCGGCAACCTGCGGCTGGCCCATAAAGAGCTCGATGATGCAGTGGACACCCTGTACCGCAAGAGCGGGTTCGCTTCGGATGAGGACCGTCTTGCGTTGCTGTTTGACTTGTATGTGCAAAAGACCAGTGCGAAGGAATCAGCATGAGGCAGCCAGAGAATCTAATAGAGATCAACTATGCGGCCAACCAGAGCTCCGTCGATGTCGACGAACTTGGGATGCGAGACATGCAACGCCGCGTATTTGCTGAGAAGGATGCGCAATACCTGCTGGTAAAAGCACCTCCGGCATCGGGGAAGTCCCGGGCACTCATGTTCGTCGCCCTCGACAAACTCTTCCATCAGGGAATCAACAAGATCATCATCGCTGTTCCCGAACGTTCCATTGGCGCCTCGTTTGCCAGCACCGCCCTCGTACAACACGGGTTCTTTGCGGACTGGGAGATAGAAGATCGCAACAACCTGTGCACTCCCGGAGGGGACAGCGGCAAGGTTGACGCGTTCCTGCGTTTCCTTGAAGGTGACGACACAGTGCTGGTTTGCACCCACGCGACGTTGCGTTTTGCGATGGCGAAGCTTCCGGCCTCGGCTTTTGATGACACTCTTGTGGCAATCGACGAGTTTCACCACGTATCGGCCGACAAGGATTCCAGTCGGCTTGGACAAGTGGTGCACGAAATCATGTCGGGTTCCAGCGCGCATGTTGTGGCGATGACGGGCTCCTACTTCCGGGGGGATTCGGTACCCGTCCTCATGCCGGAAGATGAAGAGAAGTTCACTCCCGTCACGTTCAACTACTACGACCAACTCAACGGCTACAAGCACCTCAAGAGCCTGGGGATCGGTCACCACTTCTACCAGGGGCGTTACACGGATGCGATCCACGAGGTGTTCGACCCGGATCTGAAGACACTGATTCACATTCCTTCTGTGAACTCTTCCGAATCAACCAAGGACAAAATCGAGGAAGTCAACAGGATCCTCGACCTCATTGGGACTTTTGAGGGGAAGGATGAATCCGGGATCATGCGGCTGCGCACACCGGATGGAAGGGTACTGCGGGTTGCCGACCTAGTGGACGATTCAGACTTGATGGCACGGTCAAACCTTCTCGGATACCTAGGGCAAGTTGCAGCCAAAGACAAGGATGCGGTGGACGTCATCATCGCCCTCGGAATGGCGAAGGAGGGCTTCGACTGGCCGTTTGCCGAACATGCTCTGACAGTTGGGCACAGGTCCTCCTTGACGGAGGTCATCCAGATCATCGGTCGAGTGACGCGGGACGCACAGGGGAAGCCGCGGGCTCAGTTCACCAACCTCATCGCGGAGCCAGCGGCCGATGCCGACGAAGTGACGACCGCGGTGAACACAATGCTCAAAGCAATCACGGCTTCGCTGCTGATGGAGCAGGTCTTGGCGCCAAACTTCAACTTCAAGCCCAAGGAACCGGGGGAGGCGCCAGAGCCAGGGACGCTGGCGGTCAAGGGTTTGAAGGCTCCGCCAACCGATCGGGTGCGGCAGATTATTGAGACAGACCTAAATGATTTGAAGGCCACTATCCTGCAAGACCCGGGCTTCCGGCGCGCTGCGGCGGGCCAACTCGATGCCGAGGTTGCCAACAAGGTCTTGATCCCCAAGATCCTGCGGGAACGCTACCCTGATCTGAACAGTGCGGAAGCCGAGTCTTTGCGCCAGCATGTCGTGGTCGACTCGGTTGTAAAAGCCGGGGAGGTCAAGGAAGTCGGGGACAAGAAATTCGTGATGCTGGCCAAGAAGTATGTCGACCTCGACAAGCTGGACATCAACCTGATCGACAAGGTGAACCCGTTCCAGCGCGCGTTCGAAGTTCTCTCAAAGTCTGTCGATCCTAAAACTCTGCGGGTTGTTATGGATGCCATCGCGGAGACGCGGATCGAAGTTACCGCGGAAGAAGCGGTGCTCATGTATCCGAAGCTCCGGGAGTTCCAGCGGATGGAGGGCCGGGTGCCGTCCATTCGCTCTAAAGACCCGCATGAGAAGCGCTTGGCTGAGATCCTCTTGTTCCTGCGTCGCGCCAAAGCAAGTCAAGCGAAGGTGAACGCATGAGCGCGGAAATGCCGACCAGTCTGGAAGAGATCTTCGCGTCAGATGATGATGGGCTGCTTGATGAGCCAGAGAAGGCGCCGGTACTGACCGGTCATGATCGTCTGAGAAGGTCATTTGTAGAGATCAACGACTTTGTGGTGGAGCATGGTCGCGAACCCGATCCGACGGTGCGAACGATCCAGGAGCGGCGGCTGGGGGCGCGCCTTGATGGCATCCGCGCCAACCCAGAGAAAGTCGAGGCCCTCGCAAATCTGGATGAGCACAGGCTCCTTGCCGAGGGAGCGGAAGAAGAGCTGTCCCTAGAAGACATCTTGGCCCTTGATGACGACCTGCTTGAGGACGAAACGGGCATCCTGGACACTTCGATGCTGCCGAAGAAGATCACCAGAGGTGAGCCTGAGTGGGTGGCGAAACGTGAACGTGCGAAGGGTTTCGAGGCGTTTGAACCCCTGTTCAAGCAGAAGCACGCGGAGCTGCGTTCCGGCGTTGCGGGTCTGGCCGCAGATCCAGTGGAAGCACACATTCAGAAGGGGACGTTCTTCGTCCTCGGCGGAGTCATGCTGTTTGTGGCGGAAGTTGGGGAGACCGAAGTGGTCGCGGGAAGGCGCAAAGAGCGCTTGCGGGTCATTTTTGAGAACGGGACCGAGTCGAGCATGTATCGACAGTCCCTCACCTCGCGTTTGCATGAAGAGGACAGCTTCCTCGTCACCCAGAGGGAGGTGACCATCACGGAGCTGGAAGCAGGGGATGAACTGACCGGCCACATATATGTGTTGAGATCTCTGAGCGACCACCCGGAGGTAGTGGGGAGACCGAATCTGCACAAGATCGGGTTCACCCGCGGAAGTGTGAAGCGGCGTCTTGTTGGGGCGGAAAAGCAGGTCACGTATCTGATGGCACCCGTGGAGGTGGTTGCGGACTACAAGACGTACAACCTGCGAGCGGCCTCTCTAGAGCACCTGTTGCACACGGTGTTTGCAACGTCGCGCGTGCCGTTCGAGCAGGTTGGTCTGGACGGGAGAGCTGCCGAGGCGTCCGAGTGGTTTGATGTGCCTCTGGAGGCGATCGACCGAGCCCTCACATTCGTCCAAGATGGCAGCATCGTGAACTGGGTGTACGACAGGGAGGCAGGCACGTTGAAGCCGAGGGTCCGCTGATGCGAGAGTGGTACTGCGCTGGAGACCCTACCTTCTCGTGGTGTGCGGTGTCCAGGCTCAGAACGCTAGAGACACTGGAAGGTTTGCGAGCTCAATAGGCTGAGGAGCCACTGGACTAAATGTAAAGTGGAGTGTTTGTAGACGCGTCATTTCGCTCTTGGGAACAGAAGTGTTCGGACGCGGGAATTGAGGTAAGTAGGTGTCTGACAAAGGAGCAACTCTTGATGCGCTCAAAATCTGGCGTGAGAGCCTCGTTGGGCTGAATCGACGCAGTCGACTTATCCGTTTCAAGCCGCCGAAGACTTCTTCACTAACATTCGACCTACCAGCCCCTGATGAGATCCTAGCTCTTCTGAGGTCCGGGCAAATGCTGGACTTCTACGGTGATCTATCTGACGAAGGTGACGGACTAACATCCGTACCCGCACCGCGCCGCAATGCTTTCCACGTGCCTAGGCCCCACAAGGAGATCGGACCCGTGGTACGTACCCTTATGAGGAGGGCGAATGAAGAGTTCCTCGACCGTGGGCTTTCGGTACTGTACGTCTCGTTTGGAATGTTGCGGTGGAAGGATACGGATGGCTCCGATATGGCAAGCCCGCTTTACCTTGTTCCCGTAGAACTAGTTCCGGAAGGACCGAGAGCGACACCAAGATTGAAGGCTACCGAGGTTGACCATGTACTCAATCCTGCACTGCCACTACGCCTCTCTGAATTCGGCGTTCAGTGGCCGACACTAGACGACATGGAGGATCTCGGTGTCACCGGAATTCTTGATGTGTTTCGGGACGCCATTGCAAAGGCCGATGATTTCTCAGGCTGGGAAATCCTGTCTGAGACACACCTTGCAACCTTCTCATTTTCGAAGGAGGCAATGTACAAAGACCTGATTGACAATGAAGAGATGATTGCCGAGCACGCAGTAGTGCAGGCACTCGCGAACACCGACCCGACCAGCCAGACCGATGTGTTCCAGTTTGATCCAATCAACCCTGGTGATATTGACGAAGTTGCTCCGCCTGAGAAGACGCCGTTGATCCTAGATGCAGACTCATCTCAGCGTGCTGCAGTGGCCGCAGCTTTGGCAGGACGCAGCTTCGTAATGGACGGACCTCCTGGGACGGGCAAATCCCAAACGATCGCCAACATGATCGGTGCATTTATGCATGCTGGTAAGTCTGTGCTCTTCGTGTCGGAGAAGATCGCCGCTCTCGACGTGGTGCGTAATCGCCTCCAAGACGCTGGCCTCGGAAGCTACTTGCTTGAGCTTCACTCACATAAGACAAACCGCCGCGAAGTTGCCACTGAGCTTATGAAGACACTCGACAACGTGGCACAGCCACCCGTTGGGATGAGCGCACCTTCGCGTGCAATGCTTGAAGATCGACGCAGAAAGCTCACCGCGTACGCCATGGCGATGAACGAGACCCGATCTCCTCTTCAACTCTCGTTGCACGATGTTCTCGGAATCCTCGCCGGTCTCGTCAACGTAGCGGCCGCTCCCGTTCCGGATCGCCCACCCCTTGCTCTCGACCAAGCGGGGTTGGCAAGTCTCCATGATACTTTGAGTCGACTCGAACGAACATGGCGCCCAGCAGCTCAGGGCGCGTCGTTTCTTTGGCGCGACGTTGTGGACGAGAGCTCCTTGGAGACACGGATCTGGACCGCGAACAGTGCGCTGCAAGAACTCAAGGGGACGCTTGACCTGAATGCCGGCCTTGCTTCAGCTTTCGAGCTTGATAGTCTCGATCGAGCGCAGGATCTGGCTCTAGTTCTCAACCTACAACATTCCGACAGGCCACGATTTGTCAACGAAGAATGGCTGTCATCGCATGATTGGGTGACCATTGAGAGCGACCGACTCCAGCTAGTTGCACTTGTCGAAAACTTGCAGGATCGAGCAGCCGAGGTGGTGCGGCTCAGTGGTATGTCATATGCAGAATTCTCGAAGGATGCGCCTGAGATTCCGGTGACCCCGCGGGTCCTCAGCCCAATCGACATGAGAGCCCTCACCTCACCACACCTGCATGAAACCATTGAATTCCTGCAACACCACGCCGACGGCGTCTCTAGAGCGTTGCACTCGCTTACCGGTTTGGCGCGAGAATCGGGTCTACCTGCTCCCGCAACATGGGCAGAGGCAGACCGCGTCATTCGCCTGGTTGAGCTCCGAAACTTAGGATCAATAGTCGAACCGTCGTGGCTTACTGCGGGCGGATTGCAGTCCGCCAAAGACGCAGCTGCCACAATGAGGTTAAAAGCTATCGCGCTGGACTCGGCCGAAGAGCGCGTGCAAAGCATATTCCGACCGGAGGCCTTGACGGCTCCGCTGCGCGATCTCCGAGACAGATTCGACAACCTCCACAAAGGGATTCGGAAGCTCTCAGGGGACTATCGGCGGGACAAACAGTCGGTCGCACTATTGTTGTCAGACGCCAACCAGGTGAAGTTGGGAATCTCCCGCCTTTCTGATGCCGTTTCATGGTCCGAAGCTAGCCAAGAATTCGAGGCCGCAAGTCTGGTCCAGTCACGTGCGCTTGGTAGGCAATGGAAGGGCCGCAAAACCGACTGGGACGCGTTTGAACGCTCCTTCGCGACTGCGGAGGAGGTCATAGCGTTAGCTCCAAGCGATGTGACGGATAGGACTGTCGCATTCTTCACTACCGAGATCCCAGAACCTGCGCATTACGAGGTAGCTGTCGGGGCGAGAGAAGCGCTTCATGCATGGAGGCAGTATCTAGCGCAGCCGCCGAATGGTGGTGGACATCCTGAGCTAGTGGTGGAGCCAATTGAGACCTCATTGATGTGGATTTCGGCTCACCTCGCACCGATGGAGCAGGCGCTAAGTCTTGTAACTGAGGTCAACGCAGTCAACGGACGGAATCATCTACTCAGTGAGGCTGAGGCGATCCTACTTGCGAGCGAAGCTGCTCACAGGGCGGCGGGAGAGCTCGAGGCCGCGGGGCTGCGACTCACGAGACAGTTCCAAGGTCTGTTCCGAGGCGTAGACACGGATCTCGCCGAGGTGGACACTGCGCTTTCATGGGTGCTCAAGGTTCGAGAACTCGCCCCAGGCGGTACCCTCTCAGAGCGGCAGGTAGATGAACTCAAGAAGTCCACACCTATCGAGGCTCTCCCACGTGCAATCTCGCGGTGGGAAGAAGCTCGAGACTCTATCCTCGGAGCCTTTGCTGAAAGCCGGCGAAGCGAACTCCTAGCCGACTGTGCCACCTTCGAGGGTGCGTCCGAGCTCCTAGCGGAACTGGGTGACGATACTGTCGGCCAACAGGAGTGGTTTGATTACAAGCTTCTGCGCGATGAACTTCGAAAGCTAGACCTAGACTCAACTGTCGAATTCTGCATACGGCACCGACTTCAGGCATCTGAGGTTCCGAAGGTGGTGGAGCGCGCATTGTTGAGGGCATGGTCCGATGCCCAGATCCAAGAAGACCAGAGGCTCCATCCTCTGAAGTTTGCGGATAGGGAAGCGTTGGTCAAAGAGTTCAAGACACTCGATCTTGAGCTGACCGCCGCTGCAACTGGTGACATCATTCGGGCTGCAAACACTCGTCGCCCACTGAATACCTCTTTTGGTGGGCCTGCGCTGATTCGCCGCGAAGGCATGAAGCAACGTCGGCACATGCCTGTGCGCAGCCTGATCTCAAGCTCCCGTTCAGCCATCCAGGCGATCAAGCCGGTGTTCATGATGTCCCCCCTAGCTGTGTCCCAGTATCTCCCTCCGGACATCAAATTTGACGTAGTGATCTTCGATGAGGCGTCGCAGGTAACCCCTGGTGATTCGATCAATTGCATTTACCGCGGACACTCATTTATCCTCGCTGGCGATGATAAGCAGCTTCCTCCCACGCAGTTCTTCGAACGGGCCATAGAGTCTGATGACGAGACTGAGACTGATGCCGACGTACAAGACTTCCAGTCGATTCTGGAGCTTGCAAAATCCGCAGGCGCTTTCCAGAATCTTGGTCTCCGCTGGCACTATCGTTCACGCCATGAAGCGTTAATTGCATTCTCAAACTACCGCTTCTATGAAGGGAAACTTGTTACGTACCCTTCCGCGCAGGAGGACGGGGCCGATGTTGGCATTGAGCTGTTCTCAACCGAGGGTCTGTATCGCCGCGGGGGCGGGGCCGACAACCCAAGAGAAGCGCGCGTTGTAGCTGAGAGGGTGATCCACCACTATCGCACACGGCCGAACTCATCACTGGGAGTCGTTACATTCTCAGTGGCGCAGGCCTCTGCAGTCATCGCGGCCGTGGATGAGCTCCGTGGACTCCACCGAGACCTGGACGGATACTTCGACAGAAGCGATCGACTCGACGGTTTCTTCGTCAGATCACTGGAGTCAGTGCAGGGCGACGAGCGTGACGTCATAATTTTCTCAATTGGCTACGGTCCTGACGAGGCAGGCAAGATTTCAACAAACTTCGGAGTTCTGAACAAGGAGAAGGGGTGGAGGCGGCTGAATGTCGGAGTCACCCGCGCCCGACAGCGTGTTGAGGTCGTCTCGTCGATGGATGCCCACGATATTCCTCCTTCGCGAAATGAAAACGTGGAAGCGTTACGCGCCTACCTCGACTTCGCAAAGCGTGGCATCTCAGTTCTTGGTACGCAGTCGTCAGTCACGGGGTTGATGCCAGAGTCACCATTCGAAGAGGCCGTAATCCACACAATTAGGTCGTGGGGCTATAGTGTGGAACCTCAAGTTGGGGCAGCGGGATTCCGCATCGACCTAGCAGTTCGTCATCCCGCGAAGCCGGGCATGTTCGCGCTCGGAGTGGAGTGTGATGGTTACCAGTATCATTCATCTCCGGCAGCCCGTGATCGGGACCGACTACGCGACCAGGTGCTTGAGGGTCTTGGGTGGACCCTACACAGGATTTGGGGCACTGCCTGGTATCGAGATAGAGCCAATGAGGAACAACGTCTTCGTGTCGCGATCGAGAGAGCTGTTTCAGGGAGGCACAATACGAGCAGGCCGACTCCCACTGCTCTGACACGACCTGAGATCGAGACTACTCCAGCACAGACTCTAGAAGCATACGCATGGACGGCCGAGTATGAACAGGCGTCGCCAGTACGCCTTGCGTCCTACGTCGAGCCTGGAGAGAGAGGAAGTCATCTCTATATGGTTGATGCGATGGTAACGCTGGCGCAGGTCGAAGGACCAGTTCACATGGATGTGATTAGCGAGCGCATCCGCGAGTGGTGGCAAGTAGGGCGAGTCTCACAAAGGGTGAAGAAGAACCTCAAGCTGGCTATAGAGATTGCGGGACTTCAGAGGAATGGAGATTTCGTTGACGTGCCAAATCGTCCTGTGTCGAAGGTCAGGTGTCACGGTGACTCTCGGAAGCCCGAGCAGGTTGATCTCCGAGAGTTCGCACTTGCGGCGGAATACCTAGTTGATGACGTTGGAAGTGCCCCTCGTCAGGAGGTTGTAACACAAATTGCGAGGCTCTTTGGCTGGGCCCGAAATGGCGCGATTCTCGATGAGCGGCTCAATCGAGCAATCGACATGGCAGTCGCGACAGGAAAGATTGCGGAAGAGGGCGCAGTCTTAAGAACCCGTTCATTCGCCTGAGTTTGATGTGACGCACCTAGACAAGAGGCGGAGATCGGATAGCTAGGCTATTAAGGGGACGATGCTCACATTCTCGTTCGCCTGAGCGGAGAGAACTATAGTTCAACGCTGGGTATTGAGTGCGGAGGCTTGAATTTTGAAGCCCTTGAGGATCATGCGAGCGAGTCAGCACTACTTGAAGACCTTTAGGATTGCCACTCCTATCCCCGGCGGAGTGCTCACACCTACGCCACTCGCTTGCCCTCGTTCAAGTTGAAGTGGCTGCAGACGATCTTGTCGAATTGGTTTGAGATGGCTGGGAAGTCCTGTTCGAGGTCGAGGGTCTGAACCAAGATCTGGTTGCCGTGAATACGCCAGTTGGCGTCCGGTTGGACGGCGTGGTCAGTCTGTGCATAGAGCAGCATTCCGGCGATCTGCCGATGCGGGTCGGACACCTCTCTGTTCTTCACGTAGGTGAAGATTTGGTAGAGATTCGCTGAATGCACCGTGTGATGGTCGTAGTTTCGTTGCGTGTTTTTCGAATAGTATTTCGCGTCGATGATGAGCGTCCTCGAAATATCTGACAGCGTGATGTCACTCTGCATCACGGGTAGCATGGTTCGCTCGCCCTCATCCAACGCCCAGCTAATCTGGGCTGCCTCGGGGTGAAGGCGGGACCAGTGTCGTTTGTAGTATTCGAGGATGAACTTCTCGTAGAGGCGACTCATCGCCTGGTCATCGATATAGGACATGAGCTTGTGGTCGCCGCTTTGCGTAGTTTGGAGCATCCCCTCGGTTACCAGTTGACAGACGCTGATCAGCATCCGATAGCTGCGGGTCGCGCGAGAAAAGCGAATCGCCGACCATCGGACGGCTGCCAGGTCAATAGCGCCCACTTCAGTAAAGAAGAGAAGGAGCTTCTTCAGCGCGGCCTTGTTGTGAGGCTTGACCTTACCGTGGCGGACCAGCATTAGTGAGACGGTCTTGAGGACTTGGTTCAGGAGGTTGTTCTCTGACATTTCGTCATACTCGCATCCAAGTTCACGCCTCTCACCTGTGTGGAGCTGCATGGTTCGCGGTAGGTCGATCTTGCCGCGGAGCACAGCCAGATCATCAAAATGAGGAATGTACTCGCGGTACAGTCCTTGCTTCAGCTGGCGCGCAATCCCTTTGGTTAGGATCGCAGCAAACAAGTCGTGGAGGTGGTCAAACTCTTCCGTTTCCACTTGCTCGTACTGCTCCGGGTTCAGGTTTTGGAAAGCGTAAGCGAGCATGTAGTAGACGTTCTTGATGAACACCTTGTCTTTGGTCGTCACGCCTCGACAACCCCGCGGAGGAGGTCCCGCCAACGTTCTACCTTGACGTCGTCGTCGAACCAGTACTCTTCCAGCATCGGCATAAGGTCGTAGTCAACAACCGCCCTCATCCACTCCGGTGTTGCCGCGTCTTGACCACAGAAGTAGCTGTGACCGATGCAGAAGCCACTGCCAAGTGAGGGGTCCTTGCTGATCTCCGCGTTTAACGTCTGCACGCTTACGACTAGCTGGTCGAGCATTTGGTCATCTAGGCCTGTCTGGTACCTCCGAAACCCTTCTGTATCAAAGCCGGGCGTCATAGGGACGAAACTGAACCTGCGCCTCAGTGCATAGTCGATCATGGCCAAGGACCTGTCGGCCGTGTTCATCATGCCGATGATGTGAACGTTTGCGGGGACCGAGA
Source organism: Schaalia sp. JY-X159 (assembly GCF_014525425.1). Taxonomy (NCBI): domain Bacteria; kingdom Bacillati; phylum Actinomycetota; class Actinomycetes; order Actinomycetales; family Actinomycetaceae; genus Schaalia; species Schaalia sp. JY-X159. The sequence continues at coordinate 383,793 of NZ_JACEXI010000002.1, read as the reverse complement.
ATGCTTCTCCGCTGTATGCCAGCGTTGCCGACTTGCCGCGATAGTCGCTCTCAATAAGCATGAGTAACTCACCAAAGATCTTCGACAAGTTACCTCGGTTGATTTCGTCAATGATGAAGAAGAAGTCCAGGCTCGGGTTGTTCTCAGCCTTCTTGCAGAACTCGTAGAAGATCCCTCGCCTCAGTTCAAACCCTTGATCAGTGGGTTTGTACCCCATCATGAAATCTTCGTAGGAGTAGTTTTGGTGGAACTGAATGAACGCGACACGGTCGGCGTCCCGTTGACCCATGATGGACCATGCTAGGCGTTGTGCTGCGAAAGTCTTACCTACCCCCGGCGCCCCTTGGAGTATCAGATTCTTCTTGCGGCGCAGTACGTTCACAAGGCGGTCATAGTCGGGTTCGGACATGTAGACCTCAGACAAGAACTCCTCTTTGGTGTACGGGTCATTCTGTTTTGGTGAGACTAGGGGGTTAGATTCACGAACGAGGTCGAGGATGGTTTCATACTCAGCTTTGGTGAGTTTGAAGAGACTTCCGCGCATGTTGGTAGCCAAGGATTGCATTCCTGCAAGTTCCGGCGTGCCACTGATAGTTGAGTAGTCGATGGGGGTGACAAGGCCCTCTGTCTTCTCAAACCACAGGTGCTCCCCGTCTTGCTTGGCGCCTATGCGGCCAAGAGCCACAACCTGCTTGACGGGGTGGGACTCGTATCCGACCACCAGGTCGCCCTCGTTCGCATCCAAGAAGTTCTGGTAAATGTTGCGTTTTCGTCCGTTCTCGTTGACTAACGACCATCCTTCGAGTCCCCCAACGTCAAGGTTCGAGAATCTGAACTTCTGATGTGGTGAGGCAACTAGCCACCAGTAGTTCGGTTCCTCTACTTCTGTGTCAGCCTCAGTGTTGGTGTCAGTGGTCTCGCCAGAGCTACGGCTGATGTAGAAGGCAATGTCTATCGTTAACGTCTTCAGGGCTGGGTCCGGGTAGCAGTCGCCGGCTAGTTGAGAATCCAGCAGATTCCGCAGTTCTGGGTCTGCTTGGGCAGCGGCGCAGATGACTTCATACATTGTGAAGTGGTCGCGCACGTTGTTGGCGTAGTCGCCCTTCTTGAAGCGATAGCCAAGCGCCAGTTTGTTCGAGACTGCGCGGCATTCGCTCCACTTGTAGATGTAGTACTTGTCCGGATACCTCAACCAGAGGTACGTGCTGATGGTGTTCTCATCTTGGAAGTGCGTGCGGGAGTCATCAGGCTCCAAGAACGAAGTCGACTCATCCTTGAACGCTTCCATACGTTCATGCAGATCTACTGATTCGTCGAACAGGGCGGCAAACATTGCTCGAACGCGTTCAGGATCGGAGCGTGAGAATCGTTCAATCATTGATCGGGGGAAACTACCCGCAGAGGCAAGCAAATTGCCGGTTTTCTCCAGTGATCTCTTGAGCATCGCAGGGAAGTCTTCAGCGTTTAGCTGCCAATTGTCCTGGAAATGTTTGACGGCCTGCCATTTGTACTTCTCTTCAGGCCAAGTCTTGTCGACGAAGTCCCGTTTGTAGTCATCCAGTGCTGTTTGAAGCGCTAAACGGTCGGCCACGCCATTTCCCTTTCGATCTGCTTGGGGCCGTGCGCTCCCATCTTTGAAGGCTAGCGATCCCACGGTATCGATTGTCCCGCATTCGCGTGAGCTGTGCCGAAGGAATGTGGGTTGCTGCCTACCCAAATATCAGACCGTCCCTGTCGGCTCGCACCGCACACGATGCAGTGTGCCCACATGCACCTGCGGCGGATTGAACTGGCCAAGCCCAAGGACATCAAGGACATATTCTCGATGCAGAACCGCCCCTCTTCCGGCAATTGCGTACCAATATCGGTACTCTTTTGACGAAGTTCTTGGGCGATCGGCAACGTCACCGCATCACGGAGCACACCATCCGTCCTCGAAAGCGACCTGCGACTGTTCTCTGATGCCCAACTAGCACCGATTCGTGAGGTCCATGGCGATCTGAGAAATGCTGATTCGTTGGCGGAACAGATCAAAGGCCTAAACCTAGTTGCCATTGCAATAGCAACGCAGGGGACGATGCGGGCGTAACCCATATAAGTCGTACGTCCAACATGGTTGAGCTCACGACGGCAGGACACGCCGGTGCCTATTCGGCGAAAAGCAGTACAGGTACACTGTATGTGTAATGGAATACGTTGAGAGGGGGTTAAAGATGGGCGTCTTGCCACTACCAGACATCTTAGGTTACGAGGATTTGTCGGCCCAGGGACTCACCCGGCATGGGCTTGACCGTCTGATCGAGTCAGGCGAGTTCGAACGCGTTGCTCCCGGAGTATTTCTGCGGCATGGACTCGCGGACGACACGACGGCGGCGTGGATAGCAATCGCCACTAGAAGGCCCGAGGCTACACTGTGTTTGCTGACGGCGCTTTCGCTACACGATCTGACAGATGAGATCCCTGCTCGCAGCGATGTTGCTATCCCTCGAGGCGCACAGCCCGTGACCGTGTATCATGCGCCGATTGCTTGGCATCGCTTTGACGTGGACACGTTCAGTATCGGCCGCGGTCAGTACGCTCTGCCGGGCGGAATGTCGATCGGCCTCTATTCGGCGGAGCGGACACTCATTGACTTGTTCAGGTTACGTCACACGTGGGGTAGTGACCTCGCCCTCGACGCGCTTAAGCAGTGGCTGCGCGGCAGTGGAAACAGCCCCGGCTCCCTCCTCACGATGGCCGAGTCGTTTCCGAAGGCCCGCCCAGCGATCCATCATGCGTTGGAGGTTCTCCTATGACGCCAAGCCCACAACATGGCACGCCGGCGGGCGACGCGACTATAGCAATACGAAAACTAGCCCGGCAGGGCGGCGGCGACGTGCAGGAGCTAATGGTCCTCTACGCGCTCGAAGGGTTACTAGCACGCGTTGCGCTATCTGAGTATCGCGATGATTTCGTTCTTAAAGGGGGTGTGTTGCTCGCTGCCTTTGCCGCTCGGCGACCAACGAGGGACATCGATTTTCAGGCTATGCGGTTAGATGGTGACCCGATTTGGCCAGAGCCTCAACTAATCGAGCTTCCACGCGTGCTGGATCTCGGGTTCATGCCCGTGGTGCTGCTCGGATATCCACTAACGATGGTGCTTGCTGAGAAAATAGTTACTGCAGTCGATCGTGGTGTGGCCAACACGCGCTGGCGAGATTTTGCAGATGTCTATACGATCACCCGTCTTCACGCAGTTGGGGCCGATGAGCTCCGCGCATCTTTGGTGACCGTTGCTGAGTACCGCCGAGTGACGCTCAGACCGATGCTACCTGCGCTATCCATGATGGGTGAAATGGCGCAGGAGAAGTACCGCGCCTGGCGCACCCGATCCAACCGTGAGGATGAACTTCCTGCGGAGTTCGAGAGCCTTCTCGCAACGGTTGCGAGTTTCTCCGATCCGGTTGGACGGCGTGGTCGGCCTGTGCATGGAGCAGCATTCCGGCGATCTGGCGGCTGGGATCCGATACCTCTCTGTTCTTCACGTAGGTGAAGATTTGGTAGCGATTCCCTTAATGCACTGTGTGATGGTCGTAGTTTTCTTGCGTGTTCTTCGAATAGTGCTTCGCGTCGATGCGGTTGGAAAAGAAGCCGCGTTAGCCTTCCTCCGCGTCTGCGTCCTCGATCTGCAGCGGCGCGGGTCCCAAACCGTGTTTGGCAAGGTACTCAACGGCCTTCTCGACGGAGGCCAGCTTCTTCTTGGCATCCTTCACGACGGCCGCATTACGGTCTGAGAAGGTGGAGAGACGCTGGAGCGAACGGCGGATCTCACGCTCGGAGTCAACCAGGATCAGCCAGGTGTCGGGGTCCTGCTCCAACTTCTGTTTCTGCCGCAAAATGGCTGCGGTTAGCCTAGATACCAGCAGGGTCTCCACATCGTGAACGCTCGCTCTGGTGCTGGCCAGCGATGACGCGATTCCGCCGCTACTCACACCAACCAGGGCGCCGGCCGTCAGCAGGCCCCCAACCATTCCGCCTGGACCAAACGCTGCAAGGCCCGCGGTGATGGCTGCGGCTCCAGCAAGTCCGGCCGGAGCAGCTGCTATAGCCATGCCGCCAGTGGTCAGAATCGCCAGCACACCGACTCCAAGTGCGGCCCACTTGAACACGATGCGTGCACCGTCCTCCAACGCCTTCTCCGCTTCCAAGCGTGAGTCCACCAGGTCCAGACCAAGCTGTCGACCCAAACCCATCTCTATCGTCAACTCTTCGAAAGCGTCACGCTGAACGCTCTTCGGAACAGAGATCTGGAAGGGAGCAATAACATTCGCTAAAGCCACCGACACCAGCGGATTAGCGGCGTTCATCTTGGATAGATGCCGGATGTGGGGCGGGGAGCTTGCCCAGCCGTCCTCGTCCTTCGGGTGGTTCACCAGTTCGGTGATGGCGGACGTCTGGGGGCGACCTTCCAACCGTGCCTGCTCGGTTAGTTGCGCAATGACAGTCGTCTGCGTTTCGGCGAGCGCCGAGCGATAGCGAGTCTGCAACTTCGGGTCCAGGTTGGATGCAACCAAATGACCGTAGCGAAGCGCCAGCAACGTCAACGTTTCCACGTACGTCGGGGCGATCTCGAGATCGCGAGACGCGAGAACCAGATCCTTGGAAAGGGAGCCGAAGAGGGCGTGACCAATCGGTAGGGCGACCTCGTCAGTCTCTAGGAACCGCGGGAGGTAGTGGGGCAACTTCAAGGGGTCTGTGTTGACCCGCCGGTCGAGCATCCACGGGAAAAGGGAAGAGACGCCACGGAATGCCGACACGGGGTCCCGAGCATCCCAAATGTTCACCCACCACCGCAGGTTCGAGGGCGGAGCCTCGAGGTAGCGACGAAGGTTATCCACATCGAACTCGCCGTTAGCCAGAGGGCTGCCGATCGTGACCAGGCCCGTGACGGTAACTTCGGGGGGAAGCCGCCGCACCAGGTCAGCAGCAATAACGGAGCCCAGGCTGTGACCGACAAGCAGGATCTCACCCTGCTTGGGCATAGCCTTGAGGATCCTCTGCAGGACCCCCGCGCGGATCTTAGGTTCCTTAAGGTAGTTGCGGGCCTGGCTGAATATCGGAGCATACAGGGCGGCCTCAACAACCTGGTTGCCGCCTGGGACCCCCTGTCCAAGGTTGTTGCCTGCGTTCAGAATTCGCTCGAGGGCGGACGTCCTAGTCTCAACAGCCCAGCGGTGTTGGTCACCCTTGTCGCGGGGAAGATCGGGGATGGTCAGAGGGGGAACCGGCCCCTCGTCATCAGTGCCCTTGAGTGCGTGAGCGTAGATCGGGGCGATGACTTCGACCTGATCAAGAGTGGGGTAGCCGAGACGTGTCAGCGACTCGCTGAGTATCCGTTTCCAGTTGCCTTGCGGGTTCCCGTCCCCCACACCGTGAAGGAAAACTAACGTTGGGTGATCGGACATGGACTATCTTCGCCTCCCGTAGAAATACGCCGTTTCAAATCTACATTGGCTCGGTGCTGTCGTGGGAGAAATGCCTCGGAGCATCCTAGAAGTCGGGAACTGATGTTAGCCTTCCTTCCATGCATTTGTATTTCCTTTAACGGTGGCGTGGGCCCCATTGCTCGTTGAGTTACTCCGAGCGTGCGTGGGCCTGCCGTTTTGACTCTTTCGGGTCGCCATCGTTTTGCATGCCGTTTTTAGACGAGAGAAATACACATGACCAAGAAGAAACTCAACCTCGCACGTTCGCTCCAACCCCTGGCAACGCGCGACTATCGCCTGCTGTTCGCAGCAGTTGGTATCGAAGTATTCGGTACAGGGGTGTGGACGATCGTGATGGTGTTCCAAGTGCTCGCCCTCGATGACAGTCCGCTCGCGCTCTCAGCCGTTGCGACAGGCATGAGCCTGGGCCTGTTCGTATTCTCCATCTTTGGTGGAGTTGTCGCAGATCGCTATTCCAAACGGACGATTATCATCACCGTGCAGGGATGCACTGCTGCGGTAATGACCGTGATTGCAGTTCTCTCACTAACAGGGACGATCCAACTATGGCAGGTTGCTGTCGCCTCGTTTGCAATGGGTGCCGGGAGTGCGTTCTTCTTCCCGGCATACAGCGCCTACCTTCCACATATCCTCCCCGCCGAGCAGTTGCTGGCAGCAAATGGGTTGGAGGGCGCATTGCGTCCTTCACTCGGTCAGGGTCTGGGGCCCGCGGTTGGCGGCCTCGTCGTCGGAGCCTTCTTCCCGGGGGTCGGTGCGGTCATTGTGGCGGCCTCGTACACCATCACATTTGTGATCACATTGTTCCTTAGTCGCCTCCCTGAAATGAGCGTCCCGTCCGCTCCCGAGGGCGCAACCAGTGCGTGGGGTGACTTGCGCGAGGGCGTGAAGTACGTGTTGAACACCCGGTGGTTGTTGTGGACGCTGGTGTTTGGGGCCTCGCTGGCCCTCATCATCCAGGGACCAATCGAAGTTCTGCTACCGTTCCTGACACGCGAACGGTTTACGGATCCCGAGGCGACATTCGGGTTCCTGCTTGCCTCCTACGGCATAGGTGGGGCGATTGGTTCCCTGGTTGTTTCATCGCTTCGGCTGCCGCGCCGATACCTAACGTTCATGCTGGCCTGTTGGGGTGGGGGGACGCTGCCGCTGATTGCGATCGGCGTCGGTAACAGTTTCGTGGTGATGCTGGTGGCGCTTTTCGTTGTCGGAGCCACCACCGGTGCGGGCGTTGTCATTTGGGGAACGCTGCTGCAACGGCTGGTACCGATGGAAATGATTGGGAGGGTGGCAAGCCTGGACTTCTTTGTCTCCATCGCCTTCATGCCGGTGTCGATTGCGATTGCCGGTCCGCTGTCGTTGTTGATGCCGATACCGGTGATCTTCGTGATTGCGGGCGTGGTCCCGCCGCTGCTCGCGGTGATAGCGATTGCGGCGGGACGGATGCCGAAGACCGAGTTGGCGCGCCCCCTAGATGCCTAGAGGCCAGCCTCGACATAGATGCGTAGTGCGTTGCGGACGAACTCGGCACCTACGCTTCCGCCCTCGCTGGTTGCGTAGTTGGCGGCAAACCTGGGGTCGGCCACGTACATGTCGGCAAGGCCGAGGACGTAGGCGCCCAAGTCGCCACCGGGTGTTGAGGCCGGGGTGCCGGGCACGCTGCGCAACCAGTCGACATGGCGGGCGGCCAGGTCCTGGGCTTCCATGCTGGCCGGGTCAATGCCGCGTTCGGCGGCCTCGGACCAGTCCTTTGAGAGCTCGGTGACGCGACGCTGCCACGCGCCCCGTTCGCCCTCGTCCAACCCCCGCCACCAGCTGTCACTGTCCGCGTATGCGGATTTGCCCCAGCGTTCCTCAACTTCCTCGCGGTACTTCGTGTGATCAAAACCGTCAAACATTGTGTCGGCCATCAGAGTGCTCCTTGTTTGTAGTGCGTTGACTGTTGCTTCCACCGACGCGATTTGGCGGGCGATGCGGTCCTGTTCCTGGCGGAGCCAGCTCAGGTGAGCGGTCAGCGCTGTGGTTTCGCTGGTCTCTTGATCAAGGACGAGGGCGATCTGCGGCAACCCCAACCCCAACTCTCGCAACAGCAGAATGCGCTGCAGTCGGACCAGGCACGCGTCGTCGTAGTAGCGGTAGCCGTTGTGACCAACGCGTGAAGGCGCGAACAAGCCGATGTCATCGTAGTGGCGCAAGGTGCGACTGGTGGTGCCGGTAGCCTTTGCAACCTCTTGGATCGAGAGTTCCACTTCTTGCCCTTCGCGTCGATACGGCAACGATAGAAGTTGACGTTACGGCAAGGTCAAGCGCTGTGGAAGTGGGCTAGCTGGCAGCCACTGAGGAGCGGCGCACCTCATCTACAAGATTGTCGATTCTGAAGTTGGTGGCGTCGAGTCGCTCGCTGAGGGCTTCTGACCGGCGTGCCGCAGCGTTAGCCGCACCCGTGGTGTACTCACGGAGCTCGCGTATTTCTGCGGTGAGGCGGGTGTCCATGTTTTGCATGTCGGCGCGGATGTTGGTTTCCATGGCCTTCATGTCGGCGCGTATACCGGATTCCATGTTTTGCATGTCGGTGCGGATGGCTTGTATGTCTGTCCGGGTAGCGGTCTCCAGGGTTCTCAGGTCTTCCCGGACTGCTCGGATTTCTGTCCTTAAACCGCGAGCGGTTGCAGCGTTGACTCCCCAGATCGCGACAAAAAGCGCGAAGAGTGGGATCCACTCCAGAATCGTGTCGACGGGCACCGTTAGCATCCCTCCATTATTGACGGTTACAGGTCAGATGTCACTGGAGATAAGGCTGCCCGTTTGACCGGCGCTACGCCAGCGCGTCGAAGCCAATCCGTGGAAACACGCCGTCGAGATGATCTGTGGACATGAGAAGGGTCAATGGTGTTTTGCAGGGCAGACAACCTGCGATGGACCCTTGTCACGGGGATCCCTTCCCCGCAGATGGGGAGAATGTTGAGGCGCGGTTCGTGCCGGTGTCTGGGCTGCCATCCATGAGTCCCAGATTCCACAGGCTCCCTTTTTGATAATGATTATCATTAGCGGTAGTGTTCACTTCAGCCTATTCAGAGATTCGACCGATCCCGGAGGAACCATTGTGAGACGACTACTTGCGAGCGCTGCGTTGATCGCGGCATCGGCCCTAGCCCTGGCTGGATGCTCGGGTGGAGGCTCAGCGGGTGCAGATGACACCACTGACGCGTGCGGCGACGACTGTTCCGTTGTCAAGGGATCGGTGCAGAGCGGAGCATCCGCAATGCCGGTCGTGGCGGTCAGCAGCTACCCGCTAGCCTTCATCGCTGAAACCGTCGGCGGCGACAAGGTTGAAATCGTTGACCTGTCCAGCAGTGGCGGACACGCCCACGACATGGAACTCTCACCCGCGCAGGTCAACCAACTGTCCTCCGCATCCGTTGCACTCTACCTCTCCCAAGGCTTCCAACCGGCGGTTGAGACAGCGATCCAACGCACCGGGGTAACAAGCCTTGACGGCTTCTCTGCCATTCCCGAGGGCGACATCATCAGCGGCGACCCACACGTCTGGCTCGACCCGCTAGCAGTAGCCGAGATTGGTGATGAACTAGCCGCAACGCTTGCGGACCTCGACCCGGCGAATGCCGAATACTTCGAAGCCAACGCCAGTGATCTGGACGCAACGATGAGCGAGATCGATGGGGAATACTCCACCGCCCTCGCGGCTTGCGGGGGGCAAACCCTGCTCACCACCCACGAGGCCTTCGGGTATTTGGCCAAGCGCTACGACCTCGAACAAGTTGGCATCCTTGGCGTCGATCCCGATGCGGAACCGTCGCCCGCCCGGCTGGTGGAGATTTCCAAACTGATCGAGGACCGTGGCGTGACAGCCCTGTTTGTGGAGCCAGCGGGTGCGGCGCACGACCACGACCACGAGGCCGAAGGCGAAGATCACGATCATGAGAACGAGGCCGATCACGACCACGATCACGAGTCCGACGCCACCACGGCACCCGGCTCCGACAAGTTGGCATCCGCCCTCGGCATCCCCCAGGAAACACTAGACACCTTGGAAACCCAGGTGGACCCAACGAAGGATTTGGTCGATGTCTTCCGCTCCAACCTGGTGTCACTGCAACACGGATTAAGCTGCGCGGTGTAGTAGGATCATCTGCCCAGTCGACCCGGTAAAGTGGGGGAGGTCGACAACTTGAGGAGCGAAGATGGCATCGTTTGGAACTGAAGAAAGCTGGAGCGAATGGCGCGATGAGCGCGACGAGTCCTTCAAGGATCCCTACGGCTGGTTCTCACTTGTCGAACTGACTTGGCTGGGTACAACGCCCCAGGAGTTAGAGAACTTCCCGGGTCTGTGGAGCGCCAGCGAGGATGGGCAAACGTTCACCGTCGAAGTGCCCGACGACCAGCCCATCTACCGCGATGGTGAAGAGGTGCACGGCACCGTCACCATCGATGTTGCACCCGGGGTGACGGACCGCTCCCTCAAGGATTCCCGCGGCCGCGAAGTTGAAGCCATGTACCGCTTCGGCAAACCGGGGGTGAGGATCCGCGACCCGCACGCCCCCGCCCTCGCCAGTGACTACCGCGTCGCACGCTACAAGTTCAACCCCAAGTGGGTTGTCCGAGGGCGGATGCTGCGCTACCCCGAAATCAAAGACCTCACGGTCGATGCAGCGGTACCCGGGGGCAGCCACACCCTGCATGCCTGGGGGGATGCCGAGGTCGCGCTGCCCAAGGACCGCACCGCGACGCTTATCGTGACGGGGGAGGGGCCGGATTACTCCTCGGTGATCTTCTACGACGAAACCAATGGTGACACGACTGCCGGATGGCGTCGCGCACCACTGGTCGTGGATGGTGAAACCGTGGTCATCGACTTCAACAGGGCAACGATCTTCCCAGCACACATGAGTCCCTACGGGACCTGCCCGAAACCCCCGGCCGACAACCGCATCAAAGCCAGGGTGAAGGCAGGCGAGAAGATGGTCGTTCGACCTTGACCTACCGGATCCTCACCGTCTGCACCGGCAACATTTGCCGGTCACCGATGGCGGAAGTTGTGCTTCAAGCTGCGGCTCGGAATGCGGGTATGGATGTCGAGGTCGAATCGGCTGCCGTCACCGCATATGAGGTCGGCAACCCCATCGACTACCGCGCGCAAAAGATTCTCCGCGAGGCAGGATATGAGGTGCCAAGGCGCGGTGCCTACCAGATCACGCGGACGGACCTTGCGGCTTACGACCTCGTCCTCCCCATGACGCGGGAGCACCTGCGTTCCCTGCAGCGGTTGGCGCAGGCCGTCCCCGAGGGCAAGCGGGCCGAAATCCGCCTGTGGAGCGACTTCGCCAGCGACGCGGCGCCGCTAGCCGACGTTGACGTGCCCGACCCGTGGTACGGCGGCATCGATGACTTTGTGGAGACGCTGGAAATCCTCGAGGACGCCACCGACAACATTCTTGACCACGCGCGTCTGGGCCTTGGCGCGTAAGACAGCCCGACGACGGAACCCCGTGGGGCGCCTACTGGGGACCATGGGGATCCTGGTGGTTCTGGCCCTGCTCACCGCAGGGCTGTTCAACATCTTCACGGCGTGGTCCGGTAGCGGCGATCCGGGTGAAGGCGATGAGGGAGCAGGCCCCGGGATGCTTGAAGTTCTGCCCCCTGAGCCTGTGACACCACCACTTTCCTTTGAAGGTTTCAACCCCGCCAACATCATTTCTGACGAGCAGTTCTTCAATGTTGCCGCCTACGACCTCGCCCAAATTGAAGGGTTCCTGCAAAGGTGGAATGAGGGGTGCCGGACAGGCCGTGACGGAACGGCTTGTATTACGGAGTACCGGACTGACTCGCCCTCGTTCGAAGCCGACCAGTTCTGTTCCGGCGGGTTCGAGGGCGCCACGGGGGACAGTGTCGCGGCAATAATCTGGAAGGCGGCCAACGCCTGCGGGATCAACCCGCAGGTCCTGCTCACCACGCTGCAGAAGGAACAGGGGCTCATCACGGCCTCTGGAGCTCGTCTCAACGAAACCCGCTACACAATCGCGATGGGTTACGCGTGCCCGGACTCCGCGAACTGCGACCCCACATACTTCGGGTTCGCAACCCAGGTCTACTATGCAGCGCGGCAGTTCCGGGTCTACGAGGCGCAGCCCGAAAGGTTCATGACCGCGCCGCAACGTGAGGACTTTGTCCCCTACGCCCCCGGGGAAGCCTGCGGCGGAACGCCGGTGTTTGTGGAGAACCTGGCGACCTCGAACCTCTACAACTACACGCCATACCAGCCGAATGAGAGCGTCTTCAACGGGAGCTACGACGCGTGCGCATCGGTTGGAAACGTCAACTTCTACGCCTACTTCAACGCTTGGTTTGGGACGCCGGAACTTGCGGCAGCATCGGCAGCGCCAGCCGCGTAGATTGGAACCAGGGAGGTGGCGTAGTAATGGCTGTGAAAAGTGCGAGCAACGACTACAACCTGGATAGGCCCAAGGCGCCCCAAGTAAGCCGGGTGCTAACGGCGAGCAAGGTGTTCACGGGTCGGCGGGGCGGCATTGTGGATGACGGCGCCGTGGTTATTGTCGACGGCAAGGTTGCCTGGGCAGGCCCTAGAGGGCAGGTGCCCGACGAGTATGCGGCGCTGCCTGTTGAACATCATCCGGGTGCGACCATCATGCCGGGCATGGTGGAAACCCACGCTCACCTGGGAGGATTTGCGTACAACGCCGAACCTGGGGTGCCGGATCCGGAAGTGCATGACAGTGCATGGCATGCCCTCAGTGCGATCAAGGTTGCTCGCCAGTTGGCGTCTATGGGGGTGACGACCGTTCAGTCCCTTGGGGCGCGCAACTTCACGGATGTGGCGGCGCGTGAGGCCATCTTCCAAGGCCTTGCGGAAGGGCCGCGGATTGTTGCTTCTGGACCGCAAATCACCGCCACGGGGGGACACTCTTGGCCGACCGGTGGGGAAGTTGATTCGATAACCCAGATCCGGCATATGGTGCGCTCGCACCACAAGGCGGGTGTTGACGTCATCAAGGTGATGGCTACGGGCGGGTTTGGGACCTCTGGTTCTGCGCCGTGGAATGCACAGTTCACAACGGAGGAGCTGGAGGTGATTGTGGAGGAGGCACACCGCCTCGGCAAACACGCGGCAGCTCACGCTCACGGCACGCAGGGGATTCGCAGGGCAGTTGACGCCGGGTTTGACTACATCGCGCACGCTTCCTTCGTCGGGGAAAACGGGGTGACAGCCTTCGACGCGGATGTTGCAGACCAGATGGCACGGCAGGGGACGTATGTGGACTTGTGTAGTCCGCCCTCATACCCGGCGGTTGAAGGTGAAACTTTCACGCCGCACGCCAAAGCACTCTATGACCACGGGGTGAAGGTAGTGGTGGGACACGATATTGGAGCGGTGTACCCACCGAGTGCGTACCGGTTCGGGCTCATGCAGATGGTGGCTTCGGGGCTGCCCGTCGAAGAAGTGCTGTTGGCGGCAACATCGCGCGGCGCTGCCGCCGTTGGGTTGGCGGGTGTGACGGGGATCTTGGAGCCTGATTACGCTGCAGACATCCTGGTTGTGCGCGGCGACCCGACGCAGTGGATTGAGGATCTGGCCAACCTGGAAGAGATCATTATTGGCGGACGCACCTTCAACCCGGACTTCATGCCCGAGTTTGATATCGCCCAGTTCGGGTCGGGGGATTCGGGGTATCCGCTGGTTCAGCCCGGGGGCTTGAACGCCCGGGTCCGGTGGATCCAGCGGCGTCAGCGGGCGGAGCTCCACCCGGCTGACTAGGTGGAGGGGAGGGGTCCCAGCCCCTCCGGCGCTCGGTCTGCTTCACGGAGCCTGTTACGCCTTACGGAGCCTGTTACGCCTTACGGGGCGAGGTTAGCCTCTTTTACCCTTGAATCACATCGTTATGCAAGCCGAACGGGCCCCGTAAGGCTCAAGTAGCTCCCTTACGACACGGGGCGGTGCCGGTACCGACCTCAACAACAAGCAAACAACAGCCCACCGCCCCCAAACAGTCGGGCAGCCCGGGGCTTTCGTGAAATGTATATGTGGGGGCGAAATATGCGTCTGGGGTACCTACCCGACGCGATCATTTCGCCCCCACATATACATTTCAGAAACGGGATGGTCGAGCATGCAGAAAAGCTACTCGTCGAGCCTCTGAGCGGCTGATTTCGTGCCAATTGAGGCTTCAGAAGTAGCAATTCTGCAGGGTAGGCGCGTAGGGACCCCGGAAATGGGCGCGACACAAGAATGGCCAGCGGCCACCCGTGTGGGCGCCGCTGGCCAGGTGACCGAGGGTGGCGTTGGGCGCCCGCAGCGGCCTTTGAGTTGGCTGCCTAGTCCTCGATGTCAGCTGTCTTTGCAGGTCCACCGGTCTTCGGCTTGACGTTGTCGGCGCCGTTGATGAAGGCATCAACCTTCTCGCGCGCTACCTTGTCAACCATCTGCACCGGAGGCGACTTCATGAAGTACGCGGCCGGAGCCCACAGCGGGCCACTGATCCCGCGGTCCAGGGCGATCTTCGCCGCGCGGATCGCGTCAATGACGATGCCGGCTGAGTTGGGGGAATCCCAAACCTCAAGCTTGTACTCCATCTGGATCGGAACATCACCGAAAGTGGTGCCCTCTATACGAACGAAGGCGAACTTGCGGTCATCCAGCCACGGCACGTAATCCGAGGGGCCGACGTGAACGTCGCGCTCCGACACCTTCGACTTCATGTTTGAGGTGACGGCCTGGGTCTTGGAGATCTTCTTCGACTCAAGGCGTGAACGCTGCAGCATGTTCTTGAAGTCCATGTTGCCGCCAACGTTGAGCTGGTAGGTGCGGTCGATCTTTACGCCGCGCTCTTCCATGAGGCGCACGATGTCGCGGTGAGAGATGGTGGCGCCAAACTGGCTCTTGATGTCGTCGCCAACGATGGGCAAGCCCGCGTCCTCGAACTTCTTGGCCCACTCCGGGTCGGAAGCAATGAAGACCGGCAGGCAGTTCACGAAGCCACAACCGGCATCAATCGCGCACTGCGCGTAGAAACGATCAGCCTCTTCCGAACCAACGGGAAGGTAGGAAACCAGTACGTCAGCCTTGGCAGCCTTGAGCGCTGCAACAACGTCGACGGGGTCTGCGGAAGACTCAACAATTGTGTCCTCGTAGTATTCGCCAATGCCGTCCAGTGTCGGGGCGCGCTGCACGGTGACATCCAGGAAGGGGACTTCCGAGAACTCAACCGTGCAGTTCTGACCGGAGAAAATTGCCTCTGACAGGTCGGTGCCAACCTTGGTTTCATCAACATCGAACGCTGCAACGAACTCGACATCATCGATGTCGTAGTCGCCGAACTGGACGTGCATGATGCCGGGAATGGTGTCCTCAGGCTTTGCGTCTTTGTAGTACGTAACGCCCTGGACTAGTGATGACGCGCAGTTCCCTACGCCCACAATCGCGACGCGAATCTTACTCATTCGAGTTCCTTCACTTGATGGCTTTTACACCGTTTACTTTGCTTACTTACTTGGTTCCACTGCTGGCCCACCCTGAACTGCGGGTCCGCCGTCAGATTGGATTAGCTGATCTAACCAGTCGAGCTCACTTTGAGCTTGCTGGCTATCTAGTTCCGCTTTTGAACGGATCCAGAAGTCTTTTGACTGCTTGGCTTCCCGGCCTGCTTCCTGCCGCGCGAGGACTTGCTCGCGGCGCTCCTTCAGAAGCTTGAGCCGAGTTGCCGGTGTTGCCTTTGACATGAGCCCGATGGTGAGAGGCAACGCCTCATCATCCACATCCGCACCCGCCAACGATGCCGTCAGGTACTCCGTTCCTACCGGAGTGACCTGGTACAACACCAGTTTTCGAGTTGAACTTGTTGACTCCGTTGGAGTTTTCGCGGGCATGCGCGGACCCGGTGATGTTGGGGATGTGACGCGGATCAGACCGCGTTCCTCCAAACGATGCAGAGCCGGGTAGAGGGAGCCGAACGAAAGGCGCCGCAGCGGACCGATTGCGCGGGAGAGACGTTTGCGCAGCTCATAGCCATGGAGGGGGTACTGGAGTTCGCCAAGAATAGCCAACTCAAGCATGCTCCCGCGAACGCCCACAAACCCTCAGTTCTCTGCCTCTGTATGTCGCCACGATGTATCGCGGTGCTATGTCGTGTCAACAGTACCAGAATGTATCGAACCGATAGGTCGTCTCGATATATAACTCGTCACAGTGGGGCGAGGGTGGGATGCATGCTGCATTTCACGGCCCGCCGCAGATCAGCCCGTATTTTGCAGTCCTGCCGAAACCCCGGAGACGGACAGCAGCAACAGGTGCTCCCAATCCGAAGTGTCGACCGTGGGCGTTTCCTGGGTTCGCAGAACCCGTAGCGCCCGCAACTGCAGCAAAGAGAGCGCATCCACATAGGGGCTGCGCAGCTCAACCGCGGTTTGCAGGGCTGGACGGTTCGACAGCAGCACCTCTCCGCCAACAATCCGCGCCAGCCAAGAGCGGGTTAGTTCCATTTCCTCCAGGATCATCGCGGTGAAGTCATCCCGATCCCCAAGCCGCAGGTATTCTGCCGCGATGCGCGCATCAGCTTTCGCCAGGCTCATCGCCACGTTGTCGACAACTGTGCGCAGCAGCGGCCACTCTTCGTAGGCGCGCTGCAGCACTTCCACGTCACCGACTGCTTCGAGGGCGCTCCCCAACCCAAACCATCCAGCCAGGTTGATGCGGGCCTGCGACCATGCGAACACCCAGGGGATGGCCCGCAGGTCCTCTAGCGACTCCACGGACAGCCCACGCCGCGCGGGGCGCGATCCCAACTGCAGGCGCCCAATCTCCTCCATCGGCGTGACAGTTGCGAACCACGGCGCAAAACCCGGGGCTTGCACCAGGGAATCGAAGCGGTCCCGCGAGGTCACGCTGAGTAGCTCCGCCATCTGCGCATACTTCTGCGCAGCCTCAACATTGCGGGCCTCGATCGAGGGCGCAGCAGCCGCCAGGGTCGCCGCTGCAACCTGGTCGATGTGGCGCATCGCAATTGTCGGATCTCCGTAGCGCGCAAACACCACCTCGCCCTGCTCTGTCAACTTGAAACGTCCGTCGACAGAGTGTGGCGGCTGGGCAAGGATCGCGGTGTTGGTGGGCCCGCCGCCACGCCCAAGCGCCCCACCCCTGCCGTGAAAGAGCGTTAGTTCGAGGTCGTGGCCCTGCGCCCACTGCGCAATTGCCTGCTGCGCCTCGTAAAGCGCAAGGTTCGCTGCCAGGGGCCCGACGTCCTTGGACGAATCGGAGTACCCCAGCATCACTTCGATCTTCCCGCCGGTCTGTTCCAGGCGCGCTGCAAACCGGGGGTCCGCCAGGGCGTCCTCAAGAATCTGTGGCGCATTGTTCAGGTCATTGAAGGTCTCGAAAAGCGGGATGACATCAAGGACCGGGTTGGCCCCGGAATATTCGGCGAGGGCGTACACGGCCGCCAGATCATCCGCCGACTGCGTGAACGAAACGATGTAGCGCCCAGCGCTGCGCAGCCCATAGCGGCGCTGCAACTGTGCGACAGCGCGGAAAACCTCAAGAACCTCTTCGGTTTCGGCGCTGAGGTCTTCGCCTGCTTCAAGTGCCGCCAGAGTGCGGGCATGGACCGCAGAGTGCTGGCGCACCTCAAGCTCCGCCAAATGGAAACCAAAGGTTTCAATCTGCCAGATCAACCCCTGCAAGCTGCCGTAAGCCTGCCGGTTCGCACCCGCCAGCAGCAACGAATCTTGAACCACTGCCAGCTCACCCAGCAACTCCTCCGGGTCCGCATATCCCAGGTCAGCGTGGCGCGCACGTGTCGCAGAAAGCCGCCGGGCTACCAGCGTCAACACCTGCTTGTGCGGCTCACCAGGGGCGCGAACAGAGGCGTCGGCCGCTCCGTCCTCGTCCGCTGCCGCCATCTGTTGCCAAAGGTGAACGAGGGCGTCCGACGCAGGAGTTTCCTCAGAATCCAGAGTGATGGTGCGTGCGATGCGCTCGGCCGAAGCCTCAAGGCCGCGCAGGACGTGGTCCGATGCGATGGCCATCGCCTTCTTGGTTACCGAGGCCGTCACGAAGGGATTGCCGTCGCGATCACCCCCAACCCAGGTTCCCAAACGCATGAAGGGCGGCACGACCGGCTGCTTCCACCCCGCGGCCTCACCCTGCAGGGCGTCATCAACATAGCGGTAGATGCGGGGAATGGTGGTGTAAAGGGTTTCGTCAAAGATCGACATGATCGAGCGAACCTCATCTACGGGTCCCGGCTTAGTGGTGCGGACGGGGGAGGTGCGCCACAGGGTGTCAATCTCTTCCATGAGGCGGCGGGTAATGCGCCGCTGGGCGGCCACATCGGCCTCAACTACCGTGCGTTCAGCCAGCAGTTCAGAGAGGCGGCGAATACTCGAAGAGACCGCGCGACGCCGTGCCTCTGTTGGGTGGGCTGTGAAAACAGGGTGGAAACGCAGGTTCTGGAAGCGGGCATGGGCCTCATCCTCACCGATCTCTTCAGACAGTTTAGCGAAAGCCTTAGGGAGGGTGTCCGTATCGCCCTCAATCTCCGGGCGCCCCTCTTGAACCAGGCGCACGCGCTGTAGCTCTTCCGCAAGGTTGACCAGGTGGAAGTAGACAGTGAAGGCCCGGGCGACCTCGTCCGCTCGCTGCACCGTGAAGGACTCGGCTATGCGCGCGGCGTCCTCGAACGACTCACGCGTCGGGTCCCTGTAAGCGCGGATGGTGGCGTGACGCAGGGCCTCAACGTCCTCGAACAACCGAGGTGAGCCGCTTTCCCGCAGGACTTTGCCAAGGAGGGTGCTGAGCAGGCGGACATCTGCGCGCAGTTGTCCAGACAGCTCATGTTCGACGTCGGCGGTGGATTCCGTGGGCATCGGTGTGGTTGCGATATCCGGCATGCCGCAACCCTAGCTGAACCGCCGTTGACGTCGAATCTGTGTCAGTTCTTTGGCATACCGACCCGGGGGAATCTCCGGGTGACCATGGTGGTACCAGGCAAAAATCAAGTCCAAGTCGAACTCTTTACAACACCTGGCGCATGAGGTGACCCGGCGCGGGGCGGAATGCAGTCTGCGTTCTGCACCGCACCGCTGGCAGCGCCCCACCCAGGAACACTGGGGCTCCGGAAGCGAGGAGGGCAGCAGTGCGCGCGGCTGTGCTCCAAGCATGATTGCGGCTTGCTTCCAGCGTCTATCGTGCTTGTGCTGTGGGCCGACGAGGGCGTGCGCGACCTCATGCAGGATGACGTTGCGTTGGGCGTCCTCGGGAAACACGTCAAAAAGTGGCTTGGAGAGTCTGATTTGATTGCGCGCATGGTCGCAGGCCCCGGCGCGGCGCTTGGCGCGGTCCCAGCGCAGGGTCCATGTGGTCAGACCCCAGACATCCAGTGTTTCCTGGGCAAATGTCATGGGGTCAAAGTGTTCCGCGGGTGTCACTGTTGTTCCAGAGTCTCCAGTCGGCGAAGTAGGCGTTGGGAAGAAACCCTAGCCGAAGTGCCCAGGTTTTGAGCGAACAGAGAGACACGAAGTTCCTCGGCGAGCAGCCCAATTTCAGCCAGTTCGCGATCGTGCTTCAGCGAGTAGGGGCGGGCTTCCATGCGCTGCTGGGCGGCGGCGATAGCCGCTTCAACTCCGGCAAGTTCGGCGGCATTCGTCCTGTCGCGTTGCAGTTCGCCAGGGCCGCGGGAAGCGCGATTGACACGTTCCGCATCGGCCAGTAAGTACCGGGCCACGTGCGGTGCAACGGCAAGGTCCTGGTTCCCTAAGTACCCGGCGTTGAAGAGGGACTTGGCGTGGCGCGTCGCCTCGCGGCGGACGTACTTGTACGTGTCTTGGCTGTGGTTTTGGCAGGCTTCCTGGAAGGTAGCGTAGGCTTCAACCTCTTTTGTCACGCGCAGAAGGATGGCGTGAACCTCATCTTCAAACCGGTCCCGCATCCACGCCTGCAGCGCCTCTTGGGCCGCTTCGTCCCGCACGTCCTCGGGACGTGTTGGGGCGCGGCTGAGCAGTGAACGAACCGCCGCCCTTTGCGCGTCCTCTACCAACGAGGGCGTATCCGGGTAGGGCGATCCGGCTAGCAACAGCGCCTGCCTGCCAGTCCACCGACTAGTGATGCGCCCGGTATCGAGGCGCAGTTTCGCCAGCATCAGGGCGGTCAGGCCCGCATTGTGTTCATGAATGGCCTCATCCTTGGTGGGAAGAATCCGAATGGCCAGTGGAGTCGCAGTGGTGCCGGTTCCGGGGGCGCGGCCGGACGGCACGACCGGAGCCGACTTCACGACCAGGGCAGGGTAGCCGCGTACCAGTAGTCCGTCAGCATCTTCGGCCTCAAGGACTCGGGGGAGGGCGTCGGTTGGAAGACCGGCGACGTCCTCGGATGTGAGCTCACTCCCGAGTTGCAGTCCCCTTGCGCCGAGTCCAGCTTGCGTGATCGCCCGCGTCGTTTGGGTGGGCTGGGATCGCTTTTGTGCTCGTTGCTTGGACGAGGTCCTCTCACGAGCGGTCTGCAGCGCCTCTTGCACGGCTGTCGCAAGGGCGGCCCCCGCTTTCTTAGAGAAGCGCTGCTGCAGGGAGGGCAGCGAATCGGACGCGCCAATCACCGCTCCACGATCGTCGAGGACGTTGAAGCCAATCCGCAGGTGAGCGGGCAGTTTGTCGGCGGCCTCTTTGACGTCGTCACGGCTCAGGTCGATGCCGCTGCGATCCCGCACGGCGCGGATGAAAGAGGCCTGGAAGTCGGGCACGGTACGCACCCGGCGCGGCGTGGGTTCAGCGGATGGGGCCGACTCGCGTGATGCGGACTTAGCGGGCTGGTCCGCCCGCCGCTGGGCAGGCGCCGCTCCCTGCGAGACGTTCCCACTCCTTGCCCCCCAAGACCGCAGGCGGTCCAGGGACGCCTCCAAAGAGTACGGGTTGGCCTCTTCGGGTAGGTCAGCGGCCTCGGAGGTATCGCTCGCGGGGGCCGCATCGGTCGCGCCGCTCAGCGAAGTGTCCTGCCCATCCCGCATCTTCTGCAGGGCAGTAGCAATCTCTTTCCCGGTCTGTGTTGCCGGCGCCAGAAAGCGCCGCTTCTGCTTGGGGAGCCCGCGAATCATCGCCACACAGAGGTCCTCAAGGAGGCCGGGAACCAGCCAGTCAAACCCCTCATCCTTGACGCGCGGAAGCACGGAGAGGGGAATGACAATGGTTACTCCGTCCTCGTTCGAACCCGGGGTGAAGGCATAGCGAATATCCAACTCCAGGTCGCCAGAGCGCCACACGGTCGGGAACGCGTTCGGGTCTAGGAGCGCGCCGGAGGGTAGCAGGTCTTCAAGACGGTAGTTGAGAAGGGTTGGCTCCTCGGTGCGGCGGTTCTTCCACCACTTTGAAAAGCCCGCTGCCGACGTGATTGTCTGTGGGATCCGTGCGGCAAAAAACTTGTAACGCACCGATTCATCCGGCACCAGCGAGGGGTCACGCATGCGCTGTGCCAGGCGCTCGGCCTCTTCCATGACCCCCTGGTTATGTTTCACAAACGCCAGGTGCTGCTCACGCCAATCCCCATCCACCAGGGCATTGGCGATGAACATTTCGCGGGCAAGATCGTGGGCAGTCAGGGACGAGGACGCCTCGGTGAGCCGCTCTAGGGATTCCGCGGCAGTTCCACCCCGTTCGCGGCCGAGGACGGTGTTGCCAAGCCGAGTCAGTGGGACCATGCGTCCGGCCACCAGCGTCAGACCGTAGAGGGTGACTTTTTCGGAAATCTGCGCACTGCCGCGCGCCCTCGACCACACCGGCTCTGAGTAGATGTGTTTGGCGAGGTCGCCCGCGTACTTCTCAATCCACTCCGGCTTCACGCCGGCGACGGTGCGGGCAAACAGGCGTGACGTTTCCACCAGTTCGGCGGCCATAATCCACTCTGGACGGCGCTTTTTCAGGGCAGATCCCGGCCAAATGGTGAAGCGCGAACCGCGTGTCCCCGCGTATTCCCGTTTCGGTTCGTCCCACATGCCAATGTTGGAAAGCAGTCCGGAGAGGATTGAGCGGTGAATCTCATCCGCATCAGCGGTCTTACTGCCGCGCCCGAACTCAAGGACGGCGCTGACAACGGGGTTCGCCTCGTCGCGCAGTGAGTTGATGAAGGTCGTTGACGGCAAGCCCAGAGGTTCAACGTGAATCCCCACCTGGCGGCACATTTGCCGCAGTTGTTGGGCGATGTCGCGCCATTCGCGGTAACGCAGGTAGTGGAAGAACTCCCGTTTGCACATTCTGCGGAAGGCGCTACCCGACAAGTCACGTGACTGAACGCCCAGGTAACGCCACATGTTGAGGTATGTGATGAAGTCTGAGGTGGGGTCGACGTAGCGGCGGTGTGACTGGTCGGCGGCCTCCTGAAATTCGGGTGGCCGTTCCCGGGGGTCCTGAATCGACAGCGCAGCAACAATGACGAGGACGTCTGACGCACAGCCATTCCTGTCGGCCTCGACCAACATGCGGCCCAGGCGTGGATCGATGGGAAGCGTGGCCAGGCGACGGCCCATCGCGGTGATTTTGCCGTCGTTGTCGAGGGCGCCAATCTCGGTGAGGAGCTGGATTCCATCGCGAACGGCCCGCGGATTAGGTGCGTCGAGGAACGGGAAGTCTTTGACCTCACCAAGGCCCAGGGCACTCATCTGCAAGATGACTGAAGCCAGGGAAGTACGCAGGATCTCCGGCTCCGTGTAGTGGGGGCGGGATGCGAAGTCACGTTCGGAATAGAGGCGAATCGCAATGCCATCACTGGTGCGGCCGGCACGTCCCGCCCGTTGGGCCGCGGAGGCCTGCGAGACAGGTTCAATGGGAAGGCGCTGCACCTTCGTCTTGTTTGAGAAGCGACTAATGCGGGCAAGGCCCGCGTCAATGACGTAACGGATCCCCGGGACCGTCAGTGACGTTTCCGCAATGTTGGTTGCAAGGATGACCCGCTGCAGAGAATGAGGGGCGTAGATGCGGTGCTGGTCAGCAGTGCTGAGGCGCGCAAACAGCGGGAGGACTTCGACGCCGTCGGGACGGTGCGGGTCGCGCTCGTTGGCGACAAAGCGGTTGCCCAAGTGTTCCTTGAGGGCCGAGGTGGCTTCAATGATGTCGCGCTCGCCGGGAAGGAACACCAGGATGTCGCCGCGGCTCTCCCCAAGCAGTTCGTCAACGGCGTGGGTGAGGGCGGTTTCTATGTCAATGTCGTCGCCGAGGCCGTAGCCGTAGGTAGCGAACTCCCCGGGGTCTGGTTCGGGATGCAGGGCGGTGCCCAAGGTAAGGGTGGACTCATCTGGTGCCTGGGCGTCCTCGTCCCCTGGCGCGGCAGTGTCGGGCGCGGCAAGGTCAGCGGACAGTGGACGGTAGCGGACCTCGACGGGGTAAGCACGACCGGAAACCTCAATAACAGGGACAGGCTTCCCACTCTGCTTCTCAAAGTGGTCGGCAAAGCGCTGGGAATCAATGGTGGCCGAAGTGATGATGACCTTGAGGTCGCGGCGCTGGGGGAGCAGTCGGCCCAGGTAGCCCAGGATGAAGTCAATGTTGAGGCTTCTCTCGTGAGCCTCATCCACAATGATCGTGTCATAGCGGCGAAGAAGGGGATCGGCGGCCATTTCAGCCAGCAGGATGCCGTCGGTCATTAGTTTTATCAGGGTGGTTGGTCCGACCTCGTCGGTGAACCGCACCTGGTAGCCAACTACATCGCCAACCTCTTTGCTGACCTTCTGGCCCAACTCATCGGCGATGCGTTCCGCCACCGCGCGGGCAGCGAGGCGACGCGGTTGGGTGTGACCAATCATGGCGGCGATGCCGCGGCCCAACTCCAAGCAGATCTTGGGAATCTGGGTGGTCTTACCCGACCCGGTTTCACCGGCAACAATAACAACCTGGTTGTCACGAATCGCGTCTGCAATGTCTTTGCGGCGCGCGCTGACCGGCAGGTCAGGATAGGTGACAACCGGCAGGGCAGCGGCGCGTGCTGCTAACTGGGCCGGACCAAACGTGTAGTCGCGAGGCTTCTTCGGGCGGCCTCGTCTGTTCCTTGGCCCACTCACCGCCTGGGCCTGACGATGGGCACCTGCGCCTTCACCCATTTTTTGGCTAGGTCCCACATGACGAGCAAGTCGTCCTCGTCACTGAAGTCCCTGTCCGACCCGATCTCCAGTCGTGACCCGTCAGGAAGGAAACGGAAGAAATCCGCGACCTCTGAATCGAAGCCACGTTCAATATCGACGCGGTCAAAAACGATTAGGGCGGGCTGCTCCAGGTTCTCCAGGAGCGCTTCGGGAGTATTGAGCGACAGGTCGATCAGGGTCTTCTGCGTGACATGGAAGTGGGTGCGACTTCCCGCCGTGTCCTCAAAAATGAAGGTCTCATGTTTCTTCTCAAGTTCCTCAAGCTGGCTGGGAGAGAAGATCTTTTCCCAATCAAAATCCAGCGGACCCAGGACGGGGCTGGACAGGAACAGTGCCTTGACAGCCTTCGGTCGGGCGCGCAGAGCAGAGATGGAGCCCGAGGAGTGTGCGTGAAGAAGCTGCCTTGTGAAACCCTGGTCAGCAAGCCATCCGGAAGCGGCCCGCAGGTCCTCAATACGGCGGTCAGAGGTGATCGCATCGTCATCAGATTCGCCATGACCTGAGTAGTCAAAGATCAGCGTCGCATAGCCGAGGGAGCGGTACTTTGCGGCCAACGTTGGGAAGTGGGGGCTGGAGGCACGGTCACAAAGGAAGGAATGAGAGAAGATGACAGCCGCATCGGTGGAATCAACAGGGTTCACGAAAGTACCCCGTAGGGTAATACCTCGGGGCGTTACGATTTCGACCTCACTCACCCTTCCAAACTAGCCGGATTTGGGAATAATGGCATCCTCTCGCGAGGTGAGTCATAGACATTCACTCGTCAGCGAAACAACAATCGCCTAGTCTGGTCGGATGGAGAACGATACCAACGCCGCTGCATCGAGCGTGCCAGTGCCACCCTCGGACGAGGTCGTCGCGGACTTCTGGGCCTTTGCTCGGGACCACGTCGGCTGGGCAACCCTTGAGGGGATCTTTGGCCAACAGCAGGCATCAACATTGATTCCCCCGTGGATGCACCTCAGCGGTGACGCTACGGAGGCAACCGCGTTGGTGAAGCAACTGGTTGCCGATGCAACACTGGTGGTGACTGAACCTCTCTCTTCCTACCCCGAGGACGGGGACCTCCCCAAACGTGGGGACCTAGCAATCATTGCGGACGGCGATGGTCGGCCGATCGCCCTCGCCGCAACACTCGATGTCACAGTTCAGCCCGTCGACGACACTGAGGGTACCGGTAGGATTGTCGCGGAAACACTGCGGTGCCTTTACCCGGGCGGGCAGTGATGAAATGTGCCGACTGGGTTGGCGCCACGACTAATCAAGGATGGGTTGCGTAATGGGCACGAAGTTCACGCTTGCGGCGGGACTGACAGTGGGAGTTCTACTCGGTTCCAGACTGGGCCCGAAACCGTATGAGACATTTGCTTCGGGGATACGCTGGCTGCGCAACACGCGGGTGGTGTCCCGTCCCATTGAGGCGGCTGCGGATCATGCGTCCGGACTTGTGCGCTCCAAGGGTGAAGAACTTACGGACCGCGCGGCCTCATCCGTGTACCGCACCATTGTGGGGGCGGGGCAGGAACCGCTCATAGTCGAAGCGCGTGTCACCACCGCTGAGATTCCGTCGACAACCGACTAGCAGGGCAACAGTCATGGCTGATGTTGTGGATGCCATAACCACACCGCTGGAGCCACGCCCTCGGCCAACACGCCAACAGATAAAGAGGTGGCGGCGTCACCTGGCTGAAGAGCGCATTGAAGCGCAAACCTACCGCAACTTGGCGGCCCGTGAAGAGGGCGAAATTCGTGAGTTCATGCTGGAGCTGGCGGACGCGGAGAAGCGTCACGAGAAGCACTGGTTGACGCTCCTCGGTGAGCACGCAGAGCCGGCGCCTCGACCGCGACTGTACTCGCGGATGCTCGCAAGGTTGGCGGGCCGGTTTGGGTCGGTCTTCACCCTCGCCCTCGTCCAAAGGTCGGAACAGAGGTCGGACTATGAGACGGATGCGGATGCGACCGAGCAGATGGTTGCTGATGAACGCATCCACGGGGAAGTCGTTCGCACAATCGCCACCGCGTCCCGCAACAAGATTGCGGGCAACTTCAGGGCTGCGATATTTGGGGCAAACGACGGGTTGGTTTCCAACCTGGCGCTGATCCTTGGCGTTGCCGGTGCGGGTATGGGCAACGGTTGGGTGCTCACCACGGGTATTGCGGGTCTCTTGGCCGGGTCTTTGTCGATGGCGGCTGGGGAGTGGATCAGTGTTTCCAGTGCGCGGGAACTTATTCAGGCCTCAACGCCCGAACCGCTCAACCCGCGGTCGGTAAAGCAGTTGGACGTGCAAGAAAATGAGCTGGTGCTACTGTTCCGGGCCCGAGGGGAAACCTCCGAAGAGGCACACGCACATGCGCGAGCGATCTTCGAGTCCGTGGGACCTCCCGGGGAGGACACGGGGACGGTCGCCCTCGAACTAATTGCGCCGCAGGGCGGGATGGTCAAAGACGATTCTGCTGAGAACCTGGGCCGTCCATTCCAAGTGGCTTTGGCGTCATTCTTCTTCTTTGCGATCGGTGCGGTGATCCCTTTGGTGCCGTATGTCTTTGGAATGTCGGGGTATGCGGCGATTCTTGTTTCTCTGGCGATTGTGGGAGTTGCGCTACTCATGACAGGTGGCCTGGTGGGAATCATGTCCGGACGGGCGCCGTGGCTTGGTGCACTGCGGCAGTTGGCAATCGGGTTGACCGCTGCGGGTATCACGTTCGCGCTGGGTAACCTGTTCGGAACGGTTGCGTAGGGCGCGGCTATGGACCTGGCTGAAATCTACGGCATTGAGGTCAATGACATCTTCCGTGTCATCGACCTAACCGGTGTGCTGCTGAACGGGATCCTCGGCGGGAAACTAGCGCGAACCAAGCACTTTGATGCGGTTGGGTTCGTTATCTTGGCCAGCATGTCCGCTATGGGAGGCGGCATTGTGCGGGACGTGATGCTGCAGCACGGGCCACCCGTGGCTCTGACAGACCCGCTGTATATTTCCACGGCACTGGTGGGTGCGGGGATCGCCTTCTTCTGGAAGTTGAGTTCCAGGTTCTGGAGGATCGCACTCATCATCGCGGACGGCACCGTCCTCGGATGCTGGGCGGCGACGGGTGCGATGAAGACGCTTGCGCTTGGGTTTGGGATCATGCCAGCGTTGCTCCTTGGGATCACGACCGCTGTCGGCGGGGGAATGATTCGTGACGTGACAGCGGGGAACGTGCCCATGGTTTTCGGGGGGAACAACCTCTACGCGACCCCGGCGCTGGTGTCAGCGGCAATCATGGTGCTGCTGTACAGCCTGGGGAGCCCCACTTGGGGGATGATTCTGGCGACCGTTGTCGGGTCGTCGTTCACGGTTGTGGCGCACTGGCGCAAGTGGCAGTTGCCGGTGCATTCTGATTGGTCGCTTGCTGAGACCCCCGCGCAGCTCAAAGCGCGTTTGGCGCTGCGGGCTCGGGAGAACCCGCAGTCGGGGACGCCCAGGGAGGACTAGGCCTGCCCACCGGCCCAGTCGCTACGCCCTCCTCCCACCACCGCCCTCGCCCTACGCGGCCCGCCCTCCCAAATGTATATGCGGGGGCGAAATGTGCCTCTGGGGTATGTACCCCACGGTCGCTCTTGTTCCCCACGTATACATTTCGCGGGCTGGCGGGAGACAATGGGGTATGTGCGGAAGATTCACGATGTACGCCGACGACGCGGAACTGACAACCCTGTTTGATATCGATTTGGTTGAGGGGGAGCACGCGCCCTCGTACAACCAGGCACCATCCGAGCTGATTCGCGCGGTGCGTTCGGACGCGGAAGCGGAACGTCTCCTCACCAACCAGAAGTGGGGATTCGTGCCCTTCTGGGCGAAGGAAGGGTTCAAGCCGCTGATAAATGCTCGGGCGGAGACGGTGACTGAGAAGCCAGTCTTCTCAGCAGCCGCGAAGAAGCGGCGCTGCCTGGTGCCATCCAATGGCTACTTTGAGTGGCAGAAGAAGCGTGATGGGAAGAAGCAACCGTACTTCCTCAGTCTCGCGGATTCTGATGGAAACCCGGCTCCACCTGGCAGTGAGCCGGTGATGGCGATGGCCGGCATTTACGAGTGGCCTGGTGCTAGTGACCAAGGTGGAGAGAACGGGAAACTGGAACTTCCCGCACCGGCGACAGTCGCACTCTTAACACGGTCTTCTAGCGACACGCTCGGTCACATCCACGACCGGATGCCTGTATTTGTGCCACGTTCGCTGTGGGGGATGTGGCTGGATCAGGAGCTGACCGATAAGGACAAGGTTGCGGAGCTGATCGCTGCCATTCCACCGGCCCCCCTCGCACCTCGGATGGTGGCGCCCGCGGTGGGAAACGTGCGCAACAACTTCCCCGGACTAATCGACCCATATGACCCGGACGGTGGAAAACTCTTCAGTTGATCGTGTTGGATGTCCTGTGGATAGTGAAGTTATCCCCATGTTGAGGTCCGAAGTTACCTCAGGCCTCGCGAACTTCTGCACAATGGGGTGGTGAGAAAAAGCAAGCAGGATTCGCGTCGTCCATCCGCCATGAGGGTTTTTGTGGCGGTGGCCGTCCTCGCGCTCGCAGCCTGGATGCTCCTTCCGCAGATCCTCAATGGGTTCACTTCTGATCGTCCGATAGAAATTGATGCATCGGCCTCGGAACCTCTTCGTCAGTTGGCTTCCCTTGAGGTGGCAGAGGGTGGGGACTTAGGCGATGCACCACCATACTCCCGAGCGCAGTTTGGGGACGGTTGGGCAGATCTGGATGCTGATGGTTGCAACACGCGCAATGAGATTCTGGCAAGGGACCTAACCGACCTCGACTTCGGATCTGATGCGCGCGCCTGTGTTGTGCAGGGTGGGATTCTTGAAGATCCTTACACGGACACAACCATCGTTTTTCAACGGGGTGAGCAGACAAGCGCTGCCGTTCAAATTGACCATGTGGTTGCTTTGGCGAACGGCTGGCAGTCCGGAGCATGGCAGTGGAATGCTGAGGATCGTCTTAGGTTCGCCAACGACCCACTGAACCTTCTTGCGGTCGAGGGCGCGGCGAACCAAATCAAAGGTGCATCCACTGCAGACCAGTGGTTGCCAGACAACAAGGGGTACCGGTGTGATTACGCTGCCCGTCAGGTGGCAGTGAAATACAAGTGGAATCTCACGGTGACGCGGGATGAGCAGCAGGCGTTGAATCGTGTGCTCAAGGACTGCCCCAGCATTACTTTCTGAAGACGGGCCCTCCAGCGTGAAGTTGGGGCAGTGGCGGCCGCGGCTAGAGTGGTGTCGAAAGGCCGGTGATGACAGGTATGAGCGAAGTGGGAACCGACGCGCGTAAGTCAGCGCAGTGGGTGGAGCTGGTGGCGTTGGGCTTAGCGGCCGGGTTCCTGTCGGGAATGTTTGGTGTTGGTGGGGGGATCCTGATTGTTCCTGGCCTGCTGCTGATCTTGAAGTTCAACCAGAAGCTGGCTGCGGGTACTTCGTTGGCTGCAATCCTTCCCCTGGCTTTGGTCGGGGTTGTTTCGTACGCACTCAACGGGAACGTGTCGTTGACCGCTGCGATTCTGGTGGCGGTTGGCTCTGTCTTTGGGGCCAGGATC
Organism: Schaalia sp. JY-X159; assembly: GCF_014525425.1. Taxonomy (NCBI): domain Bacteria; kingdom Bacillati; phylum Actinomycetota; class Actinomycetes; order Actinomycetales; family Actinomycetaceae; genus Schaalia; species Schaalia sp. JY-X159. The sequence continues at coordinate 354,582 of NZ_JACEXI010000002.1, read as the reverse complement.
GGGACGCGGCTACTACGCAAGCTTCCCGCGAAGCCACTTCAGATTGGGTTTGCTGTCTTCATCGTCGTGGTGATCGTCAGCTTGTTCTTGGTGATACCGGATCGGGATGCTGCCCTGGACATCACTTGGCTGACGGCGACAGCGATGATCCTGCTTGGGATCGTGACGGGTATCTTGGCGGGCCTGTTGGGAGTTGGGGGCGGAGTGATTATTGTTCCCGCATTGATGCTCTTATTCGGGGCCAGCGATCTGGTTGCAAAGGGAACCTCGCTGTTAGTGATGATCCCGACGTCCCTGACGGGGACTTTGTCGAACTATCGGGCGAAGAATGTGGATCTTTCTGCTGCTCTTGCGGTTGGTTTACCGGCCTGCGTGACAACATTCGTGGGCTCAATGGTTGCGACGGCAGTGTCTCCAATGGCTGCGAACATTGCTTTTGCTGTGTTCTTGACGTTTGTGGCGGTGCAGATGTTTTGGAAGGCACTCCGGCGCGGGGGTGCGGGCGCGAGTGGGGGTGCGGGCCGCGGCTGACGCCGCTGACGCCGCTGACGCGGCTCAACGTAACGGTGCGAGTTTTATGCCACCCAGCCAAGGCTGACCGTAACGGTGCGAGTTTGGCTGGAATAACGTTGTTATATGAGAGTAAACCGGGCCGAGCGCGCACCGTTTGACCGAGCGCGCACCGTTTGACCGAACGCGCACCGTATGGCGGCCCTTCATGGAAGGGGCTGTAGGTGGAGTTGGAATCCTCCGGTGTCGAGGAGGCTGTGGTGGACGTAGTCTTGGAGGTTTCGAGATCCTAGGGCGATGCGGCGGAGATGGTTGAGGAGCCGGTTGGGCTTAGCGAGCCAGTTAGGGCATGCCGAGCCGGTTACGCCATAGGGAGCCGGGTAGGCTTGCATAACGGTGTGATATGAGGGTGGGCTGGCCAGACTGGCTCGCTAAGCCTAACCGGCGCTTGACACTCCGCAATGCTGGGGAACTCCGCGGATGCCTGGCACTCGGGCCAACCCGCCCCCTTCGGGCCAACCGGCCCCGTTGGGCCACCCCACCTACACCGGCCGCACCCACACCCGCGGCACCCACACCCGCGGCACCCACACCCGCCCCGCCTCCGCGAGATCGAATAGTATCGACAGTTTCGGGACCAATAACAGTGTAATGTGTCGATACTATTCGATCTCGCGGTTTGGGGTGTGTAGTGGCGGCAATGGTCTACTAACGCAGAAACACTCCCCAAGATCTCCGATTAGATCGGAATATCCGGGGGAGTGCTTCGAGGGCCTGAATGGTTCAGACCTCAGTTGCTAGAGGTCGATGACCTAGCGTTGCGATCGATACCTTCGCGCTATGGTCGAAGACCAAGCTCTACTAGTCGAGGACCTTGATGTTGGTGGCCATGAGACCCTTGTCGCCCTGTTCAATGCTGAACTCGACGCGCTGGTTCTCTTCGAGGTTACGGTGACCGGAACCAACGATGTTGCGGTAGTGCGCAAATACGTCTTCCGAGCCGTCCTCGGGGCTAATGAAGCCGTAGCCCTTCTGGGAGTTAAACCATTTTACGATTCCAGTTGTTACGTCAGCCATGTGGATTCTCTTTTCTTGTGCTGCCGGTGTGGAACCAAGCCCGTCGGACCTGGTTGCAGTAAAACTTCTTCGTTGCACACCGCGGCGAATCCGCTGGGTACTTCTATTCAAGTTGAAACTACGCATATAAGGGTATCCGAGTTTGTCGCCAAGTGTTAGCCGAATGTGGACATGCGCCAAGAGTCACGAATTTCTGGTGCGGGGAGGGCGGTGTGCGCGGAAGACTAGGAGGCGAACGAGGACGCGAGCGAGACACCCCAGATACTGTTCCGGGTGGCACGAATCCATCTAGTGTTGTGGGTGGCACGAATCCAGATACTGTTCCGAGTGGCACGAACCCGTCTAATGTTGTGGGTGACACCAACCCGCCCACCGCGGGCCCGAACCATGAGGGAGTAAACCAATGGCAATATCGCAACGTTTGGAAGAACTCGGCATCGAGCTACCCCCGGTTGCCGCGCCGGTTGCCGCGTATGCCCCGGCCGTTGTCTTCGGGTCGCTGGTGAGGACGTCCGGCCAGCTCCCCATGAAGGATGGCGACCTGCTTCTAACAGGTAAGTGCGGCACAGTTGCCGTGACGGATGATCTTGCCTACGCCGCTGCCAGGCAGTGCGCACTCAATGCTCTAGCCGCAGCTGCCGCCGCAGTTGGGGGAGTGGACCGTCTAGTCCGGGCTGTCAAAGTCGTTGGTTTTGTGGCTTCGACGGAGGACTACTTCGCTCAGCCGTCAGTCATCAACGGCGCATCCGACCTACTTCAAGGCATCTTTGGTTCCCGCCATGCGCGTTCCGCTGTTGGTGTTGCAGCCCTACCCCTCAACGCAACGGTCGAGGTCGAGGTCGAGTTCGAGTTCCTGCCTGCCTAGGCCATACTCGCGGCCCGGTCAGACGCCCTGCTTCACCGCCGCCACAATCTTGTCGACAGAGTCCTTAGCATCCCCGAACAGCATGTGCGAGTTCTCCTTGAAGAACAACGGGTTCTGCACCCCCGCATAACCGGTGGCCATCGAACGTTTGAAGACGACCACATTCTGCGCCTCCCACACCTTCAAGACCGGCATTCCCGCAATCGGCGACCCGGGCTCTTCAGCCGCAGGGTTGACCGTGTCGTTCGCTCCAATGACGAGGACGGTGTCGACGTCACCAAAGTCGTCGTTGACCTCATCCATTTCCATGACGATGTCGTAGGGAACCTTGGCCTCCGCAAGGAGGACATTCATGTGGCCGGGGAGGCGCCCGGCAACCGGGTGAACGCCGAATTCGACCTCGACCCCCATGTCACGCAGTGCTGACGTGAGTTCTGCAACCGGGTACTGTGCCTGCGCGACTGCCATCCCGTAGCCGGGGGTAATCATCACTTTGCGGGAGCCTGCCAGCATTGCAGCAACCTGCTCGGCATTGATTTCTTGGTATTCCCCATCGATCTCGCCCGAAGCAGCGGTCGACTCACCGGTTCCGAACCCACCCAGGATGACGGAGATAAACGAACGGTTCATGGCCCGGCACATGATGAATGACAGGAACGCACCCGATGCGCCAACCAGGGCACCCGTGATGATCAGGAGGTCGTTGTTGAGCATGAACCCCGCCGCTGCGGCAGCCCACCCCGAGTATGAGTTGAGCATGGAAACCACGACCGGCATATCCCCGCCACCAATGGCCGCAACCAGGTGAACGCCGAGGGCGAGGGCGATCACGGTCATTGCGACAAACGGGAACCAGGCCCAGTTGCTGTGACCTGCTGCAATGAACCACACCATGAGCAGCAAGGAGATAACAATGGCACCCAGGTTCAACATGTTGCGCGCCGGCAACATTAGGGGCGCTCCCGAGATTTTCCCGGACAGTTTCAGGTAGGCAACGATCGAGCCGGTGAAGGTCACCGCCCCGATAAAGACACCCAGGAACACCTCACCCATGTGGAACCCACCCAGGAGGATGGCTTCTGGATCCGGAGCCAGGAACGAGTTGAAACCAACCAGCACAGCCGCCAACCCGACGAAGGAGTGCAGCAGGGCGATCAGTTCGGGCATGCCCGTCATTTCAACCTTGGCAGCGCGCCACAGCCCAATCGTGGCGCCAATCAGCATGGCAACACCAATGAGAAGGGCGGTGACGAGCACTCCACGTCCCGGTTCTCCGGTTAGCGCGGCCAAAATGGTCGCGGCCAGTGCAATAGCCATACCGGTGATGCCCAGGTTGTTCCCCTGGCGTGAGGTTTCGTGGGATGACAGGCCCCGCAGAGACAAGATGAAGAGGATGGCGGCAACAATGTAGGCCAGCGTGACGATGTGGCCGGTCCAGTAGGACGGTTCACTCCACCCCTGGTCAACAACGGCAGGAACTACGAATGTGGGAAGCAGTGCAATCATTGTTTCGCTCAGCCCTTCTGGAACATGGTCAGCATGCGGCCGGTGACGCGGAACCCACCAAAGATGTTGATGGACGCAACGACGATCGCGAGGAAGCTAATGATCGTCACAGCCAGGTTCGAAGAACCTACCTGGCTGATTGCCCCGACCAAGATGATGCCGGAGATGGCATTCGTTACTGACATCAGCGGCGTGTGCAGCGAGTGCGCAACACCTGTGATGACGTAGAAACCAACGACAATCGCCAGAACGAACACCATGTAGTGTCCCAGCGCCATTGTGGGGGTGACGAGGACGAGGGCGGCTGCCACGACCACGGCAAGGCCGATCCAAGCGAAGCGCTTCTGCTTCGCTGCCGCTGCCTCTCGCGCGGCATCCGCTGCGGCTTTGGCGTGGTCAACCGGGTCCTCAGTTGCCGCCGCGGGGGCGGCAGAGACTTGAATGGGTGGGGGAGGCCAGAGGATCTGCCCATCATCCGTCAGGGTGATGGTCCGAACGATCTCATCGTTGAGGTCGATGACCAACTGCCCGTCTTTCTCAGGTGTCATGAGCTTGAGTAGGTTGACGACGTTCTGCGCGTACAGCTGCGAGGACTGCGCCGGAAGTCGTCCCGCCAGATCTGTCCATCCGATGATGGTGACACCGTTGGCGGTAACTACTTTCTGCCCGGCAACGGTCTGCGTGGTGTTCCCGCCGTTCGCGGCCGCCATGTCGACGATGACGCTTCCGGGCTTCATGGCCGCGATTGCTTCGTCATCGAGGAGGATGGGGGAGGTGCGGCCGGGAATGTTCGCTGTCGTGATGACAATGTCGCAGGTGGCGGACTGCTTAGCGTAAACCTCGTTAGCGAGTTTTGCCTGCTCCGCGGTCATTGCTTTCGCGTAACCGTCCTCGGACTTCTCTTGGGCTGCGAGGAGGGGGACGAACCGAGCCCCCATCGAGTTGACCTGCTCTGCCACTTCCGGGCGCACATCTGAAGCAAAGACTTCTGCACCCATCGAGTTTGCGGTGCCAATTGCCGCTAGTCCGGCAACACCTGCGCCAATGACGTAAACGTGGGCGGGCGGCATCTTCCCGGCGGCCGTGACCTGACCCGTGAAGAGCCTGACAAACTCATTCGCAGCTTCGATGATGGCGCGGTATCCGGCAACGTTCGCCTGCGAGGACAGCACATCCATTGCTTGCGCGCGAGAAATGCGGGGCACGACATCCATGGCCAACGCCGTGATGTTCCGTGCGGCAAGTTTTTCCATGAGCGCTTCATTGCGGGCTGGTGCCAGGCGAGAAACGAGGACGGAATCGGCGTGCATCTTGTCGAGGTCGTACGGTTCCGGCGCGTCAAGAGTGAGCACAATGTCAGCGTGGTAGACGGCATCCCGGTCGACGATTTGCGCGCCCGCGTCCTCGTACTGGTAGTCCGGGTAGGAAGCAAGTGCGCCAGCTCCTGCTTGAACGAGGACGGAGTACCCCAGCTTGATTAGTTTTGTGACCGTATCTGGGGTGGCAGCGACCAGAGGTTGATCTGGTTTCTCAGCTGGTACTCCAATTCGCATGAATGCTCCCTTGAATTTGATGCAATGCTCGCCCCTACCACTATAAACAAGCGCGGCGACTTCCGAGCCCTTCCACGCGAGCGCACGACGGGGGGTATGTCACCGTCAAGCGGGTTGGACGGACTTTCGTCCTCGGTGACAAAGGGTCTAAGGTGGAAGAAGCCACGGGGCCCCTGAAGCGGGGTGAGAGGGGAACAGCAGTTCCCGACCGTCGAACCTGATCCGGTTAGTACCGGCGTAGGAAGTGCGACCTCGCGGCTACGACTGGGTTTTGTCTAGTGCGGGAGGTTCTCTGGTGAATGCGGGCTCTGAGGTTGGGTTGCATGCCAACAGGTGGCGCGTTGTCGACATTGTTACGGCAGCGGTGCTAGGTGCCGTAATGGGTGTGATTTTTCTTCTGTGGAATCAGGTGGGCTACGCCGGGTTTACGGCTTTGGATGCGCTCACCCCCGGTGTTGGCGGGATTGTCTCCGGCGTGTGGCTCATGGGTGGCCCGCTCGGCGCCCTGGTGATCCGCAAGCCGGGTGCCGCCATTTTTGTGGAGACCCTGGCCGCGGTGGTGTCCATGGCGCTGGGTTCGCAGTGGGGCGCAGAGGCCCTCATCGCTGGGCTCATCCAAGGCGCTGGAGCCGAGCTGGCTTTCGCCCTATTTCGCTACCGCCGCTTCGGCCCGGGTGTCGCCGCGCTGTCGGGATCCTTTGCCGCAGTTGGCGCGATGCTTCTCGAGGGCGTGACCTCCGGCAACTTTGCCAAGTCCTTCCTCTTCAACCTCATCTACTGGTCAGCCACCATCACGTCCGGCATCATCATTGCTGGCCTGGGGTCCTACTTCCTGGTGCGCGCCCTCGCCAAGACGGGTGCGCTTAACAGATTCGCGTCGGGACGCGACCTTCAAAAGCGGGTCTAGAGATGACTTCCCCACTCCCACAGAATCCGGTCGCGGACCTCGTCGCACCCCCAGTTCGTCTGCAGGGGTGGGCTTGGCGTCACCCGGGGCGTGAGGCGTGGGCGGTGCGGGACGTGACGCTGGAAATCGCGCCGCAAGAATGTGTCCTCATTGTTGGTAACTCGGGGGCGGGTAAGTCCACTTTGCTGCACGGGATCGCCGGGGTTTTGGGGGTGGACGAGGGCGAAAGCGAAGGTACCCTCACCATCGCGGGCATGCCTGCATCTTCCCCGATGGTGCGCGGGCATGTCGGCCTCGTTCAACAGGACCCGGAAACACAGAGGGTGATGGGACGGCTGGGGGACGAGGTCGCGTTTGGCCTTGAGAACATTGGTCTCCCGGCAGAGCAAATCTGGCCGCGGGTCAAGGATGCGTTGGCCGTGGTCGGCCTCCGCTACCCTCTGGACCACCCGACCTCGCACCTTTCCGGTGGTGAGAAGCAGCGTTTGGCCCTGGCATGCGCCCTCGCCATGCGGCCGCGGGTCATGCTGCTGGATGAGCCCACAGCCAACCTGGACACCTACGGCGCGGAAGAGGTGCGCCGGGCAACTGAGGATCTGGCGAACCAGTCGGGCGCGACCCTGATCATTGTTGAACATAACCTGGCCCCGTGGATTGACCGTGCGGACCGCCTGATTGTGCTCACTGAGGGTGGGGTGGTGGCCGACGGCCCACCACGACGGGTGATTGCCGATCATGGCGCTACGTTGCGTGAGGCGGGGGTATGGATTCCGGGGGTTGACCCCCTCCAGTTCCTCCCGCCGCGCAGCGGACCCGGTCGGTCGCAAGTCCCCGGTTCGGCGCTGACAACCACGGATCTTGCGGTTGGTTACAAAGATGGCCCGGCGGTCCTCACCGGCCTCGACCTGACTTTTGAACGAGGGCGTTCCACGTGCGTTGTCGGTCCCAATGGGGCGGGGAAAACGACTACGGCCCTGACGCTTGCGGGCCTGCTGCAGCCACGGTCGGGCGCCGTTCACGCGGGGCCGCAGGTGTGCAACGCGGCCAATGTCAACACTTCTGTGCATAGCGATAAGCCGACCGACTGGTCGCCGGTGGAGCTGCTCGGCCGCATTTCGATGGTGTTTCAGGAACCCCAATACCAGTTCCTCACCTCCACCGTTGAGGACGAACTGGCGCTCGGTCCGAAGCTGTCCGGACTGGGCGGTGACCAGATCGCCGCGCGCGTCGACAAGTACTTGGACCTGCTGCACCTGCGTCACTTACGGGCGGCTCACCCACTGTCACTTTCCGGTGGGGAGCGGCGCCGCCTCGGCGTTGGAACCGCACTGATCGCGGCGCCCGAGGTTGTGGTGCTTGACGAGCCGACCTTCGGGCAAGATTTCAACACCTGGGTGGACCTGGTTTCCCTCCTTGTTGAGGCGCGAGGACGCGGGACCACGCTGATCATCATCACGCACGACAAGAACTTGGTGCGGGCCCTTGGTGAGGATTTCATTGAGATCGAGGACGCCGCTGGCGCAACGCCCATTGCCCAGGCGCCAACCCGGGTCGTAAGCCAACCCCGAACGCCCCTGTCCCGTGTCAATCCCGCGGCGCAACTACTCGGCCTGCTCCTCATGACCATCCCCCTCATGCTCAGTATCGACCCGGTGTCAGCTGGCATTGCCCTGCTGCTTGAGATGATGTTGCTGCCGCTGGCGCGATTGCGCCCTCGAACACTTCTTATTCGACTGTCCCCACTGCTAGTAGCGGCGCCGCTAGCCGCGGTTTCCATGCTGCTCTACGCGGCACCCGGCGGGGAGATCTACGCGGCTTGGGGACCCGTGGTGATCAGCCAAAACTCGGTGACCCTGGCGCTATCGATGTCTTTGCGTGTGCTCGCCGTTGGCCTCCCCGCGGTTGTTGTCCTGCCCAGTTTGGGCTCCACCGAGGTCGCAGATTCCCTCACCCAGGTGGTTCACCTGCCGTCCCGATTCGTTCTCTCTTCGCTTGCGGCAGTGCGTATGGTGGGCCTGATGCTCAGCGACTGGGCAGCATTGAAGAGGGCGCGCCGATCCAGGGGAATGGACGGCGCACACTTCGCGAAGGCCGCCTTCTCACTGACCACCTTTGCTTTGCGTCGGGCCGACTCCCTGTCAGTGTCAATGGAAGCCCGGGGATTTGGGTCTGACATCCCACGCTCAAACGCCAGGGTGTCACGGTTGTCTAGGGCCGACGCGGTCATGGTTGCGGTCTGCGCCCTCGTTCCAGCCATCGCCCTCGGCGTCGCGGCAGCGGTGGGGACGTTCTCCCTCTTCGGGATCGGATGAGGCCATGGCAGATCAGCCCGCGCGGATCGTCATTGACGGACCTTCCGGAAGTGGCAAGACAACCCTCGCGAACAAGCTTGGCTCACTTCTGGATGTCAGGGTTCTCAGCGTCGAGGACTGGGTCCCCGGGTGGGACGGCCTCACCGAAGGAACGGCTGTGGCTGAGGAACTGCTGCGAGGTGAACGTGACAGTTACACGAGGTGGGACTGGGTTCGCGAAGGGTATGCCGAGGAGGTGGTGCTGGACCCGGCTGAGCCGTGGATCATCGAGGGGTGCGGCGCGCTCACCCCGACGACGGCTGCGAACGCAACCCTGAGTATTTGGGTCGAGGCCGACCCGCAGGAGGCTCGCGCTCGTGGACTGGCGCGAGACGGGGAACTCTACGCCCCGTTTTGGGAGCAGTGGAACCGCGCCGAACGTGAGCATTGGGTGCGCAACAGCCCGCGAACTCTAGCCGATTTGGTCATCAAAACCTAAGCTGTGGACATGAAGATTGCCATTGGTGGTGCCAGCGGGATGCTGGGGAGCCGCCTTGACGCCGCGCTAGTCGAGCGGGGGGACGAGGTCGTTCGCCTGGTCCGCAAGCCGGCCACCAGCGAGTCGGAAAGGCAGTGGGATCCGCAGGCCAACACAATTTCAGTGCCCGGACTCAGTGACGTGGACGCCGTGGTCAACCTGGCGGGCGCACCAATAGCGGGAAGCCGCTGGGCGGCAGAGTACAAGCGGGAAATCCTCTCCTCACGTGTGCTGTCGACGAGGACGGTCGTGCAAGCGCTTGCGGACGCGCGCGAAGAGGGATCGGACCGGTGCAAAACCTTCCTCTCTGCCAGCGCCGTGGGCATCTACGGTTTTGACTGTGGGGATCGTCTGCTTCCCGAGGACGCGCCGGTGGAAACCGGGTTCCTAGCTGATGTTTGTGAGAAGTGGGAAGATGCGGCGCTTCCTGCCGCAGACTTAGGGGTGCGGGTGGTGCGCCTGAGGACGGCCAACGTCCTCTCGCCTCGCGGAGGTTTCCTAGGTGCTCTGCGACCCCTGTTTAAGTTCGGTGTGGCGGGCCGAATTGGGGATGGTCGGCAGTGGCTGTCCTGGATCCACATCGACGATCATGTTGCCGCCATGGTCGCTCTGTTGGACGGCGAGGTGTCCGGGCCGGTGAACCTCACTGCGCCGAACCCTGTTCGTAATGCGTCCTTCACCAGGGAGTATGGCCGTGTCTTGAACAGGCCGACGTTCATTCCTTTCCCAAGTCCCGTGGCTCGGATCGCACTGACGCCAAACATGGTTGATGAGACGGTTGCTGCAGGGCAGAGGGCGGTGCCGGAGGCGTTGGCTCGCAGTGGATTCAAGTTTTCATATCCCGTGCTGGGGCAGGCGCTGCGAGACCTGGAGGGCCAGCGCAAGGAAACACCCCGTCGAAGCAAGAAGTCGAGGCGCGGAAAGCAGCCGAAAGTTTGACTGAGGGAAACTCTGGGTTCATCAACCCGTTCGCAGCCACGGTTGGGCGTGCGGAAGCCGTCGAGTATGAAGAGACTCGGCCCACCTATCCGGCAGGTGCCTACGACGCGGTGCTTGCGGCCTCGGCCCACGGGGTTGGGAGCGCCGTGGATGTGGGGGCGGGTACAGGCCAGTTCACGCGGGGTTTGGTTGAGCGTGGGGTGAGGACGGTCGCGGTTGAACCGTCCTCGGCAATGCGGGAGGTGCTGCAGGAAGGCTCTTGGGCTCAGGAGGCGAGGGCGGACTTGGTCGGAGGTGGCCCACTGCTGGAGGTTGTTGCGGGAACCGCCGAGGACACCGGGCTTGCGGCCGACTCATCTGACCTGGTGGTGTGGGCGCAGTGTTCCCACTGGCTTGACATTCCGCTTGCTGCTGCTGAGGCGGCGCGGATCTTGCGCCCCGGAGGCGCCCTCGCACTGGTCGCCAACCAGTTGGCGGTTGAGGTCCCCTGGGTGCACAGGCTGAGCCGCATCATGCGTTCCGGTGATGTGGTGCGGCGCGAACGCACCCCGGATTTGGGTCCGTTGTTTGAGCGTCCGCTGCTGACGGAGGTTGGCTGGGAGCAGAGCCTGACTGTGGAGCAGTGCTTGCGCCTTGCCCGCACCCGGTCGTCATACCTTGCGGCGAGCCCGGCTCGTCGCGCGAAGATGCAGGACAACCTGCGCTGGTATTTGTTGGAGCACCTGGGGTTTGACCCAATTGCCCCGTTCGCGTTGCCGTACACGACACTGGTGTGGACGGCGCGGGCCTAGCACAGCCGCCGCCCTCGGCCCGGCTCGGCCCGCCCTCGGCCCAGACCCCGGCCCCTCAGCCCAGGCCCCGCCCGCTCAGCCCAGGCCCCGCCCCCCGCTGAAATGTATATGTTGGGGCGAAATGTGCGCGTGGGGGGCCTACCCCCGGGCCACGTCGGTTCCCCACGTATACATTTCACGAAATGCCGCCGGGTGCGGGCTACAAGTGGAAACTCAGGAAGCGGCGTGGCCGGGATGTCAGAGCAAGATGCGGCTTGGAACGGAGAAGTGCCCTGGCCCCAACCTATGAGGTGGGAAACAGGGCACTTCTATTGGAGTTGCTGGGATACCTGTGGGTTTCTCAGCTCTACTTATTCAATGTTGCCAATGTGGCGGCGGGGTCAGCGCCACCAGCGATGTCTTGAAGTACGATGCCGAGGTCCTGCTCCAAGGAATCCCAGCCCGAGACGTTCAGTTTGCGAGGGAACCTGGATTCTGCCAGTGCGTCCTCAACCGTGCTCAGGCTCTCCTTGGCAATCTCTGGCTCGTCATCGGCAACCTCAACTTGGATGCCATCCGCAACGGGGAACCCCTGGAGGGTGTTAACCCACAGCTGCTGACCAGTTCCGACAGCCATGAACTCGACGAACTTTGCCGCAGCATCGAGCTTTGCCTCATCTATGTCTGAGGAAATTGCCAATGCAAAGTCGACTCCTGATGTGGCGCCCCCGTTATTGGGGCCAATCTGGGGGAATACTGCCATGCCAACTTCGTCGTCTTCGATGGCGCTACCGGGTTGCTCCTGATCTGGTCCGACTAGGGCCATTCCCACGTGCCAAGAGCCGGTCGGCAGGGCAAGTGCTCTACCAGCTAGGAAATAGTCGTCACGAGCAGCAGGGTAGGTGGTTGTAGTAAGAGCACCCTGTTGGAAGACGCCGTCTGTAAAGAGCTTCTGCCAGTCAGTAGCGGCTTGGACAAGAGATTCCGAGTCCCAGGGGATTTCTCCACCAGCAGCCTTATAAATGTCCCCGCCACTTCCATATTGATTGGAGAGCCATACGAAGAAGTCAGCGTCGTGCCACGCGTCTGCTGCGCCCATTGCAAAGGGGGTGTATCCGGCGCTGTTTGCGGCCTGAGACACTTTCACCAGCTCCTCATAGTTCGTCGGGAGATCAAGACCCAACTCGGTGAAGAGGTTCTGGTTGTATAGGTAGAATTGCATGCCTGCCGTCAAGATTGGGACTGCAGCCTCAACTCCATCCTGTGTTGTAGTTTCACTGCGAGGCTCTTCGCGTACGCCCTCGATCCAATCGGTCGCATACTCCTCAACGGGTAGGGCGTACTCGGCGTAGTCGTTGAACGATGCCCCAGCTTGGATACCAAATATGTCTGGAGTCTCCCCAGCGAGAATTTCATTGTCTAGGTTTGTGCGGAAAGCATCGTAGTCTTCGTCTCGCTGGAAGTCGATGCTGATGCCGGGGTTTTCGTCTTCAAACGCGGCGATAAGTTCAGGCCACTGAACCTGGGTCGGGAGCCAGGTACTGAAACTGAGTTCAACTTCTTCGCTGCCGGTGTCACTGTCTGCTCCACTGGTCGCTGTGTCGCCGCCTGTGCTTGAGGTGCCACCACTGGAGCAAGCAGTAAGGCTCAAGGCCATTGCTGCAATAATTCCAGCGGTTGCCACCCCAAATTTACGTGTGCTTCTCAAGGGTTTCTCCTTCTTTGGGTTTGTGTTTGTTACTGCGTTTTCTGAGTGCATTTGAGACCGCTCAGAGCGCTCCGTTTCAGATACATGACGATTTGATCCTGGTGGTTTGCCCTAAAGCGGACGGTTTGTCGTGCTCCTTCCTGGGCCATGATTTCAATCTGTCTCTCATCAGCAAATCCTGCGATCTGGACAATGGAGTCCTGGGCAGGGAGCCAGAAGTCCGCGACGATTGATAGGTCTTTTCCTCCCTCGTCCCGGAGTAGCGTTAGCTCTGCTGCCTCAGACCAGAGACCGTGCGCATTAGCCTGCGTGGGGGTGTCCGACTTGAGTACGGAGGCGATAGCGCCCCCTTGAGAGGCATCCCAGTCAAAGTGCTCGGTCAATCGAGAATGTCCGAGAGAAGTAGCCGTGTACTGGCTGATGACTGCGGCATTTGCTTTGGTTGTCCGCCAAGAGTGGTGCGCGCTAATGAGAATTTCGTTCCCTCGACGTAATGTCACATGGTCCAGTCCGCGTTCCAACTGCAGTGGCTGCCAAGACGAGAAGTCGAAGTCGCGAAGTTTCGCTTCGGCGATGTCGCTGCACACACCGTTGGTTGTTTGGCGCGCAGTCACTGTCTTAGTTCCCCGATCGAACCACAAGGCAAACTGGTTATCTGCTCCAAGGGTCATTGGGACAAGAGCAAACCGGGAACCAGAGTCGCCTGTCTGAGTGTGGACCCATACCTCTGAGATATGGGGACCAACAGACTGGGCAATGACGATTTCATCAGCCCTGCTACTACCTCTAGTGGTAATGGGGCCAGCGAGCTCGATCCCTGGCGGTGCTGGGGGCGCAATGCTAGAGGATGTAGGTCCGTCGGTCCATAAGACGTCGCCATCGAAATGGAGTCTGTCGAGCCGCATGACTCTTTGCTCGAGGTCGTGATCAAACTCCACGGCCGTACTACGGCCGTGGTAGACGATCCACAGGTCGACCAGGTTGGGGGCGACCACGACTGAATTGTGTCCGGTTCCTTCCACTTCTGCGCTACGGCACATCAGGGGGTCAAAGATGTGATCACTGGGCGCCTTGCTCCAAACGAGGTTCTCTAGTTTGGGTCCCAGCTGAGCCCTTGAGTATCCGATGAAGTAGTCGGGACGTACGTATGCGTTGCCTGAGTAAGTCATGAACGCAGTTCCGCGATGTGTGAAGAAGGTACTGCCCTCGATAGTGTGCCAGTCACGTCCATCCGTAAAACGGTCGTGTGCGAATACTTCTTGAGGCAACGTCGGAACGATCACAGGAACTGGTTCACCTTGCAGGGTCTCTAGGTCCTTCATGCGGTCAACGACCACGGAGGTTCCAGGCCTGTCAAGTGACAGACCTGTGAACTCGTTGCTTGCATAGAACATATACGGGGTGCCGTCCTCGTCGAACACAACGTCTGCGTCGATCGCAAAGCTCCCGTCGATCAGAGTATGTAGAGAGGTGAATGGACCGAGCGGAGACGGTGATGTCGCCACGCGGAGGCGCTGTTCGTGACTGTCTTCGGCTCTGCGTGGCCTGTCCGACACGTACATGTAGAACATGCCGTTTCGATAGATCACGCACGGGGCCCAGAAGGCTCTCCGCTTCGGGTCGGTGAAGGCAAAGCCGTGGTAGTTCCAGTTGATGAGGTCTAATGAAGAAGAGACTCTGACGCCTTCCTCATCCGTGGAATAGCAGAAGTAGGTGCCAAGATAACTCAAGATGAACGGGTCAGGATTGGTTAGCTCAGGGTCTTCAAACCTCGCTGGGTTCTCGAATTTCTGCATTAGCTCTTCACCGCTCCTGCCGTAACTCCGGCCTGTAGGTACTTCTGGCTAAATAGGTAGACCAGCAAAGTGGGGATGGTCATCAGGATTAGGCCTGCATAGAGGGTCGAAATGTCTTGCTGACTCATTCGATCGAACTGCAGAAGGGAGATAGCCCTTGTCACAGGGAACAGGTTTGGATCTCTTAGCAGCAGCAATGGAAGAAGATATTCATTCCAGGTGTAAACGAAGGAAAGCACGCCGACTGTTGCAACCGTTGGACCAGATAAGGGCATCAGGACACGCCAGTAAATTCGGAAGGATCCACACCCGTCCAACAGTGCCGCCTCGATCAGCTCGTCAGGTAGCGAATCGAAGTGCGTCTTCATGATCATCAGCATCATGAGGGAGTTGAATGCGACCATGGGAATGATCACGCCAATGTAGGTATCTCTCAGGTTCAGGCTGTTGATGGTCGAGAACAATGGAGTGACTACCGATGCAATGGAAACCGCGAGGCAGGCAAGGAGCATCGAATAGATCAATGAACGTCCGCGGAACTTCATCTTTGAGAAGGCGTATCCGCCAAGTGATGCGAAGACGATGATGATTAGGCTTGAACTGATAGCAAGCAGGAAGGAATTGCCAATGGCGGTCCAGTAGTTGAATGTGTCGTGGGTGAGCACGTCGCCGTAGTTGCTCCACCCACCGACCTCTACGGACTTCCAGATGGCGAGGGCAATGGGGTAAAGCCAGACGACGACAAGACCAATAAGAGCAATGTACTTAGCGACATTGGCAACCAGCCGACTATTCATTTCAGCTCCTCCTACTCTTGCGGTTCGACCACAGGGTTTGGGCAAGTGTTAGAACAAACGCAAGGATCAGGAGCACAGTGCCGATTGCACTTGCGTATCCGGCTTCGCGATTTGCGCGTTCCTGGTACAAGAAGGTGGTCAAGAACTGGGTGGATACTCCCGGCCCACCCCCGGTCGTGAGCCAGACGATGTCAAATGTCTTCAGCGATCCGACGATTCCAAGGATGATTAGGGTAGCTGTGACACCTCGCAGCGATGGGATAGTAACGCTGAACAGCCTTCTCCACCAGCCAGCACCATCTAGTTCAGCCGCTTCGTACAGGTCCTTTGGGATAGACATGATGCCGGCAAAGTAGATCATCATGGAGAAGCCCATCCACTGGAACACGTTGATAGCCACAATCGACCAAACGCCGAGGTCTGCGCCCAACCAGGTGATGACGTCGTTCTCCCCGAGGAGGCCAAGGGATCTCAGGCTTTCATTGAGCGTCCCGTAGTTGGCTTCGAGCATGTACTTGAATACCGTCGCAACGATGGCCGGAGCCATTGAAATGGGCAAGAAGAAGATCGCTTTGAAGATGTTTGAACCTGGGAGACGGTCAGCACAGAGGACCGCCACCAAGAGCCCAAGAACGGCTTGGATGAAGATTGTTGCAACCATGAAGACAAGGTTGTTACGTAGCGCAATCCAGAAGGTTCTGTCGTTCACCAGCTCCTTGTAGTTATCTAGGCCTATGAAGTTCATTCGATTGAGGCCGTTCCAGTCTGTGAGGCTGGCGAACACGGTGAAGCCAATGAAATAGTAGATCAGGAAGCCTGAAATGAGCACAACGGGTGCTATGTATAAGTACGGTTTGATGCCGCGTGCTAGCTGCTCCACCGCCGCCCCTCCTAACTTGCTGGGTCATGATTGGAATCCCAACATGCCACTTGTGGTTCAACGTTGAACTAACTTGCGAAACGCAAACCTGAGATATGTTGTCTGTTACGTTCAACGTTGAACTACGATGATGGCGAAACCCTAACATGAGAATCTGCGATACGGAAGGAGCTCTGCAAAAATGGTTAAAGTTCAGCGTTCACACAGAGTTACGCTACGTGATGTGGCTGCCAAAGTTGGCGTCAGCCCGAAGACCGTTTCCAATGTAGTTAACTCGCAGGGTTGGGTAAGCGAGCCTGTACGGAATGCAGTGCTTGCGGCGATTGAAGAGCTCGGCTATCACCCCAACTTTGCGGCTCGGCAATTGAGGAGCGGTACGTCGGGCATGATCGCCCTAGTCGTGCCAAACCTACGTGAACCGTACTTCGCGGAATTTGCGTCCAGCTTCGTGGCTGCTGCGCAATCTCGCGGGCTGACTGTCCTTGTCAGTCAGAGTGATGGGAATCGTGATCGCGAATGCGCGGCGATTGAAGGTCATTCACTTCCCGGTTTGGACGGCATTGTTTTATCGCCGCTTGAACTGACTGCAGCAGACCTCAGGGTACGCAGGTCGAACGCGCCTCTCGTCCTCATTGGCGAGTATGGTGAAGCGCTTCTGGGCGAAGGAGTGCCGCATGTTGGGATAGACAACGTTGCAGCAGCTAGGGCCGCAACTGCTCATCTCATCTCGAAAGGCTGCAGGCGTATCGCGGCCATCGGTTGCCAAATTGACCAGACGCAGGCGACCTCGAGGCTGCGACTCTCGGGCTACCGGGAAGCTCTAGATCAGGCTGGAATCGCTTTTGAACCGACGATGTTGGGGTTTGTGGAGCGTTTCAATCGGGCTGAAGGCTCACAGGCTGTCCGTAGACTGATCGACTCGGGAGTTCAGTTTGACGGCCTATTCTGCTTCAGCGACTCCATGGCCTTCGGCGCCATCCACACCCTTTCTACCTCGGGAATCTCTGTTCCGGATGACGTCTGTGTCATCGGCTTTGACAACATCGAAGAGGGGCAGTATTCGTATCCGGCATTTGACACCGTTGATCCGGCTGCAGATATTGCGTCGAACAAGATTCTCGACTTGCTTGCGAACGCCGGGTCACGAGGATCTCAGTCTCTTGAGACTTCGGATGGTAGTGGGAAGAGTTTGGAAGAAGGCCACATAGAGGTGCCGTACAGGGTCTTGGCTCGGTAGGCTCCCCGCCCACGCCAGCCTAGCCCGTACCGAAATATATACGTTGGGGCGGAATTGTGGCGACGGCACGGGCCTAGCCCGCTAGAACCGCGGGTACCGCACCCCAACCTGCGCCAGTGCGTCATCCATCATCTCTTGAACCTCGCGGGTCGCCGACCAGGGGACAACAGGGGACTCTAGATCTCCCGCCGTGATTCTGTGAGCAGCCTCTGCGGCCTCGTACTGAAATCCACCGGGAACGCATGCATCCCACTTCTGCTTGTGCACTGACACGGCTGCACCAGTGGCGGGGTCGAGGTCGAACACGGTCAACCTCACCTTCGTTGGCCCATAGAAGTTCTTGGCAAGTTCGATCGTCCCGGCCTCAAACGTGAGGATGGCGTGCATCGAGGTCGCGCCATCCATCTGGCATGTGGCCACAGACAGTCCGCCCTCGTGCTTCCCAATCACAACGTCACCCAGATCAACGCCCAGGTCAGAGAGGCGCCCCAGTGCGACCTGTTCGGTCGGCTTTCCCAGCGTCATCTGAACCAGTGAGATTGGGTAGACGCCGAGGTCTAACATGGCTCCACCTGCCAGGTTGGGGTCCGTCATCCGAGCGATGTGGGTTAGACGCTGCCCGTGGTCTGCAGAAACTCCAACCAGGCGTCCCAGACGCCCTGATGCAATTGCGGCGCGGATGAAGTGGTAGTGCGGCAGGTGTCGCGACCACATCCCCTCCATCGCAAAGAGGCCTTTGGCTTCGGAGGTATCAAACATTTCATTGACCTGGTCTATCGAAGTCGCAAATGCTTTTTCGACGAGGACGGGCTTGCCCGCATTCAACGCCAGGAGGGCATCGTCGCGGTGGCGCATGTGCGGCGTGGCGATGTAGATGACGTCGATGTCGTCTGCTTGCACCAGCTCTTCGTAGCGTCCGTAGGTGCCAACTTGCTGCAGTCCCATTTCGGTAGCGAACGCTTGGGCGCGTGAGAGCTCGCGGGAACCAATCGCGACGACCTGTTGGTTTGAGTATTTGGGGACATCCCGGGCAAAGGTGCGTGCAATACCACCGGCCCCAAGGATTCCCCACCGTAACGATGGTGCAGCAAACGGATCAGGAATGGCCAGGTTGGGCGCAACTTCCTGGAATAGTGGGGGCAGTGGGTCGGGGTGGGGCAGCCTGTTACTCATGTACTGATTTTGCCTCTAAATCACGCGGGGCGGTACCGTGATCTGGCAGGATCAGCGCGTTGTGTTCTGCACCGGGGTACACGACACGAACTGGGGGTGCTAGCAGACATGGCTGAGCCATCGCTTTTCGGCGTTCTGTTCACGATGGTCTTCTACGCAATCTCCGTGACCCCGTCCGTCCTGCCCCGCCGCTGGTGGTGGCATGCGTTTGTTTCCGGAATCCTCATGGGTTTGGGCTACGTTTTGGGATGGGCTCTCCAAGAGGGGGGCGCAGCTCTGCTGAGAGCACTGGATGTCTCTATTTCGGCGCCCGAAAGCGTCACCCAAACTGGAACCTATCTGCTGGTGGCCGCGGTGACGCTGTGGACAATGAGGTCGATTTGGCAGTCGTTCTGGGCCAGCAAGAAGGCGGCTGCGCTCCAGGAGATGAAGCAGGTCAACCTGGTGGAGTACCTGATTGGCCTGGCCGCGAGCTTCGTCATGTTTGCGGCGGTGCTGACCGTGGTCGGCCTGTTGCGGGGAATCTTCAACCTCATCGTCTCCTTCCTTGCCAACTGGATTTACCGCCCCTTTGCTCTTGCGATAGCGCTAGTGGCCGTGATTGCACTGGTCCTATTCATCTCCAACAGGGTTGTTTTCCGCTCCGTGATGGCGATCTTCGCACGCAAGGCGGCAGCGCTGAATACGACCAGTGCCGACGGATATGCCCGCCCCGAGGTCCCGGAAAGGTCAGGGTCTAAGCAATCCCTAGTCCCATGGGAGACAATCGGCGGCCAGGGGAGGAAGTTCATCGGCAAGGGCCCCAGTGCCGAAATGATCGAGGACGTCACAGGTCTTCCCGCGATGGAGCCGATCCGTATCTATGCGGGAATGCCTACCGCCGATACCAACCTAGATGAGCTTGCGGATCTTGCGGTAGCAGACCTTGAGCGTGCCGGTGGATTCAAACGCTCCCTAATCCTGGTCAACACGGCGACCGGATCCGGTTGGGTGGATGAGTGGCTGGTGCAGCCAATGGAGTACCTGACTCGCGGCAACTGCGCTGTGGTGACCATGCAGTACTCATACCTTTTCTCAGCTGCCCTGATGGTTTCAGACCTATCGGTGTGCGTGAAGGCCGGGACTTTGCTTTTTGAGAAGGTCGCGCAGCGGGTTGCGACACTACCGGAGGATGAGCGTCCACTGGTTATTGTCGGTGGAGAGTCCCTTGGCGCATACGGCTCACAAGACCTTTTCGCCGACGCCCATGACCTGACTGAGCGTGTTGACGGAGCGATCTGGACAGGTTCTCCCCAGGCCTCGAAACTATTGCGGCAGCTCACAAAATCCCGACACAAGGGGTCTCCGGAGGTTGCCCCGGTGTTTGAAAATGGATCTCATATTCGCTTCGTCAACAACCCGGAGCAGTTAACGCGGGACCGCTACGGTAGGGAGTTGGGGCCCTGGCTTTTCCCGAGAGCGGTGTTTGCGCAACACGCTTCAGACCCGGTTGTGTGGTTCTCTTCCGACCTGGTCTTCAAAGAGCCGGACTGGATTCGTGAGCGAGCGGGTTTGGATGTGCCAGACATGCACTTCACTCCGATTGCAACCTATCTTCAACTGGTTGCTGATCTTCCTGTTGCGGGTACGGCCCCTGCGGGTCACGGTCATACATACCATCGCGAGCTGGTTGACATTTGGATGAGCGTCCTCGGATTTGATGGTCCCGTCGCGCTGGGGCGGCTTGGGGAAACCGCGTGGGTCACAGAGCAGATGAAGATCGATATTGGCAATGCGATCGAGGTCGATGACCAGCGCGACCCGTGATGACAGGTTGGCGCGCCCCGTGTGTCGCCAACTACCCGCCTCAAACCTTCAGAGAAGCCCCTTCTTCTCCATATTGCGTAACGCGATCCAACCGAACGGAATACGCCCGTAGAAGGTAACCAGGCGGAAGAGGACTGCTGTTGACAGGGCGATAGCCGGTGGAATACCAGCAACTTGCAGTCCGGCGGTCAAAGCCATTTCGACCGGGCCGATACCACCGGGAGTTGGGATGACTGAACCGAGTGTGGACGACACCAGGTATGTCAGCGCCAGAGTTAGTGGGTCCAGATAGTATCCAAAGGCGGCCAGCGACAAGCCGAATGCACCGATGTATCCCAGGTTCATGAGGATGTTGCCGCCGATTGCAATCAGCAGTTGCCTTGGGTGACCCATAATCCACAGAAGCTGCGGGTAGACCTGGTCCCAAGACGGGCGCACCTTGTCCCAGATCCACTTCCTCACCTTCGGGAATGCAAGGACGGCTGCAAGTAATGTCCCAACGGCAGCGACCACCCAGACAATTGTCATGGTTGGAATGCTGAGGCTACTGACCGAACTGCCCGTGCTCACAACAACCAACAACAGCAGAATCACCGAGGTGACGAACTGTGAAATCTGCACCAGTGTCACGGTTGCAATAGCGACGGGGGTCGACAGTTTCTCGCGATTGAGGAAGCGCATGTTGAGCGCGGCCGGCCCTATGCCAGCAGGTGCGACCACGGTGACCATAGAGGCAGCCATTTGTGCGAGGGTCGCATTCCACAGCCGGATCTTCTTCGGTGCGAAAGCAACCAGGGGAATCGCAGCTCCCACCCAGGTCACTGAACCAACCACGAAGGCAATGAACAACCAAATGTAGTCGGCGTCACGCAGGGCTGTCTCAAGAGCCTCGAAGTTCAAACTACCCATGACGGCGACGAGGGCGACAACCAGAAGAAGCGCCATGATGACAGTGCGCGGGGAGAAACGCTGCAGCTTGATCGGCTCGGAAACCGGCGAGGCCGGGGTGATCTCTGAGAGGCGATCCCGCAGGCTGTCAATGATCTTGTCCTTGCGAGCTCTGGTTCGTAACCCGGCTGGCAGGACGACGGACTGAAGCACAAGCGCGGTGGCAAGTAACTCCGGGGTCCCAATCTCGCGTTGTGCGGATGCGATGGCGCGGTCTATTGAAGTTGCCAGAGCCAGGTGGACCAGCATTTGTGCGCAGTCAATCCGCTGAGAAATGTCATTGGAGCCCATGTCCGACTGGTTCCAGTTGAGCATCCACAGGTTGAAGTCCTGATCCAAGGTGAGCGCGTCAACATCCAGGTTGCGGTGGCAAATATCGCGGGCATGCGCCGCCTTGAGCTGGCTCCACGCTTGATCCAGAGTGTCGTCGCTGATGTCGTATCCCTCATCGCGCAGCCGTAACAGGGGGATGGTCGGGGGCAGTGGCTCCCAAAAAACCGCAACAGAGGTGCCCGCGTCGGACAGGGCGAGCGGCCTGGGCGTCCTCACCCCGGCATCCTTGACCATGCCGGCCGCCAGCATTTCCCTTTGAGCGTTGATCTTGATGGCGGGACTGATGAGACGTTCGGTGCCGCGCACACGAATGTTTGACCACAGGTCAGACGCTAGCGACAGAAGGCCCGCATCAGGGTCGAGGACGTGGACGTCCAGGATGCGTCCATCCTCGTCCCACATCTGGTATTGCCTGTCCGAATCGCGGGCGTACTGGGGGGTGACAATGAATTCGCCCTCGGACTCAGAGACCGGGGTTGTCACCAGTGGCGGATTGATCATGCCGAGGCGGTAGTCCGGGGTCTCATCACTTTCCGAAACTTCCCAAGTCTCCAGCGGTTGGTGGTCCGTGGGGACATCGATCCGCACGAATCTGGAGGGGTTGATCCCTACGGTGATTGCCGCATCCACCAGGTCGGCGGGCAGCGCGCGAGAGTCGTTGAATCCACCAATCCACCGGGTAAAACAACCGAAGGCTCGTCCAAGGAGAACGGTGACCAAAATGCCGGGAAGTGTTGCAGTTCCGCGAATCAGTGAGACAAGCAGTAGGACCCAGATGCCGATCCACGTGAAGCTGACGCTCTTGGACGCCGAGGTCGTTCCCGCAGTTGTCGCCATGGCAGTAATAACCATGAAAACAACGTTGACAGAATTGAGCGTACCGGTGGGTGTAGTGACGACCAGACTGGCGGTGATTGCTTCCGGCAGGTGGGGAAGGGCTAGGAGTATTCCCCACCCGCAGAGAGCGGATGCGATGCCGGTGAGGACGGTGTAGAGGATTGTCGTGTAGTCCCCGCGGCGCAGCAAATAAATGATGAGCGCGATGGGGACGGTAATGACAAAAATGCCTTCAAGCAGGCTGAGTGGAAGGAAGAGGATCTGGCGAATCACTTGGGCGAGGGCGGCGCGGACATCTTCTTCAACGCCCTGCGTTGTCGACTGTGCATAGACGCCCAGTAGTAGAACCAACCCAACTCCGGCCAGGGAGAGGATAGCTTCTAGTCCGTCCTCAAGGCGGCGTTGACGCCCGGGGATTGAGTCGGAGACAAAGACGGGATGGTCCAGCCGGGATTGGGCGATTCGTCCGTCGGAAACGTCTTGGACAGAGGTGGGCTCACCGCGAGCATCATCCACTTCCGATTCTTCCGACATGGGGTCAGTCTAACGAGGGGTCGCCGGAGGTTCGCGTAACCGTCCCGCAGAGAATTTGAGATTGGACGCACTTCATAGGTGGACTCCGCGACCTCCAATAGGATCGTTGTCTGTAGACCCCGTTCGAAAATGAGGTATTCATGGAGACCGCACTGGTCCAAGCTGTATCCACTGTCGATGCGCACGTTGTGCACGCGGCACTGCCGCTTCTCCCTTCCACAGGGGGCTCATGGCTCGACACTGTTGTGGGTTGGTTTAGCGATCCCACCTCCCTGCTGATTGCGATGGGGCCCTGGGTATTGCTGGGTGTCGCGGTGATCGTCTTCATTGAGTCGGGTGTGCTCTTTCCTGTGCTGCCCGGCGACTCTCTGATCTTCTCCGCAGGGCTCTTGCACTCCCAGTTGGGCATCAACATGTGGGTGATGATCGGGGTGATCCTTCTTGCGGCTTTCCTTGGCTCCCAGGTGGGCTACTTCCTTGGCAAGAAATTCGGTCGCGCCCTCTTTAAGGATGACGCACGCTTCCTGAAGACGGAGTATGTGGACCAGGCAGAGCATTTCTTCAACAAGTACGGGGGGCGCGCCCTCGTCATCGGACGTTTCGTTCCGTTCGTGCGGACGTTTGTGCCGCTGGTTGCGGGGATTGCCGAATACCCTTACCGCAAGTTCGTTGGCTACAACATGCTTGGCGCGCTCATTTGGGGTGTTGGCGTCACCTGGGCAGGTGCAGCACTGGGTGGCGTGCCGTTTGTGCATGAGAACCTTGAGGTCATTGTCATTCTGATCGTCCTCGTCTCAGTAATGCCGATGGTGGTTGAGATTGTCCTCAACAAACGTAAGGCCAAGATTGCTGCTGTAGCTAAAGCTGGCGAGGCCGTTGCCGACGCGGACGAGGACGAAGTAGTGGCCAGTGGCATTGTCGCAACCGAAGTTGTGACGACGCCGGGGGATGACACTTCCAAGTGACGCAGTTCCTTGCGTGGTTGCCGTGGATTGGTCTGGCGGCTGCAATGGTCGCGGTGTGGGTGGGGACCAGCTACTTCTGGTTGAGGCTTGCTCGCGTCCCTGCCGCTGCCGCATTTGCCGCGGCTCCGGCTGCTACTGCGGGGTTGATCCTCCCCATCTCGATCCTTTACGAGACTCTTGGCTGGTTCTGGTCTGGGGCAAGGGTCTTCCCGGTACTCGTGGTGATCGGGGCAGCGGGAGCCGGACTTTTCCTCACCAGAAGCAGAGTCATCAGCGTGGGACGTCCTCGCTACCGCATGCGGTTCTGGTCTGTCGGTTTTGTGGGTGCCGCAGCTGTGGGTTGGCTGCTAGCGGCCCTTCCCACAATGGTGGTGGCACCCCCGAGCAACCCGGTCCAGCAGTGGGATCCCTCATTTCACCTCAATGGTGTTTGGGGGATAACTAAGCTTGGTATTGGGGCGCCAGGTAACGGCTTGGCACACAACTACGGCGGGGAAACCAACTACGGCTATCCGATCGGGTGGCACGCCTTCACTTCGCTGTTTGCCACCCCTGAGACAACAGTTCAGACTGCCAACGCTTCAAGTCTTGCCTTGATGGCGGTGTGGGTTGTTGGTGCGGCCGTCTATACCTACACCCTCTATCCCAGTCGCCGCGCGGCACTGGCCGCCGCAGTTATTGCGGGCCTCCTCCCATCAATGCCTGCCGATGCTCTGACTGCCTACTCGCAGTGGCCTAACGCCATGTCGGTGGCACTCCTCCCAGGTGGGGCGACAGTTGTTGTCCTGTTGGGCAGATCGCTGATGGGTATCCTGCGCGTGCCGTCCTCCGCGGGGGACGTCCGGTCCGTTCTGCCCCTACGCAGCGAGTCCTGGTCCACATTTGGTTTACTCTTGGCCGTTTCTCTCCTGGCTATTCTTGGTGGCATCCAAGCCCACCAGGTCTACGCGTTCAACCTTCTGTTCCTGTTGCTTCCCGCACTTCTTGCTGGAGCTTGGCGCCTCATTGCGTGTGGGGTGCGGCAGCACCGTCCGGGCCTTATTCTGGGGAGCGTCGCTTCCGCAGTGTTAGGCGTGGTGGCCTTCGTGTGGGTGCAGTTGACGCCAGAGGTTGAGTCGATGCGCAACTACCCCCGCTATGGCGTCGATATTTCGAGAGGAATTTCCCAGGCGCTGGTTCCCAACCCACCGTTCAACCTGACATTTGGGTTGATGGCTTTCAACGTCGTCATCTCAGCACTGCTCGTTGCCGGGATACTCCGAGTCATGCTTGGACGCTACAGGCGGGCGGCCTGGGTGCCGTGGCCGGGAGGGTTGAAGCCGGTGGCATGGCCCGTCTGGTCCTACCTGCTTTTCGCCACTTTTGTTTTCTTTGCCTACGGTCCGGATTGGCCCATCCGTAAATGGATAGTCGGCCCCTGGTTTGTTGACGGTCGGCGCGTCATGGAGGCAATGTCTCTCGCCCTCGTCCCCCTGGTGGCGATAGGTTTCGGTTGGCTGGCCGTGTGGTGCGTCAACTGGTGGAATATGAGCATGGCGCGGGGGAGTGCCGCGCAAGAGCGGTGGATCTCGGTGGCTCTGGGCGGTGTGCTGGTCGTTGCCAGTGGGGTCGGGGCTATTGATGCGCGCATTGGCGCAGCACGCTCGGTGCTCGATGCGAGCAGCTTGGGTAGGTCGGGGATGGCCAATCAGGGCGTCCTCGACATGATGGCGGCACTTCCGGACTTACTACCCGAGGACGCGGTAGTTCTGGGTGACCCCCAGGCCGGCGCCATGTATTCGCAGGTGATAGGCCAGCGTTGGGCCTACTTCCCACAGTTGTCGCTGATGAACTCCGATGCTGAGACGCAAGAGATGATCACGGAGAACTTCGACAGAATAAACGAAGATCCCCAGGTGTGCGAGGCTGTGCGCGCCGCTGGAATTACCCACTTCATCTCTAACCCGGACGGTGCATACTACGGGACAATGCGGTCAGACCGCATGCCGGGACTGTACGGCGTGGACACTTCTGAGGGGTTTGAGTTGGTGGCCGAGGGCGGAGGCGCCCGGCTGTACAAGATCACGGCTTGCGACTGAGGGCGCGCAAGGCCGAACTAGGTAGTAAAGAGGACGTATGACTCAGCAGGCGACAACGGTGACGAACATTCCGGGTCCACCACCTCTTGGTGGACGCTTACGGATTGCCTTCCTGGGTCCTTTTGGCACATTCACCGAGCAGGCAGTGTGGCAGATAGCCCCGGCAGGAGCGGAGCTAATCCCAGCAGCTTCCGCCCCCCAGGCGCTTGAAGCGGTACGAAACGGGGTGGCGGACCGCGCGGTGGTCCCGATCGAAAACTCGATTGAAGGCGGCGTCAACGCAACAATCGACACCCTCTCTCGCGGCGAGGATCTGCACATTGTTGCCGAGATGATTGTCCCTGTTCGCTTTGTGCTTGCAGCGCTCCCAGGGACGCGGCTCGATGACGTTCGCAGTGTCGGCACCCACCCGCATGCGTGGGCTCAGTGCCGACGCTGGGCGGAAACAAACCTTCCCGAGGTCGTGCACGTTCCCACCACTTCCACTGCCGCGGCGGCTGAGCTGCTTGGGTCGTTCGCAAGCGAGGAAGCAGAACGCCCCTTTGATGCAGTCCTCTGCAATGCCCCGTCGGTAGAGAGGTACGGGCTGGTCCCACTTGTCAGCGATGTCGCGGACAACCCGGGCGCGGTAACCAGGTTCATCATGGCCGCCCGGTCTGGAAATGTCCCGCCCGCCACCGGCGCAGATAAGACAACGATCCAGGTCAGCCTTCCGTCAGACGAGGCCGGTGCGCTGCTGATGATGCTGGAACAGTTCAGTGTGCGCGGAGTCAACCTTTCCCGCATTGAGTCGCGTCCCGCTGGTGACGGCCTAGGTCACTACGCCTTTTCCATTGATATTGCTGGACATGTGCGTGAAGAGCGGGTCCAGGCAGCACTGGTTGGTTTGCACCGAACTTGCCCGAAGGTGCAGTTCCTTGGCTCCTATCCGCGGGTGGATGGTATTCGGGCAGAGATTCAGCGCGGAACCAAGGACTCGGACTTTGTGGAGGCTCGCAACTGGGTGGAGTCAATCGCGAGGCTGGGCGCTTAACCTCAGATCCGCCGATCCCACTCGGGGATCGCCCCCGGGGTACCCGAAGGGACGCGGACTAGCAGTGCATCCTTGTCGGAGCGGCTGGTAACCGTGCGGGCCGTCCCAACAGGATCACCATCCACCTGAACTGGGTACGGCTTGGAGATGTCAACACGCGCGGCAGGGGTTTGACGGAACTGAATCTTCGCAAGATCATTCTTGACGTTGATGGGGTGCAGCCCCGCCTGGTTGCCGAAGATCTTCACCGACAGGTACGCCCACCCCAGCAGGCCCACCTGGGTGTCAATGGCGATAACGTCCAGCTGTCCGTCATCGATCAGCGCCGATGGAGCCAACTGAGCGAATGGAAGCTCCCCGCAGTTGGCGAAGAGGACAGTTCTGGCACGGAGCGCCGTCATGTCAAACTCGCTCGTTGTGTCCGTGCCCGTTGAGGGCCCCGTGGGGGCTGCCAGAACGCTGGAAGCCCGCACAGCGTCCCGAACAGACTGGGGGATTGGAATCGCGTGGAACAGGTCCGGCGTGCCATTAATGGGGTCATCTTCTGTCCGCAGGACTGTGACTGTTGCCTTCATGCGTTCTATTCGCAGTGCAGACAAGGCAGTGAGAACGTATGCAGACCACCCCACCTTCTTCTTCAGCTCCGGGGTGGTATTGGCCATCGTCTCACCGTCAAACCCCACCCCTGCGATAACAAGGTAGGCGTATTCGGTTTCAGCTGGCTCGCGCACGCCCTCCGGAAGAGCGCGAACGTCCTCGGCCTGAGCCTGCTTCAACAGGCGACCTTCGGCTGGAAGTTCAGACTTCACCTGGACTCGGTCAACACTCAACCAAGCAAGATCAACGCGCCGACTGACCGGGGTCAGCGCAACACGGATTGCACCCTTGGGGGATAGTGGCAATCCCAGGTTCCGCGCCAGAAGGTTTCCCGTGCCGATCGGTAGCAGGGCCATCGGAACCCTAGAGTGAGCCATGCCCGCGGCGACCGCGCGTACCGTGCCGTCACCCCCCGCCGCGATCACAAGTGCGGGTTTGTGGCGCAATGCCTCAATGGTCTGCCCGGTTCCAGGGTCCTCAACCGTCGTTTCAATCCACCTGGCGGGCCTGCCTGTGGCCCGAACGACCTCGGCGTTAATTTGGATACGAAGTGCGTCATAGTCGGATGGTTTGGTCGGGTTCGCAACCACCCACACCTCACCCGTCGCGCCGGGATCAACCGGTAACAAACCGGTCTCGTCCTCGACCGTTATGTCACGTTGCTTACGGTGCGAAACCAGTACGAAGACAAGTGCGAGCACGGCGACAACAACAATTGCCCCAAGGGACAGTGAAGCCCACAAAATCTCGCTGCTCGACATGCATCCAAGAGTAGCCCAGGACGTGAACTTGGCCCGACAGTGGGCACTCGGCGTTGCACCGCTACGATGGGATCATGATTGATATGCGTTTGCTTCGTGAAGATCCAGACAGAGTCCGCGCATCCCAGGAAGCCCGTGGTGAAGACCCGGACCTGGTGGACGCGCTGATTGTCGCAGATGAGAAGCGCAGGGGTGCGCTCCAAGACCATGAGTCGCTGCGGGCTGAACACAAGACCGTATCTCGAAGTATTGGTAACGCGGCTCCCGAGGATCGGCAGGCGACCCTGGCAGCGGCGCGTGAGCTGTCGGCGAAAGTGGCGGAAGCCAAAGAGAAAGCAGACGAGGCCGATGCCGAGGTCACGCGGATCTCCATGCTCCTGTCAAACGTTGTGGAGCAAGAAGCACCCATTGGCGGTCCGGACGACTTTGTGGTTCTCCGTCACGAGGGTCCCACGCCAAGGGACTTTGAGAAGGATGGGTACGCCCCCAAAGACCACCTGGAACTTGGTGAGGGCCTTGGTGCGATTGACGTCAAGCGTGGCGCCAAAGTATCCGGGGCGCGCTTCTACTATCTCAGTGGTATCGGGGCTCGCCTTGAGTTGGCGCTCCTTTCAATGGCCGCAGACCAAGCAACCAAGGCCGGGTTCACCCTGCAGATAACACCCACCCTTGTGAAGCCCGAAATTATGCGTGGAACCGGGTTCCTCGGCGAGCATGCGGATGAGATCTACTATCTGCCTGCCGATGACCTCTACCTGGTGGGCACCTCCGAAGTTGCGCTTGCGGGCTACCACGAAGGGGAGATTCTTGACCTTAGCAACGGACCCCTGCGTTACGCCGGGTGGTCAACCTGCTACCGCAGAGAAGCAGGCGCAGCGGGACGTGACACCCGCGGCATCATTAGGGTCCACCAGTTTAACAAGGTTGAAATGTTCTCTTTCTGTGACCCGGCAGACGCTGCCGAGGAACACCAGAGGCTGCTCTCGATGGAAGAGGAGATGCTCGCAAAGGTAGAGCTTCCCTACAGGGTTATAGACACTGCCACGGGCGACCTCGGCTCATCTGCGGCTCGTAAGTTTGACTGTGAGGCGTGGCTTCCGACCCAGGAGCGGTGGATGGAAGTCACTTCGACCTCGAACTGCACCACCTTCCAGGCGCGCCGCCTCTCGGTGCGTCAGCGCACGGAGGACGGCATTGGCCCCGTTGCCACGCTGAATGGAACGCTTGCCACGACTCGTTGGCTGGTTGCAATGCTTGAGAATCACCAGAACGAGGACGGGTCGGTCAACGTACCCGCTGCCCTGCGTCCCTACCTGGGCGGCCTCGAAGTAATGACTCCCGGTCAAAGGTAAACGCCACTTGCAAACACTGATTACGCCGCCGCCTCACGATGCGCCCTCGCTTCCATATGAAGAACAGGTAGACCACGCGCGAGAGGCTCTGCCCGCGGACTTGCCCGATGACCCCTCCAAGGTGCTTGTGGCTCTTGACGTTGACGGGACGCTCGTGACGGCGAACGGCGCGTCTGAGAACGTGCGACGCACAGTTGCGAGCTCCATTGAGGCAGGCATCAACGTCGTCATCGCCACCGGACGCGGGGTTGCGGCAACACGCCCGGTCTTCCAGGAGCTGGAACTCCCCTCCGGTTTCTCCGTTTCTTCGAATGGTGCACAGATCGTCCGCTGGGAGAGGGCCCAGGACGGCCGCCACGTCTATGAGAAGTTGAGTGAGACGTACTTTGATCCCCGCGCTGCAGTTCAAGCGGTCCTCGGGGTGATTCCCGGGACCATCCTTGGCGCTGACGGTGGTGACGAGCGCATGCGTGTCAACCAGTACTTCCCGCCGGGGGAGTTAGCGTCGGTGGAAGACCTGCATGAGCTTGAGGAGCTGCTTTCCTTCCCCACATTGCGCATGGTGGTGCGCGCACCCTGGTTGACCAGGGTCGAGTTCGAGGACGCTCTCACTTCCGTTGATCTGTCCTCTGTTGAGTGTGCCATTGGGTGGACATCCTGGGCTGATCTCACAGCCCACGGAACAACAAAGGCGAAGGGGCTGGAAACGCTGGTTTCCGACCTCGGCATCGACCGGCGCGGAACAATCGCAATCGGGGATGGGACCAACGACATTGCAATGCTTGAGTGGGCTGCGCACGGTGTTGCCATGGGAACTGCAACTCCTGACATTATTGCCGCAGCGAACACAACCACCGGCGCAGTTGACCACGATGGTGCCGCCGCCGTCCTCGACGCCCTCCTAGAGAGGTATTAAGACTCAGGGGTAGACCGTCTGGGGCGATATGATGGGTCGGGCGCCTCAGGCGCTGCCTCGTTCTATGTAGCCAAAGGTGGAAAACATGGGTTGGTTAGAGTCGGTTGAGCACAATCGGTGGCTTTCCAGGCAACTTCAGGACCTCTTGGAAAGAGGGCGCGCAGCATGGGCGCCGACTGGATTTGGGTACTTCCGACCCGATGGGCACCTCGACCTCGACAAACCTATTGACCTTGCCATTACGGCGCGAATGACCTTCGCTTTTTCGCTGGGTGTCCTGATGGGAATCCCTGGGTGTCGTCGCTACGCTGACCACGGGGTACGCTGCCTGCAAACATACTTCCGCGACCGTGAGTATGGCGGGTGGTTTACCGCCATCGACCACGATCCGAACGAGGACGGACATGGTGTTCCCTGGTCTGACGCCGGTGACTCCAAGTGGCAGTATGCTCACGCGTTTCTGATTCTCGCGGCAGCAACAGCCACGAATGCCAACCGACCCGGGGCCCACGAGCTGCTGCAGGACGCCCTCGCCGACCAATTGCTCCACTGGTATGACGAAGAAAATGGGCTGGTAGCAGACCGTTACAGTCGGGATTGGTCAGTTTGTGAACCGTACCGGGGCATGAACTCTCTCATGCACACGGTGGAGGCGTACTTGGCTGCGTCCGAGGCCGTACAGGACATTGAGTGGATTCAACGCGCTGAGAGAATGTTGGGCTTCGCTTACCGGGAGGCCAGTCATTACTCGTGGCGCGTCCCGGAGCATCACGACGCCGACTGGCGGCCTCTCCTTGATTTCAACAAGGATGATCCAAATGTGCCGCACTACCCTTACGGATTTGTGATTGGTCACGGGATGGAGCTGGCGCGGCTCGGTGTGCAACTGCGCGGGGCGTTGCGAGAAGAGGGTCTGAAGGAGCCAGCCTACTTGGGTCAGGGCTCAATCGAACTGTTTGAGCGTGCGCGTAAGGACGGTTGGCGGCGTAATGGCAAACCGGGATTTGTGCACACGACAGACTTTGAAGGGAACCCGGTTCTTACCGAGCGTTTGCAGTGGGTCCTTTGTGAGGGGATATGCGCGACGGTGGCACTGCGGCGGGCAACCTTGGATGACGGGGGCCATGCGGGGCACGTTGAAGCCTATGAGCACTCCTACCACTCGTGGATTGACTACCTCAATGACTACATGATGTTGGAGCCGGGCGTGATCGCGCGTGCCCTCAATGAGGACAACGAGCCGATGGAGGGCACGATTTCAGCCCGCCCTGACATTTATCACACGATCCAGGCCTTCTTGATTGGCCGTGTTCCGATGTGGCCTCCGCTCGGGGCTGCGTTGTCGCGTGGGCTTTTGGATCATCCCGAGGGGGCGCCGCGGCGCCCGCAAAACAGGCGTGGCAAGGGCGGACGTGGGCAGAGGTCAATCTTCTCTTGGGGGGAGTAGGGTTCGAATCCCTTACTCTCCGCCAGTTCGACCCAGGCGGGCTCTCAGTTTTCACTTCTGGGCCCACCTAGTTACAATGAAGCGCTGGAGAGTTGACCGAGTGGCCGAAGGTGTTGGTCTTGAAAACCAATGTGTCAGCAATGGCACCAAGGGTTCGAATCCCTTACTCTCCGCCACTAGCGGTAAGGAGAACCCCGGAACTGTTGAAGTTCCGGGGTTTTTTGCTCCCGCCGCCCGCGATCCTGCTCTCCTGCCGCGCCCACGCCGCACATGGAGTCGTGTGCGGCGGCCAAATCCAAGAGCGCCGCAGGTGAGGGCGATCTAGGGCAAGACGGTAACGGTGCGAGTTATGCCGTACGGTGCGAGTTTGGTTCAGTTTCTCCTCGAATCACACCGTTATGCAAGCCAAACCCGCTCCGTAAGGCATAACCCGCACCGTTATGACACGGGGTAGCGCCGGCGCCAACCTCAACAGCAAGCAAACAACAACCCGTCGACGCCAAACAGTCGGTCAGCCAGCATCCGGGACTCTGCCGTGCTGCTGCCACGCTCTAGCCGTCGCCATTTCGCGAGATCGCTTAACTCCGCTAGATAACATCGTTATTGCGCCGAAACTGGCGGAGTTGAGCGATCTCGCGGGGCGTAGCGGGGCACCCCTGGATCGTCGAACACCGCAGGTGACACCTGTTGGTAACAAGACGGTAACGAAGCTGCGCCAAGCCGCCCCGGCCTTGACGAAGGAGCATCAGCTGTCCATACTGAACGTATGCGCAAAGCCTGCGCATACGTTCACGAAGCGGTGGATGGTGAAAGGAAAGCCTTCATGCTTGACAGTGTTGACCAACATGAAGAGACAGAATACTTGGCATCTGTCTCAGACGTTTGGAAGTCATATGGCGGAATACCCGTTCTCAAAGGTGTGTCACTAAACCTGCGCGCCGGCGAAATCCACGCCCTGGCCGGTGGCAACGGCGCCGGCAAATCGACTCTCATGAAGGTCCTAACCGGAGTGGTGACTCCAGACTCAGGTTCTGTTGTTATCAATGGAAAAGAGCTTAGGCGTCTCTCTCCACGGTCGGCTCACGAGAACGGCATCTACATGGTTCCCCAGGAACCGAAGCTGTTTCCGAGCCTCTCTGTCAAAGAGAACATTTCGCTATCGCTTACCGGCCTCAATGTGCCAACCAGTCGAATTCGTGAGGTTGTGAAGTCGCTTGCACCGCACATCAACCTCAATGCTCCCGCTGGTGACCTGTCTATTTCTGACCAGCAGCTAGTTGAGATTGTTCGTGGAATGCTCAGGGATGCCAGAGTGCTGATCGTTGATGAACCAACATCTTCCCTGACTGCTCGAGAGGTTGATTCGCTCTTCGAGCGTCTTCGCGCTCTCGCCGCTGACGGGGTTGGCATCTTCTACATCACGCACCGGATGAACGAGATCTTTGACCTATGTAACTGCGTCACCGTCTTGCGCGATGGGAACATGGTCTTCAACTCCCGGGTCTCAGATACTTCTGTGGCCGAAGTTGTGCAGGAAATGGTGCCTAATGCCGTACAGGTTGCTGCACGTACAAAGGGGGACAAGTCCTTTGAGGTCGAGGTCCCCACGCTGAAAGTAGACAAGCTAACCGGCCAGGGTTTCAACGACGTCTCATTTGAGGTTTACCCGGGTGAGATCGTCGGAATCGCGGGAGTTGTGGGTTCGGGAAGGACCGAGCTCGTCGAAACGGTCTACGGGATTCGCGATGGCAGCGGCAAGGTCCTGCTTGACGGTGTCGATTACTCGCACCGGTCTCCGGCGGCCTCAACAGGCATTGGAATCGCTTATGTTCCCGAGGACCGTCACGCCAACGGCGTGTTTCTTCTGGGGGACATCGTCCACAACACGACCTCGACTGTCTTGGGTAGCGTCAGCGCGAGCGGTTTCATCAAGTCCAAACTTGAACAGGACAAAGTCAAAGATCTCACGCAGCGCCTCGCCCTGCAGCAAGGATCCCTCTCCCGTGCGGTCGGCAAGCTGTCCGGTGGTAACCAGCAGAAGGTTTCTTTGGCCAAGGCACTGGCATCGGCGCCCAAGACCGTGATCCTTGATGAGCCGTCCCGCGGAGTCGATGTCGGAGCCCGCGCAGACCTTTACGTACTCATCAACGAACTGGCGTCCTCGGGCACCGCGGTACTCGTTATTTCCTCAGATTTCGAGGAAATCGTAGAGGTCGCGGACAGGATCCTTGTGATGCGCGACGGTGAACTTAAGGAAGAGCTAACCGGAGACAGAATCTGTCTTGAGACTGTCCGCGACTGCTGCTTCGACGTAACCAACGGAGGACAGAAATGAAAGAGCTTTTGAAGCGGCGTGAGATCCTCACAATTTCCGGGGTCCTACTTCTGCTGGTTGTCGTAGCCCTCTTTGACACTGCCTTTATCAGCCCACACAACCTCTCCCGCACGGCAAATTCCGCCGTCATCCTGATTCTCTTGGCCGCAGGTGTGACACCTGTGATCATCACCAAGAATATCGATGTCTCTGTTGGGGCAACCCTTGCCCTCTCGGGGATCCTCGGGGCCAAGCTCTTGGTTGCAGGTACCAACATGTGGCTCGTGATCCTCTTCATTGCAGTGTTGGGTGGTGTCCTCGGAGCGATCAACGGTGCAATTGTCACCTATGGCCATGTCCCATCCATCGTCGCGACCCTAGGAACGATGTCGGTGTACAGGGGCGTCTCCTTCCTAATCACAGGGGGATACTCGATTGAGAACATTCCTCGCTCGTTCTCGAGACTAGGTTCGCTGTCGCTCGCAGGAATTCCCGCCCTCGTAATTGCCGCAATACTGCTTGTCATCCTTCTTGCGGTTTTCTTGGGCCGAACTCGATGGGGACGGTACATCTACGCGACTGGCGGTAACGAAGAGGGCGCTCGACTAATCGGCATTCGCACAGACCTCATGACGGTTCTTGCCTTCTCAATCTCCGGTCTGTTTGCAGGTCTCGCAGCCGTTGTCTTCATCGCCCAGATCGGGTCTATCTCAAATCAGGCTGGGGTCGGCATGGAGATGAGTGCCATTGCTGCCGCGGTCATCGGCGGTGTGGCCCTGACCGGTGGTGTGGGAACCGTGATTGGGTCCCTGTTCGGTGGTCTGTTCATAACGGCTGCGACCTCGGCCATGCAGTTCATGGGTGTTCCTGGATTCTGGTCCAGCGCAGTCATTGGTGCGGTCCTTCTAATCGCACTGTTTGCGGATGCGATTGTTCGGCGCCGCATGGATCAACGCCGGATTGCTGAACGATACCGCCGAGACTTTGACCGCACGGATCAAGGTGGTCCCCCAGCGGTTGCGGATTTGGGACAGGGTTCTGAGGCGCTGAACCAACCCACCGATAAGCCAGAGATGTTGTCAGCAAGTGTTGGAGGAACCCGATGAGATTCTTGAAGTCGCTACCCAAATGGGAGACATCCCTAGCGTTGGTAATCATCGTTGAAATCCTCATCTTCGGGGCAATTAACCCGAGGTTCCTTGACCCGATTCGACTGCTCTCATCATCATCAGACTTTGTCGCGGCGGGCATGCTAGCTCTGCCGTTGGCGATGATCATGCTGTCGGGCGGCATCGATATTTCATTTGGATCGATTGTCTCGCTCGGAGCAATCACCACGGGTGTCGCGTACCTTCTCAGCGGTTCGATGGTCGTCGGAATGGTGGCTGGTCTCATTGCGGGTCTGGTTGCGGGCCTGATCAACGGGGGGCTGATCGTCTATACCGGGGCAGCGCCGATGGTGATCACACTGGGTACTCAATTTCTCTTTGCTGGACTTGCCCTCGGGGTTTCCGGTCTGGGTGGAGTCTCCGCATTTGAAGGGATCTCAAACCTCCCAGACTGGTTCAACGAAATCGGTATCGGGAAGTTGATCCCCGCGGTGCCCAACATGCTGGTGATCTTCTTGGTGTTGGCGGGGATTTTCTGGGTCCTCATCTCCAAGACCACGTTTGGTCGCCAGGTTCGCCTCTTGGGAATGAATCCCAACGCGGCTAAGTATGCAGGACTCAACATCACCAAGATCAACATGTTGATGTACTCAATCATGGGAGTCACCGCCGGCTTGGTGGGCATCCTGCTTACCTCCTACTTCGGCTCCTCACGACCGGACGTTGGAGTCACACTCCTCATGCCCGCCCTCACATTGGTGGTTATCGGTGGTGTGTCCATGTTCGGTGGGGAGGGAAGTGTCCTGGGCGTGGTGCTCGCAACCTTCGTAATCGGCTACCTGCAGCAGGGGCTCCGATTTGCTGGGTTGACGGAACATCAAGTCGGCGTCATCGTCGGCACCGTCCTTATTGTCGTCGCGTCGCTTCGCTGGTGGGCTGTCCGAGGGTCGGAGTCCTTTGCGAACCGTAAGGGACAACGGCGTGAACAGCGTGCTCAGAAAAAACTGGCCGCAAGTACTACCTCTTAGAAACAAAAACAGCGGGTCAGGATGTCTGATCCTCAACGAAAGGAAAGAGAATGAAACGTATCGCATTGGCGAGTTTCAGTGTCTTGGCTTCCCTAGCAGTTCTGGCTGGATGTTCATCCGGCGGTGGGGCCGAAACAGCACCCGAAAGCGGGACTGCAGGGGAATCTGGGGCAGCGGAAGGCTCTGGTGCCCAGGTCGCCTTCATCCCTAAACTGACAGGTGTTGGCTTCTTCGAGGCCGGTGGCGAAGGTGCCGTGGCCGAGGGCGAACGTCTGGGTCTTGACGTCAAGTACGTCGGATCTCCGGAAGCATCCGTCGCAGCGCAGACGGAAATCATCAACAACTACTTGGGCCAGGGCTTCCAGAGTCTGATCGTTTCATCAACGTCCCCCGATGGGCTCTGCACTCCACTCAAGCGAGCCATGGATGATGGCAATGTTGTTCTCACATGGGACTCGGACACCAATCCGGAGTGTCGCCAGTTCTACATCTCGCAGGGCACCCCGCAGCAGATGGGTGAACTGCTGGTCAGCATGGTTACCGACCAGATGCCTGCTGATGAGCCCGCAGAAGTAGCCTTCCACTACTCATCACCGACGGTTACCGACCAAAACCAGTGGACCGAAGTTGCCAAGTCAGTGATCGCAGAGGACACGAGCTGGGACATCGTAGACACCATCTACTCGGAGAACCAGACGGATCTTGCAGTGCAGCAGGCCGAAGCGCTGATCAACGCAAACCCGAACTTGAAGGCGATTCTTTGCCCTGATGCCAATGCTCTTCCGGGTACCGCTAAGGCCGTTGAAAACCTGGGGAAGACGGGTGAGATTATCGTTGTCGGGTTCTCGACCCCGAACGCAATGCGTGACTATGTTGACAGCGGTGTCGTCAACCAGTTCGCGCTGTGGGACGTGAAGATGCAGGGTGCCCTCTCCGTATTTGTTGCCAACGAACTGCTCAACGGTGCAGACCTGAAGGTAGGCGACAAGATCGACTACGAAGGCACGGAGCTGGAGATTCAGAACAACTCTGTCCAGGGCTACGACGAGTCCACCAACAACGAGAAGTCGGGCATCATCGTGCTCCCCGAGCGTGTTGTCTTCACAAAGGACAACATCGCCAACTACGACTTCTAAGCAAAGTTCATCGCGCGACAACGCGCTGAATAGGTGATCATCGAGTTGGGGGCCGACCCCGGCCCCCAACTCATTCAAAGAAAAGGCAGAAGGCGAAATGGGAACACCCGCTTCGAGTCGTAGGACCTCAGCAGTCAATGAGGACGACCTCTTGGACGTTTCTTGGTGGTACTACGTTGACGGGCTGACCCAGGACCAGATTGCCGAGAGACTCTCCGTTTCTCGGGCATCAGTTGCGAGGATGATCGACAAGGCACGCCTGGCTGGAATCGTCCAGTTCCGAATTGCTCCCAAGTTCCTTGCCAACTATGAGTCTGCACAGAACATCAAGCAAGCGTTCGGACTCAGAGACATCATGGTGGTTCCGGATATGGCATCCGAAGGCCAGTCGATGGTGGACGAAAATACCAGGTTGGGAACACTTGCTGCAAACGTCCTTCTGTCTGAGCTAAGAGAAGGTGGCACGCTTGGGCTTGGGTGGGGGCAGGCTGTCTCCACAGTTATGTCCATCCTTGACGATGAAGAACTTGAGGGCATTGATCTTGTTTCCTTGACGGGCGGGGTAAACGCCTATGCCAACGCGATTCGTCAGGTGCGCTCCAGGGGTGGAAACAACTCTCAATCAAACATTATTCCCACTCCCCTCTACGTATCCAACCCGGAACTTGCGTCGCAGCTGCGTAAGGAAGAAACGGTGAAGGGCGCGTTGGAGAATGCTCGCAAGGTTGATGTGGCACTGACTGGGATCGGTGGCATTGGGATGGAATCCTCACTGTGGCGTAGTGGCACCTCCTCGGAAGAGGACCTCCAGGAGGTACGGGAGTCCGGAGCTGTGGGTGACCTCCTCGCCGTCTTCTTCGACAAGGACGGCTCCCCGGTTCCACTGTCAAGGGATGCGTGTCGTATCGGTATCGGGATGGGCGCCCTCGAACAGATTCCAGTTGTTGTGGCAGTGGCAGCGGGACGCGCCAAGCATGAGGCGATACTGGCTGCTCTCAAGACCAAGTGCATCGACGTGTTGGTGACAGATACGGCAACGGTTGATTACCTCAGGGACGCGATTGGCCCACAGGTTTTGGCCGGATCCTAATCCAGCGCTCACTAAATGTAGAAATGCTCATTTTCAAACTATTCCTAGAGAGGTAAATATGTACTCGATGGCCATTGATGCCGGGACAGGCTCGGTTCGTGCGGTAATCTTCGACCTCGAAGGAAACGAGCTGGCGGCATATTCAAAGGACTGGGACCACGTTCCCGTCGAGGGCGTGCCGGGGTCAATGGACTTTGACACCGCGGGCGGATACCTAGCGATTCTTGAGGTTGCTGAAGGAGCGCTGGCTGAATCCGCCATCGACCGCAGCAAACTTGTGGGAGTTTCCGCAACGTCAATGCGTGAAGCGATTGTCTGTCTCGACTCAGCGGGTCGTGAAGTGTGGGCTTGCGCCAACGTTGACGCACGTGCCACGATAGAGGTGCGAGCCCTCCGCGAAGAGGAGGGGCTGGAAAGACGCATCTACGAAATCTCTGGACAGACCCTTGCGCTGGCTGCCCAACCGCGGTTGCTGTGGCTGAAACGAAACCTGCCCGCTGTTTACGCAGAGGTCACCACGGTCCTCATGCTTTCAGAATGGGTGCTCTACAAACTAAGTGGTGAATACGCTTGCGAGCCGTCGAATGCTTCCACTTCTGGGCTACTGAATCTCGCTACGCGTCAGCCGGATGACCTGCTTCTGACAATGTGCGACCTCAAGCCGAACCTGCTGCCAAAAGCAAGAGAGTCCGGAACTCGAATCGGTAGTGTTCGCCCGGAGATTGTGGAGAAGTTGGGTATCGAACCCGATGTGGCAGTTTCCCTTGGCGGCGGAGACACTCAGATGGCTGCTCTGGGAGCAGCCGTGGTTGATGCAGGTCAGGGCCTGATCGTCGGAGGGACGTTTTGGCAGGAGGCCGTGAACATTCCTGCCCCAACAACCGACCCGGAAATGCGCGTCCGCATCAACTGCGCTGCCGAACCCGGGATGTGGTGGGCAGAGGCAATCGCCTTCCACGTGGGGACTTCGCTGCGCTGGTTCCGTGACACTTTTGCTGGCCTGGAAGCGGTCGAGGCCGCACAGACCGGTGTGGATACGTTCCAACTGCTTGATGAGCGAGCCGCCCGAGTGCCGATCGGATCGTACGATATCGTTCCCATTTTCTCAGACACTATGAACTACAAGGCATGGAGACATGCAGCGCCCTCGTTCCTGAACCTTCCAATCCACCGCAGTGGAGATGAGGTGCGGGCCGGGATGTACCGGGCCCTTCTGGAGAACGCCGCAATAGTCTCTTCCCTCAACATGGAGATGGTTGCTGAGTTCTCGGGAGTAACTCTCGACTCGATCGTCCTTGCTGGCGGTGGCGCCAAGTCACCCGTGTGGGCGCAGATTGTTGCGGATGTCTCCGATCTGCGAGTGGATGTCCCAGTCGTGAAAGAGACGACTGCAGCCGGCGCAGCGCTGTGTGCGTTCGTGGGAGCAGGAGCCTTCACCTCGGTACGGGAGGCGGCGCGTGCTTGGAGTCGCATCGACTACCAAGCCCTGCCAAACAAAAGCAATCATGAGCAGTACAAAGACGTGACAGAGCGCTGGCAGAAGGCCTATGCGCCACAACTGGTCCTGGCTGACAACGGAACCACGGAGTCTCTGTGGCGCGCACCGGGCACATAAAACGAAAGGAACACAATGGAACACTGCACTTTTGATGAGGCGGAGTTTCGATTCGGGGAGTATGGCCCAGGCTATTTGATGCGTGGTCCTCGCACAGATGTGGGGATCGTCCGACTCACCCCGGGCACCGAGGCTGGCAATCACTACCACGCGCAGATCGAGGAGACGTTCTACGTCCTCAAAGGAACTGCAACGATGTGGCTGGATTGTAGGGAGAGCTTCGAACTCAAGCCCGGTGATGTCTACAGGGCAGACCCCGGGGAGATGCACTACTTCATCAATAACTCTGAAGAGGTATTTGAAGCCATCTTCATCAAGGCGCCTTACAGCCCCTCTGACGTAATCCCGGTCCCGTGGACCGTGGGTGAGGAGCTTCCGCCACTTATCAACCAAGACGGAATCAAGAAGAAGGATTAGAAAGAACAATGGCTGATCTCGAAGGCAACATCGACGCGAAGAACTTCAACACCGACGTTCCCGCATCGGAATTTGGATTCTATGTAAAAGGTGCAGGAAACCTGGATTACGGCATGAAGCGCCGTCTCTCCAGGATCTTCCGCCCGGACGGTCGCACCGTAATGCTCGCATTTGACCACGGGTACTTCCAGGGCCCGACGCGAGGTTTGGAGCGTCTAGACCTCAATATCGCCCCCCTGGCGAAGTATGCTGACGCTCTCATGGGAACACGCGGAGCTTTCCGCACCAGCTTCCCGGCAGACGGCACACAGTCACTGGTTGTCCGCGCTTCCGGCGGCCCCTCAATTCTCAAGGATCTTTCGGACGAGCGGATCGCCATGGACATGCAGGATGCAGCGCGCATCGATGCGTCCGCGGTGGCGATCCAGGTTTTCGTTGGAGGAGAGCAAGAGACGCAGTCGGTTCACAACATGACCCAGATGGTCGATGCTGGCCTGAACTACGGCATTCCCGTCCTCGGCGTCACGGCTGTTGGTCGTGACTTGGTGCGGAACTCGCGTTACCTTGGTCTTGCCACTCGCATCATTGCCGAGTTGGGTGCGCAGATGGTGAAGACGTACTACTGCGAAGAGGACTTCGAGGACGTCGTTTCCGGCTGCCCCGTGCCGATCATCGTTGCCGGAGGGAAGAAACTGGAGGCAAAGGACGCCCTCGACATGGCTTCCAAGTCAGTGGCGGCTGGAGCTGCCGGACTAGACATGGGCAGGAACATCTTCCAGAGGGTCAGTCCCGCCGCAATGATTCAGGCGGTTGGCGCAATCGTGCACGACGGCGCGACAACAGATTCCGCCTACGAGATGTACCTGGACCTGTCCGGTGGAGCAAACGACTGAGAATAAGGTACGGGTTGACGTGAAAAAGATTCTGTTGATCACGGGTGATGGTGGCGAGGAGCTGGAAGTCTACTATCCCTTAGAACGCATGCGCGAAGAGGGAATTCAGGTAGTCGTGGCATCGACACGACCGAAGAGACTGGCGCTCAAAGTCCATGAGGTCGTCAATGAGGAAGACACCTATTCGGAGAGCCCGGGGAGGAGCATCCAGGCCACGCTTGGGTTCGAGGA
Organism: Schaalia sp. JY-X159; assembly: GCF_014525425.1. Lineage (NCBI taxonomy): Bacteria > Bacillati > Actinomycetota > Actinomycetes > Actinomycetales > Actinomycetaceae > Schaalia > Schaalia sp. JY-X159. The sequence continues at coordinate 312,595 of NZ_JACEXI010000002.1, read as the reverse complement.
CGTGGACGTCTCTGACTACGTTGGCGTCATCATTCCCGGGGGGCGTGCCCCCGAGTACTTACGGCGCAATCCTCAGGTCATAAGGATTGTTCAAGAGGCGCACGAGGATGGACTACCTATCGCAGCCGTGTGCCATGGGCCGATGATCCTGGCTGAGGCTGGTCTTCTAAAGAACCGCAGCTGCACCGCGGTGGAAGACATCATCCCCGAGGTCGAGGGCGCAGGTGGGCAGTGGGTCGCTGACAGAGTATCCAGTGATGGTCAGATCGTTACGGCCCAAACCTGGGAAGACTGTGGCCCCTGGATGGCAGAGTATGTTTCCCTGCTGAGAAAGTAGTAGGGGTAGAGACCAGTGGGGGCGAGTTTGAAGAAAGCTCGCTCCCACTGATTCAATTCAATAGGCCCTACGTTATGGGGCTGCGCCTTGACCCCCACAGGTACGTAATCAGCGCGACAACGAGAGTAAGAACCGAGACCATCAGCGCTATGCCAGCGACTTGTTGAAGGGACGCGATGAGGGGCGCGGTCAGCATTCCCCAAACTTGCTCGGATAGTGCTACCGCGTTCTCATCGGTAAGAACTCGAATGTGTTCGAGGCCGAATGCCGGTAGTTCCCACCACACGAACGCCGTGGTGACAAAGGCCATCAGCCCCGAGACCCCCACTATCAGTAGCCTCCGCGGTGCGAGCCCCACCGCGAGCACCAAAGAGGCGATTGCTACGGCCAGAATCCACGCGTCCGCATTTTCTGCCAGGGTGTAGTACCTCTGCAGGGTGGGCAAGTCGGTGAGCTCTACGATCGGTACTTCGGCCTCGATTTGAGGGATCAGTCTTGCCCACCATTGGCCCTGGTCTGTGAGTGTCTGCTTGAGGACTTCGGCGAGGGGGCCGATCTGAACTGTGAGGACAGCCTCGCCGGACTCCCCAAGGGCTGGTGGAACAGCCCCGGAAAGTGTGCCGACAAGTTCACTGTGGACTTCTCGTAGCCCCGTTTTCCACAGTGGTGGAAAGAGGTCAGACTGCAGGAACGTCCTCGTCTGTTCCTCCGTGATGGTGTAAACCTGCTGGTCCAGATTGGTGGTGAACTCTTCTACAGACTGGGAGAGGTTGGTGCCAAAAGGCAGCATGTCCAGGAAGCTCGCGGTCCCGCTGGCCAGCCCTTCCACTGTGGATACCGAGACGCTCTCACTAACCGCGGAAGAGACTTGGTCGGCAGCGCTCTGCGCAATCAGGGTGTGGAACTGCGGGCTTGCCGACAGGGGATGAAGAGTTTCCACAAACTCCGCAGTGTTGAGAACATCGTTCTTCATCCACGAAGCAGCAAGTAGGGCTGGCACACACATCGCAGCAATGGCCACGAAAAGAAGAGCTCCCACCCAACGAATGACACTGAGCCAAGTCCTTGTTTTCTCCATGCTGCTCCCTTGAAAGTTTGTGAACTACGCACAGATTGGGCCGCCAAGTGGTCCCAGTACAGTGTAAACAAGTATTATGGGATCGCTGGAGACGTCGCATAGCCAGGTCGAGTGCGCCTCCCTGCTAAGGAGGTAGGGGTTCACGCCCCTCGAGGGTTCAAATCCCTCCGTCTCCGCCAGCGTGAAGTCCCGGGTTATCGTTCAGTCGGTAGCCCGGGATCTTTGCTATCCGATCAAGCCCAGGGTACGGAAGGCCTTTGCCAGGCCGTCCTCGTCGATGTGGTCGGCAACAAGGTCTGCGTGGTCCTTGAGAACCTGCGCCCCATTTCCCATGGCAACCCCGGTCCCCACGTACTCGATAAGTTCGAGGTCGGGTTCCGCGTCCCCGAATGCAATCATCTGCTCCCTGCTGACCCCGCGATGCTGCGCGAGCGCATCGACGCCCACTGCCTTGTGGATTCCGATCTGACCGAACTCACCGAACTCCTGCTTCTTCCCGGAGGCAGTCCAAGTGGAGATCCGAGCATCTCCCTCAAACTGTTGGGCGAGGTCGTCGAGGTCGACTGGGTGAGACAGTGCAAAGCTGATCTTGTTGACGTCGTCGCGGCCCCGGCTGGTGCCATACACCGCGGCTGCCATGGCTTCCTCCCATAGCTCCCTCATGTTTGGGTTGTCGTCACCCACTGCGAGGACCGTCATGTCGGTGAGGTTGTCGGTGGCAAACAGTCCCGAGTTGCACTCAAGGTAGTACCCCAAGCCTTGCGCGTCCAACCACTCAATCGCGCGCTCAACCACTTCGGGGTCCATCACTTGACGGTGGATTACTTCGCCGTCGTCCTCGACGTAGGCACCATTGCCTAGAATCAAGCCATCAATGCCCAGGTCCCAGAGGAACTCGTAGATCTCTGCTTTCGCGCGTCCCGTACACAGGTAGATGCGGTGTCCGTTTGCCCGTGCCTGGGATATGGCGTCCGAGGCCGACTGGGGGATTTGCAGGTTGTAGTTGACGACAGTGCCATCAATATCCAGCAGAATTACGCTGGGTTCACGCAGTTCAGTCATGGGGTCTCTTTCAAGTGGGGTAGTGCCTCTTCGATCCTCTCACATTGACAGGCGGCCCTTGCGGACTGCCGAGAGGTGTGGAAAGTGTGATGTGAGAGGCGTCGTGACCAACAAAGTTGTGTTGGCGCGCCCTGTGTCCCTATACTTTCGGAGGTAACACAACCAAGCGCCTGTGGCTCAATGGATAGAGCATCTGACTACGGATCAGAAGGTTGGGGGTTCGAGTCCCTTCAGGCGCACAGTATCCCCGCCGGTGCGACCCACCGAGCGGGGATTCTTCTATGCCCACTCACTTTGGGACAACGTTGTGAGCCGTCGAGCCGCCCTCGGAAAATCTCTCCAGAGATTGCCGGACGGTTCCGTGGAGTATTTTCTCAATGTTTGCAACCAGGATTCTGGGATCCTCTTTCTGCCTCATCGAAACCCAGCGCAGAAAGTGTCCGAGGACGGTTGCGGCGTAGTGGTCGACAACGAACTGGCGGTCTTCAGGGGTGAGGACGAGGTCGCCCTCCAGCTCAGTGACGATGGCTTCCATCATGTTGCGGAACTGCTCCAGGAAGAATGCGTCCCTCTCCCGGTGTCCAAGGGAGTTCAGAACGGCTTTGGCCTGTTCGAAGTTGTCCTGCAGGTACTGAAGAAGTGTCCGGTAGCCTTTAGCCCACTCTGAGTAGGAGGCATGCTCCATGATGTGGTTGGCGACCTCTTGCTCAAACACCCACACTGCAAGGTCGTAGACATCCGCAAAGTGGTAATAGAACGTCTGCCGAGTTATACCTGCCTGAGCAGTGAGACTTGAGACAGTGACCTTGTCTAAAGGTGTGCTGCGCAGCTGGTCTTTGAGGGCTACGGAAAGTAGCTGCCTGGTCGTAGACGCCATTGCCACTCCCGTACTCCCGTTGCTTGCAACCTGTGGGACCCAAGTCCTCAACACTGCTGGCTGCTACCGGGCGGTTCCTGTCATTTCCTTGTAAACACGACACTTGTCGAGTTCTGTCTATACCTTCTGTGCTGGTACAGATTCTAGCCTGTTGAGAGTAAGCGACGGCGAGGCGGCCTGGCGGCAGATGCGCCGTGAACTTCTCAATTGGTAGGAGACCCAACGTGTTCTTGTATGAATCCATCCCTTGGTATTCGTGGGTGATGTGGTTTGTCGTCCTCGGAGCCCTTATTGGGCTCAATGAGGTGACCCGTCGCTGGAAGTGGGGCGGCATCTCATTCTTCATTATCCTTCCCATCATCCTCACCTTGTTTGTCTGGCCGACAACAGCGGGTGGAGATTCCTCAACCGGTACCTGGTTCCACTGGGTGAAGGTCTACTCGGCTCTAGCGGGATGCCTCGGTTTCATGGCGATCCGCTACTTCCCGAAGGTTGCCAAGATCAAGTGGGTGCTGATCTTTCCAGCCGCAATCCTGGCGATCAACATCTTGGAGGCTTGCATCCGTGACTTCCAGGTCGGAGCAATGGGTGCAGACGGCATTGTCGATGGCGTCTACATGCTTTCTGGTCCGTGGAACTGGATGAATGGTGTAGCGGGCCTTATCAACCTGATTACCATTTGTGGTTGGTTCGGCATCTTTGTTTCACGCGACAAGTCAAAGGACATGATTTGGCCAGACATGCTGTGGTTCTGGATCATCGCCTATGACCTGTGGAACTTCGCGTACGTTTACAACTGCGTTGGCGACCACTCGTTCTACGCCGGCGCTGCACTGCTGATTGGATGCACCATCCCTGCGTTCTTCATCAAGAAGGGTGCGTGGCTACAACACCGCGCTCACACCCTGGCGTTGTGGATGATGTTTACAATGGCGGTGCCGATGTTCGTTACGGACTCCATGTTCGCAGTGAACAGTTCACGCAGCGCAACGGCACTGTTCGCGGTTTCCGCCCTGGCGTTGGCGGCAAACGTGGCGGTTCTGGTGTTCCAGATCTACACGATCGCCAAGCGTCGCCTCAACCCGCTGACGGATCAGCTCTACACCTGGCTGCCGCAGTACAAGGCTGTCGTCGCTGCCAACATCAGCCCCGACGCTCAGGACAGCGACGTTCACGAGGAGGTAGTCGAGCTCAAAAAGCTCGCCTGACAGACATAAGTCTCGTCGCCGGTACAAACCCGGTCAACTCGCGAAATGCATACGTGGGGAGCAAGTGTGCTCCTGGGGTCCATACCCCAGGAAAACATCGGTTCCCCACGTATGCATTTCGTCACCATGATCAGTGGCCCCGTCGGCGGGTCTGGACGGCCCGTTGCCAAACCGCAACCTTAGGTTTTACGCAAATGGTTGCGCTCCCACGACAAGTTTGGTTTAGTGTTCCTCAGGTCACGCACAATTCTGAAGGCGATGGCTACCTGTACAACGAGGTAACGGAGGAACAATGAAAGTAACAAGTAAGCGCTTTGCAGGCGTTGCGGGAATCGCGGCAGCGTCAGCGCTGGTGCTCTCCGCGTGTAGTGGCGGCGGCGAAATCGGTGGTGACACCGGTGGAGACTCCGAGAGTGGGGATGCCGGTGGTGGGACAGCCGCAGAGGGTTGCGAAGATTTTGAGCAGTACGGAAGCTTCCCCGGAACAACCGTGAGCCTGTTCTCGTCAATTCGTGACTCTGAGGCTGACGACCTTCAGGCCACATTCGACAAGTTCACAGAATGCACGGGCATCACAGTTCAGCACAACGGTGTTGGCGAATTTGAGCAGCAGCTGGTGGTGCAGGTTGAAGGTAACAATGCCCCCGACCTCGCGATCATTCCGCAGCCTGGCCTCCTGAAGCGCATGGTTGCCACCGGCAAGGTGCAGCCCGCTGATGAAGCCACAACTGCCAAGGTTGACGAAGGTTGGTCGCCTGAATGGAAGACGTATGGCACCGTTGACGACACCTTCTACGCTGCTCCGATGCTCGCTTCCGTCAAGTCCTTCGTTTGGTACTCCCCGTCTGCATTTGAAGAGCACGGCTACGAGGTTCCTAAGACTCTCGATGAGATGATGGCGCTTACCGAAAAGATTGCTGCTGACACCGCTGGTGATGGCGCAACCAAGCCATGGTGCGCAGGTATTGAATCCGGTGGTGCTACGGGTTGGCCGGCAACTGACTGGATTGAGGACTTCGTCCTCCGCGTCGCAGGGCCGGATGCCTACGACCAGTGGGTTACCAATGAAATTCCATTCAATGCTCCCGAGATTCTCGAATCCACCAATGCTGTTGGTGACTACCTGCTCAACGACGCCTTCGTAAATGGCGGTATTGGTGACTCCCGCTCGATCGCTACGACCTCCTTCAACGATGGTGGCCTGCCGATCCTCGACAACCAGTGCTACATGTACCGCATGGCTTCCTTCTACGAAGCACAGTGGCCAGAAGGCACGACAGTTGCCCCTGACGGTGACGTGTTTGCCTTCTACCTACCTGCTGAGACCGCGGACGAAGCTCCTCTTCTGGTAGCCGGTGAGTTCGTCGCTCGCTTTGCTGACACCCCGGAAGCCGCAGCAGTTCAGGACTTCATGGCCTCTGGAACATTCGCTAACACCCGTGTTGAACTGGGTGGCGTGACTTCTGCAAACAAGTTCGTTGACCCGGCTTTGGCGTCCTCGGACATCCTGCGTCTTGCAATCGAACTGCTGCAGGATCCGAACTCAGTTGCACGTTTCGACGGTTCTGACATGATGCCTTCCGAGGTTGGCGCAGGTTCCTTCTGGACCGGCACCACCCAGTGGATTGACGGTCAGATCGATGCGGAAACGATGCTAACCAACATCCAGGATTCCTGGCCCAAGGGCTGATCTAGCGACAGTCTTGGTGAAGATAGCGCGGGGTCCGAAGCGGGCCCCGCGCTACAAATCTTAGGAATATGGTGAGCTGGTTACTACATACAAAGGTCGGCCAGATGGTTCTGGCCGTGATCGCGATCATCGCGATCGTTGCGATCCTGCTCCTGATGGCGTCCCTTGCGGATCGCCTCAAGGGTAAGAGCAGAAATGTCGCATCGGTTCTGGTGTTCGTGATCCCCGCATTTTTCCTCCTGGGGATGGGCCTCATTTGGCCCGCAGTCCTCACGACATACAACTCCTTCTTTGATAGAACTTCGACCACTTTCGTCGGCTTTGAAAACTACGGGTGGTTGTTCACAAACTCAGACTCTCAGCGCGCATTCATAAACACTGCGATCTGGGTCCTACTCGTTCCGGTCGTCTCGGTACTTGTCGGGCTGCTCTACGCGCTGCTGATCGATGGCAAGAAGTTTGAAAAGGTCATGAAGTCGCTGCTCTTCATGCCAATGGCAATATCTTTCGTGGGTGCTGGCATCATCTGGCGCTTCATGTACGACTATCGCAGTGCCGGGCAGAATCAGCGAGGACTACTCAATGCAATCATTGTTGCGTTTGGTGGGGAACCCGTGCGCTTCCTGCAGGACAGCCCCCTCAACACACTCTTCTTGATTGTCGTGCTGATTTGGGTCCAGGCTGGTTTCGCCATGGTGCTCCTATCAGCCGCTATCAAGGGCATCCCCATGGAGTTAATCGAAGCGGCGCGACTCGATGGCACGAATGCGTGGCAGATGTTGACCAAAATTACAGTCCCGACAATTCGGCCAACTCTGGTGGTTGTCTACACGACCATTACTATCGCGACACTGAAGGTCTTCGACATTACCCAGACCATGACCGGAGCAAAGTTCCAAACCCAAGTTCTTGCGAACCAAATGTATGACCAGTCATTCACCTTCGGAAATGCCGGTTTGGGCTCTTCGACAGCCGTGATCATCTTTGTCCTTGTTATCCCCATCGTGGTGTTTAACATCCGACAGATGCTGAAGAACAAGGAGGTTCGCGGATGAGCACCATCGCAGAAGTACTGCCGGATGACGATCAGGCACCAGCGAAGCGTCGCGGCAAGAAGACCGATACCGGACACGTAGGTGCCGTGACGTTGGCGAAGAAGTCGTTGAGTAATCGCTTTGCATCTTTGATTGCAGTTCTTATCGCGATCATGTGGACGGTTCCGACCTTAGGTTTGCTCATAACCTCGTTCCGCCCCGAAGCGGATATCAAGTCAACCGGCTGGTGGACATGGTTTGCCAATCCTTCGGTAACCTTGTCAAACTACGAGGCCGTCCTCTTTGGAACTTCGTCTCAGGGCAACCTGCTCAACTACTTGACCAACTCTTTGGTAATCACCATCCCGGCGACAATTGCGCCGCTGGCAATTGCTGTGATGGCTGCCTACGCCTTTTCCTTCATGAAATGGCGAGGGCGTGATTTGGTGTTTGTCATTGTATTTGCAATGCAGATTGTTCCACTCCAAATGGCACTGATTCCTTTGCTGCGGATCTTCAGTTCCACCTTTGGGAACTCCTTCCCGTTCATGTCGATTTGGGTTGCTCATACGGCCTTTGCGCTCCCTCTGGCGATCTTCCTATTGCATAACTTCATGCAGGAGATCCCACGGGAGCTTATTGAGGCCGCCGAGGTCGATGGGGCCGGACATGTGGCTACGTTTACCCGGGTGGTTCTTCCGCTCATGGTGCCAGCCATCGCGTCGTTTGCGATCTTCCAGTTCCTCTGGGTGTGGAATGACCTGCTCGTGGGTTTGACGTTCTCCGGTGGTCAGGAGCTAACGGCTCCGCTTACCGCTCGCCTCCAGTCTCTGGCCGGGTCGCGTGGCCAGGATTGGCATCTCCTTACAGCGGGCGCGTTCATCTCGATGATCATTCCACTCGGGGTGTTCTTCTCCTTGCAGAAGTACTTCGTACGCGGCCTGACTGCGGGGTCTGTCAAGGGCTGACTCTGCGAAGATAGCAGAAGGGCCGACACCTGGTGTAATCCCGGGTGTCGGCCTTTCTGTCCCACCGATCCTTCAGAGCGGCTGGCTAAATCTTGGTAGCTGCTAGTCGGCGCTTGGCTGTTCGTCCTCGCCTACCAGTTCTGGAGTGTCATCCGAAGGAACAACGGTGACCCAGCAAATGTAAAGGGCATGGATGCTCTGCTCGAAAGCCGCCTCAACTTCCTCTTCCGACAAGGGGAGAGCATGGGTGTTCTCTAGCGAAACGTACCCGTGGAGCAGTGCCCACAGTCCCGCCGCCATTTTCTGCGCGTCCATCTCCTTGTCGGGAACTTCGTCGACGATGCGTTGACATAGCGCCAAAAGTGGAGCATGGATGCGTGCCGCAATGTTCTTGGCTTCCGGGTTTATGCGGTCGGTAAGACTGCCGGGGCGCCGCGCCTCTTCCATTGCCTCGAAGGTTCCCGCAAAAGCGAGGGGGTCGGCAGTTGCATGCTTGCGATAGAAGGTAGCGAACTTGATGAGGTCATCCTCTGAGTTTTCGCTCGAGTTGGGATCGTACTGGTCGCCAAACAGTCGATCCAAGTCGCGGATGACAACTTCCGCCATTAGGGCCTCCTTGGACCCAAACAGCGTGTAAACGGCATTTGTTGAGGTCTCAACATTTCTTGTGAGAACTCGCAACGAAACACCGTGGTATCCGTCGACGGTGAGCATCTGGCGCGCTTCTGCAATCAAGCGCTCTCGTAGTGTCTCATCGTAGATTCGGGGACGACCCACGGTGACTCCTTAGGGGTTAGAGAGCAGCGCGTGCTGCTCAGACGGATTTCTGACTATGTAAGCTTCCCCTGTAGGCGCCTCTACCTGCAAGGTTGATCTCTTTGGACGGAATTCGTATGGATACCATCCACATGTCAGACTACGACCAGTTGCACCAAATAACACCCATAGAAAATGTCCCTGCACCTTTGAGCGAGGGTGACTGTACTGGTGGGGCTACTCTTGGGAAACTGTTGCGGGTCTGGTATTTGGGGGTGTGAACGTCCAGGGGTCACCGGTCAGGCGTGCCTGGGCAAAATTATCGAGGAAGTCTGCCGTGCTTCGCACCCCGCCGAGCCCAAGCGATTCCGCAAGCATTTGTACCACATCAGCCGTGCTGAGTTCGGCCTCGTGCAGTTCACTCAGAGTGACCGCACCGTCCCTCTTCGCTAGGCGTCTACCGGTGGGGCCGAGGACGAGGGGGACGTGAACGTAGACGGGTTCGACGCCTCCCAGTTCGTGGGTCAAGTAGGCCTGCAAAGGCGAGGACGCTAGTAGGTCGTCGGCGCGCACGACCTGGTCAATCCCCATCGCGATGTCATCGACAACCGCGGCCAGGTTGTATGCAAAAGCCCCGTCACCGCGTTGGAGGACGGCGCTGTCGGTGGGTCCGGTGAACCGCCCTCGACCCATGTCGGTGACCGTCCAGCTTTCAGAAGTGGGTCGCAACCGCAGGGCTGGCTGCAAGCCGCGGTCTGCCAGTTCGGCCCGGCGTCTACGGGCCTCTCCCTCTGGCAGGCGCAGACACGTTCCAGGGTAGTGTCCAGGCGGTGCGTGAGCCGCAGAGGCTGCCTCGCGGATGTCGCGCCTCGAGCAAAAACACTCAAACACCAGGTCATGTTCCTGCAAAGCATCGATTGCGCTTTGGTAACGGTCCAAGCGCTCACTCTGGACGACAATGTCCCCATCCCAGTCGATTCCGAGCTCCTCAAGGTCATCGATCTGGGACTGGGGGTCGCGGAAGCGCTGCCGGTCAAGGTCCTCAAGACGCAGGTAGAAGTCTCTCCCCGTGGATCTGGCGTAAGCCCACGCAATAAGGGCTGTTCTGAGATTTCCAAGGTGTAAATCACCCGTTGGGGATGGTGCGTAACGGCCCGCATTCATCGCACCCTCCTTCCTTCTACTGGCATTCCTTCACGAGTCTGCTTCAGTCGTTTTCCACAGCGGTGGCAGCCAGCGGTTGCTGTCCACACTCTGGAAGGCAATTTGCCATTGGTCTGTCTGACAACCTTATTATCATTGCAACAACCATCTAGAGCAGCTGAGAGACCTGGCTCGTTGACGCTGCAGCAACCAGCAACACGCGTGGTGCTACCGCCAGGACCGATGGAGGAACCTTGATTGAACTAGTCGATGTCCGAAAGGTCTATGACATCTCCGGTGCGACTTCTGTCGTCGCATTGGACAACGTCACCCTTTCGATTCCGGCCGGTGCAATCCACGGAATTGTTGGTCAGTCTGGTGCGGGCAAATCCACTCTGATTCGCTGCCTCACCGCCCTCGAACGCCCAACAACAGGACAGATTGTCGTCAACGGTATCGACATGACGGCCCTATCGGGACCGGAACTACGGGCAGCACGCCGCAACATTGGCATGGTGTTCCAGACCCCTAACCTTCTTGACTCGCGAACCGCTGCAGCCAATGTTGGGTTTCCTCTCAAGCTTGCCGGTGAGTCGAAAGATAAGGCGGCAACCAGGGTTCAGGAGCTGCTGACAGTCGTCGGCCTGGGGGATCGTGGCAAGTCATATCCCTCACAGTTGTCGGGTGGTCAGCAACAGCGGGTTGGGATCGCACGCGGTATGGCCACCAACCCACCCGTGTTGCTGTGTGACGAACCAACTTCCGCGCTGGATGCGTCCTCGACGAAACAGGTGATGGGACTGCTACAGAAACTCCGTGACGAGTCCGGAGTCACCGTCGTCATCATCACACACGAGATGGAAGTGGTTCGGGATTACTGCGACTCCGTGACACTCTTGGAACACGGACGCGTTGTTCAAAGCGGCCCAATAGCTAAAGTCTTGGAGAGCCCGGACTCTGCGCTGGCAGAAGACCTGGTGCCACGTCCCAATATTGACGGTGTGGAGATCCCCGATGGGAAAGCTCTTCTGGATATTTCTTTCACCTCCAGTCCCGGTGTACCAACCGGGGCCACGGTCCTCAACCTCGTTGCCTCCCTGGGTGCCGACGTCGCAGCGGGCCGATTTGAGTCGATTGGTGAAGTGCAAGTTGGCCGCCTAGCTATTACGGTGCCCGCCTACCACTCAAACGCAATCCGCGGCCAGCTTGAACGCAACGCTATTTTGGTCAGAGAGTGGGTCTGATCATGACGGTCTTCTCGCAACTCTTTGTCTCCACGAGTCAGCTCTCCCTAATCTTTGCGGCCCCCGGTGGGCCCCGCTGGGGAGATAACCCAGCTATTCAGCAGAAGTTCTGGCCAGCGGTTCTCGAAACGCTTCTGATGGTGGGTTGGGGAAGCCTAGTCACCGTCATCCTTGGTCTCCCGCTCGGCCTCCTCCTCGCGTCCAGTTCCCGTTCGGGTCTGAAGCCGAGGGCGGCGCTGAACCAGGGTGTTGGCGTCGTCGTCAACGTGGTGCGTTCATTCCCATTCATGATCCTTCTGATCGCGCTGATCCCTTTCACTCGCCTGCTTGTTGGGAGTTCACTGGGCTGGAAAGCAACTGTCGTCCCCCTGGTGGTAGGCGCTGTACCGTTCTTCGCCAGGTTGGTAGAGACCAACATCAACGCTGTTTCCCCCGGGAAGATCGAGGCCGCACAGATGATGGGTGCGTCCAACATGCGTATTGAGTGGGCGGTGCAGGTCCGTGAGGCTATGCCATCCCTGGTGCAGTCTGTGACTACCCTGTTCATCACTCTGATCGGATACTCCGCGATGGCTGGAGCCGTCGGAGGTGGCGGGCTTGGCGCCCTCGCGATGAACTACGGATACAACCAGTGGCAAGACGACGTCATGATCATCACCGTTGTGGCGATCATCGTCATCGTTCAACTGGTCCAAATGCTCGGCGATATGATCAGCCGGCTGGTGGACCACCGCTGAGGCGCCACCAGCCGGAGTGACCAGATGGTACGAAGCTCTCGGCAGAACCCAGACTAAACATCAGCAACAGACTTTATTGATTCTTCACAGCCCAATCGGGCACAACTAATGGAGGAAATACCATGCGTTCACTACGATACTTTGCAGCAACAGGTGCGGCCGCAGCCCTTGTCCTGGCAGGCTGCTCATCCGGCGGTGGCGACACCACACAATCGACTGAGGCTGAGCAGAACGACGCCGCCACAGAAGCAGCCGAGGGCGGAGACGTCGAGGTTCTGACGGTGGGTGCAAGCCCCAGCCCTCACGGCTCAATCCTCACATTCATCAATGACAACCTGGCGGCCGAGGCTGGACTGCAGTTGAAGATCGTTGAGTTCTCTGACTACATCCAACCCAATGAGGCTCTGAATGCCGGCGAGTTGGACGCCAACTTCTTCCAGACCGTCCCCTACCTTGAGGCGCAGACAGAAGAGCGCGGCTACGACTTTGTCGCGGGCTCCCCGGTTCACATTGAGCCCCTGGGCATCTACTCAGAAACCATCACTGACATCGCGGATGTTCCTGAAGGAGCCAAGGTAGGCATCATCACCGACCCATCAAACCAGGGTCGCGCACTTGAGCTTCTTGCAGCCAACGGCCTCGTCGAACTTCCAGCGGATGGCGCGATCAACGCGACTACGGTGACCCCCCTCAAGGGAATCAGCCTGATCGAGGTTGAGGGACCGTCCCTGGTTCGCAACCTGCAGGATGTTGACATCGCGGTAATCAACGGCAACTTCGCCCTCGAGGGTGGCCTGTCGCCAGCGGATGATGCCCTGGTGGTTGAGGACGGGACCGACAGTCCTTACGCCAACCTCCTTGTGTGGAAGAACGGTACCGAAAAGCTTGACGCCATTGAGAAGCTGAACACCCTGCTCCAGAGCGACGAGGTCGCAGAGTTCATCAAGAGCACCTGGACAGATGGCTCAGTAATCCCAGCCTTCTAGTCGATAGCACAAGTGGGGGAGCGGCTGCTTGCTGCTCCCCCACTTTTTGTCTCAACACGGTCGTTTGCGGGCTCCCACGCCGGCGCCCCGGCGGGGATCTGCGTCTTACGGTGCGGGTTTGGCCACGTTTGACCTTGAATTACACCGTTATCCGAGCCGAACTCGCTCGCTAAGCCGAACGCGCACGCTAAGGCGTAGTCGGCTCGCTAAGGCACAGTCCGGCTTAGTCGACGACCCCGTAAAGCCGGTCACCGGCGTCCCCAAGGCCCGGAACGATATAGGACTTCTCATTCAAACCCAGATCCATCGCACCAGTCACCACGGTGACATCAGCGCGGTCCCCGATCTGCACTTCGATCTCCGCAATCCCTTCAGGCGTTGCCAGAAGGCAGATACAAACGATGCGCTTCGCGTTGTGCTCAACCAGGTACTCGATGGTCGCCACAAGGGTGTGACCGGTCGCCAGCATGGGGTCGAGGACGTACACCTCGCGTCCAGACAGATCGTCGGGCAAGCGCCGAGCATACGTCTCGATTTCTAGCGTGTCCTCATCACGACGCATTCCCAAGAAGCCCACCTCAGCCGTGGGCATCATCGCCGTCATGCCGTCGAGCATGCCGAGTCCCGCGCGCAGAATAGGCACCACAAGAGGACGTGGCTCAGATAGACGAACACCCGTGGTTCGCGCCACGGGTGTCTCAATTTCAACCGGTTCAACAGCAACATCCCGTGTTGCCTCATACGTCAAGAGGGAGACAAGTTCGCCAACAAGGGAGCGGAATGTCGACGAGGGCGTGTTCTTGTCACGAAGAACGGTGAGCTTGTGGTCGACCAGAGGGTGATCAATGACTTGGAGTTCCATGGGTACAGAATATCGTGCTTGCTGACCATCTGGACGCGCGAGGGCGTTATTGTGGCTTCATGGAAACTCAGCGAAGGTGGGAACGGGCTATGAGCCGGGCTTTGCTGCTTGCCAACACTGCCCGCCAAGCAGGGGACGTGCCGGTAGGTGCGGTCGTCCTCGACCAAAACGGCACCACTGTGGGCCGAGGGTGGAACCGCAGAGAGGTGAATCATGACCCAACCGCGCATGCGGAGATCCTCGCCCTTCGCGAAGCTGGTGAGAACCTGGGCACCTGGAACTTGGCTGGCTGCACACTAGTGGTGACCTTAGAGCCGTGCACAATGTGCGCGGGAGCAATAGTCAACAGCCGACTTGACCGTTTGGTGTTTGCTGCTTGGGAACCGGCGACCGGCGCTTGCGGGTCCGTTCGGGACATTGTTCGGGACAACCGGTTGAACCACCGGGTTGAAGTGGTTTCCGGGGTCATGCAAGCCGAGGCCGAAGTGCAGCTACGTGCCTTCTTTGAGGGTCTGCGCCGCTGACTATCAACCGTGATGCACTGTACAAAAATCCATGCGTTTTGGGACTAGTCGCGGGGGCCGTGTGGTGACAGTATTCACCTCATGCTTCGCGATAATCGCGCGGGCGCATTAGCGCCGCTTGTAGTTGGGGCCATTGGCGTAGTCTTTGGCGACATTGGGACTTCCCCGCTCTATACACTTCGCGCCGTCCTCACCCACGATGGCGGCGACTTTGCCCCGTCTGCGGTTCTCGGGGTTATCTCAATGATCATTTGGTGCCTGATCATCATTGTCACCTTCACCTATGTGGGTTTGATTCTCAAGGCCAATAACCAGGGCGAGGGCGGAATCCTTGCGCTCGCAGCCCTGATAACCAGGAAGACCAAGAAGGTCGGCCGACTGGCGTTTGTTGTCACCACAATTGCGATCGTCGGCGCATCATTGTTCCTGGGTGATGCCATGATTACGCCTGCCATATCGGTTCTCAGTGCGGCCGAAGGCCTTTCGGTAATCAACCCGGATCTTGCGCACCTGGTGGTGCCGATCTCTCTGATTGTTTTGACCACACTATTTGCCTTCCAAAAGAAGGGCACGGCAGGCATTGGTAGCGCATTTGGTCCGGTAATGGTGACGTGGTTCCTAGTCCTTGCTGCACTCGGTCTGCCATGGATTCTCCGGGAGCCTGGAATTCTTGCCGCCTTGAGCCCAACTTATGCGGTTGCATTCGCTATGGAGAGGCCCGCGATCGCATTCTTTGCACTGGGGGCGTGCGTCCTCGCCATCACGGGAGCCGAGGCCCTCTATGCGGACCTTGGGCATTTCGGACGAAAACCCATAGCGCTGGCGTGGATCGCCTTGGCGTTACCGGCATTACTCCTCAACTACCTGGGGCAGGGGGCTCTGTTGCTCGTCAACCCTGCAGCAGTGAGAAGTCCACTCTATGAACTGGCCCCGAAATGGGCGCTTGTTCCCGTGGTCCTTCTTGCCACGTTAGCAACGGTAATTGCCTCTCAGGCGGTAATTACGGGAGCATTCTCGATCGTGCGGCAGGCGATTCATATGAACCTCTTGCCACGCATGAGGATCGTGCAGACCTCGCGTTCCAGTGGGGGACAGGTGTATCTTCCCGCGGTCAATGGAATCCTCTTTGTTGGTGTGTTCGCGCTAGTCGCGGCTTTTGGTTCGTCGGAGCGGCTCGCATCTGCCTACGGACTGGCTGTGACTGGAACGCTCCTGCTTGAACTATCCCTATTCCTCATCTTTGCGCGGACGGTGTGGAAGTGGTCCCTGGCTCGAGTCAGTACCATGGCCGTCCTCGTCGGTGGGTTGGAGTTGACCATATTCCTTGCCAACACCTCAAAAATCCTTTCCGGCGGCTGGATTCCCCTGGCTATTTCCGCCCTCGTCGCCCTCTTCACATTCACGTGGGCAAGGGGCGCCAAGATCATGTTTGGCAGGCGTCACGAAATGGAGGGCCCGTTGCGGCCCTACATCGCAAGTCTGCGCCGCAAGAACATCCAGCGCGTTCCAGGCGTAGCAGTCTATCCACACGCGAGCCTCACTACCGTCCCCCTGGCATTGCGTTCCAGTGTTGCCTTCTCTCATGTCCTCCACGAACACGTCATCATCATGGTGGTGAAGCGGCTGGGCGTGCCCACCGTTGAGGAGTGCGATCGTGTTGCAGTTGATGACCTGGGGAGCATTGATGATGGAATCGTCCGGGTTGAGTACCGTGTTGGGTTCAACGACTCACAGAATTTGCCGAGGGCGTTGGAGTTGGCTCTTCATAGGAGTCCTGAGCTGGAGTTTGATGCGGAACAGGCAACCTATGTTCTTTCGGTCTTCCGGATCGAGCCGGCGGACAAGGGGGACCGGCAGCAGTGGCCCAGGTGGCAGCGGCAGCTGTTTCGGAGGATGGAAAAGACTTCGCACAACAGGACGCGGGCATTCCACCTCCCGCCTGATAGGACAATCGTCATCGGGGCAGAGGTGAAGGCGTGAGTGGCGTTTCCCCCACAGCGTAGCCCTCAGACGTAGGACTACTGGCCCATGCCGGTGTGAGGCGATAGGTTTAAGGGAGCCGGGCCGCCGGCATCGACCGGCGCGGGATCTACTAGGAGGAAGCATGGCTGTTTACGTACTACCAGAACTTGACTACCCATATGACGCCCTCGAACCGCATATTTCTGCGGAAATCATGGAGCTGCACCACTCAAAGCATCACCAGGCTTACGTCGATGGTGCCAACGCTGCGCTAGCCTCGCTCGAAGCCGCACGTGAGGCCGGGGACATGGCTGCGGTGAACCTGTATGAGAAGAACTTGGCATTCCATCTCGGCGGGCACTCCAACCACTCCGTGTTCTGGAAGAACATGTCACCAAATGGCGGCGGGGAGCCCACAGGTGCACTTGCGAGCGCGATTGATGACAGCTTCGGGTCTCTGGAGAGCTTCAAGAAGCAGTTCACCGCTGCTGCTATGGGCCTGCAGGGTTCGGGATGGGCCGTTCTTGCCTACGACACCATTTCGGGTCGTTTGGTGACATTCCAGCTCTACGACCAGCAGGGCAATGTGCCCGTCGGCACGGTTCCGCTCCTGATGCTGGACATGTGGGAGCACGCCTTCTACCTGGATTACAAGAACGTCAAGGCGAAGTACGTTGATGCCTGGTGGAATGTTGTTAACTGGGACGACGTGGCGCGCCGCTTTGAGGCGGCCAAGGAGAACTACGGGAGTCTGCTTGTCGGCTAGCAGCTGAGGCGGTACTCCCCCAATTTCCCTGTCGCCCGTTAGCGTTGTAGACTTTCGATCGCCTGGAGACGTGTCCGAGCGGCCGAAGGTGCAACACTCGAAATGTTGTGTGGTTAATAGCCACCGTGGGTTCAAATCCCACCGTCTCCGCCAGTTGAAAGACGCTGGAACCCCGGTTAGAGAAATCTGACCGGGGTTTCTTGCTATCTGCTTCCGGGCCGGTGGAGGGGTTCCCGTTAGACGATCAGCCTGCTTCCTTGCGGACTGACGATGGTCCCTGCGGAGCCTGATGACGGGGGCAGCAGGCGGATAACGACACGTCCGCTGGTGGACTGGTCCAGCACTCGAACGGATTCGTCGATAAAGCTCGGCGGCGGCGCCGCCGGTACTGGGACATCGGAACTGTCATCAAGCAAGACAACGTCGACCCCGCGTCGGCGGGCATCACTTGCGGCAGAGAGAATCGGCGTACCGACAAAAGATAGTGCGCGAATCCCATCGCGGAGCTCTGCCTCAAGGAGTCGTGCTTCCTGGCGCACTTCGGTTGTGAGTTCACAACCAAGCGCCACAGGGTTGATAAGAGGAACCGCGCGCCGAGCAATAGATTCCAGTGAAGTGGCGACACGGGAGCGAATTTCTTCTTGAAGTAAGCGTTCCTGGGTAATACGGCTGGCCGCTTCATCTTCTGCTGTCAGGTCATAGACCACATCCGTGGTCCACCACACAATGAGAGACCAAAACAGCAGTGCCAGTGCGGGGACCAGTAGCATTGATCCAACTTTGAGCACAGGCATGCCTTCACCTAGGCCCCACACCAGAGTCGTTACGGCCAGGCTGCCAAGCATCAGCCAGGCAACGCCCATGCGGCCCCGAGAGATAAACCCACATGCCAGCAGAGCTCCAAGGACCAGCGTCCAGGCTTCAACTCCCGGCCAAAGCGGGTCGCTAAGAGAAAGAAGAACCGCAAGGTTCCCCATTGCAATAATGGCGATAACTCCGGCCACTACCCATGGCCTCGCCGCGCCCACGCCCGCTTGGTGACGAAGGAGAGCGAAGTTCACGCTTGCATAGGCCACCAGGGCAAGTGCCGATGGCAAGACCGAAGAAAACGAATCGCTCAAGAGCCAAATGTTGATGCAGTAGCTGATCAAAACTCCAGTTGACACGGCAAACCCCACCCGCGAGACCATGGCTCCGTCCAGTCCCGTCACCCAGTGCTTGCGCGACTCTTCTGAGAACGACTCGTTCGCAGGGGTTGTGGCACGTGGCCACATGAGCATCACGGTTGTTCCAACGCCGAGTTCCGTACGTACGTCAGCAGCTCCGCCGATCTCTTCAAGTCGGGTGCGGATTCCGTGTTCGAGGCCGAAGCGTCCTCGGCTTGTTACGTCGTCCCATTCGAAGCCGCCACCATTGTCGACAATGCGGACGTGCAGCGCACAATCAACAATCTTGAACGTGGCAACGACGGCCAGTTGGTGGCCCCGGGGTGGGTTCCCGTGACGCAGCGAATTACCAACCGCCTCGGATGCTGCCGAAAAAAGGGAGCTGGAGGCGCCATCAAGATGGAATGATCTCACGTCCTCGTCCCCACAGACAGACACCTCCGGGAAGGCGGACTGAATCGCTTGGATCAAATCCCCGACATCGTGAAGAGGCTTCTCAGAGACCCGGCCCGTCAGCACAGTTGACGCTTCTGCGGCCGCCTGCTGCAGGAGTGGCGAGTTCTCGGGGTGCCCTGCAATAGCAGACAGAACCGACAGGACGTGGTCGTGGACAAACTCATTGGCCCGTCGACGCGCGGTTGTCACCGCTCGTTCGGCGATCAACTCCTGTTCGTTGCGACGATGTTCGCCCTGAACTTCATCGAGGTCTTCAGCAAGAGAGATCAACCATGAGTTTCCGAGCAGCAGAAGGATGCTGAGGGAAGCCATGGCAATCGTCGCAGCCATGCCACTGCCTGTAAGTGGGGACCCAAAGCGCAAGGGAAGTGTCAGAAGGAGGATCAGGTACGCGGCCCAGAGGGCCACCTGAACCCGTAGTGAACGAAATATTGTCAGGCCCTGTGCGGTAGCAGCGATCGAGTAGGGGATAGTAAGCACCAGCAGGTTGAAAAGAGGGGCTTGCCCATCCCCGGTCGGCGTTGCACTTCCACTCTGAGGTGAGAAAATGAGGAGCGATGCATAGGTGATGATGGCGCCCAGAGAAGAGACTCTCCATAGAATCGCGCAAGCTCGTCTGATCACGGGAGTGCGTGCCCGTAACGTGGCGTTCTTCAGATCTTCCGCGTGGCAGCCGATCAGAAGCTCGATGGTTCCGCAGACACCACCGATGAGGGGCAAGATGAACATCATTAGTGTCACTAGGGGCCTTCCCCAAAGGTAACGCCACACGGCGTCAGTGCTCAGGGTGAGGCTGAGAAGCAGTGCGCCGACTACTGCTGCGGACCCGGCGATTGCTGTCAGAGTTAGGACGTAGCGTTCAAATCTGCCCTTTGCTCTGCGTGGGGCGAAGAAGTCTTTTGCTGTGTGCAACACACCCCCTAGCGGGCTTGGCTCGCTTCAAGCGCCTGGGTGACATCTTCCCAAATGTCGTCCACGTCCTCAATGCCGATACTGAGACGTACCAGGGACTCGGGAACCCTGTCGGGTTCGGAGGGGTGACGCCTGCGCCTCTCCGCAAGGGATTCGACGCCGCCCAGGCTGGTGGCAGGCACGATCAACTCTAGAGCTTCTACAAAGTGGTCTGCGCGTTGGGGTCCGCCCTCGAGCTCAATGGAGATGATGGCGCCGAATCCAGACAGCTGGTCTTTCGCGCGCTGATGGTTGGGATCAGATGGCAATCCCGGGTAACGAACCCGCGTGATGTCTTCATGATCTAAGAGGCGGCGTGCCAGAATCCCTGCCGACTCTTCAGATCTGTCCAGTCGAATTGCTAAGGTTCGTAGTCCTCGCAGGGTCAGCCACGCTTCAAACTGGCCCGGAATGCCACCGCGAAGGCTCCGTCGGGCGTGAAGGGTCTTCCTCAACTCGGGGTCTTTGGTGACAGTGAGTCCCAAGATTACGTCCGAGTGTCCAGCGATGAACTTGGTTGCGGAATGGACAACGATATCCGCGCCAACACGTAGTGGCTGCTGGCGTAGGGGAGTGCTGAACGTATTGTCAACTGCGACAAGCAGCCCCCGGTCGTGAGCCGCCGCAATCAAGGTGGGAAGTTCCGCTATCTCGAGGAGGGGGTTCGAGGGCGACTCAATCCAAAACAGGTAGGCGCCATCCATGGCTGCGATGGTTGCTTCTGTGTCGATCGGATCAACTTCACGCAGCTGTAGCTTTCCATCTGCGGAAAGGGCTCGGGCTAGGGCGATTGTTCCGTTGTAGGAGGCGGTGGGAATGACGAGGACGCCACCGCCTGGAACCAAATCGAAGACTGCGGATACTGCGGCGAGCCCCGATGCATAAGCCAGACCCGCTGTCGGCGAACCCTCCAACTGTCCGATAGCGTCCTCAAGCGGTTCCCACGCTGCATTTGAGAAACGTGCGTAGACCCGATTCTCCGCTGTCACGTACCCGCTTCCGACAAACGTGGAGGACATAGCGATGGGAGGATTCACGGCTGCGCCGTCCACGCGGGGAGGACGTCCTAGAGAAACGACTCTGGTTGCTGATTTGCTGGAGGAGAAGGTGCTCATGTCTCGAGGCTACCCGCCCTTGCGTCAGGAGGTGAGGACGTTCTGCAGTACGGCGGCCTCAGAGATATCGGCGGCCTTCGAGGCTGTGAGGAGGGTTAGTGGTCCCTTTTTTGCCAATTGCTTGAGTTGGGCGAGCTCGTCGGACTGGGGTGACTCTTTCAGCTCGCTCTTGTACTTGCTGGTGAACTCCTCGAACTTGGCCGGATCGTGGTCGTACCATTTCCGCAGCTCGGTCGAGGGCGCCACGTCCTTCGCCCACAGGGTCAGGTTGGCTCTCTCCTTGCTTATGCCGCGCGGCCACAGACGGTCAACCAGGACTCGCGCGCCGTCCGAAGGTGATGGCTCCTCATAGATACGCTTCACTTGAACGTGGACACCGCTCATGGCCGACCCCTAACTCACGCGATATGACACGCGTCATACCTAGCGTAACCCTCAGGTTCGCGATTGACGAGGTCGGAGTTGGCTCCAGAAATGTCGGAGGGCTGTGGCAGGGTGGACCCAAGGTAGAAATGGAGGAAGCGATGGGACAGTTGAACATGGAGCCGGTACTCATGGCCGCATTGCGCAGCGATCTCTTAGCGGCGGATTGGACCGTTGACGTTGTGGAAGGGCTGCTGTCCCCCATGGCGCTGGCAGCGATGGATAGGGACCAGCTTGTGCCGGCAGCCCTTGAGATGCGCAATCAGACCTCACCGGCAGCGGTGTTGACGATGGTTTTCGTCCTCGCGCAACCAGTGAGAGCAGGTTCTTTCGCCTACGCCATGCCCACTCTTGGAGTTGACGGCGCGGTATCCCTGGGGATTATCACAACCGAGGGTCGTGAAGGTGAGGTGTGGTGCAACGCGGTTTTGGACCTGCGACCCCATACCGCCGCGATCCCCGTCGGGGGTGTTACAGAACGCCACCAATGGTGGGTGGCATCAGACCTCTCACAGGCCCAAACGGGCCGCCCCCCACGGGAGGACTATGTGCTTGGGATAGCGTCGGCCTCAACGAACCTCTTGCGACTGACGATGCGGGACCCGGTGGCGTCTGCCCTTGATATGGGGTGTGGGTGCGGAATTCTTACCCTATACCTTTCCACTCATGCGCAGAAGGTTGTGGCCACGGACATCTCAGAGCGGGCGTGCAACTTCACGCGTTTCAATGCTGCATTGAATCAGGTGGATATTGATGTTCGGCAAGGGTCACTTTTTGATCCCGTTGTCGGCCAATCTTTCGATCTGATCACCTCAAATCCACCTTTCGTAATCACACCGGAAGCGGTGCGGACGCGGACAAATCTTGAGTACCGCGATGGGGGAATGGTTCGGGACAACTTGATTCCGCTCATCATTGAACAGGCAGTGGCTCACCTGGCACCTGGTGGGTGCTTACAAATGTTGGCCAACTGGGAGGTGGGCAGTGACACGAAGTGGTGGCAACGAAGACCAACCAGGTGGGTAGAGGATGCCACCGCAACCCTTGTAGCAGACGGTGTGGAGGTAGACGCCTGGGTGGTTCAACGCGATCTGGTTGATGTTGCCCAGTATGCGGAGTGGTGGATGCGTGACCAGTGGGGGGACAACGTAGAGAGGGGTGTGTGGAACGCAGAGTACGCGGAGTGGATCCGTGACTTTGCCAAGGCGGGTACCGAGTATGTTGGGCTCGGATTCATCGCCGTGCGGTTACGGAGAAGAAAAGATGACGTAGAGATGGTTAGCGGGGACCTTACGGTAGTGGCGGAATATCTACCAGAAGGTGAACCTGCGAATGGGAACGCCGTGAAGACTGCTCTCAACAATCTTCGTACCCCGCGGGACTGGAAGAATGCGACCTTTCTGCGCCGAAGTGACGTCAGGGAGGCGCGCTACTATGTTCCGGGCCAGCCCGATCCGGAGTTGGTGAGGATCACGCAGGGCTGTCCCGGCGGTCGGGATCGGTCCGTCAGTTCGGTCGTTGCAGCACTCGTTGGTGTCTCAGATGGGGAGCTAACCCCGGCCCAGGTCATTCCTGCGATCGCCGCACTCCTCGGACGGGAAGAGAGTGAAGTGTCGCTAGAACTTGAGGAAGCAGTGCCTGAACTCCTGCGCTCCGGCGTTCTGGAAGAGGCTCCGTCCCCAGAACACTGAGCTGGGAAGTATCCACATGTCGGTGGGCGCGCTTGACCTAGCTGGGTACCACCGTTATATGGTCAGCTCTGATAGCTATCAAAACCAAATGTGCCGGGCACTGCTCAGCAGGAAGTCTAGGGAAGCAAAAATTGAAGCTTGTAATCGTAGAGTCACCGGCTAAGGCCCAGACGATTCGCGGATACCTGGGGGACGACTACCAGGTGGAAGCATCGGTTGGTCATGTCCGTGACCTTCCCACGCCCTCGGCGCTCCCAAAGACCATGAAGAATGGCCCCTACTCGAAGTTCGCCGTTGATGTAGAGGGCGGGTTTAAGCCCTATTACCAGGTGCACACCGACAAGAAGAAGAGGGTGGCCGAGCTTCGCAAGGCCCTCAAAGATGCAGACGAACTCTATCTGGCGACTGATGAGGACCGCGAGGGTGAGGCCATCGCCTGGCACCTCTATGAAGTGCTCAAGCCCAAGGTTCCCGTGAAACGGATGGTGTTCCACGAAATCACCAAGGACGCGATCCAGGGGGCTCTGGCCAACACCCGTGACATTGACCGCGACCTAGTAGACGCCCAAGAGACCCGGCGTGTCCTTGACAGGCTCTTCGGATACGAGGTGTCGCCGGTCTTATGGCGTAAGGTTGCCCCTTCGCTGTCAGCCGGTCGCGTGCAATCGGTTGCCACCAGGCTGGTTGTCGATCGGGAACAAGAGCGAATGGCTCATGTCAGTGCCGAATACTGGTCGCTTGCCGCCACGGTGATTCCCACGGACGCCCAGGGCGATGCGGACCGGTCGTTTGCGGTCAAGGTCAACACGCTCGATGGTGCTCCCATTGCGGGCGGGGCGGATTTTGGCCCAGACGGGAAGCTGACCGACAAGGCCGCCACAGCGGGAACAATAGTTCTGGATTCTCCGGTCGCTCAGGGTGTCGCCGCCGCAATGAATGACGCGCGCGGAACTGTGTCAGCGGTGACGCAGAAGCCCTATCGCAGGCGCCCCGCAGCACCCTTCACGACCTCGACCCTCCAGCAGGACGCATCCAGGAAGCTGAAGTGGAATGCCTCAACCACCATGCGCGTCGCCCAAACGTTGTACGAGGGCGGGTATATCACGTACATGCGAACTGACTCCACGAACCTGTCGGGCCAGGCGCTCTCAGCCGCGCGCAAAGTTGCGGTAGACAGGTACGGAGCTGCCAGTGTCCCTGAAAAGCCACGTTTCTATGCGAAAAAGCAGAAGGGTGCTCAGGAGGCACATGAGGCAATCCGTCCATCAGGTGACCACTTCCGCTCCCCGGAATCCCTCACGGGAGCACTTTCCGCCCAGCAGGTTGCACTTTATCGGCTGATCTTCCAGCGCACTGTTGCCTCGCAGATGGTTGATGCAGTTGGTTTTACCGCCACGGTAAAGGTTGATATTGACCTGACCGACTCTGCCGCTGGGTTTAGCGTTGCGTCGGCCTCCACATCGGGCACCGTAATCACGGATCCGGGCTTCCAGCAGCTGTACCGGGAGAGCAAGGATAAGAGCGCCGCCAGTTCAAAATCTGGCGGGAAGGTTGAGGAACAGGATCTTCCCCAGGTTGCAGAAGGGGATGGCGTCACCGTTGCAGAAGTCGCTGCTGAAGACCATCACACGACTCCCCCCGGGCGCTACACGGAAGCGACCCTGGTCAAAGCCATGGAGGACTTGGGGATTGGCCGTCCCTCGACATATGCGGCAACAATCCAGACAATCGGCGACCGTGGGTACATAACCCACCGCGGCCAATACCTGGTCCCCACCTGGCTGGCCTTCTCGGTGACCAGGTTGCTTGTAGAGAACCTTGCGGAGCTTGTTGACTATCAGTTCACCGCCGCCATGGAGGCCGACCTCGACCGAATAGCTGCCGGCGAAGCAAAAGGTACAGAGTGGCTGCATGACTTCTACTTCGGCCTGGTTGAAGCGCAGGCAAGGGATGCAGAGGAACAGGCGGAGAAGTCGGAGAACCCGGTTGCCACCTACGGATTGAAGCACACTGTTGAGAACTTGGGAGAGATTGATGCTCGCCGCGTGAACTCCGTGGATGTCGCTCCCGGGGTGGTTTTGCGCAGTGGAAGGTACGGGCCCTACCTTCAGCACGAGGACGGGCGGCGCTGTTCAGTTCCCCCCACCGTCGCTCCGGATGAAATGACTCCGCAGCTGGCAGAAGAACTCTTGCTGGCCGCTGCCTCTGACGGGCGTGAGCTTGGCGTGCATCCGCAGACCGGTCACATGCTGGTCGTCAAGAATGGCCGGTTTGGACCCTACATCACCGAAGTGTTGCCCGAGGTCGAAGGCGAGACGGCAAAGGCAGCGAAATCCAAGACTGCTGTAAAGCCCAAGACAGCCAGCCTGTTCTCTTCAATGGACATCGCAACTGTGACACTCGAAGACGCCCTCAAGCTGATGTCACTTCCGCGTGAAGTCGGCAAAGATCCTGAGACAAGCGAGGTCATCACGGCCCAGAGCGGCCCCTATGGCCCCTACCTGAAGAGAGGACGCGATACGCGGCCACTTCCAAGTGAAGAGGCGCTGCTGACGGTCACCTTGGAAGAGGCGTTGCAGCTGTATGCACAGCCCAAGACCCGACGTGGGGCTGGTGCAGTAAAGACCGCGCTGCGTGAGTTCGGCGCAGATCCGGTGACAGGACGCCCCGTTGTGGTTAAGGACGGAAGATTCGGTCCGTATGTGACTGACGGACAAACAAACGCCACGGTGCCGCGCTCGGAGACGGTTGAGGGACTGACCGAAGAGCGCGCATACACGCTGCTTGCTGACCGCCGTGACAAGGCGCCAGCTCCGAAGAAAACACCCGCGCGGAAAACGACTGCACGTAAGGCTCCGGCTCGTAAGACCACGGCGCGCAAGTCATCAGGAAAGTAGTCGTGAATCTTGACGCGCTAGCCGAACTCCTCAAGAGCCGGGAGGGCACCGGCCTTTTCATCTCGTTTGAGGGCGGTGATGGATGTGGAAAGTCAACCCAGGTCCGGATGCTCGCTGAGGCGTTGGAGAAGCGCGGCGTTGATGTTCTTGCATCCCGGGAACCCGGTGGGACGACGCTTGGTCAACAACTGCGCAACCACATTCAGCACGGGCCAGATGATGTTGACCCACGTACTGAGGCGCTGTTGTATGCGGCAGATCGCGCCTACCATGCGGCGACTCTGCTCCGTCCCGCACTTGCCAGGGGTGCCACGATCCTGGAGGACCGCTACATAGACTCTTCTGTTGCCTACCAGGGTGCGGCGCGCGACCTAGGTGCTGAAGAGATTCGCTCGCTGTCACAATGGGCTACGGAAGGGCTTGAGCCCGATGTGACCCTGCTGTTTGATATTGATTCCACCCGGGGCTTGGCGCGTGTAGCAGCCACCGGTGAGAGCCTGGACCGCCTAGAGCGGGCGGGAAGCCAGTTTCACGCCCGGGTCCGCGAAGAGTATCTACGGATTGCAGCCCAGTTCCCGGAACGTTTCATTGTTATTGACGCTGCTGCGCCGATAGAAACGGTATTCGAGGACGTCGTGGACTCACTTTTGGGGAGGCTGGAACGGTGACTGTCTGGGAGACGATGATCGGACAGCTGGCAGCGGTGTCCACTTTGACCCGAGCCGCCGCCGAGGGACGAGGGGTGGTCAGTGGTGAAGTCTCCGTCCAGCGGGTTCTCTCCCACGCGTGGCTCATCACGGGTCCCCCGGGATCGGGACGCTCCATCGCAGCCAAATGCTTGGCGGCGAGCCTGCAGTGCACGGGTGAGCCGGTTGGGTGTGGTCAGTGCGAAGGGTGTCGCACAACCATGGCTGGAAACAATGCTGACGTGCGGGTCTACGCAACGGATGCGTCAAATTACGCCCTCCGTGTTGTCAAGGATGTGTGGTTGGAGCACGCCTATCGAGCCCCCGAGCATGGTCGCTGGCGGGTGACAATCATCGAGGATGCCGACCGTCTTCGGGAAGACAGCTCGAATGCGCTGCTTAAGGCGATAGAGGAGCCTCCGGAACGTGGCATCTGGATCCTCTGCGCGCCAACGCCCGGTGAAGTCCTGCGTACTATCCGCTCCCGGTGCCGCGAACTTGCCCTGCGCACCCCCGATGTGGCGGAGGTTGCCAAATATCTTGTGGAAACGGACGCAGTCTCACTTGAGGATGCCACTAGAGCCGCAACGATCGCCCAGTCTCATGTGGGCTTTGCAAGAGGCATCCTCAGAAACCCTGCTCTAAGAGATGACTTCCGCTCTGTTTTCTCCCTTCCCCTGCACGCAAAAACTTCGGGTCAGGCTGTTTTGATTGCCGGCCGCATGCATGATGCCCTGAAGGAAATAGCCAAGCAACGCACCGAGCAGGCTGATGCCCGGGCACGAAAAGAGTTGTTTGAGGTCTTGGGGCTCACCGAGGGGCGCCCGGTTCCCCCGGCCCTACGCAAGCAGGTCAAAGAACTGGAAGAAGATGAGACGCGTCGCGCCCGCCGCGCCCTCGCCGACGCCATTGACCGCGCGCTCACAGACTTGCTGGGTTTCTACAGGGATGTTCTGAACTTGCAGTTGGGGGCGGGAACAGGACTGGTCAACGTTGACATGGTCAGTCAGATTGAAGATGTTGCTGCATCCAGCACGGCTGAAACGACCATGGAGCGGGTGGGTGCTATCGAGTTGGCAAGGTCCCGCAACCAGAGCACGGCCGCACCGCTTTTGCTTTTGGAAGCCATGGTTATCACGCTTGCGAACCCCGTAGAGACCAGGCCTGAAGTGTGAGGGTTGTCTTGGCAATCGAGGGCGCGGCAGCGCCAATACACCTGCGACGATTGGATGATGTTGGACTCTGACCCTACTTCCCGTTCCCGGCCACTAACCCACAGATCGGGTCTGCGCCTCTTGGCTTCAGCCTCGGCATTTGCACTGCTACTCGCGGGGTGTGCGTCGCCGACTCCGACCGCAAATCGGGGTGAGCAGATGGTGGATCCAGAGCCGTTGACCAGTCAGGCGCCCGCAGGATTTGAGTCATACTATGGCCAGACGATTGACTGGAGTGAGTGCGAGGCCGGACAGGTCACCCCCGCATTGATGGCGGCACCTGAGGACTTGGACTATTACCAGTGTGGAACGCTTGATGCGCCGATGAACTGGGATGATCCGGACAGTGAACCCATTGAGTTGGCAGTGGCACGCTACCTCGGCGCCCCGGATGATGGGGAGCGTCCCCCACTGTTTTACAACCTGGGTGGTCCCGGTGGTGGAGCCGTGGAATCCCTCAGCGCAGTTGTCGCCAACATCGTCACCGATCAGGTTGCTCAGGCCTACAACATTGTTGCCCTCGACCCCCGCGGAGTGGGGGCGTCCTCGCCCATCTGGTGCATGACTGATGAGGAAAGGGACGCGGATAACGCGCGCGACGTCGATGTTGCGGACATGAGTCTTGATGAGCGGGTCGCGTGGAATGACGCTGAAATCGCAACGATTGGCAACCAGTGTTTGGAACGCAACGGAGAGATTCTCGGCTTCGTTGACTCTGACTCAGCAGCCCGGGACTTCGATATGACGCGGGCGGTACTGGGCGCTGAGACCATGGACTACCTGGGCTTCTCATACGGGACCTTGCTTGGCGCAATCTACGCGGACCTATTCCCGGACCATGTTGGCAGGTTCGTCCTTGATGGCGTCCTCGACCCTGCAATGAACCTCAATGAGGTGTCAGCCGCGCAGATAGCAGGCATGGAAGCGTCGCTCTACAACTGGATCGAAACCTGCGTTACAGGGAAGAACTGCCCGCTCGGCAGCACGCTTGAAGAAGGCAAAGAAACCATGGTGAAGTTTTTCGAGGACGTTGCCGCGTCACCACTTCCAACTGCCGATCCCCAGCGCCCTCTCACAGAAGGGCTGGCCAACACCGCCGTCATTGGGACACTGTATTCCACGGACAGCTACCAGCTACTCACGCAGGCAATGGCCCAGGCCCTAGAGGGTGACGGGTCAATGCTGTTGTTCCTGGCTGACTACTTCAACGACCGTGGTGAAGACGGGGTGTTCATGTCAAATCAGTCGGATGCCTTCCTGGCTGTCAATATGCTGGACTATGAGCCTGTCGGAACCCCGGAGCAGTGGGAGGCAGAAGCCCAGCAGATCGCGGCGGCTAACCCCATCCTTGGCGCAGACTATGGGTTTGCTTCCGCTGGGATCTCCCAGTGGCCCGTGGAGTCACGCGCGCCACGGCGGTCGATCCAAGCACAGGACGCACCGGAAATGCTGCTGATTGGCACCACCCACGATCCGGCAACACCGTTCGTGATGGCGGAGAACCTCCACAAGGAAATCCCCAATACCACGCTTCTGACCGTCGAAGGATGGAATCATACTGCTTACAGCGCTAGCGCGTCCTCGTGCGTCAGAGGTGCAGTTGACCGCTTCCTGCTTAACGGGGAGTTGCCAAAGGACGGGACCGTGTGCGAGTAATCCGTAAAGGGAGAAAATGCTAGATATACCCTCGAAGATCGCAGCGGTCACGCCGCTGGATGGTTCCGTGGTCGTCGTTGGTTCTGCAAATGCGGACTTGACGGTGCGTGTGGCTGCAATGCCGCAGCCGGGGCAGACGATTCACGGTGGCCCACTCACGACGCTTCCCGGTGGAAAATCAGCCAATCAGGCTGCCGCTGCGGCGCTTCTTGGTGCACCCACCGCTTTTGTCGGCGCTGTCGGCATGGATGACAACGGGGATTTCCTCGCGGCATCCCTGGATGCCTGTGGTGTGGATACCGGCAACTTGCACCGCGTCAAGGTGGCGACATCCTGCGCGATAATCACCGTGGACGCCCGCGCTGAGAACATGATTGTGGTTACCGAAGGTGCGAATAACCAGGTTGATGACGAGATCTTGGATGCGGCTCGCGATGCGTTGACTAGCGCGAAGGCAGTCGGCCTGGCACTGGAGATCCCCATTGAAACGGTCATCGCCGCCGCCCAGATGGCGCATGAGGCAGGGGCGGCCGTTGTTTTCAACCCTTCGCCGATGCCGAGTTCAGTTCCGGAAGAGCTTCTCACAAACACGGACGTCCTCGTCATAAACGAGGGCGAGATGAGAGCAATGATTGGCGACATCGCTGGGGACTGGAACCTCGCAGAAGAACGTCTCAAGGCGCTTGGTGTGGGAAGTGCGGTCGTGACAATCGGGCCGAGAGGAGCGATGGTGCTGGACCATGGGGTAACGCTGGTGCCGGTCGTTGAGGTGGAGGTGGTGGACACCACCGGATGCGGCGATTCCTTCACGGGCGCGCTGATGGCGGCCCTAGCGTCCGGGAGGGATCTCGTGGCGGCTGCAGAGTTCGCCTCGGTAGTCGCTTCGTATGCCTCGATGGGGTTCGGCGCGCAGGCTTCGTATGGCACGTTGGAACAGATACAGGCGGCATTCATCAATGGTTAGGTTCGTGGGTGACCAGCTGGTTTTGTGGACTGTGCCCCAAGACGGCCTAGTGGTGCGGACGTGGGGCCCGGTTTAGATATACTGATCCGCGGATCTCAAAGCCTGAAGCCACAAGCCGATGGCGTCAGAAATCTCTCGGGGCCACCGCCCCGGGAACGCCGCCTTAGCTCAGTCGGTAGAGCGTCTCACTCGTAATGAGAAGGTCAAGGGTTCGATTCCCTTAGGCGGCTCCAATAATGGTGACCGGGACTTAGCGAGCCGGATAGGCTTACATAACGGTGTGATTCTAAGTCTTGCTGAGCCTAGTCGGCTCCCCATCAGACTGCAGGGTGTCAGCATTTGACGGCGGGGTATCAGCCTGGATCCAACATGCGCATTTTACGAACCTGTGGCCAGCCAACCAGACGCATTGCGTCTGGCACGCACAATCCGCAATTCAAACTTTCGGTTGATGTGCGGTCTCGACTCCGTTGCAAGAGTTGATTCGTGGGGGGCGAGCCAGACTTCGCGGCTCAAGAACCTTACGCAATCGCGTTATGCGTGAAACCGCCTCGCAAACCGAAAGGACTTCCATGTTCATCCTGTCAATCGTTCTCATCACTCTGGCCCTGGTCTTCTACACCATTGGGGCGTGGAGCGAACGGATCCAGGGGGAGCTGAAATGGTGGCAGGTTGGAGCCTTTGCGCTTGGTTTCGCAGCCGACACCAGCGGCACGCTGCTGATGTCCGCTATCGCCAGGAGCGATGGTCCAAGCGGCCTTGAGGGAAGCCCAATCCTGGCACAACTGATGGCTGTGTCAGGTGCAGTCGCCCTCGTCCTAATGGGCCTTCATCTCGCCTGGGCTGTTGTGGTGATGATCCGCAACAAGCCTGCCGAAAAAGCCAGCTTCCATAAGTTCAGCCTGGTTGTCTGGGCGATTTGGCTAGTCCCATACTTCACCGGTGCCATCGCCGCGATGGCGTAGTGACGTCATCACGTAGCATGAGAGCTGACGTGGCAATAGCAGACGGCACGGGTAGCGGGAGGGCTGTCGGGGCGGCAACCGGAGGACCAGCATCGAGGCGAGAGGAACGGAATGGCCGTAGTTCCCAGGGCTCTAAGGTG
This sequence comes from Schaalia sp. JY-X159, assembly GCF_014525425.1. Classification (NCBI taxonomy): domain Bacteria; kingdom Bacillati; phylum Actinomycetota; class Actinomycetes; order Actinomycetales; family Actinomycetaceae; genus Schaalia; species Schaalia sp. JY-X159. The sequence goes on along the minus strand of NZ_JACEXI010000002.1, from coordinate 281,037 downwards.
GGCCGTCACCGCCCTGATGGTGCTACTGGTTGGCGTTGCGGTCGCCGGTTCAGCTGCGGTAAACCAAGTGATCATCGGGGCAACACTCGGGGCCATCTTTCTTACCATCTACCTGGGCGGCGCCGTCTATGCGGTCAATGTGCACGGATCCGCAGGCGTTCCGGTTGGGCAGCGCCGCGACCACCGGGCTGCCATCGCGTGGGTGTTGGCCCTCACTCTGCTCTGGGTAGGTCTCCTTATCGTCAGCGACAGTGCAATGTGGCTGGCGTTTCCCCTCATCCTTCTCCAAGTTGGGGTGCTGGGTGCCGCGTGGGGTGCGGTGGTTGCCATGTGCACCATGGTCCTTACGGCAGCCGTGTCCGTGTCTCGACTCTCTCCCGGGGACTCCTTCGTCGGCCCAGTCCTAGGGCCGATGCTCGGTGGCCTCATCGCCATTGTCTTCATGTGGGGGATCATGACGATTACCAGAGAGTCTCACGCTCGCAAGCAGGCTCTTGAGGAACTTCAGAGGACGCGTGTTGAACTTGCACATGCTGAGGAAGATCGCGTCCTCGTCCGCGAACGTCACCGCTTGGCCGGTGAACTACACGACACGGTGTCACAGGGGCTGTCTGCAACAGCCATGCTGCTTCGCGCTGCTCAGAGTTCCCCGGATCCCAACGTCAGCGGCGCGCTGGTGGCACAGGCGTTGGCGGCCACCGAAGCAAACCTCACTGAGGCTCGTCGCATCACGACTGCGTTGACACCCTCGGAGCTCTCCTATGCGCGGCTCCCTCTCGCACTGCGCGCCTTGGTGGAGCAACCCATTGACGACGATCTCGAAGTTGACGTACAGATTGGCGCAGGCAGGTTCGATCTTCCCCTCATGCAAGAAGCCGCCCTCCTGCGTGTCGCCCAATCAGCGCTGTGGAACGTGCGGGAGCACGCTGGAGCAAACCACGTTGTGATTCGCTTGGAAGAGAGTCCCGAAGTCATCACGCTCGAGGTGGCAGATGACGGACACGGGTTCCTCAACGAACAGTCGGCAGAGGTGGGTCGCGGACTTGGAATTCCGACCATGACTGCCCGGGTCGAAGCGGTCGGGGGTCGCCTCATCGCTACCAGTTCAGGAGAAGGAACCACAGTGACAGCGCGGATCCCAAAGGATGAGGTTTCCCAATGAAAGTAGTGATTGTTGACGATCACCCTGTGATGAGGGCGGGGCTGCGCGCAGTCTTGGGGACCTCGGGAGACATTGAAGTGGTCCGCGAGTTCGAGCGCCCCGAGGACGTCATTCCCTGGGTTCAAGCACACGAAGTCGACCTCGTCCTCATGGACCTGCGGTTTGGGAGAGCCACGCACGAATCAAAGGTCATGGACGGGACGGACGGCGTCCGGGCGATACGCCAGAACGACGGACCGCCGGTGCTGATCGTCACCACATACGGTTCGGACCCGGAGGTCCTGGGCGCTCTGGCAGCAGGGGCGGTTGGCTACGTGCTCAAGGACTCGAGTACAGATGAGCTGCTCACTGCCATCCGTGCTGGTGTCCATGGTGATCGTTTCCTTGGGACAGGGGTACGAGGGCGGATGGACAGCCATGATTCTGCGGGTTCCCTTGCCTTGACCTCCAGGGAACTCGACGTGCTGCGCCAAGTCGCCCTCGGTCAAACAAACGCAGAGATTGCCGAGGCCCTCTTTGTTTCTGAGGCCACGGTGAAGACACACTTGAACCGCACATTCGACAAATTAGGTGTGCGGTCGAGGACGGCTGCGGTTGCTCGGGCACGCACCGAAGGCATTCTGGAGGAGTGAGTTCAACCTTTCGGTTGATGTGCCACGCAGAGGATCGCGAGACGATCTGAGTAGAAGTTATGCACTGAGTAAAAAGGAGAAACAAATGCGAGCAACAGCGACACGACTATCTTTCTGGGCCGCCTCGGTTTACCTGGCGCTAGGCCTACTGTCAGGTCTGTTTACCCGCGAGTTCACGAGGGGTGGGGAGTTTGAGAGCTTCTCCTCCACACAACTCGGCACCACCCACACCCACATGCTGGTGCTGGGCTTCATCATGATGCTGATTGTCCTGCTGCTTGACCGAACCCTTGGATTGACCTCGAAGCTGTTTGTGTGGTTCTTCTGGATCTACAACCTGGGTGTAATGGTGACTTGGGGTGCCATGATGACACGTGGCATCTCAACCGTTCAGGGTGGCGACCTCGGTGCCGCCCTGTCAGGCATCGCCGGCCTGGGGCACATCCTGCTTTCCATCGCCCTCGTCATGCTGATGGTGTTGGTGGGCAAGCGAATCACTGCTTCAGACAAGGCGGCGTAGTTCTCTCTGCACGCCGTGTCACATTAGGGAAAGAGGGACTCACACAACAGCTATCATTGCCGCAGGTGAAGTGAATTTGCTTCCCGGGTTTGCAACAGATTGAAGGATCCCCATGGCATTCAAGTTCTCTCCCGAGACGAAGCGCAGTGTCTTGATCGTCGTTGCAGCGGGCCTAATCATCGCACTCGCGTCTGGAACCTGGGCCATGTTCGGGCAGATCTTCGGAGACAAGGACGCTTCTTCCACCACTGCCAGCGAGGTGGGACTTGCGACACCGGAGGGACCTGTCCCAGCGGAAGTCACAGAATGGTTCATGGATGACCTCGGTAATCTTGGCCAACCGTTCCCGGAGGGGGCAGGAACCCCGGAGGTTCCTGATCTCCTGCCGCAGGTGAAGGGGTCGAAGTTCATCAGCGGTGACAAGACGTCCATCACGATCGAGATCCCGGAAAACTATGTTGACCCAGAGGCCGAGGACGGTGTGATGACGTACGCGGTCTACCGCCGTGGTGACATTTCGGTTCTGGAGGCACTGTTGTGGCGCTGTGATTGGGCGGAGGCGTACATTGATGCTGAGACCGCTGACGACGCCGCGGGCGCCGCTACAGCTCGCGGGCACATCGAAGGGTTCTCAGAGCTACAGGCAGTCCAGGGACTGCCTGTTGCCAGGCAGAACGAGGAGGAGATGGCTCCCGTCCTCGACGGAGACATGGACTCCGCTCGCGGGTGGCTGAAGGAGAAGTGCGGCAGATAGCAAACTGCCTCCGCCTGGTTGCGCCGAGTTCGATCGGTACTTCCAGAGGGAGGCAGCTGACTGTCTACGCCATTCCCAGCGCCGACCTGGCAAGAGAGCGCGCTTCTCTTGAGTCCCGTGCACCACGCACAGCCTGCGCGGCTTCACGGCACTGAGCCATGGTGACGTGGGCTAGGGTCGCGCCAACCGAGGAGATCGCGTTGGTGGCCATCGACAGAGAAGTGATGCCCATACCGATGAGGACGCAAGCAAGCGTTGGGTCCGCAGCTGCTTCACCACAAACACCTGCTGGCTTTGACTGCTCCTGACCAGCTGCGGCTGTCCAAGCAATCAGTTCCAGTACCGCTGGCTGCCATGGGTCCGTGTACTCGGCAAGGTGGGGGGACATACGGTCCGCAGCCATTGTGTATTGGGTGAGGTCGTTTGTTCCAATAGAAACAAAATCTACGATGCTGAGGAACTTGGTGATGAGGATGACCGCGGCGGGAACCTCAATCATGATGCCCGGCTTCAGGCCGCGCTCACGGCATAGTGCCGCAAACCATTCTGCTTCGGGGATGGTGGAGATCATCGGAGCCATGACCCAAGCAGCTGTGCCCGGAGACTCCTTTGCCGCCTCGGCAATTGCGTCCAGCTGATGGAGCATCAGCTCTGGGTCTTGACCCGTGACGCGGATGCCACGGACCCCGAGGGCGGGGTTGAACTCTTCCGTTAGCGTGGCGAATGGGACGGGCTTGTCGGAGCCTGCATCGAGGGTGCGCACAACTACCTTCCCCTCGGGGAAAGCCTGGAAGACGGCAAGGTAGTCTTTCTTCTGCTCTTCAACAGTCGGTTCTTTTGGCGTGTCGAGGAACAGCAGCTCGGTACGGAAGAGGCCGATGCCCTCTGCTTCGCTTGCTGAAGCCTTGAGGGCGGTGGCACCGTCTTGGACATTTGCCAGCAATTGAACGGGCATCCCGTCCTTGGTTCTTGCGGGGCCGCGCCAAGCACGAATGCGCTCCAAACGGACTTGGTCTTCTGCAACGAGTTTGCGAGCCTCGTCAGCGTCTGCCCCAAGGGTGACGGTGCCTGCTGTAGCGTCGACAAGGACGTCTGCCCCATCGGGCACCTCAGCCAAGTGGCGGGCGGCGACGATACAGGGAATGCCCAGCTGGCGGGCAATGATGGAGGTGTGCGATGTGGGGCCACCGCCCTCCGTCACAATCGCCACGTAGTCTTTCGGATCCATTCCGGCGGTATCGGCAGGGGAGAGGTCATCCCCCATGACGACTACCGGGTAGGGAAGTCGGGGAATGCCAGGCTCGGGAAGTCCTTGCAGGCGCGCGACAATTCGGTCACGAACGTCACGAAGATCGGTCGTGCGTTCCGCCATGAGGGGCCCGGCCTTCTCGAACATCTCGACGAATGTAGCCGTGGCAGCCATGGTTGCCTGAACGGGTGGGGTGCCGGCGTTGATTCCCTTCTTCACCATGCGCAGGTAGCCGCGGTCAGTGGCAAGTCCGGCCGTCATGTCGAGCACTTCCTTGGCGCTTCCGGAGGCGCTTGCAGCCCTGGCTTTGAGACCTTCAGCCACGGCCTTGGATGCCGTCTCGAAGTCAGATATCGCAGCTTCCCTCTGATCCTCTGGCAGCTCAGGTGCTGTTGCCGGTGGCAGGGGAGGACGTCGGGTCCAGGCCGCTGGCGCGTAGGCTATGCCATCCACCACAGGCGTCCCGTGCAGGACAGTCTTCTCATCGTCAGTTTTTGTAGTGGCCACTGTGCCCCCTCTGTCTTACCGCTTAGCAATGCATGCGGGTGTTTATAACCAAACTTAGTTCATCGTCGAACCCTGTGAGCAAGAACATGGCTAGAATAGCAGAGCGGCTCCCCGGTAAGTCGGGGTACATCGAGGTGTGGAAGCACCGTTATTTTGAACACTTCTGAAGGAGAAACTAATGGCCAAGCGCGTTGTTATCGTCGGTTCCAAGGTTGGGCTCCACGCCCGTCCTGCTGCCCTTGTAGCTGAAGCTGCCGGCAAGTATGACGATGAAGTTCTTTTGAGCGTAGATGGTGAAGATCCCGTTGATGCTTCATCCTCAATGATGATTATGACTCTTGGTGCAGAGCACGGCGCGGAAGTCACTGTTGAATCCGACAATGAGGCAGCGGTGGAAGAGATCGCGAACCTTGTTGCTCAGGACCTAGACGCCTGAGATAAGACAGAGAAGGCCCCCGGATCGGTTGAGATCCGGGGGCCTTCTCTGTGCTGTTCGGTGTGGGGCCGGTTGGCCCCACACCCTAAGCCCGCAAACTTACGGCCTAGATGAACTCGATGACAGCATTCTTGTTGTTCGTGACAACGACCGGGGTGACGGTCGGGTGACCGGCAGCCTTGATCTTGGCAATGTCGAACTTCAAGAGCGGGGTGCCTGCGGTGACGCGGGCGCCCTTCTGCGTGAGGATCTGGAACCCTTCACCCTTCATCTCAACGGTGTCGAGGCCGACGTGAATCAGCAGCTCTTCGCCACCATCAAGAACCAGTGCCACAGCATGACCGGTCTTGAAGACCATCGCTACTGTGCCGTCGGCGGGAGCAACTACGGTACCCACCGAAGGTTCGATCGCTACGCCTGCACCCAGCATTCCTTCAGCGAAGGTCTTGTCTGGGACAGTGTCGAGGGCAACGACAGTTCCGGGAACCGGCTGACGAAGCTTCAGCGTGACAGCAGCGGGAGCAGCAACCATGAGATCGCCATCGACTAGGCGACCGTCAGCAGCTGCAGCCTGTGTCTGCGCCAGGTTGTCAGGAACCTCAAGGTTGGAATCGATGATGGTCTCCATCGCGTCCTTGACGAACTGGACGTTGAGGCCATAGATGACCTGAACGCTGTGTGCGCCAGCCTTGATGACACCAGAGGCGCCAGCCTGCTTCAGAGCGGCCTCGTTCACCTGAGAAGGATCAACGATTTCCATACGCAAGCGGGTTGCACAGTTATCCAACTCAGAGATGTTCTCCTTGCCACCAAGTGCCTGGATGAAACGGTGACCCGTCATAAGGTAGCCCTCATCCGTGTTAGGGGCGGATGCTGCACCTGAGGTGAACTCTTCAACATCATCATCTTCACGACCAGGGGTCTTCATGTTCCAGCGAGTGATCGCGAAGCGGAAGACCAGGAAATAGATCGCGAACCAGCCGAGGCCCATCAGTGGGAGAGCCCATGGGTTCAGAGCCATTGGGTTCGTCCAGTTGAGGACCAGGTCAATGAAGCCCGCGGAGAACCCGAAGCCCATACGTACAGGAAGCATCGCGGTGATCGCCAGCGAAATGCCGGTGAACAGAGCGTGGATGACGTACAGGGCCGGAGCGACGAACATGAAGGAGAACTCAAGAGGTTCGGTGACACCAACGAAGAATGCCGAAACCGAAGCGGCCAGCAGGATACCGTAAGCGGCCTGCTTGCGGCTGGGCTTAGCGGTCACGTACATCGCGAGCGCTGCACCCGGGAGGCCGAACATCATGATCGGGAAGAAGCCTGCCATGAATACGCCAGTCTCACCAAGTACACCGGTACCGGAAAGGAAGTTGTTGAGGTCGTTGATACCTGCAACGTCGAACCAGAACACGGAGTTCAGTGCGTGGTGTAGGCCCAGCGGAATCAGCAGACGGTTGAAGAAGCCGTAGATGCCGGCGCCAAGTGGGCCGAGGCCGACGATTGCTTCGCCGAAGGTCACGAGTCCGCCGTAAACGAACGGCCAAACGAAGAACAGAACGATCGCTACAACGATGGAAATGGCTGCAGCCATGATCGATACGGAGCGACGGCCGGAGAAGAATGACAGAGCGTCAGGCAGCTTCGTGCCCTTGAACCGGTCATAGCACCAGGCGCCAATAAGGCCGGCAATGATACCGACGAAGACGTTCTGGACCTTGCCGAATGCGGGGTTAACGGCATCAACTTCAATGCCTAGGTACCCTGCAACCGCGCCCGGTGCCAGAAGTGTGGTGATGGTCAGCCACGAAACTAAACCGGCAAGTGCGGAAGTACCGTCGGACTTGCTGGCCATACCAATAGAAATACCGATTGCGAACAGAATCGGCATGTTGTCAAGAAGTGCGCCACCCGCAGCGCCGAGGAAAACCCCGGCAATGTTGTCGCCACCTACCGCTGTCGCAATCCAGTAGGAAATACCCATGAGGATTGCCGCAATCGGCAGAACGGAGACTGGGAGCATCATCGACTTGCCCAGTCTTTGCATGAATTTCATTTTAAGGAGATCCCCCTCGCTAGTACTGTCTACTAGTTTTCACCAGGCAGTCAGCATTTTTGCGCGGCCAACGTCAACCACACGGCCGCAACAATACCGCACAGGTGCTTGCACGAAAGGTAGAACTCTCCAACAAGAGTTCTCACGATCCACGTCAAGAAACTGCACATTTGTGCAACGAGTTAAGAATCCGTGCAAATTTGCGCGATCGACGCTGCACAGAAGTTCTGCCTTCTCGGTGTGAAAAATCCACAAACCGCGTGTTTTCCTAGTTTGTCAGACAAATCTGCAAATGCGTCGCTCGTGCGGCTCGAGAATGCCTCTTCCTAAGGGTGCACCTTCTACCTCAGTCGAGCCGAATGCTCTCGGATGGGACGCGCGGCCGGTAAGGCGAATATCACGGTGTTTTCCTCAAGAAATATGCGCTTTCAACAGCAAACTTGGCAGCGCCACGCCCTCGACATCCGCCAGTTGTTGAACCTGCGTGCGACAAGAGTATCCGTCCGCGAGGTAGATGCTGCCCGGAGCCGCCTGTGCCAGTGTCGGCAGGAGTTCGTTGTTCGCCACCGCTACAGACACATCGTAGTGCCCCTTCTCCATACCAAAGTTGCCTGCAAGGCCGCAGCACCCGGAAACCGGAGTTACCTCGGCACCCAACCTGCGCAACAAGGTCAGGTCTCTTTCGTACCCCATCACTGCATGTTGGTGACAATGGGGCTGAGCGACAATCTTTGTCCCTTCTAAAGAGCGCTCTTCGAACCAAGAAGGCTCGGGGCCCAGGTCTGGGTCACCAAGCAACTCTGCCAACGTCATAGTCATTGACGAGACCGCCGCGCTTCGCGAATCGTCAGGCAGAAGCTGTTCAAGGTCCGACCTGAGGACAGCAGTGCATGAAGGTTCAACGCCGATGATGGGAACTCCCGCCTCAGCGGCCGGCCCCAATATGTCCAAGAGGCGTCGAAGGTGCTGCTTCGCCCCATCCAACTGCCCGGTCGAGATCCACGTCAGCCCACAGCATGCCTGCGACGAAGGGATGCGTACGGTGTATCCCGCACCCTGCAAGACCTCTACCATCGCCTCCGCCGCAGTTGGGTCCAGGTACTCACTGAAAGAATCTGCCCAGAGGATGACATTCTTTACGGGTGCGGGCGATACTGGCGCCCGCCGCGAAGGCTCGTTTTTCTTGAACCATCTGGAGAAACGCCGATTCGTGAAAGCGGTCATCTGTCGACGCGTGTCCAGGCCAGCCACCGCAAACACGGCTTTGCGTAGTGGCGCGATCTTGAGGGCGGAGTTAGCCAGTGTGGCCGCCACCGGAATCGTCGTAACAAGTCGTGCCCACCTGGGCAGCCATCCGAGGACGTAATGGTTCATGGGACGCAACCGCCCCTTGTACTTACGGTACGTTGCCTCGGATTTGTACATCGACATATCGACACCGGCGGGACAATCCCGTCCGCAAGCTTTGCAGGAGAGGCACAGGTCCAGCGAATCCTCTACGGCAGCAGAGTCCCAGTCCAGCGCCCCGCGCGTCAGATCTTGCAGGACTCTAGCCCGCCCTCGGGTAACGTCTTTCTCATCCTTAGTGGCCTGGTAGGACGGGCACATGAAACCACCGGTCGCGAAATTGTTGGCGCGACACTTACCAACGCCGACACAACGGTGTACGGCTGCCGTAAAATCTCCGCCGTCCTCGCGGAACGAAAACCCCCGGCCCGGAATCGACTTGGCGTGGGGCCTGCGAAGGGCCGAGGTGATCGGCGCGGGGTCAACCAACACGCCGGGGTTCAGTAGATTATCAGGGTCAAACAGCCCCTTGAACTGCTCAAACAGCTCAATGGCTTCCGAGGAGTACATGTGCGGTAGCAGTGCGCCGCGTGCGCGTCCGTCGCCGTGCTCCCCGGAGATTGATCCCCCGTACCGGCCCACAAGCGCCGCCGCTTCTTCCATAAAGGCCTTGAAGACCGGGATGTCACCTTCTTCGCTGAGTGGCACATCCATCCGCACATGCACACATCCGTCGCCGAAATGCCCGTAGGGGAGCCCCTCGATCCCGTACTTTGCCATGAGCGCTTCAAAATCGGTTAGGTAAGGGCCCAGATTGGCGGGTGGAACCGCGGCGTCTTCCCAGCCGGGCCAAGCCTGATTTCCCGCCGGTGTGCGTCCCGCCAGCCCCACGCCGTCCGCACGAATACGCCACAGCGCTGCGGCTTCAGAAGCGTCCTCAACGACGCGGTGGTCAACGCAGGCGGATGCCGCTACCAGGTCGGCGGCCCGCTCGACCGCTGACCGTGGATCGCCCTCGTCCTCGCCAACCTCGCAGAACAACCATCCGTCACCGCCGGGCAACTCCGGTACGGTGCCGACTGCGCGGCGCACCACGTCGACCAGACGCGAATCCATGCCCTCCAACGCCAGTGGCTCCACTGGAAGCAGGTTCACAACGTCACTGGCCGCCGCCACCATCGTGGGGTAGCCGAGGACGACGAGGACGGGACGGGTGGGAAGTGGCTTGAGGGTCACGGTGGCCTCAACAACCGTTACACAAGTTCCCTCGCTTCCCACCAGGGCCTTTGCTAGATCGCTACCCTTCTCGGGAAGAAGATGCTCCAGGGAGTAGCCCGACTCCTGACGTGTGAAACGTCCAAGTTCAGTGCGCAGTAGAGACAGGTGCGTGGAGACGAGATCGGTAAGGCCCGGCACCTGGTCTAGGCCACGCCCAGCTATGAAACGACGTCCGCGCCCGTCAATAACGTCGAGGCTGACCGTGTTATCGGAGGTGCGTCCGTACGTCAGGGCGTGAGGACCACAAGCGTTGTTGCCGATCATGCCGCCCAGTGTGGCGCGGTTCTTGGTGGAGGGGTCGGGCCCGAACCAAAGACCAAACGGGGCGCAGGCCACCTGAAGGTCGGACATGATTACGCCCGGCTGGACCCGCGCGGTGCATGCCTCGGGGTTGATGTCGAGGATCTTGTTCATGTGGCGGGAAAAATCGATAACAAGACCGGGCCCGATGGCGTTACCGGCCACCGAGGTGCCTGCCCCGCGAGAGGTCACGGGGATTCCGGCTTTGCGCGCAATGGCGAGGACGTCCTCAACCTCGGACGCATTGCGGGGGAAGACCACCGCTGCGGGTTGCACGCGATAGTTGGAGGCGTCGGAAGAGTACTCAACGCGGCGCCGCAAGGTGTCATCGACCTCAATAACCTGGCGAAGAGCCTCGAGCGTTTCGGGGGGAAGAGCCGCAGACTCGCCCTCGGTCACAGAGTCAAGAACTGGCGCACCATCCATGGAGGTGATTGTCCCACAGTCGACGGCCCGGGTCGGGAGCTATCCCAGGCCTGACACAATGGGGGGGCGAAGCCAACTGGAAATGGGGGAAATTATGACCACAATCGGGACCTCCTCCCTAGATGTCTATCCGCTGTGCCTGGGGACGAACTCATTTGGGTGGACGGCGGATATGGATGCCGCTAGGGGGGTGCTGGATGAGTACGTCGGCAACGGCGGCAACTTCATCGACACCGCAGACGTGTACGGCCGCCACAAGGAAGGCAACGTCGGTGGCGAGTCCGAGACGATGATTGGCGCATGGATGGTCGGCCGCAATCGTGAGGAACTGGTCGTGGCGACCAAGGTGGGGTTCATGAATCCCGCCGGAGAGCTCTCTGCGACTCGCGTGCGGGACGCTCTCACCGGTTCACTGCGCAACCTGGGAACTGACTATGTCGACCTCTACTATGCGCACCGCTTCGACGAAGAGACCCCAATTGCCGAGTCGGTCGCGGCGTTCGCGAGAGAGCAGCAAACCGGACGCATCCGCGAAGTGGGCCTGTCGAACATGACCCCAGAGCAGATTCGTCAGTGGATCGAAGCCGCCGACGAACAGGGCGTACCACGTCCTGTTGCAATACAACCCCCCTACAACCTTGTGCGTCGCGTGCCTTATGAGTCAACGTGGCAGCCGGTTGTTGAAGAGTTTGCTCTGGGGGTCATGACCTACTGGTCGCTTGCGGGTGGATTGCTGACCGGCAAGTATCGTGCGGGTCATGCGATCGAGGGCGATCGGGCCGCCACTGTTGGCCGCCACGCGAATGAGCGGGCGTTCGAGGTCGTGGAGGCAGTGCGGGATATAGCGGCCGACCACAATGTTGACCCTGCGGCGGTTGCCATTGCATGGCTCTTGGAGAACCCGACGGTTACCGCCCCGGTTGCTTCGGCGCGTAACGCACAGCAGGTCGGCCCGCTCATGGAGGGCGTCACAATACAGCTAACCGGTGAGGATATGACGACCCTGAACCGCCTCTCAGACGGCCTCGGAGGGGAAGAGGCAGAGTAGTAGATGGCAAAAAGGGGCGACGACCGATTTCTCGACCGCCGCCCCTTACTGCTTGGCTACTTGCCCTGGTTCGCCACTGCGTCAATCTTGGCCTGAGCGTCGGGATCCAGGTAGGTCCCGCCCTTCTTGATCGGCTTCAACGTCTCTTCATCCAGCTCATACACCAGCGGAATTCCGGTGGGAATGTTGACGCCCGCAATGTCCGCATCCGAGATGTCGTCGAGGTACTTGACGATCGAGCGCAACGAGTTGCCGTGCGCCGCAATCAGAACGGTCTTACCGGTCTGCAGTGCAGGAACGATGTTGCTATCCCAGTAGGGCAACATGCGCTCGAGGACGTCCTTGAGGCATTCGGTGTGCGGAATCGGATCGCCGGCGTAGCGGGGATCCCCGTCCTGCGCGAATTCCGAGCCGGGGTCGATGGCTGGGGGTGGGGTGTCGTAGGAACGACGCCACAGCATGAACTGCTCATCACCGTACTTGTCGCGGGTGGCGGCTTTGTCGAGGCCCTGCAGAGCTCCGTAGTGACGCTCGTTGAGCCGCCAGCTGCGCTGAACCGGGATCCAGGAGCGATCCGCGGTATCAAGGGCCAGGTTTGCGGTCTTGATAGCGCGTTTCTGCATGGAGGTGAACAGCAGGTCGGGCAGTACACCCGCTTCCTTGAGCATGACACCGCCAGCTTTGGCTTCTTCAACGCCCTTCTCTGACAGTGGGACATCAACCCAGCCTGTAAATAGGTTCTTCTTGTTCCACTCGCTTTCGCCGTGGCGCATGAGCACAAGTGTGTAGGTCATTTCGACGCTCTTCCTTTTCTTCCGGTTCGACAAGACGCGATCCAACAACTCCAATTTAGTACGAGGACGCCCCGTCCGGTCCAATACCCGCAAAACACCGCGCGTTGTGGGCTCCGATCGCAGGATCGACCTCAACAGAGGTTTCAGATCCCTGGTAGAATGGGCCTTTCGGGCTGCGTGGACGGCTCTAAGAAACTTTCTAGCAGGAGCACATTGAATGACTTTCAAAGTCGGCGAAACCGTTGTTTACCCCCACCACGGTGCAGCAACGATCGAAGAGATCGTCAACCGCAAGATCAAGGGCGTTGACACTGAGTATCTGGTGCTCAAGGTGAACCAGGGTGATTTGGTCATCCAGGTTCCCGCCGCCAACGTCGAATCCGTGGGCGTGCGTGATGTTGTCGATGACATCGGCGTTGCGGAAGTACTGGATGTTCTGCGCCAGGCTGAAGTAGAGGAACCTTCGAACTGGTCGCGCCGTTTCAAGGCGAACCAAGAGAAGATCTCCAATGGTGACATTGTCCGGGTTTCTGAGGTGGTTCGTGACCTCTCCCGTCGTGATGCCAACAAGGGCCTGTCCGCGGGTGAGAAGCGCATGCTGATGAAGGCCCGCCAGATCCTCACCTCGGAACTGGCCTTGGCGCGCAGCATTGATGAGGGCGAAGCAGGCGTTCTGCTTGATGAAGTGCTGGTAGAGGGCATGGATGCGGTCGCTGCCCTAGAGGAATCCTCCAAGAAGAAGTAGTCCTGTTGTCAACGTGGGTGGTGATCACGGCGGCCGGATCTGGCACGCGGCTGGGCGCGAATGCGCCAAAAGCCCTGGTTGAGGTTTCAGGCAGGACGTTGCTGGGGCTCGCCCTCGAACGAACCCTGGACCTTGCCGATCTTTCCGGAGTGGTCGTGACTTGCCCGGCGGGCAGCGAAGACATGTTCGCGAATGTTGTGGACAAAGAGCTTCCACGGATGGGTGTGCCCCGCCAGGTAGGGCTCCATTTTGTTGCGGGTGGGGCAAGCCGGCAAGCTTCGGTGAAGGCCGGTCTCGACAAGGTGGTGTCCGAGGGCGGAGAACCCGCAGACGTAGTCCTGATTCATGATGCCGCCCGCGCCCTCGCCCCAACCGACCTGATGGATCGTTTGGTTGAAGCAGTCGTGGAGGGTGCGCTGGCTGTGATTCCGGGCCTAGCCGTCACTGACACCATCAAGCAGGTAGCCGTCGACGAGCACGGGGTTGAAACAGTCGTTGCGACACCTGATCGCCGGTTCTTGCGTGTTGCTCAAACCCCGCAGGCATTCTTGTTGGGGCCCCTGTGGGATGCGCATGCTGCAGCGGCCGACAGGGGGTCGACCGAGGAGACGGCCGCCACCGACGATGCGAGCCTTTTCGAGGGTGTAGCAGTCATTCCAGGCTCGCCGCTGGCATTCAAGGTGACCACACCTGAGGATTTGACGAACCTGACCACCGCCCTGGCTCAGGTGAGCGACCCGGCTTGACCTTTGTTAGTCTTCGTAAGGATGTCCACAGAGGATTCGATTAGCGAGGCCTAATGACAAGCACCCCATCCCCCAGCGGGGACAAACACGGTCTAGACGGAAGCATCTTGGCAAAGAATGCGCTTTCGGGGCCTCCCAGACTTGAGGACATTGAGTCAGCCATCGAAGAGGAACCGCCAGCGTCGCGCTCCAAGATCGTTTCATGGGCATCGTGGGATTGGGGTTCGGCGGCTTTCAACGCGGTTGCCACCTCTTTCGTTTTCACCGTCTACCTGACTTCCGACGGCATGTTTACCGATAAGACCACCGCCAACCAGTACCTCTCCTGGGGCATGGTTGCAGCGGGTATCCTCATCGCCCTCCTCGCACCAATCACCGGTCAGCGGGCGGACCGTGCGGGCAAGGGTGTGCGGATGCTTGGTGCATTCTCATTCCTAGTCTTTGTCTGCTTGGCCCTGATGTTCTTTGTTGCGCCGGACTCCCCACTGGGACCGATCGGAGCCCTGTGGCTCGGCATCGGCCTACTTGGGGCAGGCAATGTCTTCTTTGAGTTCGGCTCAGTCAACTACAACGCCATGCTCAACGACATCTCTACCCCTAAGAACCGCGGAGCGATCTCCGGCTTCGGTTGGGGAGCGGGCTACATTGGCGGCATCGTCCTCCTCCTCTTCCTCTACTTCGGCTTCATCAACCCGGAGGTGGGCCTGTTCGGCGTTACAGGTGAGAATGGGTTGGACGTCAGAGTGTCAATGCTGATCGCCGCCGGGTGGTTCGGGCTGTTTGCGATTCCGGTGTTGGTTAATCCGCCGAAGAAGCGCGTGGTTCGCCACGACATTCCCCACGAGTCAATCGTTGATTCCTACAAGAAGCTGTTCGCCACGGTGGCGTCACTGTGGCGCGAGTCGCGCAACACCCTGAAGTTCCTCATTGCCTCAGCAGTATTCCGCGACGGTTTGGCCGGGGTCTTCACCTTCGGCGGCGTTATCGCTGGTTCAGTATTTGGGTTCAGCGCTGGCGAAGTCATAATTTTCGCCGTCGCAGCCAACGTGGTTGCGGGTATCGCGACCATGGCGTTTGGCCCCCTCGATGACAGGTGGGGCTCGCGCCGCATCATCATGATTTCGCTGTGCCTGATGATTGCTGCCGGCCTCGGCGTCTTCTTCCTCTATAGGTACGGAGCCACCACATTCTGGGTTCTCGGCCTCGCCCTAACGATTTTTGTCGGTCCGGTTCAGTCAGCATCACGAACCTTCCTCGCTAACGTCATTCCTAAGGGGCGCGAGGGCGAAGTGTTCGGGCTGTACGCAACCACAGGACGTGCGGTGTCGTTCCTAGCGCCGATGATGTATGGACTTGCGATCGCGCTTGGTGCCCGGATCCTTGGGGATGGCGTGGACGCCACTCACTGGGGCATCCTGGGGATTGTTGTGGTGATCGCCCTCGGCCTCGTCCTGATGATTCCGGTGAAGTCGCAGAAGGCACTAATCGGCGAATCCGCTTCCTAGTCGCGAAGGACGAGGGCGGTGGCGATAGCAGCCAACCCCTCTTTGCGACCGAGGAACCCCAGCTTGTCGGTGGTGGTTGCCCCGAGTGACACGGGCGCTCCGCCGAGGGCGCGCGACAGGGCAGCCGCCCCTTCGTCGCGCCGTGGTGACATGCGGGGGCGCTCGCCAATCACCTGCACCGAGACATTACCGATGCGCCACCCGTTCTCGGTAAGGAGGCGCAGCGTTTCCTGGAGGAGTGCCGCACCTGAAGCACCTTTCCAGCGTGGATCCGCCGTGCCGAACACGGTCCCTAGTTCGCCGAGGCCGGCTGCAGAAAGCAGTGCATCGCAGATGGCGTGGGCGGCTACATCAGCGTCAGAATGCCCCTCGAGGGGTACTTCGCCGGGCCACTCCAAGCAGGCTAGGTGCAGGACGCGGTCCGCGTCGTCCTCGAACGCATGCACATCAATGCCCTGGCCAACACGGATATCTGTCGTCATGCACTAGAGGATACCGGGCCAAGTACGATAGACCCCATGGATCTGCGTCTTTACGATACGAAAACTTCCTCGCTCCAAAACCTGGTCCCAATCCGGGATGGCAAGGTCGGTATCTACCTGTGTGGCCCGACGGTGCAGGGAATGCCCCACATCGGTCACCTTCGTGCTGCAACCAGTTTTGACGTGCTGATTCGGTGGCTGCGCCGCTACGGCCTCGACATCACCTACGTTCGCAACGTCACCGATATTGATGACAAGATCCTCGCAAAATCGGCAGAGTCGGGCGAGCAGTGGTGGGCGCTCGCGCAACGGTTTGAACGCGAGTTTCAGAAGGCGTACGCAACCCTGGGTCTGATTGAACCAACCATTGAGCCGCGCGCCACAGGCCACATTACCGACCAGATCGCCCTGGTGGAGCGCCTCATTGAGCGCGGGCACGCATACGCGGACCAGCGCGGAAACGTCTACTTTGACGTCCATTCGCAGGCGGACTACGGCTCCCTCACCCACCAGTCCCTCAACCAGATGCGGACGACCGAGGGCGAGGACGAGACGGAGGCAATTAGTGCGGGCAAGCGCGACCCCCGCGACTTCGCGCTGTGGAAGTCGACCAAGGAGGGGGAACCGGAGACGGCCTCGTGGGATTCACCTTGGGGACGAGGGCGGCCCGGTTGGCATCTGGAATGCTCCGCAATGGCGCACCGCTACCTGGGGGAAGCCTTCGACATTCACGGCGGCGGCATCGATTTGCGGTTCCCCCACCATGAGAATGAGCAGGCCCAGTCACATGCCGCGGGATACGATTTCGCGAACCTGTGGGTTCACAATGCCTGGGTGACAATCGCGGGCGAAAAGATGGCCAAGTCGGTTGGCAACACGCTGGACCTTGCCTCACTTCTGAGCCAGGCACCCGCCGCGGTGATCCGCTTTGCTCTCTCATCAGTGCATCACCGCTCCATGATTGAGTGGTCGGAGACAACCTTGGAGTTGGCGGGCAAGTCATGGGACAAACTCGCCGGGTTTGTCGAGGACGCGACCGCGCAGGTTGGGGAGCCCGAAGTTGTGTTCATGACTCCCGATGAACTGCCCGCAGATTTTACGGATGCCCTCAATGATGATCTCAATGTCGCGGCTGGCTTGGCTGTTGTATACGAGCACGTCAAACGGGGGCGGCGCGCCCTCGTCGAAGGGGACCGTGAGGGAATCCAGGCCGCACTCAAGGTGGTACGGTCAATGCTTGACGTGCTCGGCGTTGACCCTGGCTCGCCGCAGTGGCGCACGACTGGTGGCGATACGCTTCAGGGTGCCCTCGACGTCATGATTAACGAAGTACTTGCGGAGCGCGCCCTCGCCCGTAAAGAGAAGGACTGGGCAAGGGCCGATCAGTTGCGCGACAGATTGGCCGCGGCCGGGATCCAGGTCGAAGATGGCCCGCAGGGCGTGCAGTGGCAGGTCACTGCAAGATGAAATGCTGAGGAGGCGCGAATGGCTAAGGGTAATCAGTCTCGGCGTGGAGCCGTAGCGAAGAAGAACCAGCCACCCAAGATGGGGTCGGGTGGGAAGCATCGCCGCGCCCTCGAAGGCCGCGGTCCCACCCCTAAGGCTGAGGACCGCACGTGGCATCCCGCCTACAAGCAGAAGGTAGCCAAGGAACGCCAGGCTGAGCGTGAGGCGGCACGAGCCAAGTCGATGACCGCCAGCGCGGTGAAGGTGCGTCCCGGATACGAACTGGTGATGGGGCGCAACCCGGTTGTTGAGGTCGTAAAGGCGGGTAACAAGGTTTCACGGATCTACCTTGCATCGGATCCCAGCCAGGGCAAGATGCGTGAGGTCTTTGAGCTTCTTGCTGAGACGGGTGCGCCGTTTATTGAGGTCACAAAGCGGGACCTCGACCGTGTCAGTGATGGTGCAGCACACCAGGGCATCGCCGTTGAGGTTGCAGAGTACGAGTACACGGATCTTGAGGACCTGATCATCGACTCCCTGCAACAGTACAAGCCGGGCCTGCTGGTCGCCCTCGACCACATCACTGACCCTCACAATGTCGGCGCGATCTTACGGTCGGGTGCCGCATTCGGAGCGGATGGATTGATCCTGCCTGAGCGTCGTAGCGCTGGCGTTGGGGTCACCGCATGGAAGGTGTCGGCAGGTGCGGCAGCCCGGGTACCGGCGGCTCGCGTAACAAATCTGGTGCAGGCGCTACGCAAGTGCAAAGAGGCCGGCTTTTTCATTGTTGGCCTCGATGGCAATGCGGACACAACGGTGCGCAACATGGATCTGGGTGACAGTCCCATCGTCCTCGTCACCGGTGCCGAAGGTAGCGGCCTATCGAGATTGGTTCGCGACACGTGTGATCTGATTGTTTCGATTCCAATGACTTCCAATGTCGAATCACTCAACGCTTCGGTGGCGACAGCAATCGCACTCTACGAGATTGCGGGAGAGTAATCCCAGCGTGTCCTCCCCTAGTGCGAGTATCGTGGATCACGTACTAGGAGAGGGCGGGCATGCATCCTTCAAGCGACATCGAAAGAGCGGCTGACCGGGCGCTTCACACCACGAAGCGCTGGACGCAGTTAGCAACGAAGTATCCGAGCTCCAGTGCGGCCAGGCTGTTGGCCGGCGTCCTTGAAGATCCCGATGGCCTACCCTTCACTGTCGAGTTTGTTGATGGGGTGGTCCGGCCCGAAGACCCCAAGGTTGCGGCGCGCAACCTTAGCGAACTGGTGCGCCGGTCACCGCGGTTCTTGCCATCATGGCTACGTTTGCCTGCCAGGTTGGGTGGCAAGGCAGCCTTGGTTGCCCCCGATCTTGTGGTCACGGCCGCCCGGCGCGTGTTCATGGAGTTGGTCCGCGGGTTGGTTCTTGACGCTCGAGATGAGAAGTTGGGCGCTGAGATCGCGAAGCTGCGCGCCGATGGGTCACGGCTCAACCTCAACCTTTTGGGCGAGGCCGTGTTGGGTGAGGCTGAAGCCACCAAGCGTCTGTCTGAGACGGCGCGGCTCTTGGCACGTGACGATGTTGACTATGTTTCTCTCAAGGTTTCCTCCGTGATTGGCCCGCATAGCCCCTGGGATCATGAGCAGGCTGTCGAAACTGCGGTTGAGAAGCTGTTGCCGATCTTCCAGTACGCCGCTGCCGCACCGACTGAGAAGTTCATCAACCTGGACATGGAGGAATACAAGGATCTTGACCTGACCCTGGACGTGTTTGAGTCTTTGCTGGACAGGGAAGATCTGCTCGAGCTTGAGGCGGGCATTGTCATTCAGGCGTATCTTCCGGACGGCCTCGAAGCAATGCAACGCCTGCAGGAATGGGCCGCAAAACGCCGCGCCCGCGGGGGAGTCCCAATCAAGGTGCGACTGGTGAAGGGTGCAAACCTGGCCATGGAGCAGGTTGACGCGGACCTGCACGGCTGGCCGATGACAACCTGGGAGTCGAAGCGCGCGACGGATGCGAACTACCTGCGAATTCTCGACTGGGCACTCACCCCTGAGCACACCGAGAACATCACGCTGGGCATTGCGGGCCACAATCTTTTCAGCCTTGCTACGGCGTGGGAATTGGCGAACATTCGCGGTGTTGCCGACGCCATTGACTTCGAGATGCTTGTGGGGATGGCGGATGCTCAGGCCCAAGCGATTCGGGACGAGGTTGGGGACGTCCTCCTCTACGTTCCCGTGGTTGACCCAGCCGAGTTCGACGTGGCGATTGCCTACCTGGTGCGGCGTTTGGAAGAGGGCGCTTCGGACCAGAACTTCATGGCCTCAATCTTTGATATCGCAACCGATCCCAAAGCCTTCGCGAAAGAGCGGGACCGCTATGAAGCATCCCTGAAGCAAATGATTGGTGAAGGCACAAAGCGCTGTCATCCGGCCCGGACGCAGAACCGTCAGAAGGAGACGGCCCGTTCACTTGAAGCATCCGTGCGTGCTCCCGGTGGTGGGTGGCGTTTTCACAACACCCCGGATACTGACCCGGCCCTCGCTGCTAACCGGGAATGGGCAGCCCAGATCGCCTCGCGCATGGAAGGCTCCGAACTGGGAGTTACCTCCAAGCACACGGTTAACTCGGTTGACGAGCTGAACAGAGTGCTTGCAAAGGCGGTGAAGGCGCAGGCGAAGTGGGCGAAGAAGACTCCGGCTGAGCGCGCCGAGGTTCTTCACCGGGCGGGTGTCGAACTTGCGTTGCGACGCGCGGACCTCATCGAGGTTGCGGGCTCAGAAGTTGGCAAGGCCGTTGGGGAAGCCGATGTTGAGGTCTCCGAGGCCGTTGATTTCGCGCATTACTATGCCGAGGCCGGAGAACAGCTACCCGCAGCCACCTTCACGCCGGTCAGAGTGACGACCATTGTGCCGCCGTGGAACTTTCCTCTAGCAATCCCTTTCGGTGGTGTGGCTGCTGCGCTTGCTGCAGGTTCGGCAGCGATCCTCAAGCCCTCGTCCTCGGCGACTCGCTGTGGCACCCTCCTCATGGAGTGCCTGTGGAAGGCCGGCGTTCCTAAGGATCTGGCGCCATTGGTGATCCCGGGTAATCGCGAGGTGGCACGAGCTGTAGTTGAGGCGGACCAGGTTGAACGGGTGGTACTGACGGGGTCATCCGAGACAGCGCAGATGTTCCTTGATTGGAAGCCATCGATGGGCCTGATGGGGGAGACGTCGGGTAAGAATTCAATCATCGTCACACCATCTGCTGACTTTGACCTTGCGGTTCGCGATGTTGTGAAGTCTGCATATGGCCATGCTGGCCAGAAGTGTTCGGCGGCGTCACTTCTGATCCTGGTGGGTTCAGCCGGAGTCTCCCAACGTATCTATAACCAGTTGGTTGATGCGACGGCCGCCCTCGTCGTTGATTGGCCGCAGAATTTGGCAACGGATATGGATGCGCTCACCACGGTGCCCGGAGAGAAGTTGCGTCGCGGGCTAACCGAACTGGAGCCGGGCCAGAACTGGGTCCTCAAACCGTTCCCACTCGATGAGACTGACCGCCTGTGGGCGCCCGGGATCAGGGCAGGAGTTGAGCCGGGTAGCGAGTTCCATAAGGTGGAGTACTTCGGTCCCGTCCTCGGCGTCATCAGGGTGAAAACACTTGAGGAAGCAGTCGAGGTGCAGAACGGAACTGACTACGGCCTCACTGCTGGCTTACATTCGCTGAATGCAGGCGAAATCAAGTACTGGCTGGACCGGGTCCAGGCTGGGAATCTCTACGTTAATCGCGGTATCACGGGTGCGATTGTGCAGCGTCAGCCTTTTGGGGGGTGGAAGCTCTCCAGTGTCGGTGCGTCGGCTAAGGCGGGCGGCCCCAACTATCTGTACGGATTTGGCAGTCTGACTTCGGACGAGGGCGCTGCGCCAACTGTTGAGCCCTTGGCCGGCAGTCGCGCTGACATGGATCCACACGTCACGAAGCCGCAGCTTCTAGCGTTGATTGAAGCAGCGAAGCAGGTGTTGGGACGCGAAGAGCTTGAGGTGGTTGTACGGGCCGCATATAACGCGGAGCGAGCAGCGTCCAAGCACTTTGACAGGCTCAATGACCCCAGTGCGCTAGCAGTGGAGCGCAATGTGCTGCGCTACCTTCCTGCCGCTTCGACACTGCGCGTTGAGGGCGATGCAAGGTTGGTGGACGTCCTGGTTTTGGCGGCTGCGGCTGTGGCGGTTGGCGGGTTCGAGCCGGACCCCGGTGGGGCACCACGCTTGGTGCGGGTCGCGCCGGGCCAGTCGCCGGACTACGCGGTGAACACCCCGCTGGTGACCTTGTCTTCGGACCGGGTATTGCCTGCAGAGATCGCGGAGTGGGCAGAAACGTACGGTTTCGAGATTCGCATCGAGTCGAGGGATGAGTTCATCACTCGACTCTCCTTGGATGAACCAGATGCTACGGAGATCCGCATCCGCGCGCTCGGCACGACGAGGGCGAAGATCCAGCAGGATTTGGGTGGTGACATCCGGGTGGCGGTGTGGGATGGTCCGGCAACGGTGGCGGCACGCGTTGAGGCGCTGCCGTTCCTCCATGAGCAGGCGGTGTCGATCACCAACCATCGCTACGGAAACCCAACGTCGATCACGGAGGAAATCCTCGTCGAGAACTGAGCCGGGCGCACAGTATTCTGGATAAGCTCGCCACCCCGCCCGCATAACCCGTACACTTCGTTGGTAACTAGTCCCCAAGAAAAGGACCAGGGCTTATGTCGGGCATCATCGTTGTCGGAACCCAGTGGGGCGACGAAGGTAAAGGTAAAGCGACAGACCAGTTGGGCGGCGACGTCGCCATGGTCGTCAAGTTCAACGGCGGTAACAACGCAGGCCACACAGTCGTCGTGGACGGTGAATCGTATGCACTACACCTACTACCCGCCGGTATTCTCTCGCCAAACGCCATTCCCGTGATCGGCGCGGGCGTTGTCGTCGACCCGGATGCACTCTTCGGTGAAATAGAGGCAATGGAAGCGCGCGGAGTGGACTGCTCGCGACTGGTTGTTTCCGCGGACGCCCACGTCATCGCGCCCTACAACCGCTCGTTCGACAAGTTGAACGAGGTCGCCCTAGGCGCAGGTCTGATTGGGACAACTGGGCGGGGGATTGGTCCCACCTACGCGGACAAAATGAACCGCACCGGCCTACGTATCCAAGACCTGCTGGACGAAGACGTGGTCCGAGCCCGCGTCATTCAGAACATTCAGTCTAAGCTGCGCGGTTTTGACCCCGAGGAGATCCCCGCAGAGTTCAAGGCTGACTTCGACATAGATGCCACGGTTGCCGCACTGGTCGCCTACGGTGAGCGCCTGCGCCCCCTGATTGTTGATTCGTCCCTGATTGTGAACCGCGCACTCGACGCTGGGCAGAAGGTCTTGTTCGAGGCCGGTCAGGCCGCGATGCTGGACATCGACCACGGAACCTACCCCTTCGTCACCTCCTCCACGGCCATTGCCGCGGGAGCGCTGGCAGGCGTTGGCGTCGGGCCAACCAAGATCGACCGAGTCATCGGGGTTGCCAAGGCCTACACGACCCGAGTCGGTTCGGGACCTTTCCCGACCGAGCTCCACGGCGAAGCGGGCGATCACCTGCGTGAACTGGGTGGAGAATACGGTGTAACAACGGGCCGCGCGCGCCGCGTGGGGTGGCTGGACCTCGTTGTTCTTCGCTATGCGAACCGCATCAATGGCCTCACCGACATCGCGCTGACTAAGTTGGACGTCCTCGACAGTTTTGAGACCATCCCGGTCGCGATTGGCTACGAGGTCGATGGCGTCTTCACCCCCGAGATTCCCGTCTTCCAGTCTGAGTTTTCGAGGGCGGTCCCCGTCTACAAGGAGATGGCGGGTTGGAATGAAGACATCACGGGCGTGCGCCGCTTCGAAGACCTTCCCCAGGCTGCCCGCGACTACGTGACATTCATTGAGGACGAGGTCGGAACCCGCATCTCCACGATCGGGGTCGGCCAAGCCCGCGACGCGGCGATTGTGCGCTAGAATTTTCGCGCGCGGCAAACAGGTGCAATAATCACTGCGAGCCACTCACAAAATGAGGGAGCCTGACATGAAAGTCTTGCTGCACGGGGCCCAGGTTTTTCTAGACGGGGAACTGCGTGCGGCAGATCTTTCCCTTGAACAGGATCAGGCGACGGGAAACTGGCAGGTCGAGGAAGTTCGCGATCCCCAGCAAGCTGGCCTTTTCAAGGACCGCATCGTTGACCTTACGGGCAAACTGATCCTTCCCGGCCTCGCCGATATTCATGTTCACCTGCGCGAACCCGGCTTCTCTTATAAGGAGACAATCCCAACGGGAACTGCGGCGGCCGCTCGCGGCGGTTTTACCACGGTTTGCGCCATGCCGAATCTTGACCCAGCCCCCGACAACTTGGCTGAGCTCCAAGCTCAGGACGCGGTCTACGATCAGCGCGCGGTGGTGGAGGTTCGCCCGTACGCCTGCCTCACAAAAGGCGGGACCGGTCGCGGTGAACTCCTTGACTACGCCGCACTGTCTCCGGTTGCCGTTGGGTTCTCAGACGATGGTTTCGGGGTGCAGGACGAGGACGCCATGGCGGAAATCATGCGCCAAATCGCCGCGGTGGGAGGCCTCGTTGCCCAGCACATGGAGGACCTTGAGCTTTCCGGTGACGGCTACATCAACGATGGCGAGTACGCCGCGACCCACGGACACATCGGCAAGCCTGGGGTCAGTGAGTGGTCTCAGTTAGAACGCGATCTGCGCCTTGTTGAACAGACGGGCTGCAACTATCATGCCTGCCACCTCTCAACGAAACGAAGCGTGGAGCTGGTGCGCGCCGCCAAAGCCAAGGGCCTGCCGGTTACCGCGGAGGCCGCCCCTCACTACCTGGCCCTCTCTGACGACATGCTTCGCGATGAGGGCAGGTTCCGCATGAACCCGCCCATCCGCTCGCACTCCGACATGGAGGCCGTGGCAGCCGCCCTCGTCGACGGAACCATCGACATGGTTGCAACGGATCACGCTCCGCATTCCGCTGAGGAGAAGGACGGCCCACTGGCGTCCAGCCTCAACGGGGTGGTCGGCCTCGAAATCTCTGTTCCTGTTGTCTACACACACTTTGTCCGCAACGGTCGCATGTCCGTGGCCGACTTTGTGAGGGTGATGTGCACGGCCCCCCGGGAGCGTTTCAAACTGGGCGGCGGCCAGATATTGGCGGAGGAAGCGGCGGATCTCGTGGTTCTCGATCCCGAGGCCGAGGTCGCGGTTGATTCAGCAGACTTCCTCTCCATGGGCCACGCCACACCGTTCGAGGGCGACCAACTGTTCGGACGGATCGACCTCACCGTCTGCCAGGGCACTCCAGTTTGGGACCCCGACCGACTACTCGATACCGAGGTGGGTGACTAGCATGCGTTCCATTCAGCTCTTCCAAGTAACGGAGAACCGGCAAATTGCCAGGGATACTTATTTGTTGGAGCTGGAGGGAGATACGGCGGGCCTGTCCCACCCCGGCCAGTTCGTCAACGTTGATATTCCAGGGTTCTATCTGCGCAGGCCACTCTCCGTTTGCGCGTGGAGGCCCGGCCACCTGACCCTGATGTACAAGATCCTCGGTCAAGGTACCGATGCTCTTAGCCATGTCGTCCCCGGCGAGACGCTAGATGTCCTCTCCGGACTGGGCAACGGCTTCTCCATTCCCGAGGACGTCAGCAATCCACTGGTCGTCGGCGGGGGAATCGGGGTGGCACCGCTCTTGGCGCTTACTGAGGCACTGGTCAAGGCAGGCCCCAAACCCGGCGTCATCTTTGGTTTCGGGTCCGAGGACGAGGTCGCCCTCGTTGAAGAGATCGAAGCGCTTGGCGTGCCGGTATCGATCACGACTGTTGACGGCACTGCGGGAACGCCCGGCTTTGTCACCACGGCAATGATGCAGGCCGACACAACCTGGGACTACGTGTACGCGTGCGGCCCAACTCCCATGCTCAAGGCGGTGTTTGCGGCGGCGGGGACGCCCGGCCAGTACTCGATGGAAGAGCGCATGGCCTGCGGGTTTGGGGCCTGCATGGGATGCGTCCTCGAAAACAAAGAGGGCCTCCAGAGAGTCTGCAAAGAGGGGCCAGTCTTCTACAGTGAGGATCTGCCATGGTGACTGCTAACCCACGTCTTGCCGTGGATCTTGCCGGTGTGGCGCTACAGAATCCGCTGATTCCGGCCTCAGGATGTTTTGGGTTTGGGGAGGAGTTTTTGGACTTCTACGACCCCAATATCCTGGGGGCAGCGGCTCTGAAGGGGACGACACGCGAGGCGAGGGATGGCAACCCGACAGCGCGAATCGCAGAGACACCCTCGGGCATGATCAACTCGATCGGCTTGCAGAATCCGGGTATCGACGCGGTTCTCGCCCAGAAACTGCCGGCGTTGGCGCAGTTCTACCACCAGCCCGTCATCATGAACATCTCCGGGTTCTCCATTGATGAGTATGTGCACTGTTGCGCTGCCACAGATGGGACCTGCGAGGTTATTGAACTCAATGTTTCTTGCCCCAATGTTCACGGTGGTGGCATGAGTTTTGGCGCGTCCGCAGAGGCTGCCGCCCAGGTCACGGCAGCGGTGCGCGAAGTTGTCAAGGAGTCGGTGCTCTTCATCAAGTTGAGCCCCAACGTCACCAATATCGTGGCGATTGCGGGGGCGTGTGCTGACGAGGGCGCCGACGGACTCACCTTGATCAACACACTGCAGGGTATGCGCATCGATGTCGCAACCCGTCGCCCGGTGATTGCGGAGCGCATGGGTGGCCTGTCGGGGCCCGCGATTTTCCCGATCGCGGTGCGAATGATCGCGCAGGTTAGGTCCGCCCTCGACATCCCCGTCATGGGCAGCGGAGGAGTTGCATCGGCGCGGGATGTCCTCGAAATGATGATGGCCGGGGCAGCGGGGATCCAGATTGGTGCGGAATCACTACGCAACCCGCTGGTCATCCCACAAATCTTGGAGGAGCTGCCAGCCCTGATGGATGAGCTCGGAATCGAACGTCTCGAAGAGATTATTGGAGCAGCCTTATGACAGATCGCAATGATGTTATTGTCGCGGCGGACTTCCCGACGGCGGACGCCCTCGACCACTTCCTGGGGCGACTGGGAGACCAGCGGCCCTACCTGAAGGTGGGGATGGAGCTGTTCTACGGCGCCGGTCCCGACCTGGTGCGACGGCTGAAAGGGGAGGGTTACAGTGTCTTCCTTGACCTGAAGCTGCACGATATTCCCAACACGGTCGGCTCCGCCATGGCGGTCTTGCGCGACTTGGGAGCGGACATGGTGAACCTCCATGCCGCTGGTGGAAGCGTCATGATGGAAGCCGCCAAAGAGGGGTTGACCCGGCCGGATGGGACCCGGCCGTTGCTGATAGCGGTCACCCAGTTAACCTCGACCTCGAAGGACATGCTCAACCAAGAGTTGCTGATTCCTGGCGAGGTCGACGAGGCCGTGGCGCACTACGCCAAGGTCACCCAGGCTGCGGGGCTGGACGGGGTTGTGTGTTCGGCTCGTGAAACCGCGCTGGTCAAGGCAACTTGTGGCACTGGCTTCCTCACCGTCACCCCGGGGATTAGGTTTGCCGAGGGCGATGTACAGGACCAGGTGAGAGTCATGACGCCGCAGGCGGCGCGGGAAGCGGGCAGCGACTTCATCGTTGTGGGTCGCCCCATCACGTCGGCCCGGGATCCGCGCGCCGCATACCTACGGTGTCGCAACGAGTTCTTAGGAGAGAACAATGCCTAGTTTCAATCACCGCCAGGTTGCGCGGCAGGTGGCGGCGGATTTGCTGGATATCGAGGCCGTGTTCCTGCGCCCTGAAGAACCATTTACTTGGGCCAGCGGGATCCGGAGTCCCATCTACTGCGACAATCGCCTGATCCTCTCGCACCCGCAGGTGCGAACCAGGGTGGAACGCGGCTTGGCGGACCTTGTCGAGGCCGCCTACCCGGAAACAGAGATGCTGATGGGGACCGCCACAGCGGGGATTGCCCACGCGGCGCTCGCCGCCGACCTTCTGGAGCTGCCGATGGGTTATGTGCGGGGCGGCTCGAAGGGCCACGGTCGGGGCAACCAGATCGAAGGTGGCTTCACCCCGGGTCAGCACGTTGTGGTCATTGAAGACTTGATCTCCACCGGCGGATCCAGCGTGGAGGCGGCAAAGGTACTGCTTGACGCCGGTTTGGTGGTGTCTGGGGTCGCGGCAATCTTCACCTACAACATGGAGCGGGCCTCAGTGACGTTTGCCGAGGCCGGACTCACGTATACCGCTCTCACCGACCTCGACACCCTGGTGGATGTCGCGGTGGCCAAGGGCTACCTGAGCGGGCAACAGGCACCGGAGGTGCTGCGGTTCCGAGACAACCCTGCCGCCTGGTGGCAGGGAGAGAGTGAATAGAAATGCGTCATCTGATTGATATCCGCGATTTCACCCAAGAGGAAGTGGCAGACCTGCTGGCCGTTGCGGAACGCATCATCGCGGACCCGATCGCCTATCAGGACGTCTGCGCTCACAAGCGTTTGGCCACCTTGTTTTTTGAGCCGTCAACCCGCACACGACTCTCGTTCGAGGCCGCCATGCAGGCACTAGGTGGCAGTGTCTTGGGTTTCTCCTCGGCGGACTCGTCCTCGGCCGCCAAGGGTGAGACCGTTAGCGACACGGTGCAGACGGTTGGTTGTTATGTCGACATTATTGCCATGCGGCATCCGCGGGAAGGTGCGCCCCACCTGGCGTCGTTGAGGTCGCCCGTCCCGGTGATCAACGCGGGGGACGGTGGGCACAACCACCCGACCCAAACCCTTACGGACCTGCTCACCATTCAGCGGGAGAAGGGCCGTCTGGACAACCTTGTGATCGGTATGGCCGGTGACCTCAAGTTTGGTCGCACCGTTCACTCGCTGATCAGCGCAATGGCGCCGTACCCGGGGATCTCCTTCGTGCTCATGTCGCCGCCGGAGTTGCAGATTCCCGACTACATTCGCGAGGACGTCCTCGACAAATACAACGTCCCCTACGTAGAGACGGATGATATGGAAGGGGCGCTCGGGGATCTTGATGTTCTCTACATGACGCGCGTGCAGAAGGAGAGGTTCTTCAACGAGGCCGACTACATCCGTCTGAAGGACCGCTTCATTCTGGATCAGGACAGGCTGCGTTTCGCGCGTGGCGACCTGTCGATTCTCCATCCGCTGCCCCGGGTAAACGAGATCTCCGTGAAGATTGATGACGATCCGCGTGCAGCCTACTTCCGCCAGGTCAAAAACGGCATGATTATGCGGATGGCGCTGATTTTGAAACTACTGGATCTTGAGGTTGCATAGTGAATATTGACGGTGTTGAGAACGGAATTGTCATCGACCACATTCGTCCCGGCGACTCCATGCGGCTCTACTATCTTCTCGGGCTTGACGACCTGGACTGCTCCGTCGCGATCATCAAGAATGTCGATTCGCGTAAGTACGGACGCAAGGACATCATCAAAATTGACCAGCATATCGACCTTGACCTGGACGCCCTCGGATACATCGATCCGAAGATCACGGTGAACCTGGTGCGTGGAAGCAAGTTGCAAGAGAAGAAGCACCTCTCCTTGCCTGACTCTCTGGTCAATATCGTTGAGTGCAAGAATCCCCGGTGTATTACGACTGTCGAGGACGAGGTCGATCAGGTGTTTACCCTGGTGGATCCGCAGCGGAGTCTGTATCGCTGTCTGTACTGTGAGGCTGCGGCGCCCGACCATAGGTAGCCTTTCGTGGGCTGAAACCCATTATGTCGGAGGGGCGTGAGAGGATCTTTTCCTGAGCCAAAGGGCGCAGGGAAGGGACCGCGATGACGGACGTAAGGGACAACTGTGGGTGTGGTGGCAGTGGCGCGTGGGCTCTGTGGCTGGATCGAACAACGATTGCCTTCCCGGTCATGATGGACCGAGCAGGGGCGTCCTATCGGCTGGTGTCGGCGCCCCATGTCTCTCTTACGGTTGGTGATTTGAGCGACCTTCAAGAAGAGGCTGATCGGCGAACAAAGCATGCGCACTATCAGGCACTTGTACTCTCCGGGCCGTCGGGTCAGCCGCTGTCTGCAGGGGAGGTCAAGGATCTGCTGCGCGGACCACTGCTCCTAGAGACCGTTCGTGACGAGGCAGTTATCGATCGGTGTGGGGTGCAGATTGCCGGGGTGCTTGACGACATATATGCGGGGGCCCGCGCTCAGAAACTTGGGGTGAACTGGGAAAGTGGTGCCCCAACATTGAAGCTATGGGCTCCTACCGCCTCAAGTGTGAAGCTGCAGCTGTGGCTCAAAGATGGCCCGAAGGCCGACGGTGGATTCCTTTGTGAAGCGGACAGGGATGATGATGGGATCTGGACCGTCGTTGGGGCGCCGGAATGGGAGGACGCGGAGTACCTCTGGGAGGTACGGGTCTATGTGCCCTCCGTTGGATCGCTGGTAACGAACCGGGTCACAGATCCCTACTCGGTGGGGCTCACCGTGGATTCAATGCGTTCGGTGATTGTCAATCGGGACAGGGAACGCTGGAAGCCGCGCGCCTGGGGGGCCGGAGTCCTTCCACCGCTACGAAACGCCGCGAGCCAGGCAGTTTATGAGTTGCATGTGCGTGACTTTTCCGCTTGGGATCAGACGGTTCCTGCAGAGCTAAGGGGGACGTACGCGGCCTTTCTTCAGGACGGCAGTGCTGGGCGAACAGCGCTTGAAGGGTTGGTTGCTGCCGGAATCACAACCCTGCATCTGCTCCCAACGTATGACATTGCAAGTGGGGCTATCCCAGAAGCGCGATCAGAATGGCAGCAACCAGAAGTTGAGGGGATCGCCCTCGTGCCTGAAAATCAGGGGCTACTAGAGGTGGTTGCGGGATGGTCTCGCTCTTCGGTGCTTCCGCAGCAGGCGGTAGGCGAGGTTGCGAACCAAGATGCCTTCAACTGGGGGTATGACCCTAACCATTGGATGACCCCAGAGGGTTCGTATGCATCTGTGGGCAACCAGGTTGGCGGTGGGCGAACGCTGGAGTATCGGGAGATGGTGCAGGCGCTTCACGACCTGGGGCTGCGTGTGGTGCAGGACGTGGTTTTCAACCACACTTTCCAGTGTGGGCAGGGTAGAGACTCCGTCCTCGACAAGGTGGTGCCCGGCTACTATCACCGGCTGTCTCCACGGGGTGAAGTTGAGACGTCGACGTGCTGCGCCAACGTAGCCACCGAACATGTGATGGCTGAGAAGATTATGGTGGATGCCGTGGTGGATGCCGCGGTGGCCTACCGGATTGATGGCTTCAGGTTTGATCTGATGGGGCACCACTCCCTGAGCAACATGGAAGCAGTGCGGGCGGAGCTGGATAACTTGACTATCGAGCGTGACGGGGTTGATGGGAAGAGCATCTATCTTTATGGCGAAGGTTGGAATTTCGGTGAAGTTGCTGATGACGCACTGTTTACCCAGGCGACGCAGGCGAACATTGGGGGCAGCGGGATCGGGGTTTTCAATGACCGCCTGAGGGACGCGGTGCGCGGCGGGAGCCCGATGGACGGGGATCACAGGTCGCGCCAGGGATTCGCTACCGGTCTGGCGGTTGACCCGAATGAGGTACAGACGTGGCAGGGATCCTGGTTGGGTGGTGCGGTGGACGCCTCAGAGGCTGGCAATGAAGCGGTAGCGGAGCTGTACCGGCAGATGGATCTGGTGAAGATCAGTCTGATTGGCGCCATTCGCGACTATCCCCTCGCGCTGTCTGATGGCTCTGGGACGGTAATGTCCCAGAGCATTGACTACTTTGGGAAGGGTGCTGCGTTCGCTCATGAGCCTCAGGAGTGCGTCAACTATGTTGAGGCCCATGATGATGAGACGCTGTTTGATTCGGCTATCTGGAAGCTGCCTTTGACCACGTCGATGGAAGACCGGGTGAAGTCCCAGGTCCTTGCGAACGCGACGGTGGCCCTTGGGCAAGGGGTAGCCTTCTGGGCCTCGGGAACCGAGCTGCTTCGGTCGAAGTCTCTCGATCGGGACTCGTATAACTCCGGAGATTGGTTCAATGCGATTGATTGGACGGGTCAGTGGAACCAGTTCGGTCGGGGCTTGCCTAGTGCTGCTCGAAACAGAGCCCACTGGGACGCGATGGCACCTCTCCTTGAGGACAAGTCGCTGCGTCCGGATGCCAGCGCGATGGCCCTGTGTCGGGAAAAATCGATGGAACTGTTGAGAATCAGGGCCAGCCATCCGTTGCTCACGTTGGGTTCAGCGGAGCAGATTCGTCGCAGGGTGCGGTTTCTGCCCACGGGTGTGAACGGCGCGGACCAACCCGGTGTAATCGCGATGCATATTGATGGGCGAGGACAAGGGGAGAGTGAAGATGCTGGACTCTTCGTTCTATTTAACGCGACTCCTGAAGAATGGGCTGGGACTCTGCAAGTGTGTGGCAAGAGTAGAGACTTCGAAGTGGCACCGCGATCCGCCGCAGTGCATGCGGACAGAAACTGAGGTGGTGGCGGAATGCGTGAGATGCAGAGGGTAGTCGCGGGGTTTCTTGCTGTGGCGCTGCTGATCCTGCCGACGACGGCAGTTGCCGCGGTGAATGGAGAAGGGCTTCAGTCTGGGGGTGGTGAGGGCTCAGGAACCTCCAGTTCCCTTGAAGATGGATATGGCCGCGACACCCCTCTAGGGGAGACTGCGGTCCCCACGACTGACGGAGAGTCGCCTGAGCCTGAGGTAGTGGGGGAGCAGAGCGATCTTGATGCTCCGGCTTTCGGATCGACAATCACCGAGCAGATTATCGTCATCGCACAAGAGAACCCGGGGATCACGGCTGATGAGATAGCTGAAGCGTTGGGGTTTGGTGCAGACGGTGGTCTCACACTCGTGCAAGAAGATGGCTTACTCTCTGCGACGGTCGTGTTTCAAAGTGCGCCAACGCCTGACCAGGTCGGTGCGCTTGAAACAATTGCTCGTGTTCGCAGGGTTCTTACAATCGAACCGATCGTGATGGTTCTGGTTGCTCCGTTGCAGTTGGATACTCTTCGGACCATGCCGGGGGTTGCTTCAGTAGACGTCAATCTAGCTCCGCAGTCTGCGTATATGGAGCGTGAACTCAGTGAGGCGGAAGCAGAGGAGCTGCTCCAGGAAGTGGGGCAGCTTCAGGCAGAGGCGTCCTCCATGGTGGGCCGAGTGGGCGGGTCGCAGACACCAGCTCACTGTCGCACAGTGCCTGCTGTCGCGAACGCTCCCCTCAGAGTTAGTCAAGCGCGTCAGAGCTGGGGGGTGGATGGGACAGGGATTAAGGTCGGGATTCTCTCTATATCCTATGACTCTGATTATGATGCGGCGACTAGCGCCGCTGATGATGTGAGTGCCGGTCTGCTGCCCGGAGCTGGTAATCCCTGCGGGTACCGAGAACCGGTCAGGGTCCTCAGAGATGGTACTTCTCCGTGGTTCAATGATGAGGGTCGCGCAATGGCCCAGATCGTTCATGGTATTGCTCCCGGTGCCAGTCTCTTGTTTACAGACGTTGGGCAATCTCCAGAGGAGACTGCGCAGAACATTGTGGATCTTGCCAATGCTGGCGCAGACATTATCGTTGACGACATCTATTGGTCCAATGAACTGAACTTTCAGCAAGGACCGGTTTCCCAGGCAATTGAGAGCGTCAAAGCGCGGGGAGTGACCTACTTTTCGAGCTCCGGCAACAATAACGGGGTGAAGCGGTCACCCACATCCCAGCCAGGCATTACCGGCTATCCGATTGGGCGACACCAGAGCAACGCATTTGTTGGGACTTCCTGTCCGGAGTGGGTGGTTCTGCCTCAGGGAACAAGTCGCGGTGGTGTCGACTGTCTAGATTTCTCTCCCAATGGGATGGGCCAGCCACTCGGTAAATACACCATGGGGGCGCAGCTGCCATCCTCAATCGCGCAGGTGATGCACTGGGCTGAGCCAGCAAATGGTCTGAAGACCAACCTACAACTGCAAATGTATGGGACCAGGTCTGTCACAGGATCCGGTGGTGTAGTGAGCCAAGAGAGGTGCTTAGGGGCCGCAAGCAGTTCTGATGGCGTTGGGCTTCCAGTGCACTACGCCCAATGGGACTGGGGTCGGGACGCCACTTGCAATCCTTCACGGTCGGTTGATTTTGTGGTGGTTCGCGATATCTCACGACCCGGTTACGGGTCTCCAACCGTGCAGATAACCCCGTTTGCAGCCGATACCAATACGCTTGCATGGGACAGAGAGTTCTACCGAACCGAGGGCAACAACACGATTCAGGGCAGTCAGTACGGTCACAATGGCGACGGAAGCGCGGCGTCGGTTGCGGCGGCGCCGTGGACGGCGCCAACGGTGGTGCAGTCTTACTCGTCTTTGGGGGCCAACCAGACCCGGTTTGGACCGTCCTCGCGAAATGGCGTTGCTCCGACTCTTTCGGCACCCGTCAACCCAGAGGTCCCTACAATCATGGGACTTGACGGGATAGTGAACAGTTTCTTTGGCAGCCCAATCCAAACTGGGGCGAACACGGGACTCTACGCTTTCTACGGTACGTCCGCTGCCTCTCCAACCGCGGCTGCAGTGGCAGCACTTGGCCTGGAGAAGAACCCAACTATGAGACACGATCAGGTTGTGTCCCTAATGCGTCGAAGCGCCAATGCGCAGGTTGCGAACCCATACTCGGTTGTTCCCATCCCGCATAGCAGCACCGTAGGGGCAGGATTGATCAATGCGGAGGCGTTTCTGAACGAGGTGCCGCAGGCCGTGGTCAGTCCGATTGTGGAAAGGCTTGGCGGTCCAACCCGCTACGCAACCAACCTGAAGGTCAATGAATCCCAGGCACTACACGGGATGCCTGTCTTTATTGCCACTGGGCAGGTCTTCGCCGATGCGCTTTCTATTGGACCCGCCGTGGCAAGTGTGGATGGCTCCTTGTTCTTGGCTCACTCAGCGGGTCTCGGCCAAGAGACACTGGCGAAGATTGTCTCCTTAGCGCCGTCACGCGCTTACATCGTTGGTGGTACGGGGGCCGTGAGCCCAAAGGTGGAGCAGCAATTGAGATCTGCCTTGAAGGGGACTCAGATTCAGAGGATTAGTGGATCGGACCGCTATGGAACTTCAACTGCAATCCTCAAAGAGTTCTTTTCAGATCGGAAGGTCCGTAGGGCGTTTGTAGCCACAGGTATTGACTACCCGGATGCGCTCAGTGCCGCCTCGGCCGGAGGGGCATTGGGGGCTCCAGTGTTGTTGGTCAATGGCAAATCAGCGGCGGCCCTACCGGGTGGGATGCCACCTTTGTTGCGACAGATGGAGACGACGGAACTACTGATTGCGGGTGGAACCGGTGCTGTGAATTTGGACCTTGAGAGAAACCTGCGGACCAACTTTACCGTCAGTCGCCTTGCAGGTGCAGACAGGTATGGAACCAACCTGGCGGTCAATGACTTCCTAAACACCCAGATGGACTCCAGAAGCACCAGCCAGATTTGGATCGCAACGGGTAAGGATTTCCCAGATGCTCTTTCTGCGGCGGTGCCTGCCGGATCGTTGACTAAGCGCCTAGTTCTTTCCAACGGCGAATGCATTCCAAAGCCGGTCGTGTCGTCTTGGATCAAGGGGACGGGAGCCAGAGTGTCCAATGTCTATTTGGTTGGGGGGCCCGCTGTGTTGGGGCAGTCGGTCCAGAGCCTGACGCAATGCAGTTGACGGGGTGCCTCTGATGGTGCGGCACTAATGGGCACAGTTGCCGCGGCGAGCCAAACCGTGCCAATCGGCATCACGTGGACTCCGTAACCCTCCAGTTAGCGACGCGGGGCCCCGTAACCCTGCACTTTGCGTCACAGGGCGCCGCACCCCCTGCATGTTCGTGAAATGTATATGCGGGGAACAAGAGTGAGCCTGGGGTATGTACCCCAGGCGATCATTTCGCCCCCACGTAAACATTTCGCTATGCCGCGGTCGCAGAGGTGGCCCGGGTGTCCGCACAGGTAGCAGGGGTTGCTGCGCTGGTGCGGGCGGCCGCAAAGGCGGTTGCGGTGGTGATTTAGTGACGCCGGACCTATGCGCCTGTCGGCGCTATGCCGCTCGAGGCGGCTGAAATTGGAGCCCGGGGCATTGGGCCCGACGTCAATGTCCATTGTAGTGCACGCCACCAATCATGTGAAACGGAATCGAGGCTTCACTCATCCTGAGTGTTGCTATGGACGGGGCGGGTTGCAACAATCCTAAATGTCGGAAGCCAATGAGACACTTTGCACTACCGGACGCTTGTGCCAAACCTGGACAGCGTAATGAGAGGATTGGCGTATGACCCAGAAGGAAGAACTCAGAGTATTGGAGCTTTGCGCCGGTGCCGGTGGTCAATCATCTGGACTTGAACAGGCGGGATTTCAGCACGAGCTAGCTATTGAGATCGACAAGGATGCCGCAGCGACTCTCCGCCTTAACCGGCCAGCATGGAATGTCCTTGAGGGGGATATCCGTGAATTTGACGGTAGCCCCTACAGGGGAATCGACCTAGTGGCAGGCGGAGTTCCCTGTCCCCCCTTCAGTGTCGCCGGAAAGCAGCTGGGGGCTGACGATGAACGCGACCTATTCCCCGAGGCGCTTCGCATTGTTCGGGAAGCGCAGCCCAGTGCAGTGATGCTTGAGAATGTGAAGGGGTTGGCGACAGCCCGATTCGCGACCTATCGAGCCTCGATCCTCGAGCAGTTGGAAGAAGCGGGATACCACGCAGAATGGCAGCTGCTGTACTCAAGCGAGTATGGGGTTCCGCAGTTGCGCCCGCGATTCATCCTTGTAGCCATGAAGAGAAGTCACTTTAGGAGCTTCAATTGGCCCCAACCAGTGGGGACGCCACCTTCTGTAGGCGCAGTTCTGTTCGACCTCATGGCCGCCAAAGGGTGGGAAGGTGCGGAAAGATGGGCGCGCGGGGCAAGCAGCATCGCACCGACACTAGTTGGTGGATCCAAGAAACATGGAGGTGCTGACTTGGGGCCAACCCGGGCCAAAGAGGCGTGGTTGAAACTCGGCGTCGATGGCAAGGGGATTGCAGATGAGGCACCCGGTCCGGAGCTGCCAAAAGAACACATCCCAAGGCTCACCAATCAGATGGCCGCAAGAATCCAGGGTTTCGCCCCCGACTGGATGTTCTCGGGGCGCAAGACTTCGGTGTACAGACAGATTGGCAATGCTTTCCCTGCTCCAACGGCAAAAGCCGTGGGTGTGAGTATTGCTCGCGCACTCGGCGTGGAGCAGACTTCGGAGATTTCTCGGGTCCCAATTCTGAGAGCAGCTAGTTAGCGGAGCATCGGCGCATCGACCGTGGTCGTTTCCCCAGGAAGGCAGATACGCCATCTCCTGCCATCCGCACTTGGATATGCCAGGTCTTCTGTCGGTTTAACGCGGACACTGACAATCTCGCCGCGCTCCGGTACTGCGGTACCCAAAGCCGCGGCAAACTGGGTTTGGTCCTTGTAGTCGCCACTCAGAACAAGTATTCCTTCCTTCCGGAGTGTGCTCCGAGATCCACCATTTTCGCGGATTCGTTTCATATAGTCCTTCTGCTGAGCGACTGTTGCGATGACTGTCCGTGAAATGCGTCTTCCAGTGGCGGATTTTAGTAACTCATCCACTCTCTTCTGGCCGCTAGGACGGGACATAATCCACTCGACTTCAGGTTCCGGCAGGGTGAGCAAAATGTTTGGTTGCATCGGCGCATTCTGGTGTAGCCACCGGACCCGTTTCTTGCCCTCCGCGTTCAGGCCCGTCTTCTGATCTCGATTTCTGCTTGCTCTCCGATTCTCTTCGGATACGCGGACCAACCCCATGCTCCATTGGGATTTCATATCGTCGGCAACAGTTACAAGAACGATCTGGTCAAAGCTCTCTGTTGGGAGCATCCACTGGCTAGTGTGTGAGAACTTGCAGTCAACCTCATGTGTCGCGATTGAGTAATCCAGAACGGATCCGTCGTTGAACTGAAACTCGCGCTGCAGATTAATCTCGATGATGGATCCGAAATGTGCCTTCTCAGTCTTAGAGAGATGATCCAGGCGATAACGACCGGTGTGTTGTCCATCGTAAAGCTGGTCAAAGGTGTCCCGAAACACGCGTGCGGCTCGAGTCCCATTAGGATCGAGAAAGCTAAGCACTTCGAATACCTCGTCGAGCGCCGCATCTCGCGAGGCTGGGTCATCATGATCTGATTCTGAATCGACGTAGCGTTCCAGGGAATCCGTCTGCCGGCTCAGTAAGTCAACCGAGAGCTCTAGGGGCATTTCAGGTTCGGCTGTCGTTTTGCTGTTCGCACCGGGTTCGCGGCAAAGCGACTGCAAGCGTGCAACCGCTGGCCTGTCC
Organism: Schaalia sp. JY-X159; assembly: GCF_014525425.1. NCBI lineage: Bacteria > Bacillati > Actinomycetota > Actinomycetes > Actinomycetales > Actinomycetaceae > Schaalia > Schaalia sp. JY-X159. The sequence continues at coordinate 243,292 of NZ_JACEXI010000002.1, read as the reverse complement.
GCCGGTGCCCACTCTACCGATCCGAGGTCGGAAGCTGACATCCACCGGATCTCAGAGTGCTCGGTGAGCAGCGGCTCCCCATTCAAGAGCTGACAGAAGAATGTCGTCAGCGTGACGATGTTGAAGTCGTACTCATGTGTCGTAACTTCAAGCTGGTCGTTCACCTGAGCATCACACTGGAGTTCTTCCTGCAGTTCACGCCTTAGTGCCTCCTGAGGGGTTTCGCCGACCTCAATCTTGCCGCCGGGGAACTCCCACATGCCTGGGAGGGACATACGATTTGATCGCTTGGCGCAGAGGATCAGGCCATCACGGATAATGACCGCCCCAACCACGTTGATGCGTCGTTTCTCTATCTGTTGCCCTTGCTCACTCATCAAACAAAGACTAATCGCGCGGGCCGGCAACTGCAGCACCAACACCATGTTGGCCGCAGCCCCTGGCTTTGATGCTGCTTGTGATCCTGCTAGGCACGGTGACTTTGCCGCCCAGCGCAGAGACCCGCGTGCGTCAAACTGCCTGTGAGTCTGGGTTGGAAGATGGGGACCTATGACTGTTAGGGAACAGGGCTGCAGTGCTGGTGCTGGCAACGAGCGCTTGGGTGCTAGCGACGGGGACTTGGGTGCTGCCGCCGGGCTCTTGCGCCCGACCTCCCAGGTCACCCAAGCATTACGGTGCGGGTTACGCCTTACGGAGCGAGTTTGGCCCCATTTGGCCTTGAATTACACTGTTATTCAAGCCAAACCCGCTCCGTAAGGCGTAACCCGCTCCGTAAGGCGTAACCCGCTCCGTTATGACACGGGGTAGCGCCGGTACCAACCTCAACAACAAGCGAGCAACAACCCACTGTCTCCAAAACAGCCTGGAAACCCGCGAACCGTCTCAAATGTATACGGCGGGGCTCGATATGAGCTTGGGGTACGTACCCCCGACGCACATCTGGCCCCCACATATACATTTCGCGCTGGGGGCGGTGGGTGCCACCTAAGGTTGCCGGTATCGCTCATGGTTGCCTGTTTTTCGGCCAAATTTCGGGCAACCTTAGGTGATACCGGCAACCTTAGCGGTGGCCGCGAGGACGGGCGGCTTCGCCGCTAGTCGGCGACCGGCCCCAGCACCATATTCGCCCAAGCCCCGTGCAGCGACTCTTGGTCTGAGGGCTGAAAAAGGCCAGCCAAGACATCACGGTACAAGCGGGACAGCTCATTCTTGTCGTAATACGACGAACCCCCACACGCACGAACGCACTGCTCAACCACCCGAAGGGACGCCTCAGACGCAGCATTCTTCACGGCCGACAGGCGCGGCAGCCACCCCAGGTTCGGTTCCGCATCCGATTCCACCAGCGCCGCCATCTCGCGGATCTGCGGACCGACCGCGTTCATGAGAAGCGCGGCCTCTGCCAGACGCCAGCGGATCGCAGGGTCATTGGCATACACGGTCTGGTTCATGACTGAACGGCGCTTCTTGACATGCTCAACCGCCACCTCTATTGCGCGTTCACCAACCCCCGCATACGTCGCGGCCAACAAGATCTCAAAGTTAGCGAAGATACCAAGCACGACAGGGTCAAGGTTCGGTCCGGGATCGACTCGGCCCAGCACCTGCTCGGCCTTGACCCTCGCCCCTTCCAGCAGCGTGGTGTTCGACTGGGTTCCGCGCATTCCAAGCACATACCAGTCATCCTTGATGGTCACTCCTCCATCTTCCCGCCGCAGGATTGCGAACACCGACTTGGGAGCATCACTGCTTTCGCTGTCTGCCCCAAAAGTCAGCAACCGCGTCCACGCCGGTGACAACGAAGTGAACACTTTCGTTCCGGTAAATGCGTAGCCCCCATCCTCGGTGGGCTCCGCATCGGTGATTGACCCGAAGAGGACGAGGTCGTTCCCCGGCTCCGAAATCCCAAAGCCAAAAAGGTGCCCATCCGCCGCATCCCGCAGAATCTGCTCCCCTTCGCTACGTCCAGCATCAACCAGCATGCGCCCTAGCCCGACGATAATCTGGTGCATATTGATGCCGAGGGCGGTGCCGGGCGCCGCCTTCGCAAGCCTGGTCTGCTCGGCTGCGATTTCGCTGAGAGTGAGGCCGCTCCCACCGAATTCCTCTGGGACAAACGCCGCATAGTATCCCGCTTTGCGCAACTGGTCGTAGTCCTCTTCAGGGAAGGTGTTTTCGGCGTCATAGCGGGCCGCACGCGAATGGATTTCGCCCAGTAGTTCGTCGGAAAGGAAGGCCATGTTTCCTCCTGTTGAGCAGGTTCGAGTTGGACTGTCTCTTCAAGACTAGCGACTATTGGGTTCCAGACGGTTCGTGACCATGGTCGTGGAAGTCGGTAGTCTGGGGGAATGTTCGAGATCCCATCAGATTTGCCCCTGAAACTCAGTTCGCTGGCCTGGCTGCTTGGCCATTGGCAAGGGTGGGGCACGGTCGCCGCCCCCGGTACGATGCCGCCCGCCGAGACCGACACCAAAGACAACAGTGCCACTCAACCGGCAGAGGAGGAGACGGACTCCAGGTTTGACGCGGTGCTGCAAGACCTTGAAGCCGCAGTTGTTGGCGAACAGATGCGCATGACCATTCGTACGTACGAGGGCGAGCTGGCGGACGAGTTCGATCCCCTATGGACAGAGGCAGAGGGGCTTGACAACATACAACCCGGAGCCCTGATTTCGGAGGAAACGACCTACTGGTCAGTGGACACACCGCTTGCGGTTGTTCCTGCGGGACCGGATGAGGGACGCGAACTACGGGTCGTCGGCTCAGGGACACGCGGTTTCGCAGTGCTCTGGGCAGGTGTGGTGATGGGCCCACGCATCCAGTTGGCTTCAGACGCAGTGGTGCGAGCCCCTCGCGCGGACGCCCTCGACCACTTCAGCCGTATGTTCGGACTGGTGGGTGGTGAGTTGATGTGGGCGTCGGAAGCAATGCCTGCGGGCGGCGACTACGAGGTTGAGATCACGGGTCGACTTCAGCGCACGGCTTCGGCTGATGAGGTGGCTGCCAAGACGTCCCGCGCGTCGCGCCATGAGGACGGAGACCCTTCCGATGGCTGATCCGAGGGCGCTTCCCGGGCCACTGTCATCCGCGGGCGCAATTGTGGCCGACAGTGGGCCCTCGCTTGGCCTTCCACTGCACTACGGCTGGCCCGCCGATGAGCAGGACCGCTTTGAACGGGGACTGGGGTTTACCTATCTGGGCGAGATCGGCGTGGTGACTGTTGCGGGACCTGACAGGCTCTCATGGTTGACGACCCTGTCGTCGCAGATTCTCTCGGACCTGCAGCCGGGCCAGTCGCGGGAAGTTCTGCTCCTTGACCCCCAGGGTCGGGTCACCTTCCAATTTGGCGCCCTCGACGACGGCACAACGACGTGGTTGCTGACTGAACGCCAGTTCTCTGAAGACCTGGCCCAGTTCTTGAAGTCGATGCAGTTTATGCTCCGTGTTGAGGTCGAGGACGAAAGCACGGGTTTCCGCGGCGTCCTCACCAGTAGCCAGTCTGAGGAGGCCGCACGGGTCGCCTCATCGGCGCTGGCAGACTTGGGGGGCAGAATGTGGACTGATCCGTGGCCAGCGGTCACCCCGGGCGGAGCGCGTTACTTCACCGGCACGCATCCCGGAGAGCAGGCGCAGTTCCGTGTCTATGTGTGCCCCGCAAGCACAGCGGACGAATTTGTTGGCCTACTGCTCAGCGGGGCAGTCTCGGACGAGGGCGGAACATTGCCGCCCCTGAGCCCCGTCGGATACCTGGCCGCCGAGGCAACCAGGGTTGCCGCTTGGAGGCCACTTCGGAGCAGTGAGGTTGATGAGCGGACGATGCCTTCAGAGCTGGACTGGTTGCGCACCGCGGTTCACCTTGAGAAGGGGTGCTACTGCGGGCAGGAATCGGTTGCGCGGATCGTCAACCTTGGCAAGCCACCGCGTCGGCTAGTTTTCCTGCACCTTGATGGTTCTGGGGAGGCGCTCCCCGAACCCGGCGCAGCTGTTGAGTACGGCGGTCGCCAGGTTGGCGTCATCACATCGGTTGCCAGGCATTGGGAGATGGGGCCGATCGCCCTCGCCCTCGTGAAACGCAACCTAGATCCCTCAGCAGCCGTGATGGTGGGTGGCGTTGATGCCGTCCAAGAGTTGATTGTTCCGGTGGAAGGACGCTCGGACCATTCTCCTGCTGAACGGCCGGGGGCCGGGCTAAAGAAGCTCGATGCAGGGAAACGAGATATCAGGACCCGCGGGCCCGGAGCCGGTGGGTGAGAGTTCCCTACCGTTACCATTTTGAGACCGAATGGTAAAGGGAAGTGCAAGAGATGCTAAAAGAGGGTTAGACTTACTCTATGACTACAGTACTTCTGATTGAAGACGATCCGGCCATTGCAGAGCCCCTCGCACGTGCGTTTGGGAGAGAGAACTACGACGTTCGTTCACACGGAACCGCTCGTGGCGGGCTCTCGGAAGTTGAAGAGGCGGACCTGATAGTCCTGGACCTCGGCCTTCCTGACATGGATGGTCTGGATGTCGCTCGGGAGATTCGCAGCCGGGGTCTGGATACTCCAATCTTGATTCTCACGGCGAGGACGGATGAGGCCGACATGGTCATCGGCCTTGATGCCGGAGCTGACGACTACGTAACCAAGCCGTTTCGACTGGCTGAGCTGCTGGCGCGTGTTCGTGCGCTACTGCGACGCGGGGCAGGGGAAGGTGCAGAGACTGAGCTGGTTGCCCAGGACGTGCGAATCGACATTCCAGCCCACCGTGCCTACGTCGGTGAAAGGGAACTCTCACTGACTGCAAGGGAATTTGAGCTCTTGCGGGTCCTTGTCAAGGAGGCCGGCAACATGGTTCCGCGTGAAGACTTGATGCGGGATGTCTGGGCTCAGGACCCTCAGGGGTCAACAAAAACACTGGACATGCATATCTCTTGGCTGCGCCGGAAACTGGGCGACAACGTCACTGAGCCGCACTACATCACGACGGTGCGCGGCCTAGGATTCCGCTTCGAACAGTAAGCACTGAGGTAGGTCTGCTATGCGACGCAGGGCCACAAGAATGATCATGACGGCGGTTGTCGCCGTCATTTTCGTGCTGGGCGTTCCCGCTGGAATCATGGCGGGTGTGATGATGTGGAACAGCAATCAGACGGCTTTGGACGTTCGCGCCCAGACCGTAGCGCGCGCTGTTGACCGTCGTTTGGCTGATGACAACTTTGTTCCGCAAAGCATCGTTGCAGCCTGGTCTCGCCCCGTTGATGGGCAGGGAGGCCCCACGTACACGGTGGTAACGCTACCCGGCAGGTACAAGATCGTCTCAGGTGAACCCCGAGGTGGTCCGACGCTAGATACTTACTACACCAGTTCCCAGGGTGTTCGTGTTGAGATGCAAATCAGCGCAGTCAAGGCCGTTCGGGATGTCGTGATTGTTGAGGCGTTCGTTTTGCTGGGTGTCTTAGCTTCTCTTGGTTTGGCCTGGTATTTGGCAAATGTCATGGCGCGGCGACTTTCTGCCCCCCTGATTTACCTTGCTGCGCATGCCGAGCAAATTGGTTCAGGTCAGGTGCGTGCCCAGGTGCGGCCGTCGGGAATTGAGGAGATCGACCTCGTCCAAGAAGAGCTGGTCCGTACAGGTGAGAAAATGGCGCGGCGTCTCGCTGCCGAACGTCAACGATCAGCGGACGCATCCCATCAACTTCGCACCCCTCTCACTGCCTTGTCGATGAGATTGGAAGAGATCCAAATGATCTCTGCGGAGGAAGAAGTGCGAGATGAGGCCGAGGCCGGTCTAGCACAGGTTGAACGCCTCACCAGCGTGGTCAATGAGTTGCTTGATAGTAGCCGCCGGGTTGCAAGCAACACGGAAGTGGTGCAGCTGCTCGAAGTTTTCAATACTGAACGTGAAGAGTGGGAACCCCGATTTGTGGCGCAGGGGCGCAACTTGGTGTTTGTGGATGAGGCCGCCCAGCTGGCACTGGCAGAAGAGGGGAAGCTAAGTCAGATTTTGGCGATCCTCATCGAAAATTCCCTCAACTACGGGGCTGGAACCACAACGGTGAAGACCCGCAAGGCCAGTTCGTCGCGGGCGGTGCTGGTTGATGTTTCTGACGAGGGCGAGGGGATTTCAGATGCGGATGCATCTGAGATTTTCGACATGGGCTTTTCAGGTCATGGGTCTTCGGGGATTGGCTTGGCGCTTGCGAAAGACTTGGCGCAGTCAATGGGTGCACGCCTCGAGTTGTCTGGCAGACGCCCCCCGGTATTCACACTCTCACTTTCCGCAATCCCCACTAACTTCGACCCCAACCTTGTCATGCCTGTGGCACCAATCGTTTCAGTGAGCCGTCGTACTCGAAAGTTCTAGCAACCCGGATAGATTCGCCAACACGGAGGGATAGGATAAAACCATGAGCGTATTGGTTACGGGAGGCGCTGGCTATATCGGCGCGCACGTTGTCCGACTACTACAAGAACGCGGCGAAGAAGTCATCGTTGTTGATGATTTTTCAACCGGCTCGGCTTCCCGAATCGGGGATGCAGAACTGGTTGAGGTCGACTTGGCAACGGATGAGGCCTACCGCATCCTTACAGACACAATGATCGACAAGGACGTTGACGCGGTCATCCACTTTGCCGCCAAGAAGCAGGTTGGCGAATCTGTGCAGCGTCCGGCCACCTACTACCACCAGAACGTTGGCGGCCTCGCAAACCTGTTGCGTGCCATGTATGACGCGGGCGTCAAAGAGATGATCTTCTCCTCATCCGCTGCGGTCTACGGACTGCCGGACGTGGACATGGTTCCCGAGGACGTGGAGAAGCACCCCATCAACCCCTACGGTGAAACCAAGTTGATCGGCGAGTGGATGATGCGTGACTGTGGCGTGGCTTGGGGTCTGAAGAGTGTCGCTCTTCGCTACTTCAATGCCGCTGGAACAGGTTGGACGGATCTTGAGGATCCAGCTGCGCTGAACCTGGTGCCGATCATTCTCAATCGCCTACACGCGGGCAAAACCCCCGTTGTTTTCGGTGATGACTACGACACTGCCGATGGCACGTGCGTCCGTGACTACATCCATGTCATGGACTTGGCGAACGCTCACCTGCTTGCACTCGATGCGCTTCGCAACGGCAACGCCAAGCATGGCGCTTACAACGTGGGCACCGGCACCGGTAGCTCAGTGTTTGAGGTCGTTGACGGCATCCGGGAGATTTCTGGCTGGGACTTCCCAATCGAAGTTTCTGCCCGCCGTGAGGGCGACCCCGGCTACCTCGTTGCGGACTCTTCACGAATCAAGGAAGACATGGGCTTTGAAGCCCAGTTTGGACTCGCGGATATTCTGCAGTCCGCGTGGGATGCCAACCAGATTGGACCGAAGAAGGTTCAGGTTCCCACCGATTAGATTCGAAGGCGTCCTCCTCCTACTGGGGGAGGACGAAATCTTCCTGCGTCAACGTCCCATTCTTCATGTTTTCGAAGAACCCTGGGACTGCGGCCTCATCCCACAGCATCACTGCTCCGGCCTCGTTCATTGCGTTGACTGACGAAATCGGAGGCATCCCGACGAGGCCGTCCGCAGTTGCTTTCCTCATTGCCATCATCAGTGTGGCGACGTTGAAGATGTTGGTGTTCTGCCCGACCGTCAGCGCGTTGGCGGCGGCCTCGGACAGCCGGTACTGCTTGAGCGGGTTGATCAGCACTGCGGGGCTGAGCGCCTCAGAGACGACCGCATTCATGACCTGACGCTGCCGCTGCTGACGACCAACATCCCCGGTTGGGTCCGAGTAACGCATGCGGCTGAACGCAAGCGCTTCCTCGCCGTTCGCGCGGTGGCATCCGGCTGTCCACTGCATCCCTGAGAATTCGTCGGAGACATCCGCGTCCCAACACAGCTCCACGCTTCCGAGGGCGTCAATCGTGTCGGTCACCCCAACCATCCCGATTTGTACGTAGTGGTCGACGTGGAGGCCAGTTGCCTCTTCCACGGTCTCTATCAGAAGGGGTGGCCCTCCATAGGCGAAGGCGGCATTGAGTTTGCTCATCCCGTAGCCGGGAATGTTCACGTAGGAGTCGCGCGGCAGGGACACCATTGACGCCTGCCCGTTGGGTGCGCGGTGCACCAGGATTGTGGAGTCAGAACGTTGACCCTCGGTTGGATCATCTGGGTTCCACCCGTCACGGGAGTCCGAACCCGCGAACAGGTATGTGGTACCGCGTGTGTTCGGAGCAGTGGAGGTGGCATCGACTCTGTGCATACTTGCGTTGGTGTGCCAAATCAGCCATGTTGGCCACGCAATGATGACGACGAGGACGAGGGTGAGCACCCCCATCACTTTGCGACGCCTAGATCCCCGGCGCCGTCTCTTAGGCGCCTTGCCCCGGGGGGCCGTCTGCGGCTGGGACGCCCTCGTCCCGGCAGGTGCGTGCCCTGAGGGGACGTGACTGGAAGGCTGCCCGTATGGAGAAGCTGCAGGTTGCTCGGTGAAGGGGCTTTTCTTGCGTGCCGGGGGAATCGCTGCCGGCATGGGCGCGGCAACCAAAGTTGGCTCGATGGGAGGGGGAGGCGGCGCACTTTGGCTGACCGGGGGAAAGACAGATTGTCTCTGAGGTGGGCGGTGTTGGCGGGGCGCACCTTTGGGAGCTATTGAAGGTGGTGGAAGCGGAGCCGGAGCTTCTGGCGGCGCAGCTGCTGGCGCGTCGGGGGCCGATTCCGCTCTAGGTCGCGCGCGACCTTGCCCGGGTGTGAATGAAGGAGGATTTCCCGTCATAGGTTCGGCACCTCGGCTTTAGTAGCCGTCATCACCGTAAGTCAAGCTCCCGATTTCATCGTCTGTTCTTGGGTTGCCACCCTCGATGACTTCACCATTCTCCCCAACGGTGAAGTAGTTGCCGTTGAGGTCGGAGTAGACGGTTCCGGCCGGCAACTGTGTCCCATCCTTGATGGCTTGCCAGAACTCTGCGTTCTGCGGTTCCTTGGGCAGAAGGCGGTTGGCGTCAAAATCAGCTGTAACAACGGGCATCGCGAGGAAGCGGAAGTTCTCGGGTGGTGTGTTGGTCAGAGAGGTCGCCAACCCGGCATCTGTGCGTAGGTTGGACAGCGACGGTGAGAGGCGCAGGGCGTCCAGAGCTGTACTTAGGAATGCATAAAGCTTCGGTGTGTCCGTGAGGATGTTCTGGCCCATGGCTTCTTGAACCATCGCGCCAAGTAACAGGTGTTGGCGTTGGATACGCCCCATGTCAGATCCATCGCCCGTGTGGCGGACACGCGCCAACTGGGTTGCTGTGGTTGGGTCCAACCGTTGACATCCTGCAGGAATGACAAGGTCGAGGTATTCGGGGTCATTGATTTCATCCGGAAGGCAGATGTCAACGCCACCGAGCGCCTCAATCATCCGGCTGAAACCCGTGAAGTCAATGACTGCGAAGCCGTCCGATGAGATACCGGTTATTTCCTCTGTGAGTGCCTCTGTACAGTTCACGCCGCCTGCGAGGTCGGATCCGAGCGAACCGTATGAGAAGGCCCAGTTGAACTGCCCCCACTGTGCGTAGCTGACCGAACCGTCGGTGCGCTGGCATTCTGGCAGGTAGACCCACATATCACGTGGAATTGAAATGATGTTGACGTGTTGACGGTCAGCAGAGAGATTCAGCATCAGAGTGGTGTCTGAGCGGATGGTGTCGTCGTTGTCTTCCGGGTTGATTATTGAGGCGTCTTGATCTTGCCGCGAATCAATGCCCATGAGGAGGATGTTGACCTCACGCCCGGCGAAGCTGTCAGTCAGTTGTTCAGGTTCTTCGTCGGCAGACTGGGCCGATTGAGGTTGAGCACGAAGGTGCGATGTGTCCAGTACCGAGTCTGCGGCCTGATGGTTCAAGCTGTTGTAGAGAATCGCTCCTGCTGTTCCCACAAACAGGACTACACCCAAGACTGCGGCAAGCAGAACGGACAGCCACATCCAGGATCGACGCCTAGTCGCGGAGTGTGCGGGGGTCGCAGACATTGGCTGCTCCGTATCTTTCGTACTCATCGAAAAAGAGTCTAAACCTTGAATCCCAGGGATTTACTCAACTAGTGGTGCAAATCGCCAGCGTGAGGGGGTTGCGGCCCCGATGACGAGTCAATTTCGGGCCTTTCGTCGTCTCGACGAGCAAGGGCGACTTCACGTGCCAAGGTCGTGAGCTTCTCATTGAGCATCCTGTCGCGGCGATATGAGGAGGCCATCTGTGCAAAGAGTGTAATTGTCAGCAGGTACACCAGAAGGTTGATGCCGCTCGCGACACCGATGTATCTAGCGAAGGTGTTGAACACCGATGGGAAGAGGATTGCGAAGACGGCACTGACGATGACCAGGAGCATCCCGATTCTGCGCACCGCCAGTGAGTTCGCTGTTTTCGTCGGTCGCACCAGAAAGTAGGTGATCCCGATCATTGCGACTATGAGAAGGGTTTTGATTAGCCAATAGCTGGACATTTCACTACCTCATTACCAGGTCGACCAGGATGTTCACGGAGTTAAGTAGAGACTGCCCCTTCGCCTTTGAGTAGTCCGTATATGCGATGTGTACGGGCATCTCAGCCCAAGGAAGTCCGGTGTCTGCTAACTGACTGACAATTTCTGAGGCGTGGGCCATCCCATCTTGGCGCAGTTCAACCTGTTGTAGGGCATCGCGGCGAAGTAGGCGTAGACCATTGTGTGCGTCAGTTAGGTTCAGTCCCGTTCGCTGCTTGGTGACCGCTGCCGCTGTCTTCAGAACAAGCTTCTTTGACCAACCGACCTGGGTTGCGTCGTCAAGGAACCGCGAGCCGAAAATAATTGCTAGATCATCCGTCCTCGCCCGGTCAACCATGGCCGCCGCATCGGCGACAGAATGCTGCCCATCGGCGTCGAAGGTGACGATATATCGAGCATTGGTTTGTCGGCGCACAAACTCCATACCGGTTTGTAGTGCGGCGCCCTGCCCGAGGTTGAAGGGGTGCTCGATAACGCGCGCCCCATGCTGGCGGGCGATTGCAGCGGAACCATCGGAGGATCCATCGTCGACACAAACGATGTTGGTGAATGTCCCCTTGGCATCCTCAATAACCTGGCCTATTACGGTGGCCTCATTGTAAAGAGGCACCACAAGCCAGCTGTCGTCATACCTCGGGCCAGCTTCATTCATGCCCCCATTGTGTCATTAGGCGGCATTTTCAGACATACCGCCGTATCGCTAGGATGACCTTGTTCATCACAGTCGGTCCCTTAAATGGCTTAGTTCCCAGTTGTTAGGGTTTTGTGGGCGATACGATGGACACAGCGTGGTGCTCACGTCCTGCCTAACGAAGACTGAGTGCGGCACATAGATCAAGGAGAAGTATGGTTCGCATCGTTGAATCAGCTGACGTTTCGCCCTCAGCCGTGATTGGTGAGGGATCCAGCGTTTGGCATTTGGCCCAGGTTCGTGAGGACGCCGTACTCGGTGAAAACTGCGTGATTGGTCGTGGAGCTTACATCGGCACGGGCGTTTATCTAGGGGACAACTGCAAAGTACAGAACTACGCCCTCGTGTATGAACCCGCGCAGCTTGGCCACGGGGTCTTCATCGGTCCAGCAGCGGTTCTCACCAATGATCACAACCCACGCGCCATCAACCCTGATGGTTCGATAAAGGACGCATCCGACTGGGAGCCTGTTGGGGTCACCATCGAAGAGGGTGCTGCGATTGGTGCTCGGGCAGTTTGTGTTGCCCCCGTAACGATTGGGAAGTGGGCGACTGTCGCGGCCGGGGCTGTGGTCACCAAAGATGTCAAGCCGTACGCGTTGGTCATGGGTGTTCCTGCCCGCCAGTACGGCTGGGTTGGTCGCGCGGGTGAGGTTCTGGAACCCGTCGAGGGCGCGGTGGGCCAGTTCCGCTGCCCCCAGTCCGGCACTCTATATGTCGAGGACGAGGCCGGTAGTCTTTCCGAACTCGCTTGAGTTTGATTCCCACTATGCAACCGCTCGCAACGCGAGCAACCACCTAGAAGTGTCCGCGAGAGAGGATTCGCAATGAGTAATGAGCCTAGTGTCCTAGATTTTATTCCACCTGCTAAGCCGATTATTGGTGAGGACGAGGTTGCTGCTGTTTCGGCTGTTTTGCGCTCGGGGATGGTGGCGCAGGGTCCGCAGGTGGCTGCTTTTGAGGAGGAATTCTCGGAGGCGCTGGTTGATGGGGCGTTTGCTGTTGCGGTGAATTCGGGTACTTCTGCCTTGCATTTGGCGCTTCTTGCGTCTGGTGTTGGTCCGGGTGATGAGGTGATTGTTCCGTCGTTTACGTTTGCGGCGACGGCGAACTCGGTGGCGATCACTGGTGCGACTCCGGTGTTTGTTGATATTGAGGCTGACTATTTCTGCATGGATCCCTCGGCTGCTGAGGCGGCGATTACGGAGCGTACTAAGGCGATTATGCCGGTGCATTTGTATGGGCATCCAGCGGCGATGGGTGAGTTTGAGGCGATTGCTGATAAGCATGGGATTGCTTTGTTTGAGGATGCCGCCCAGGCGCATAATGCGTCTTTGCATGGTCGTAAGGTGGGCACGTTTGGTTTAGCGGCAGCGTTTTCCTTGTATCCGACGAAGAATATGACTTCGGGTGAGGGTGGGATGATCACTACCGGTAGTGAAGAGGTAGCGCGTCGGGCCCGTATCCTGCGTAATCAGGGGATGGCGAAGCAGTACGCCAATGAGCTGGTTGGTTTGAATAATCGCATGACGGATATTCATGCGGCGATTGGTCGCGTCCAGCTCGGTAAGGTTGGGGGTTGGACCAAGCAGCGTCAGGATAACGCGGCGTTCTTGTCGGAAAACCTTGAGGGCGTTATTGTGCCTCCGGTGGCTGATGGTGCGGTGCATGTGTATCACCAGTACACGATTCGTGTTCCTGAGGGTCGTGACGAGTTTGTTGAGACCCTGCGTAATGAGTACAACGTGGGTTCGGGCGTGTATTACCCGATCCCGAATCATCGCCTGCCGTCTTTGGAGAAGTATGCTCCCCGTTTGGATCTGCCGGTAACTGAGCAGGTTGCCAAGGAGTGCATTTCCCTGCCGGTGCATCCCTCCTTGTCGCAGGCTGATTTGGAGCGGATCGTTACCGCTGTGAATGAGACTGCGAAGGCTGGAGCATAACTGATGAGTGAAACAGCAAAGCAGGCCGCGTTGCGGGTTGGTGTGTTGGGGATTGGTTCCATGGGGCGTCACCATGTGCGTAACGCCCGCGCCCTGGACGGGTTTGAACTGGTTGCCGTGGCTGACCCTTCCGGTGACAGGTTTGGTGTCGCTGGTGGTCTAACCGTGCTACCGGACGTGGAGTCCCTCATTGAAGAGGGTCTGGATGCAGCCATTGTGGCGGTGCCAACCGTGTATCACGAGGATGCGGCACTAAAGTTGGCGGCTGCTGGCGTTCACACCATGATTGAAAAACCCCTCTCCGGCAGTGTGGAATCAGGCGAACGCATCGCGAAGGCTTTTGATGAGGCTGGCCTAGTTGGTGCGGTGGGGTATGTGGAGCGTTGTAACCCGGCCCTACTTGATATGCGCAGGCGGATTGCTGAGGGCCAGTTAGGTGAGGTCTACCAGGTCGTCACGAGACGTCAGTCCCCCTACCCGGCGCGCATTAGTGACGTGGGGGTAGTCAAAGACCTAGCCACGCATGATGTTGATTTAGCGGCGTGGATCGCTGGGTCGCCCTATGAGTTGGTGTTTGCTCAAACCGCGCACCGCTCGGGCCGCGCCCATGAGGACATGGTTACCGTCTCAGGCCGCTTCCAAAACGGGGTACTGGTCTCTAACCTGGTGAACTGGCTGACCCCCTTCAAGGAACGCCTCACCGTGGTAACAGGTGAACACGGCGCCCTCGTCGCGGATACTGCCCTAGGGGACCTGACGTTCTACGAGAATGGGTCCTTCCCCGTCGAGTGGGACCAGATCGCTGCCTTCCGCGGCGTAAGCGAGGGACAGGTAACCCGTTACGCCCTACAAAAGCGTGAACCCCTAGCCGTGGAACAAGCCAACTTCCGTGACGCTATCAACGGGGAAGCAAGCAACCACGTCACCATGGAACAAGGCCTCCAAGCACTCAAAGTCACCGAAGCCATCCTCCAAAGCGCAGCATCGGGTAACAGCGTCCGTATTCCGTAGATGACACAAGCTCTTTCACAAGCACCCGCCCCCAGATCGCAAACGGGGGCGGGTGCCTCACATTTTCGGCTCGATATTCAGGGCCTACGCACGATTGCTGTCGGTGCCGTTGTCCTTTTTCACCTCTGGCCGCTACGGCTCGCGGGAGGTTTTGTAGGCGTAGATGTCTTTTTTGTTATTTCTGGCTTTCTAATTACTGGGCACCTCCTCCGCGAGGTGAACCAGACTGGATCTATACGGCTGGGACGCTTCTGGTCGCGTCGTATTGCGCGTCTGCTACCAGACTCATTCCTAGTCCTCCTAGTGGTGGCAGTTGCGACGTTCGTTATCGTTCCCAAAGACCAGTGGACGGACTACTTCTCTCAGATCCGTGCAAGTGCTCTCTACTTTGAGAACTGGCAGTTGGCATGGGATTCCGTGGACTACATGGCGATGGACTCACAACCAACCGCGGTCCAGCACTATTGGTCCCTTTCGGTAGAGGAACAGTTCTACGCCGTATGGCCGCTCCTAATCGTCCTCGCGCTGTTCGTTGTCAAGCGGTTTGCCCCGATGTACAAAGCGCACACGGTGCTCCTAATTCTGCTCTCCGCTGTAGTCGCAGCATCTCTGTGGTACTCAATAGTGGCTACCAATCGTCAGCAGTCATGGGCCTACTTCGCTTCTTTTACCCGTGTTTGGGAGTTCGCAGCGGGCGGCATCGTAGCCTTGACAGCATCGTTGGTGGGGCGACAGGCACTGGGTAGCCTAGGGACGGCTCTAGCCGGATGGATGGGAGTCGCTCTCATCATCTGGTCTGCATTTGTCTACTCTGGTGCGACGATGTTCCCCGGATACGCGGCATTGGTTCCAGTCGCGGGGACGATGCTTGTTCTGTACTTTGGGAACTCCACTTCGGCGTGGTCCCCGAAAGCGTTTCTGTCACTCCGTCCCATGGTGTGGATTGGGGGGATCTCCTACGCTGTGTACCTCTGGCACTGGCCCCTGGTCGTGATGGTTCCGTTTGTGACAGGTCATCAACTCACGACTTTCGCGAAGATAGCCATCGGCATTGCTACGTTGGTGCTGGCGCAGATTAGTACCAAGTTTGTTGAAGATCCGATGCGTCGAGGGCGTCTTCTGGGGATTCCTTCGCGCGCGTTTGCGTTTGCGATTGTTGGTGCAATCATCTTCGTTGGCATCACTGGAATCGGCTCCTGGCAGCTTGCTCGAGAGAAGGAGGTCGCTGAGCTGGCGGTATCTGAGCGCATAGCACAGCCATGTATCGGACCCTCCGCCTTAGACCCCACAAATGGGTGCGGCGACCCTATGGGCACGGGGGAGTACCTAGTCACTCCCGAGGCCGTGGCCACCCAGAACGAGGACGTGCCATTCAAAGAATGCCAGGTAGGCATCAGGACAAGCGACGTCATTGAGTGTGTACTTGGGGTGGATCCCTCGGAGGCAACTCGTCACCTGATGCTGGTAGGGGACTCGCACGCCACTCAATGGGCGCCTGGGTTGAGCGAGGCGGCACACGAACATGTATGGACGGTTGACACCTTCATGAAGTCTTCCTGTCCTCTCACACTTTCGCGGAGGGTTTTGAACAGTGAGCAGACATCGGAAGCCGGTGACTCGTGTGAGGCTTGGAGCACCGAGGTCCTTGAGAGGGTCAAACAGAGTGACGCTGACACCGTCGTGCTCACCAGTTATCAGAGCGCGTATGAGTGGGCCGAGCGAACAGATGTGTCAGGGTACGGAGATCCTGTTGATGGTTTTGCCGCAGTGTTCGCCCAGATTGCCGATACGGGTAAGGATGTCGTGGTGATCAAAGCAGTCCCACGGACCGCTGGCGGTCCCGTTCCCGGTTGTCTACTCTCGAATAGCAGGACGTTGGAGTCCTGTGGACTGCTTCGCAAGGATGCGCTTCCTGAAGACTACATGGCAGCTGCCGTCGAGAAGCTCGACCGACCCGACGTTCGCATTGTGGACCTTGATGACCAGTTCTGCGATCACACTTGGTGTTACCCGGTGGTAGGGGATGTTGTCGTCTACAGGGACTACAGCCACCTGGCTCCGGACTACGCCAAGCTCCTCATGCCCTGGGTCCTACCTGCCTTGGAAGGCGCCCAATAAATACATCAGTGTAGTTTTCATTAGTGAGTGTGGCCCCTAGTCAAGAGGTGTTACGGTTGTTGTTGGTGTGACGATTGTTGTCTATCACCAGCTCAACAGCAGGCGTAATTGGAGTGTGATTCCGCATGGCAGCAGTGCCGCAACGGAGAACCTGGTCGGGGCGGACAGGTGCCGCAATAGTCTCACTTGGCGCATGTTGCGCCCTTGTGATGGGGACAGCATTGGTGGGGCTAAGCGCCCCGGCTGCCGCAGCAGACGATAGTCCTATGTCTGTTGAACCTACGGTCAGTGAAGTCGAGTTCGTCGAAGCTGCGGTTGAGTCCGGATACACGGATGGTGAAGCGGTTCCAGAGGAGGTCGGAGACCTTCAACAGGTGGAAGCCGTTGCCCCCGGTTCCGTGGAACAGTTGGATGCGGACGTTGACGCACAGGCGCGTCGCGCCCTCGAAGGTGAAGTAGACGTCAATATCGTTCGCACTGATCTCAAGACCGATAACGCTCTGATTGCTGTCACTTGGGATCCGCAGGCGACAGATCCGGAGTTGGTCTCTCTGCGCTATCTACTTGATGGAACGTGGTCTGAGTGGGTCTCTCTGGAGGTTGCAGAAGAACCAGGGGATGAGACGGAAGGCGCAGCTACCGTAGCTGGGACAGAGCCGTTCTCACTGTTCTTTGCGGATGCAGTTGAGGTGGTAGCGCGCGGCACGGATGACGTGTCGATTCCCGGATTAACGCTGGTTGTCATTGATGCCGAGTCAACTGAACCACTTGAGAACAACCTCGCTGAACTTGCGGAAGAGGCCTCGGACGAAGATGCAGTGGAAGAAACTGCTGTGGAAGAAACAGTGCCGGACCAAGAAGAGCCAGTCGAGGGTAACCCACAATCGGAGACAAGCGTCGGTGACGAACTGCTTGAGCTGGAAGGTGCTGTTGAAGGCACTGGTGCCTCATTCCGCAGCGCATCGACATCCGTTCTCAGTTCAAGTGTTGGCGGTGTAATTCCTGCAGCTTTGAACTCAGCTGGCACGGTTTTTGACACCGGTTACGCAGGCTTGAAGATCAACACCCGAAAGGCGTGGGGTGCCAACGAATCGTTGATGACTTGGACGCCAAAGGCCAACAAGATTCAGGGTGCAGTAATTCACCACACTGAGAGCTCTAACAACTACACGCAGGCTCAGGTAGCCCAGCAAATCCGCAATATCTACGAATACCATGCGGTGGAACTTAAGTGGGGCGACATCGGTTACAACGTCATTGTCGATCAGTTCGGTGGAGTTTGGGAAGGTCGTGCCGGGGGCTTGACGAACCAGATCCATGCGGCGCACGCCGGAAACGCAAACAGCGCGACCTTTGGGATCACGGTCATGGGCGGATTCATGAAAGAAGCCCCGATCGCCGCGGCACAAGATTCAGTTGCAAAGACGATTGCTTGGAAGCTACAGCTGCACGGCATCAACTCTGTCGACGGAAAAATCTCGGTACTGCACCAGAGTGGGAAGTACGTTTCGGTCCCAGTTGTTTCCGCGCACCGTGACGTCGGATGGACCGACTGCCCAGGAGATGCGTTCTACACGCGGATTCCAAGCATTCGAAGCTCGGTTGCGGCATACATGAAGGCAAACTCCGGATCCGGCTCAGTGGTTACCCCGGGAACGCCAGGCTCCGCAACAACTGGACTACCAGAAACATTTGATGCCGCCAACATCATCAGCGACGCACTCTTCTACAATCCGGGCACGATGACAGAGGCGCAGATCAAAGCTGCAATCGAAAAGCAGGGGAGTGCCTGCAAGCCAGGGAGCGGAACCACCTGCCTGAAGGACACCAAGTTCCCCACAGTGAACCTGACGACTTTGCGCGGCGGTTGCCAGCCTCTGAACATGTCTGGCAGCCAGGCTCCCTGGACCATCATCTCCAAGACAGCTCAGGCCTGCGGCCTGAACCCGCAAGTCATCCTGACAACGCTGCAGAAAGAGCAGTCTGGTCTTACTCAACCCAAGTCGGCTGCCACCTGGGCCAAGGCTATGGGTAGTGGCTGTCCTGATGGGAGCGGTTGTGACCCGGCGCAGGGTGGCTTCCAGAAGCAGGTCTACTACGGGGCAGACAAGCTGGTTTCCTACAAGATCAAGTCGATGGCCGGACACGTCGATGCTTTCAGAGCGGGCCGTGCAGTGACGGTCGCGCACAATTCGTCGCCCTCCTGCGGCTCACAGTCTCTCCTATATAAGAATGTCGCTACGGCCTCCCTCTATGAGTACACGCCTTACATCGGCAACTCATCCGTAAGCGGGTGTGGTCCAACCGGGCAGAAGAATTTCTACGACATCTTTAAGAGGTTCTTCCCAGAGACGGTTGGCACCAAACCTCAACTGGCGGTCTCTCGCCTGGCTGGATCGGACCGCGTTGCAACCAATGTTGCCGTTAATAGTCAGACGATGAAGGCCGGAGCACCGCTATTCATTGCAACGGCAAGTGACTTTGCGGATGCTCTATCGGTTGGCCCCGCGGTAAGCGTATTAGGGGGTTCCCTGATGCTGACGAGCCCCTCGGCGATGAGTGGTGCGAGTCTCAATCTGGTCAAAACCAAGAAGCCCTCCCACATATACATCATTGGCGGGACTGGCGCAGTGTCGAACGCGGTTGTGTCCCAATTGAAGGCGGCAGCACCCGGAGTAGGTGTCACCCGCGTCTCAGGGGCGGACAGATATGCAACCTCAACCGCGATTTTGGATCAGTTCTTTAGGTCAAGAAGTGTGTCAACGGTTCTGATTGCAACCGGTCGTGACTATCCGGATGCCCTGACAGCTGCCGCAGCGGGTGGGGCCCTGAATGCGCCGGTGCTACTTGTCGATGGAAAAGCAGCCAAGAGTGTTACGGGTGCAGCCGCGAGTTTCCTCTCTTCGAAGAAGCCCGGCAAGGTGGTGTTGGTTGGAGGCGAT
This sequence comes from Schaalia sp. JY-X159, assembly GCF_014525425.1. Lineage (NCBI taxonomy): Bacteria > Bacillati > Actinomycetota > Actinomycetes > Actinomycetales > Actinomycetaceae > Schaalia > Schaalia sp. JY-X159. The sequence continues at coordinate 224,095 of NZ_JACEXI010000002.1, read as the reverse complement.
GGCGTCATCTCATCGACACTTGAGGCCAGCCTGCGCAAGAGCTACAGCGGGATGACCAGGGTGAGTGGCGTTGACCGCTACAAGACCAACATCGCTGTGAATGACTATGTCTCGAAGAACGGTGGCGCCGCGCCTACGGGCTTGTGGGTCGCAACGGGACGTGACTTCCCAGATGCTCTGTCGGCCGCAGTACCTGCAGGCGTCGCAAACCAACGGCTGGTGCTTGCCAACGGAAGCTGCCTCCCGAAACCTGTAGTCTCACAATGGATTGGGGCCAGTACCTCCAAGGTATCCACAGTGCGACTGGTTGGTGGTGACGGGGTGCTACCGACTTCAGTGCAGAACCTTACCGAGTGCAGTTAGCTATCAAGCACTCGTCCCCGGGTCTGTCAACGCGTCCCCGTGATCTACCAACCGGTTCCTAATCCCAAGAATGCCGAGCCTTAGGGGTTCTGCAGGAGTGCCCATTTGCGAGGATAGATATCCTGAACCCATGGACAGTGAAACTGATTCAAGGTCGGTCATGAAGTCTGCGGTACTCTCGATGGCACCGTGCCTACCACCGCAAGTGCGACGCGTGATAGTTCCAGACGAGAATGCGTGGACACGCCGTGATGACAGCTCCGTTGCCCGCGGGAGTCGAGGTGGGAAATCTCTGCTAGTAGGACCACTCAATACCGCCGGCCAGGCCAAACGATGGGCTGATTCCGCATCCCTGATTCCGGGACTGGAAGCCGTGAGCCTTTGCGCGACGAGAGATTTGAGTGCTCTCTCATTTCCTGCGGATATCACCACGTCGCTCAACGCAACAAGGCACTCGCCAACGTGGTCTCGAAGGCAGAGCCGCGAGCTTCTCAGCAATTTCTCGCACGTGCTTATTGAATCCGCGACTCCGATCATGGGAGTTCGATTTGGTCGAGACCTCACACGGGAGGTCGATGCGTTGCGCGATGCGGGCGTCAAGGTGGGTCTGATCTGGCATGGCTCTGACATTCGGCTCCCGTCCCATCATTCACGGGCTCACTCAGGTTCGCCATTCAGGTCTGACCTTGGTGGCTTGACATCGAATCTCCAGAGGATTGCTGAGGCAAATGCGGCTGTTGCCGATCAGCTTCAACTGTCCGAGTTTGTTTCAACGCCGGACCTCCTCGAGTACCGCACGAATGCAACCTGGTTGCCGACTTTGCATGATTCCGCACTGTGGGGTTTGGGGGTAGATCTGTCCTCCGAAGCGAGGAGACACCCCAACCGAGCCGCAGGAGCATCCAAACTGAAGGTGGTTCATATTCCATCTCGCGCGGCACTGAAGGGAACCTCGCACATCCGTGAAGCAGTCGCCACAATTTCGGATTTGGTTGAGTACGTTGAACTTCAGGGGCTGACTCCGACAGAAGTTGTCGAACACGTGGCAGGGGCGGAGGTTGTTATTGACCAAGTTGGAATGGGCTTGTTCGGGGTCGCTTCCCTAGAGGCCATGTCCTTGGGCAAAGTTGTGGTGGCGGAGGTGGGGACATTCACTAGGGAGCGCATCCTGGAACTCACGGGAGCTGAAGTTCCAATTGTTGAGGCAACTTCGTCAACCATTGCGGAAACTGTACGTATGCTCGCAGGTGATGACGGTCTTCGACAAGAGATTGGAGAAAGGGGTCGCAAGTACGTGTCGGAAGTCCATACGCCACAAAGGGTTGGGCGGACGCTTGATGAAGATTTCTTGAGTCAATGAGCATTTGATCGGCAGGGTGACCGTTTGGGGCACGGCTATGCTGGTCCAATGAAGAAACGTGGAAACCCTAAGAAGAAGGGGAGTCTTCGAGATCTCCTCCACACTCTCTCGGAACTCTTCACGGTTCTACCTCCGGGAGCCAAGACCTTCTACATTTGGTACGCGATCTTATCCGGAGCAGTTGGCCTCATGGAGACGGCTGCACTTGGGCTAATGCTGCTTGTCATCACTCCAATAGTTTCTGGAACTGCTGTCGCTCTACCCCTGATTGGCGCAGTTCCCGAAAGTTGGACCCTTGGTCTAGTCCTCGCGATGTGCGTCATCTTCATCTTGAAAGGCGTTCTGGCGGTCACGATGCACTGGTTTGCGACTCGTCGATTTGCCCGGTATGAACTGGAAGTTGGCAATGATCTCTTCCGCGCATACACGCGGTCGACGTGGGAGCAGAGGTCTCAACTCAGCACAGCAGAAGTAACTCGAATCGTCGATTCCTCGATGGCGAACACCAATCTTGGTTTCATCCTCCCTCTTTCACAGATTCCCTCCAACGTGGTGTCATTCGTATCAACGTTGATTGTTCTGGTGATAGCAGAACCGTGGATTGCACTAGTTGCATTGATATACCTAGGGGTAGTCGCGCTTTTGATCATGGTCGTTCTGAACCGACGCATGCGGCTTGCTGGACTGCACAACCGCCTCTATGGATACAAGGTTGCGACGATCATGACCGAGATGGTCGATGCGCTCAAAGAGGTCACTCTTCGCGGCAAGCTCGACGAAGTGGGTGACGTCGTTAAGCAGAACCGCCGTAGAGCTACTCGTGCACGGGCAAACATCTCGTTCCTCGGTGTTGTACCAAAGTACGCCATGGAGTCTGCACTAATTGGTGGCTTCCTTCTTGTTGGCGGATTTGCCTACTGGGCCGGTGGTATCAATCAGGCACTGTTCGCAATTGCCTTGTTTGGTGTGACTGGTTTTCGCATGATCCCGGCACTCAACTCTGTTCAGGCGACATTGGCTCAGGCCTCTGCTAACGAGGTGTATGCGAAAGACGTTATTCGTGAGCTCCGCAAGGTTGAGGTTGAAGAGGTGATTAGGCTCTCTGAAGACACAGAGGTCTTGCCGGGGCAACCTAAAGAGCTGCTACTGAGCGGCGTTGGGTTCCGATATCCGAAGGCAGAGAAGGACGTTCTGGATGATATAAATCTGACCGTACCTTTTGGATCAACCCTAGCGATTGTTGGACCGTCTGGAGCGGGTAAGTCCACCTTGGTGGACATCCTGCTAGGTCTGAGCGAAGCGGATCGTGGTTCAATGACTATCGACGGCATACCCCTCAAATCAGTAATGGGGCAATGGCGTGCTCGCGTTGGATACGTCCCCCAACGCGTGGCACTTTTTGACTCTTCTATTGCCCAGAATGTTGCGCTTACTTGGACGCCTGACTATGACCAAGACTTAGTTGTAGCAGCGCTTGAGCGGGCCGACCTCGAGGAGTTGGTGCACCGTGGACGCGGGATTGATGAGCACATTGGTGAGAGAGGCAGCGCCGTCTCAGGTGGTCAACAGCAGAGAATCGGCATTGCACGAGCGCTTTACTCGGATCCGTTGGTCATGGTTATGGATGAGGCAACCAGTGCGCTTGACACCGCAACGGAACGACGCGTTACCGAGTCGATGGAGCGCTTGCAAGGTGAGGTCACATTCATTACTGTCGCCCACCGCCTAGCAACTGTTCGTAACTACGACCAGATCTGTTACCTCGACCAAGGACGAATCCTGGGCCACGGCACGTTCGAGGAAGTGGTTCACCAGGTTCCAGACTTTGCTAGGCAGGCCGCGCTGGCTGGACTGCTATCGGAGAGCGGAGAGGCTTGAGATGATCACGGCAGGAAACGGCAAAGACTCACGGAGCGCTGAGCCCGCAAAAGGTCATCCCACGCTGTTAATAGTTTCTTACTCCGACATTGCGAAAGATGCGCGCCTCAGGAAGCAGATCGACCTGTTCACTGAGAGCTATGACGTGACGGTTTATGGGTTTGGTGAGCCCTTCGATACGAATGCCCAACTGCTTTTGCACGACAGTGCAGACACTCGTCGCACCGAGCGGATTCGGGCTGCCCTGCTACACGCAAAGCAGTATCGATTAGCGCAGCATTTTGAAGCAAACAACATTGCGGCACGAGAGGTGCTAAAAGGACGAGAGTTTGATGTGGTCCTCACCAACGACATCGAGCCAGTGGGCCTCGCAATCGAGCTTTTTGGCGCTGACAAAGTACACGCTGATCTACACGAGTACTACCCGGGTCTGCACGATCAGAACCCCGCGTGGGTAAAACTCCGCCACCCTTACTACCGATGGATGCTGTTGAACCAGGCTTCTAAGGCGGCTTCAGTTACAACAGTGTCCCAGGGTATCGCGGATAGATATGAGAAGGAGTTCGGCTTTACTGCCGCTGTAGTTGAGAATGCGCTTCCATATATGGCAACAAAGCCAGGACCTGTAGGTGACACCATCAAGTTGGCGCATTCGGGAGCAGCGCTGCCGAACCGAAGCATAGAAACCATGATGAGAGCCGCTGCGGCTTCCAGTAACTCCATTACTCTTGACCTCTATCTCACCGGCACTGGTACTCCGTACTACGATTCCCTCTGGGCGTTGGCTGCCGAGCTGGGGCCTCGCATCACACTTCACCAGCCCGTGGTTAGCGAGGATTTGATTCCGACTCTCAGCCAATACGACCTGGGAATACATATTCTTCCGGCCACGGCAACAAACAATATGTTGGCCCTACCAAACAAGTTCTTCGACTTCGTACAGGCGGGCCTTGGGTTGATTGTTGGCCCAACCGAGGAGATGTCGAGACGCATCAACACTTTCAACATTGGCGCGGTCACTAAAGACTTTCAGCTGGAGAGCCTGGTAGAGACTCTAGATGGTCTTTCAACATCTCAGGTTGAAGACTGGAAGCGGAACTCTGAAGTTGCCGCTCGAAAGTTGGATGTCACCAGCATGCTGTGTGTGTGGAAGGATGCCGTCGATACGATTGCTAGTGATGCGAGGACAGAGATCGAGGTTGATGCAGTCATCCCGGTTCACCGCGCTGATCGTCCGGTTGCTCGTGCAGTGGCCTCGCTCTTCGAAGGAAACAAGACAAAGACCCGCGCGATTGTTATTGCTCACAATATCGATGTCGCTGTCATAGAGAAGGCCCTGGGGAGCTGGGCTGATGATCCTCGGGTTCTACTCTCAAGCCTGGTAGACCACATTCCAAGTCCATCTGGCCCAATGAATCATGGATTTGACCTGGCAACGGCTCCTTTTACTACCCTGCTGGGTTCTGACGACACCCTCGAGCCCGGAGCAATCGATCGCTGGGTAACGATCGCAAATGATGCGAAAAACCCTGCCGATTTCGTGATTGCGAATCGTTCTGATACCTCCGGGATCACTGCCGCCGTACCTCCGGTTCGAGCCGGGCGTCGAGTCTGGCTCGACGGTGCGAAGGATCGGTTGTCCTACCGCGCTGCACCCCTCGGACTGTTGCGCCGGGCAACCTTCGGGAAGCTTCGCTTTCCGCAAGGTGTCTTCTCAGGTGAAGATATTGAGTTCTCCAATCATCTTTGGTTCTCCGGAGCCAACATTGCGTTTGCGTTCGGGAGCCCGGGATACCTAGTCCACGAAGACCAAGGTGTCCGTGTCACTACGACCCTTCGCAGCATCAACGACGAGTTCATCTGGGCGGGCAGCGTCCTAGATAAGAGCAAACCCTGGATGCGCAGCAAGCATGACCGACAGGCGTTTATCGTGAAGATGCTTCGCAAGAACGTGATTGATGCGGTGCGTAATCGGGTGCCAGATGAGTGGGACCTGACCGCTGCACGGCAAATGCAGGAGTTGCTGATCCAGGTTTTCGACATGGAGCCGGATGCATTCGGATTTCTCTCAAAGTCTGAAGCAGAGCTAATTGCGGCTCTGCTACGTGGAGAACAGGATTCCTCTCGTTTGGAGAGTCTATTGGGAGCAGCTCTCAACGTTCATTCTGTTGGGTCCCTCCTGCCTGTCATGATGCGAAACCTCTTCTCTGCGCAAGCGCCGTTGGCCTACCACTTGGCAGGACGTACTTTGGTTCGTCAACTACGTAGAAAGTAGGCGACAGTGGCAGGACTGATAGCTCGGTCAATCGGGCAGAAGATCCTTCAGGCTGGAGCGCTCTTACCCACTCCAGTTCGGGTCAAGCTGCCAGGCGGCCGCCTAGTTTGGGGGGACTCAGACGAGGCGACAGTCGCAGTCGCGCGCCCGGGAAACACGAGGCTACTCGTTGGGCCGGCAAACTTCGCTGGACAGGGCTACGAATGGGCGCGGGCGGCGCAGACTCTTCCCGGAGTGTCAGCCGTCAACCTCGAACGTATCGGAGGAAACGGCCCCGGCGGTTTTGCGACAGACTTCGGTGTTGTCCCAAATGTTGCCGACTTCTCGCCGCGGTGGGCCGCCAGACAGCGTCGAGCTCTCTCTTATTTCACGCACGTGCTCCTAGAGTCTGGGATTCCCCTCTACTCCGCAGCTCGTAGAGAAGTGCTCGCTGCGCACGTGCGTGAGCTCCAGGACCTAGGACTGGTCGTAGGCCTACTTTGGCATGGCAGTGATGTACGCCAGCCTGAAGTGCATGGGCGAATTGAGAAGCACTCTCCCTTCAATGAGACAGACCTATTGGAGCCCATTAGAGCAACAACGATGTGGGCGCACAGTGCCGCCGATGAGCTTGGTATCCCGGAGTTCGTCTCTACGCCAGATCTGCTGCAGTACCGTCCAAGTGCAACGTGGTTACCAACCGTTGTTGATAGTCAGGCTTATCTGCCAGATCAGAACCAGAGGGCCTCGAACATACCGGTGGTGCTACATGCCCCAAGCAAGGCATTGATGAAAGGAACTGATCATGTCCGGAGGGCAGCCGTCACGTTGCAGGCTGAAGGATTGATTGATTATCGGGAAGCTTCCGGCTTGTCACGGGAAGAACTCCGCGAAGTGATGAAGCAGAGTGACATCGTGGTGGACTCTCTATCACTGGGGATGTACGGCGTTGTTTCCGTAGAGGCGATGCTGCTTGAGAAAGTGGCCGTGGCGAACGTGTGGGAGTCTGCTCGGGATCAAATCCTTTCATCAACTAGCCTCACGACTCCCGTAGTTCAAGCTGACCCCTCTAACGTGGAGACCGTCCTCCGAGGGCTGGCCGAAGATATGTTGCGGCGGGACAAGCTAGCTGGGGAGGGGCGAATTTACGCATCCAAAGTCCATTCCCTCGCACGAGCCGCGAAGGTGTTGGAGCCATTTCTTCGAAGCTGATAGAGCCTTCCGGACAACAATGAACTTGATGGGTAGGGCTAGCTAACTATCTCCAAGAACCGGCGACCCTCTGCTTCGGCGTTTACGCTCTGGGCGACAACGTGAGAGGAGCTCTTCATACGCAGGACCTCGTCGGGGGTGAGCTCTTTGAGGCTCGCAGCTAGCTCCCGCCCACTGTGCCCGGGGACTACGATACCGTTGCCCCACTTTCGCACCCAGGGCGCCATTGTGAGGTCGTCGCGCACCGCTAGCGCCAGACGCCCTTGCACGGCTTCGTAGAATTTGTTGGGAGAGGCGTACTTCAGGTTGTCCTTGAGTGGTGGAAGGTAGACAACTTCGACGTCATATTCATTGATTCTCTTTGCGATCTCAAGCATGGGCGCGGGAGGTACCACTGCCATCCTCTCCCGAGCCGGACTGCTTTTAATCAGTGATTGGAGCCAGGCATGTGTAGCGGGGTCAGGCATAATCATGAAGTATGCTTCGAAGTTCTTGGGGAGGAGAGACATCGCATCAACGATCTGTTGCAGGCCGCGCTCAGTGCTCCCCATTCCATGGAAGAGGAGTTTGATCTTTCCATCGCCTCGTTCGACCGGCTGAATATCCTCATACGCGGGCACGTTACGACTTGGCGTGGGGGTTTCTATCCCCAGCTCTTTTACATAGAGATTACCGATCTCTTCATTGACCACCGTCCTCGTATCGATGTGAGGGTTGGCTATCTGGCGGTATTGCCAGCGATAGTAAGGTGACGCCAACTTGGCGCCAAGTGTGTTTCGACGGCGGTCGGGACGATGCTTCTCATGAAGGTCAACATGTATATGGGCTTTTCCAAGTGCCGCCCCTAGCGATTTGGTATTTGCCAGCCAGGGGAGGAACTCGACCTCGTTCAGGACAATCAGATCATACTCACCGCGTTTGACGCGTTCTCGTGCGACTTCGGGAACCCTGTCCAATAGCTGCCGCCGGAATGAGAACCTGCGGGGCAAAACAGCTCCTGCAACAACGTATCCAATCTTGCTGGTGAGCCACTTTGCCGGAGCTGAGAGGGTGAATGTATCGCGCACACTTACGGGAGGTTCAGTTCCCAGCCCAATAACGTCGACATCCCAACCATCGCTTGTTAGCCACTCTGTCTGTCGGTACACCCTAGGGTCTCTGGGGATGTCGGAGTACGAAACAACAAGGGCAGTTTTGCTTCTTGGGGCAGAAGTGCGCATTTCCTCTGAAACCTATCTCAAGGGGTGTCATGGTGGGCCGTGACATCGGTGTGGTTACAGGATATTCGAAGGCTTACCGTTATTAGAATGTGCGACTGTAATCTCGTAAGCTTGTGACAATAGCGATCGGTGGCTCGGCAAGGCCCAAACTGGAGGTGGGACGTTTGTCTCGGAATGTTGCTGAGGTCGTCATTGCTTGCCATTCTGCGGAACGGCCGCTCGGGCGTGCCGTCGCCTCGGTTCTAGAAGGGAATGGTGACTTAGCCACCGTTACCGTGGTCGCCCACAATATATCCGCAAGCGTGCTTCGGGACTCTCTGACGCCCAGGCACGCAACGCAAGTACGTTGGCTTGAGTTGGCTGACGGGACACGATCGCCAGCCAATCCCTATAACTTCGGCACAAGTAAAGTCACCGCCGAATGGGTGAGCTTGCTGGGTTCGGATGATTTTCTGCAACCCGGTGCGGTAGCCGACTGGTTGACACAGTCGGCGCGAGCAGATGCCGTCATTACGCGGCTTCTGTATGACCGCGGAGGTGTCGTGAGGACCCCCCCTGTGAGGCCATTTACGCGATCAGAGCGGGATGCCGTTCGGGACCGTCTCTACTACCGCAGCGCTCCACTTGGTCTCATGAGACGTGAATACTTGGAGGCAAATGACTTCGCGTGGGACCCTGACTTAAAGGCCGGAGGCGACCTGCGCCTTTCGACGCTACTGTGGTCTGAGGGTCGGGTTGCTGTCCAGACTGCAGGACCCGGGTACGTCATAGGTGCAGACGCTTCAGACAGGGTCACAATGCGTTTGGCGCCATTAAGCGATGAGTTGAGCCATGTCGAACGCGCCTGGGGACACACTGGTTGGGCGCGCGCCCTCACCGGAGCGCAGCAGAGGGCGCTGGCCGTTAAATACTTGCGAATCCATTTCTTCGGCGCCGCGTACTACCGGGCGATCAATGAAAGGTGGGGTGTTGGAGACCGTGAAACTATGGCTGCGGCCATTGAGATGGTCTTGCGACGCGCCCCGTCAGCCCTGTGCCCGCTCTCGGTCGCGGACCGCCGACTCTTGTCCGCACTTAGAGATACTGCAGTTCCCGATGCAGAAGTAAACAGGCTTGCCAAAGCTCGCCGTAGTTTCCTTCGTCCCTCTGCTCTTGTCCCGAAAGATTTAGCTTCCCTGTTTGACCGGGAGGCCCCACTTCGGTTCATGGCCTCTTCCGCGTTAGTCAGATAGGAGAGCGATGTGAAGAAGGACCGTCTCATCGGGCCAAAGGTGACAATCGTTAGCCGTATCTTCCTCCCGGAGCCCGCCGCGGCGTCTTTCCGACTAGGGGCTGTTCATCGCGCCCTCATTGAAGATGGTGCTGAGGTGACCGTGCTGACTACGCAACCTGCCCCATCCTCTGAGACGGTTTTGGCGACGGCATCACCTCAGATCAAACGCTGGCCGGCACTTCGGGACAAGACGGGCTACGTGCGTGGGTATTTGCCCTATATGTCCTTCGACATTCCACTGTTTTTCCGGTTGCTTGTAGAGCGCCGTCCCAACGTGATTCTCGTTGAGCCGCCTCCGACAACCGGCGCGGTCACCCGTGTTGCAGCCGCACTAAAGCGTGTTCCTTACGTTTGGTACGCCGCAGATGTGTGGTCTGATGCAACAGAGGTAACTGGTGCACCACCAATCATCGTCAGCGTCCTTCGCTTCATTGAGAGATTTGCGATTCGCGGTGCATCTGGCGTGATCGCTGTCAGCGACGGGGTTGCTCAACGCGTGGCAGAGCTTGGTGGGACGAACATCCGCGTAATCCCCAACGGGATTGATACCGACGTTTACACAACGGACGTGCAGCCACTGGACACAGACGAGTTAGCAGAGTTAGGAATAGTCTCTCCTTATCTCATCTACGCAGGTACCGCATCGGAATGGCAAGGCGCCAGGGTCTTTGCGCAGGCCATGCGGAGTCTCGCCTCCACCGACCACAACCTGCAAGTGGTGTTTGTCGGTCAGGGAACAGAGTGGGATGCGATTAGGGAGATCGCAGCAGAACTCCAGACAACGCATGGTAGAGACGTGATCATCCAGGTTCCACCTTGCTCGCCTTCGCGCGTGGCTCACCTGCTCGCGGGTGCGGAAGGTGCACTGGTTTCAATAGTTCCCGGCCAGGGGTACGATTTCGCCTACCCGACCAAGGTTCTCGCATCACTTTCTGCAGGAAAGCCGGTGCTGTTTGCCGGAAGGGGACCCGTTGTTGATGACATCGATACTGCTGGTTTGGGGATTGCAACGAGCCATGACCCCGTCAGCGCAGCTGAGGGGATGACTTCACTTCTCAAAGCCGATACCCAGCGGTTTCCCAAGGAGATGCTTCGCGACTGGGTAGTGAAGAACCGCTCCATGGGACGAATGGGGCAGAAGGCGGCAGATTTCCTGCTCAGTATTGGTCGAACTAGGTAAGAATTGTCTTGTAGATTTCCTCAAGCTCATGGAGGCCGCGTTGAGGTGAACGTTCCGCAAGCACCCAGTCACGCCATTCCAGTGAGCTACTTTCAGCATGCTCCGGGTGATTCAACAGATCCTCGACATGCTCACGTGCATTAGCAATTGGGGTTCCAGGACCCGGCACCCCGACTTCCAGAGCCGGATCAATCCACCCAACTAATGGGCGACCGAGGGCGAGACACTGCAAGTCTGACATTCCCAGGGAGCCAAAGGAGAACTGGCCGATGACAACATCAGCAGATTTCAGCGTGCCTTCAAAATCCTCTGAAGTCATCTTTGGGAGCATCTTCACGCCCGCCTCCTTCGCGCTTTTGGCATGCGTTCCCCAGTCCACCCCTACGACCTCGATTCCATCTGCCACAAGGTCTCCCGCGAGGTCGACCAGGCTTTCCCCGCCTTTGGAATCGTCCCAGCGTGCGGAGAAGAAGACTCGACCGGTCGGTGCTTTGGGACTCTCCTGAGCCCGCATGGAGCGGCGGTACGTTTCTGGTGGGAGTGGGTTGGGGACATAAGTTGCAGAGGAGTCCAGCTCTTGTGCGGCTTCAAGTAGATCTGGTGTTGCTACGACAAGTTGTGCCGAGTGCTTCACGGCTGCACGTTCGACGTGTCCTATCAGGGGGCGGTGGAGGTCTTGGCGCAGATCGGTGCCGTGGAGGTGCAACACGTAGGGTGCATTTTTTAGCCAGCCGTAGTATCCGTTAGGACCGTAGTGAATGTGCTGTACCTCCGGCTTGGTTCCATCGCTCAGGTAGCGGAGCGCATCGGTGCCGCGTCTAGCCCAAGCGGAAAGCGACGTGAGTGAGGGTGCGGCCGGGAGATTGCGCAGGGCCCAGCTGCGGCCGTTGGCACGAGCTGTGTGCACCAGGTTGGTTCCAGTTGATGCAACATCGCCCAGATGAAGTACCTTGGTGTCGTTGCTGTACATGTCACTCCAGGTGCGGTTGGGTGTAAGAGCATTTCCGGTTCTGACGGTACCAGCGTCTGCCGGTTAGCGGCAGTTGGGCGGGAGCGACTGGCGAGAGAAACTATAGAAGTCGGCTCTGCGTGGAAGGTTAGGTGGGACCATGGGAAGCAACCGTCGGTACTCCGGTGCGGCACTGGTGTTCTGTGGTGGTGCGCTCGGCACTCTTCTGCGCTACCTGATTGATGTTGCATCTGTTCGCGTCTCTGGGTTCGCCCTCGACATCTTCATCATCAACGTTGTCGGTGCGTTCATACTGGCGTTCTTGGTGGGGTGGATTACGGGGGCAGGGGAGCCGACACGGAATGAACTACGTCTGCGACTGTTTCTGGGTACCGGCGTGATGGGAGGCTTCACAACATACTCGACGCTTGCGGTTGAAACTGCGCACAACCTAGGTGATGGACGCTGGACGAGCGCGCTGGTGTACTCGTTAGGGACAGTTCTGGTTGGTGCACTGCTCAGCGTGGCCGGGGTGTTGGCGGGAAGGCGCGCTGTGCGTGCGCGCAGGCTCGGTCGGGTCCTGGGGGAAACACGATGAACGGCCTGCTTCTCGCGCTTCTGGTTGCCGTCGCCGGAGGATTGGGTGCGACGTTGAGGTTTGTCATCGACATGTCGATTCCCGCGAAGGCTAGAGCACGCTTTCCCTGGGGAACCTGGCTCATCAACATCACAGGCTCATTCGTCCTCGGACTCATCGCTGGTCCGCTCACTGGTGTGGTGTGGGGGCCGATCTTTACGGTTGGGCTGCTCGGCGGATATACGACCTTTTCCGCAGCCAGCCTCGAGACAGTGTCGCTCGCTGAGGACGAGCGTTGGGGGACAGCTCTCTTCTACGGGCTAGGTACCCTGGTAGTCAGCGTGCTTGCTGCGCTGGGCGGAGTCAACCTGACGGTCTAGACGACTTGAGATCTAGTCGAGAGCCCCACGGTCTTGGTGTCAGCGGTCATCAGCTCGCCCCGCGTAAAGAGTCCTGCGCTTCACACCGGACCGGCACTACAAAAACGTGTTATAGAACTGACAAAGCAATCTGACACTTCCCTCCAAATGGATGTGCCAAGATTATCGAATGTCACCACGCCATGCCACACGGGTATCCAAGAGTAAGCCAGATACGTACTGGCGCTTGCTCGCAGCAACTGTCGTCGTATTGGTGAGCGTAGTCCTCGTGGTTTTGGTAATCCACGGTACGGAGCGTGCACCAAGAATTACAGCCCAATCTAGCTCCACATCGCTTCAATATGGAGACGTCGCTGCCGCTTCTCTCCCAGATGGGGTGGCAACGTCTGGTGTCACTCTTTCCCCGCTGGTCATTCGTCCTTACGGGAGGAGCCTGGATAACCTAGCTGATCTTGACGATGCACGGCGTGAGTACGATGAGAACGGCGTAGTCGTGCAGTCATGGCCGGATCACGAGGGCTTCGTGACGCACCCAGTGGGTTTGTCCTGGTACATCGTGTATGCCATAGAGTCCTATTTCACTTCAGGCGAGCTCGAGTACCTGAACAGAGCGGAGCTCAACGCCCAGAAGCTGCTTGATGATTCAGAACTTGTCGATGGTGCCAGATGGTTCCCCTACGACTTCGACCACACATTTCACGGCGTCATTCCTCTGGAGGCGCCATGGTACTCGGGCATGGCGCAGGGCATGGCGCTCTCCGTGTTCACGCGCATGTACGAGGCGACAGGGGACGATAAATGGAAAGTCGCGGCCGACGAGACATTCGCTTCGTTTACCCAGGATGCGTCTGCTGACAGGATGTTCCTAAACATCGATGAAGGGAATCTGTGGTTTGAGGAGTACGTACAGCCTGACTACCCGGCCAGCCACGTGGTGAATGGGCATATGTACGCGATGTGGGGACTATTTGATTACGCCATTCAGTTCGACAATGAGCAGGCCGCAGCGCTCTTCGACGCTGGTGCGACGACGGTTCGCGACTCATTCTCTGAGTGGAGATATGAGAATCAATGGTCGTATTACTGTGCGGGTCAGGTTTGTAAGGATATCGACCTGAGGCCGGAGAACTATCATCGCGGGGTAACATACCAACTTACGGACCTTGCACTCATGACAGGCGACCGCACATTTCTAAACATGGCAGACACATTGGAAGAAGATGCTGCCGTAGCGAGCGGCAGCTGATCTGGCCAACTCCACCCGGTATTTCGGCCTCGATCTAGCTAGTCGGCTGAACTGTGCTCCTTTAGCGCCGCCACCACCGCGTCGGCAGCATGTCCGTTCCCGTACGGTGCGGCGTTGGTAGTGGTGGGACGGGGACGCGTTGCTGCCGCGGTGAGGGCGGGGCCAGGTTCAACGAGGACGTTCCAGCCGAGTTCCACTGTTTCGACCCACTCGGTCTCTGGGCGCACCGTGGTGCAAGGTACACCGAGCAGGAACGCTTCCTTCTGCAGTCCTCCCGAGTCAGTGATGACGCCGCGGGAGTTCATGACGGCAGAGACAAGTTGTGGGTAGGGGATGGAAGCGTGGGCAATCAGGTTCCCGCGGGCAAGAGTCAACCCATGTTCCTCAACTTTGGCTAGGAGTCGTGGGTGGGCGAGGATCACCACTGGATGGTCCACGTTGCCCAGCGACTCAAGGATCGCTTCTAAGCGGGTCGGGTCATCCGTGTTTTCCGCACGGTGAATGGTGGCAACCGAGTAGGTACCCGGCATCAGATCCAGACTGTCCTGGAACGGAGAGTTCTTGCCCTTCACTTTATCCCGGGTCTCGTAGAGGACATCCGTCATCACGTCACCCGTGATCACAACACCCTCGGTAATGCCCTCATGGGCAAGGTGATCGGCGCCAACCGTTGTTGGGGTGAGCAGAAGGTCAGAGGCGTGGTCGGTAAGAACACGGTTGTGTTCCTCCGGCATACGCCGGTTGAAAGAGCGGAGGCCAGCCTCAAGATGAGCCAGGGGAATGTGCATCTTCGCCGCACAGATCGCCGCTGCGAGCGTCGAGTTCGTGTCCCCGTAAACCAGCACCCAGTCGGGATTGTGCTTCGCATAGACGTCGTCGAGGGCGCTCATCATTGCCCCCGTTTGTTTCCCGTGTGATCCCGAACCAACCCCCAGGTGTTCGGCTGGTGCCGAGATCCCCAGGTCCTCAAAGAAAACATCAGAGAGCATCAGGTCGTAGTGCTGACCGGTATGCACGATGACGTGCTCGATGCCCGCTTTCTTGAAGGCCTTATCGATTGGTGCCAATTTGACGAACTGAGGGCGTGCGCCGACCACGGAAAGAACTCGCATGGTGTGATTATAGGCAAGAGCGGGTTTATCTGGTCACAAGCAGGATTGCTGCCGAAGCCCCAACTGTAGACTTGACCCCGGTTGATCCGCGGATACTTGCACGGAATGAAAGGCACACTTCATGCGCGTAGCAGTTGTTGCTCTTGGAAAGATCGGTTTGCCACTGGCAGTCCAGTTTGCTGACGCAGGCTGCGAAGTGGTGGGCGTTGACGTTAATCAGCACACGGTTGATCTGGTCAATGCGGGTATTGAGCCGTTCCCCGGGGAAGACTTCTTACAGGAGAAGCTGTCCGTCCTCGTTCCCGCCGGACGACTGCGGGCCACAACCGACTACGCAGAGGCCATTCCCGGTGCGGACGCTGTCGTCCTGGTCGTTCCTCTGTTTGTAAATGATGAGACCTGGGAGCCCGACTTTGGCTGGATGGATGCGGCCACCGCTTCGCTTGCGGAACACCTCACCCCCGGAACCCTGGTTTCCTACGAGACAACCCTCCCGGTGGGAACAACACGCAACCGTTGGAAGCCAATGATTGAGCAGATCTCCGGTTTGAAAGAGGGCGTGGATTTCGACCTCGTCTTCAGCCCCGAACGTGTCCTGACCGGTCGCGTGTTTGCCGACCTGCGCAAGTACCCCAAACTGGTTGGCGGACTGTCGGACCGTGGAACCAAGGCAGGCATTGAGTTCTACAAGCAGGTGCTGTCTTTTGATGAGCGTCCCGACCTTCCCCGTGAAAATGGAGTGTGGGACATGGGCAGCGCCGAGGCCGCGGAGATGGCCAAGTTGGCTGAGACAACGTACCGCGATGTCAACATTGGTTTGGCTAACCAGTTTGCCGTTTACGCAGACAAGGAAGGCATTGACGTCAACCGCGTAATCGACGCCTGCAACTCCCAGCCCTACAGTCACATTCACCGCCCCGGAATTGCGGTTGGTGGTCACTGCATTCCGGTTTATCCACGCCTCTACCTGTCGACGGATCCCGATGCTTCGATCGTGCGGACCGCGCGCCAGTTCAACGCGGCAATGCCCGACTACGTGGTGTCCCAGGTGAAGAGCCTGGTTGGTCCTTTGAAGGGCCAGAAGGTTGCCGTGTTGGGTGCTTCCTACCGTGGCGGCGTCAAAGAGACCGCGTTCAGCGGCGTTTTTGAAACTGTTGATGCGCTGCGTCGTGAGGGCGTCGACGTAGTTGTTGAAGACCCCATGTACGAGGACGAAGAACTGGCCGCCTTTGGCTGGGATCCCTACCACGTTGGTGAGGACGTTGACGTGGTGATCGTACAAGCCGATCACAAGAGCTACGCGGATCTTTCCCCACGCGACTTCCCCGGCATCAAACTCCTCTTTGACGGGCGCCGCATCACGAACCCGGACAACTGGGTTGGTACGCCTCGCCTGGTTATTGGGGAGTAGATGGCGGGGGGTATATCGGTGCTGGAGTGGTTCACCCTGTTGGGTTTGGTCCTTGGGATCGTGGTTCTCATAGGGGCACTCGGGTACCTCCCTTTGCGAATTCTCGGTCTCCGGAGCCCGCAGGCTGTTGTTCTGTCGCCACCAGTGGGATTGGGCATTCTCGGACTTCTTACTCTGGTCAATGGCGTAGTCGGCTGGAGGTGGTCCTGGTGGCAGGTTTGTATCACCCTCGTACTTCTCATAGCAGCATTCCTCCTAGCGGAATGGAAGGACGCTGCTCGAGGGCCAAGATTGAGTGTTCCGGAGATCAGTGGACGCACCGCGCGACTGGTGGTTGTCGGCATCTTATTGTTTGCGGTTATACAAACCGTAGCGCTCGTCATCACTTGGCCGGGAGCAGCAGCGATCCAATCATTCGGTGATGCACAGTTCCACTACAACGGAATCCAACTGTTGCTTGATGGTGCAAGTACCAGCCCGTTTGGCGGCCTATCTGCCATGTACGATCCTGGTGGGCAGGGTGCGGTTTACTACCCAACCTTGTGGCACTCACTGGTATCGCTATTCTCCTTCGGAGATCGAATAGTGCTCGCCTCAAATGCTGCAGTGATCGCGACGGGCTCAGTCTTCTGGCCCTGGTCGCTTGCGATGCTGGGACTTATAACGGCGCCAAAGTCTCGCTTTGTAACCCTGTTCGTACCATTATTTGCGCTACTGTGCACAGTTTTCCCCGGAAACTTGGTGTTCCGAACTTCCATTCATCCGCTGGGGTTGGGCCTGGCGTTCCTGCCAGCCGGAATTGCGATCGTGCTTCTGATTGTCGATAATGCGCGTTCTCCTGCGGCCTATTTCCTCGGAGTTCTGGCGGCAGTTGGTCTCTTCGCAGCGCACCCGAGCGTTGGGCTGCTGCTGATGGTGGTAGTGGGGATTTCGATCTTGGGTGCTATCTTGCAGCTCTCCGCCACCCTGTGGTCGCGGGGGGCAAAGATGGCGTCTTCCTCGGTGGTCATCATTGCTAGTTTGGCAGTATTTACGCTATTTGCCGTGGTCTTGCGCAGTGACTATGTGAACAACCTCGGAATGTTCAGCCGTGAGTCAAAGGCATATACAGAGGTTGTCGCCACGCTCTTAAGTGGGACGCTAGCGTCAGCCCCATTGTTTCCGAATGTTTCGTTAGTGCTTCTGTGGTTGTGTGTTTTTGGGTTCGCAATACTTGGGATATGGACGATGCGCAACTTTGGAGCGGCTCGCGTGCTGCTGGCGTCAGGACTCACCTACGGGTTGCTATTTGTACTCGCCGGTGGACCCGAAAACCGCTTACGCGCACTGACTGGTCCGTGGTGGAAGGACGATACACGCCTCCTCGTGCCTTTCCTCATAGTGACGCTCGTCTTCGCATCGGTAGGGGCCAGCCGAGTAGTATGCCGACTCATCGACCCTCCAATTGAAGATCGTCGACGTTGGTTCGGGTTGGTTGGGTTCGCCTCCTTGCTGCTGGTCGTGGTAATTGTCTTGCCGGCTGCCCTTTCCACGGGACGAACGCTAGGCGGATACGCAAAGCTCGGCTACAGTCTCGATCCTCGCGTGCCGTCAGTCTTGGACGAAGACAGGGTCGTTGTGCTCGAAGCAGCTAGTGCCGCATTTGAGGACGGCGAAGTGCTGGTAGGTTCCTACTCCAGTGGTGTGGGTTTCGTGTCAGTATTCGGTGGGGTCGATTCTTTCTACCCACGCCCCTTGTACAGCTCGGGAGACCAGAGTCTGCTCGCGACTGAATTTGATCAGATTCTCACCGACCCTCAAGTGTGTGAGGCGATTGAGCGTCACGGTATCGTGGGCCTGATGATTGACAGTGGAACTCCGGTGAATCGGCGAGATCCCGCATATGCGGGCTTCTACAACGTGGATGTTGGGTCAGGGTTCGAGCTTGTTGCCCAATCAGGTGGCATATCACTGTGGCGCATAACTGCATGCGATGATACGAACTAGGCGCCTCTTATAGATGCGATCTTTGACCTGATTGCGCGCCTAGTTTTCTTCCCAGCCATCCATCCAGCGGTTAGAGACTCCCCAAACCTAGGGAAGCGTGCGCTGACGCGTCGCTGTACTAGTGATCGAATGGATGTCACTGGAGGGACGCCGGAAGCTCCGGCGTCAAGCATTTTCACTTGCTCAAGAACGTGTGGATGAATATACGAAGAGCTTGTGTCTAGCTTGTACTCGAGAGTAACCGCCGATATTTCTGCCAATTCTGGAGTTTGAACGCAACGAGAGTAGTAACCCTGGCTGTAGACGACATAGCTGTATAGGCGTTCGAGGACGTGTGCCAGGGATCCGTCGCGGTAGTTGTCGCCTCTTGGAAACTCGTTGGGCCTGAAATTGGCATCAACAAGCGGAAGCAGTGCTTCGCGCCGCGCGATGAACATGCTGCCGTATGGCGATAGGGGAGTGTGTGTGTCGAAGGGGATATCTATCCCGAGTCGCTTCCCCAATCTTTCGGCGGGGAGGCGATTAGCTGTCCACCCGTTGCCCATCGTCGGGAGCCCCATGTGGATCACGGGAGGAAAGACCATTCCGAGCTGCGGTTCATTCGTGAAACGGTTGTAGATGTGAGCGACGTGATTGGAGGAAGAAAAAAGATTCTCGAAGAGGTGGCTGCGGAACCACGAGCTGACGCTTTGAGGGTCCTGGACAGATCGCTTCGAGTGCATCTTGACAACCAGATCGAGTTCTACATCCCGGATGACATCACCGCAATCCACCAGGAACGCTGAGATATCACGCCCGTCATTTGTAGCGACTGTGCGGACTTCAATGTGGTCGAAATGCGCTTGATATGGGAGTTCCTTCAGGGATGCTTCGAGCCTCGCTTGCTTCTCAGCGGAATCAGTTGTGATAAAGAGAGAGACGGGTGACGGGATGTTTGAGGCATAGCGAACCATCTCGCGGAGCATGTCAGGATAGAACACGTGGGCGCATACTGCAGTCTTCAGGGTGTTCTTGTGCTTGGGCGCTACACCTTGGGGTATATCCAGAAGTGCGATATTTGTATACCAGACTTGCGGTGGAACAGCATGGGTCAGGTGGCTCCAGAAAATGTCGAGTGGGTATCCGCTCTTCACTACTTCACTGTATGCGGTGCGCGCGCTCACGGCCCACCGTTCCAAGAGTAGCGGATCAGAAGTGAACGTTGCCCAAGGGATTAGTGGGATGCCAGCCGTGGAGGAACGCAAGAAATAGTCTTCGTCGGAGTTTCCATAGAGCCAACCGGGAGTGAGACCTGCCGGTGCTAGTGCCAGCAGAAGATCACGGAGACTAGACGCGCCGTTGAGGGCCACCAGGAGCTCTGAGGATCGAAGCGTGTTGTGGGAAAGCTGCAAGAACTGAGGCTCAAGCGCCAGGGACTCAGTGCCCTGTTCTCCGTCGTACGTTGGATCGGGCTTGGTGAGGAAACGGATCGATCTCCCCGGGGCATCAAGGCGTGAGAAAAGATCGTCAAGGTCGGAAAGTGGACCGATGAGGCCATCGGTTACGATGAGAATCTCCTCCCCGAGCTGGTGTGTCAAAGAGGGTGAGGCTGCTGCAAGCGATGCGAGGATCCCCGCGAGTCCGCGATCTCGGTCATAAGGCAGGTGAGTCATACCCGAGTCTGAAACTCTGAGCGATGAGTTGGCGCGGTTAGCTGGTACCGCAATGAGGGTCGACGAGCAGTAGGGACGAAGCGCTGAAAGGAGATACTGGCCAGCAGCGTCAATGTCCTCTGTTGTGGCTTTTGAGTCAGCTGCTGCGAAAACCAGTGTCCGTGATCGCGTCGCACGACGATAGGCCGTCATTTCTCAACCCGCCTCATGCCCGAAATCGCGGATCTCGCTTGCAGTTCTAGATTATGCACGCGATCAAATGTTCCTGGGGATAGGTTCTGGATCGCTTTACCGATCCTATTTTTCAGGGTCGGAGCAATCACATGTCCCGAATACGGGTAGTGCGTGTAGTCGCGGAAGATTCTGGGAGTATGCGAGTAGAGATCTACGACGAAAAGTAAACTCGTCTGGGCCTCTGTAAGACTCCCTGTCTCACCAACGAAGAAGCCCCCGTTGCGTGCTATGTCCCCCGTCAGCATGTCCAACATTTGGTGAAGTACCTCGTCATCACCTACGAGGTCAACAAGTGATTTCCACCCTCCACCCCTAACTATTGCCTCCCTCAGGAGTTCCACCACCTCTCGGCGGTAGGCCGCTGCTCCACGGTAGGGCGCCACGGGAGATGTCTGGCTGAACTTCCCCGTCAGCTCGAGCTGGTCCGCCAACTTCATTGAAAGGAGTGAGCTACCAAACCAACTTCGCCCTCGCACTGCAGTACCGACGACCTGCACGTACGGGTAAACGGCTCCAAGTTTTGAGTGAGCATCGAACAGTCCGACGATGAATTCTGGATCAGCTGTGATGGCCTCAGTGACGTTCTGGTATCGGAGCTGTATCCCGTCTGCGCGCAAACCGGGCCTAGGAGGTCTGGGAGCAATTATGAGGATGTCTGCCTCGCCCATGAGTGCGTCGATTCCGCGTTCAGCGAGGGTCTTCCATGGATGTGACGTTCGACTTCTGAGTGCTACACGGTCACCTTGGAGTTCGATCACATTGGGTTGGATGCTCTCCTCAAGAGGGTCCGTAACCCGGATGTAGCTTGCGCCGATTCCTTCAGTAAGCTCTCTCGTGGTTGTTCGTCGAACGACACCCTCAACTATTAGGTCCTCGGGGTATCCTCGACGCTTTGCTTCCTCTGTTACCGCGGCGGTTACTATGCCTTGGTCAACTAGAGCGGGCACATCATGGAAATAGAGACGCTTCTTGAATAGTGGGCAACCATCTTGGAGAAGACCAACAGGTGCCTCCATGGTGGCGTTTGAGACTCCGTAGTTGGCAGCCGGGAAGGCGGCTTGCCAGGTGAATCCGAGGTCCGCGAAGTACCTGGTGAACTCGCATTCGAACTGAGTGACGACCTCCGAGTAGGAAGTCGGGTCCTTCAATGACTTCCAGTAGCGTCGAAACTCGGGGCTGCGCAGGATGGGCCCCCGTATCGACAACCAATAGGACTGCAAGTGTTCCGGCATCGTTCCGCGACCTGTGTACGGATGAGGCGAGACTGCGGGGTGATCGGTGATACCCCACAAGTCAACGTCAACTGAGTCCATACGGTCCAGAAGCGGCTCAAAAGATCCCACCGGGCCAAAAAATGTGTAGTTCACTAGGAAGAGCTCGTCGACACCTGCAAGCGTGTCCCATCCGAGAAACTCGAGTGCGTCTCTGTAGGCGCCAACATCGAATCCCACGTTGTCACGCTCTAGGACGTCGTCTGCGATCGCCCTGACAGCCTCGAGTGAGCTCGCCTGTAGGGACCCATTCACAACAACCAGTATGTTCTCCACAAAGAAACGGAATCCACGAAGGGTGTGAAGGACGGAGGTATCGCAAACGCCATCTGCGTCGTACAACAGGAATACCAGTGTTCTATTTAGTTCAGTCTTCACACCAACACCGTTCCTTATTACACGCTTCCATGCCACTTGATTGTTCACAGCCTACAGAAATGATGGCCGTTAGACACTGAATGCAGCCAGACCGAATTCGGGAGACGCGCGTAGATGGTTATCATTGTCTTCATGGCACCGACAGAACTGTGTGGTACGCGGTCTTTTCAGGATGGAGTCCGCTGTGTCTGAGGACTCCAAGATCGTAGATGCGCGCTATAAGCGTCTTGAAAATCTTCCGCTCGTGAGTTACCGCCGCAAGGAGAATGCGGTAACTGGGTTCTTCGGCGCCATTCGTGAAGTTTTTTCCCGTCGCGAACTACTTGGGCTTCTTGTACGGCGGGAGTTGGTTGGAAGATACAAGGACAGCACGCTTGGTCTTGTATGGTCGATGATTCGTCCACTGACTCAGCTCCTCATCTACTACCTGGTGATGGGGGAGTTCTTAGGTGCAGCGAGAAACATAAACAACTTCGCGATCTTCATCTTCTCGGGCCTCACCATTTATGGCTTGTTCTCCGAGGTCGTGAACACGATGACCAGTTCGATTATCGCGAACTCCGGACTCATCAAGAAGATCTATCTTCCCAGGGAGATTTTTCCAATTGCCGCCGTGGGTGCTGCACTCGTGAATTTCGGGCTGCAGATGGTTATTCTCTTGGTTGCTGCGGCGTTCGTCGGAACAATCGTGTTCGGCGCTAACCTTCTTTTCTCACTGCTCTCTGTGCTTATTGTCCTCCTTTACGGTGTTGGGCTGGGACTCTTCCTTGCGGCTTGGAATGTCTACCTCCGAGATATCCAGTTCATGGTCGAGGTTGTTGTCATGTTGCTGATGTGGTTTAGCCCGATTGTCTACTCCTGGACCTTTGTGGCCGATGCGTTCTCAATGCGCGGTCTTGGCTGGCTCACAAATGTGTACATCAACAACCCAGTAACGCTCGCAGTTCTTGGTTTTCAAGAGGCTTTTTGGGCGGGTGCAAGCGATGGGGTTATTCCTGATGACTTGGCATTCCGCATGGGTATCGCGAGCGTGATCGGCGTCTTTGTTCTCTGGTGGGGACAGCGTGTCTTCGCCCGACTTCAACCAAACTTTGCGCAGGAACTCTGATGACTCAAGAAATCCCGTTTACAGAGGGTCATGACGAAGGCTCACACCTACCACCTGGTCCAGAGATAGCAATAGTGAAGGACGCCTCTAAGTTCTTTGTTCTCCGTAAGGATAAATCGGTCAAGGATCGGGTCCTCCACCCGGGAGAGTCAAAGAAGCACGAGGATAGGTTCTGGGCGCTGAAAGGTATCTCACTCAAGTTCAAGGCGGGTACGACTGTTGGCTTGATTGGGCCAAATGGTTCGGGTAAGTCAACACTATTGAAGATGATCGGCGGTATCATCCAACCTGATGAAGGCATGGTTGAGACCCGTGGTCGACTTGCAGCGTTGCTTGAGCTTGGAGCTGGCTTCCACCCGGATCTGACCGGGCGTGAGAACGTCTACTTGAACGCATCGATCCTCGGCATGTCACGAGCAGAGACAGACGCAAAGTTCGAGAGCATCGTTGCCTTCTCAGGTATTGCGCAGTTCATTGATACTCAAGTGAAGTTTTACTCCTCCGGCATGTACGTGCGCTTGGCCTTCGCAGTCGCAGTCCATGTCGATCCGGATATTCTCCTTGTTGATGAAGTTCTTGCGGTTGGAGACGAGGCCTTCCAGGAAAAGTGCCTCAAGAAAATTCAGGAGTTTCAGGCAGAGGGCCGCACTATCATTATCGTCTCGCATGCGATGGGGCATATTACTTCGTTGTGTGACAGGGCGGTTGTCCTCCACAAAGGCACGGTTGCTTTTGATGGGGACCCAACTGAAGCGGTTCAGGTCATGAGGACAGGTCTGTTCATTGAGGGCTCAGAGGGAGTCTCAGTCGCCACTCGCCGCGATGATGTTGAGGAAGGTGACGAACCTGTCATCGTCTCTGTCGTTCCTCGAACAGAAGGTAAAGCACTGACCCCAGGTGATGATCTAACCGTTGATGTAGAGCTGTTCGTGCCACACCAAGTGTCACAATGGGATCTGACACTCTCAGTCAACAATTCCCTGGGATCAACGATCCTCATTACCAGCGCACACGCCGCCGGACTCAAAGGTGCGGTCCTAGAGGGGCACCAGACGGTTCGATTCGTGCTCCCGAGCTTGTCGCTGACCGACGGCGGTTACTCTTTGACAACAGTGCTTTACGATAGTTTCCAACGCGAGACATCTAGGAGCGAAGGTACCGCAGCCTTCAAAGCCCGGTCTGGCTCTGAGAGCATAGGAACGGTCTATTCGAAAGTAGTCGGTTCTTTACCGCCGGCCAAGTGATTGGAATTCATTGTTGAAGAGTGAGGACACTACACGCGTTCGGAGCTTGGTGGCTGGTCTTGTCGGCACACTATGTATTCTCGTTGGGTTTCTGACATGGGCGCTAGTCTCACCTGTGGGAGGCTCCCCGGACGATGACTACCATCTGGGCAGCACCTGGTGTCCTAATCCAGTTGAGGGCGGCTCTTGCGATGTGGTGGTGTCGAATGGTGAGGTAACCAAGATCGTTGTACCTGAGACGGTGTACATGTCTCAAGACTGTTGGGCGTTCCATCCCGAGACGTCGGCAGCCTGCACGGACGATCTTGCCGATGACGTATATGTCCCCTCATACCGATTTGATGATGGAGCATACCCTCCGGGATACTACCGCTTCCACCACACCTTAGTCGGCCCAGACGTTCACAGGTCGGTCGTGATGATGCGCTTTGCCAACGTTATCCTTGGTCTCGGTGGTGTTGTCGCTGTCGGGGCATTGTCTGCACCGCGGGCTCGACAGAATCTGATTCTGGCCACCGTTGCGGCATGGGTTCCAATGGGGGTGTACTTCGTCGCGTCGAACAACCCCAGCAGTTGGGCCATCAGCGGCGTTCTGATCTACGGGGGTGCGCTTGTCTCAGCCGCAGGCTCTTCCCATTGGCGCAGATGGACCTTACTCGCCTTCGCGGTTATGGGCGCCGGGATGGCGATGATGAGCCGTCCTGACGCCGCCTTCTACCTGCTGATTGTGACGTTGGCTCTCTGGCTGTTGGTGCCATTCAGGAAGAACCTGATGCCCGAGGTCATCCTCTCGGGCATCGCTACGGGACTGGGACTCCTTGTTCTCCTATCATCCACGCAAGCCGACAACCTCACGGGGGACGGAGGATGGCCAGTGGATTTGAATGCCTCCACACTAGAAGTGCTCGTGGACAACATAGCCTCTCTCCCTGCGTACGCAGCATCCCTTTGGGGTTTGGGGATGGGCCCGGGTTGGTTGGATGTTCCCCTAACCGGCTGGGCGACCCTGGTAATGGTCATAGTATTTGGTGCTCTCTTGTTTGCAGGAGCTCATGACATCTCGTGGCGAAACGGGTTCGCCGCCATGGTCGTGTTCGGAGCTCTCTACGGGATTCCCGTGGTAAGCATGACGCTTCGGCACGTGGCGCCGGTAACGTACTACCAAGGTCGCTATATGCTGCCACTTCTCGCTTTCGCATTGCTAGTGTGGGTCCAGCCAGGCACCAAGAAGCCGTTGGGACTCTCCTTGGGACAGACGATCGGGATCGCGGGGATTGCTTCGGTGGCAAACGCATCCGCTCTTGCCACCACGATTCTCAGATTTGCAAGCGGGGTCACCTCGGACGGTATGAGTTCCGCGGCAGGGGAACCCTGGTGGCCATGGGCGATAGGACCTCGAGTCGTTTGGATCGTCGGAGCCCTGTGCATGACTGTTGGTATCTTCGTCCTGATGACGTTAGTCGCGCATCAGTCAAATCTCGTGACAGACACCTTGGTAGAGTTGAGTGGATCAACCGAGAGTACGAGGAAGGGTCGCAATGAAGGGAATCATTCTGGCAGGCGGGTCGGGCACGCGGCTACACCCGCTCACGCTGGGCACATCGAAGCAGCTGATGCCGGTGTACGACAAACCGATGATCTATTACCCGCTGACGACACTGATGCTGGCGGGAATCAATGAGATCCTCATAATTACCACCCCTCATGACGCTGCCGGATTTGAGAGGCTGCTGGGAGACGGGTCCCAGTTCGGCATCAAGATAACTTACGCGCAACAAGCTGTTCCCAATGGTCTTGCACAGGCATTCGTCATCGGGGCGGACTTTATTGGAGATGACAAGGTTGCGCTCGTCCTCGGCGATAACCTCTTTTATGGTCCCGGTATGGGGTCTCGACTCTCACGCCTTACAGATATCAAGGGTGGTGCCGTCTTTGCGTACCGCGTGTCCAACCCTTCGGCATACGGGGTCGTGGAGTTTGACCGCGACAACAGAGCGGTCTCTTTGGAAGAGAAGCCGGCTGCGCCTCGCTCGCACTACGCGGTCCCGGGTCTGTACTTTTACGACAACACGGTTGTCCAGATAGCTAAGGATCTGGAGCCATCTGCCCGCGGCGAGTACGAGATTACGGACGTCAACAAGGTTTACCTTGATAGGGGGGATCTCGCTGTCGAGGTCCTTCCCAGGGGCACCGCATGGCTTGACACCGGAACTTTCGACGATCTGTCAGATGCCGCGGTATTCATTCGTACCGTTCAAGATCGTCAGGGAATGAAGATTGGCTGCCCCGAAGAAGTGGGCTGGCGTAAGGAATTTCTGACGGATGAGGAACTGCGAGAAGTAGCTCTTCCCCTGGTCAAGTCAGGTTACGGAGAATACCTCCTCGACCTGATTGAGCAGGGCCGGGACTAGGGGCCCAAGCGCGTCTCACGACGGTGTTGGGGATCAAATGAATGAGAAGGTGATTGCCTCCGGAGAGCGACTTTTGGTCGTGATTCCAGCTTGGAACGAAGCCAGCGTGATCGGTGACGTTCTCACTGAGCTCCGTACAGCAGTACCGTGGGCAGACGTCGTTGTCGTCTCCGATGGTTCTGTGGATGACACGGCGAAAATCGCTAGGGACGGTGGTGTGAAGGTGCTCGAGCTACCGTTGAACCTGGGGGTTGGTGCGGCCATGCGCACGGGGTACTTATATGCGCGTCGCAATGGCTATGACTGGGCCCTACAGCTGGATGCAGACGGTCAACATGATCCCGCTGATATTCCTCGCCTCCTGGATGCAGCAAGAGCGGCGGATGCAGACATTGTGATCGGGGCGAGGTTCGCGGGCACTGGAAGCTACCAGACTAAGGGCCCTCGTCGATGGGCAATGAGTTTGTTGTCAGCTGTCCTCTCGCCGGTCACCAAAGCCAAATTGACGGATACCACGTCAGGGTTCAAGCTAAATTCCAAGAAGGCAATTGAGTTGTTCTCGGTGGATTACCCGGCAGAGTACCTGGGAGACACGATCGGTGCTTTGACAATCGCCGCGCGACGCAGGCTCAAGATCATTCAGGTTCCAGTGGAGATGAGGCCCAGGGCGGGCGGTGAGCCGTCCCACGGTGCACTAAAGTCAACGCGTTTCCTACTTCGAGCGTGGTTTGCGCTCGCGATAGCGCTCACGCAGAGACCTCTATCTGTGGGGGGCGCAGGAAAATGAGCAGCACGAGCTACATTTTCGGCATTGTGTTCTCGCTGGTAGTCTTCGCAGCGATTTTCGTTAACCTTCGCTCAGGACGCATGAAGGAGAAATACGCGACCTGGTGGATTGTGATCGGCATCGCCGTGGTACTGATTTCCGTGTTCCCTCAAATACTCTCCTTCCTCTCACGACATCTCGGTGTCGAAGTCCCCTTCAACCTCGGGTTGTTTGCCGGAGGTATCGTATTGTTGCTCATCACGCTGCAGTTCAGTGTCGACCTGTCGAAGAATTCGGACTCGGACAGAAGGCTGGCTGAGGAGATCGCACTGGTATCCGAGAGGGTGAGGGTGCTAGAGGAGGTGCGGGACGTCGAGGAGGAAAACGGCCAGGAGGAGCCCGACGCGGGGTTCTAGGCCCAGTTCGAGATGATACGTGGGAGTGCCCGCTAGGAGGAACCGTGTTTAAGGATTATGATGACCCGGATTTGCTTCGGCGCATCCAAGAGTTACTGACGAGGATCTTGAAAGAGTTCGATCGTGTATGTGCAGAGGTTGGGACTCCCTATGTCGTCTACGGGGGAACCGCTCTGGGTGCGGTTCGCCACGGCGGATTTATCCCGTGGGATGATGACGTCGACGTATGTATGCTGCGACGCGACTACGAGCGGTTCCTTTCGCATGCTCCGGGCGTATTAAAGCCAGAGTATGTACTCTCGAACTCTCGCGTAGACGCTGAGTTTCCCAACATGTTCTCTGTTCTGGGACTCCGAGACACGGAGTTCATCTCCGAATTCATCAAAGACAGTCCGTACAAGATGCGGCTCTCGATCGATATATTCCCCCTCGACAAGGTTCCGCGGGAGACATGGCGGTACCGATTGCAAGCTCGGGAGGCTTGGTTCTGGGGGCGCATGATGTACTTGCAGGGGACTCCACGCCCGTACTTGAGCCTCGAGCCTGCCGTAACAAGGGCAGTGCATTCTGTGACGGGCCTTGTGTATCGGGCACTAAAGGGCCTTCACGTGGGTCCCACAGTCCTGCAGAACCGATGGGAGAAGGCAGCGAGACGTTTCGAGCAAGAGCCTGGGAACAGGCACACCGACTTCACGGATATGAATCCAATGGCATGGGAGGTCGCAGAAGGTGATCTCTTTCCATCAGTGTCAGCTCCATTTGGGGACATCGAGGTGCAGCTCCCCAACAACTATGAGGCGATATTGACCCGCGGCTACGGCGATTACATGGAGCTACCACCAGAGAATAAGAGAAAGAACCACCAGCCATACCACGTGGACTTGGGCCGCTACGCAGAAGTCGACCCGGATTAGTGGGATCTAGCGGCAAGTCCCAACTGGGACGGGACTATTTCTGGAACACGGCGAGCAGCCTCATGGGATCGCTATCGATGGTGCTGATGCTCATCGTGGTGACGAGGGCGGCCGGTATCGCTGCCGCTGGCGTCTACTCTCTGGCGACAGCGGTGGGTCAGCAATTCCAAACCGTGGGCGCCTATGAAGTTCGCCCCTACCAGGCAACCGATGTTCGCCACCGCTTTTCCTTCGGAACCTACTATGCTACGCGCCTGGTCACTCTCGTTGTAATGGTCGTGGGAATTGTGGCCTATGCTCTGGTGACCGGCAAAGGCCAACAGAGCGCCATCGTGGTGATCCTCGTTGCTTCACTTCGTGTGTTCGACGCATTCGAGGATGTGTTCTATGGGGAATTTCAGAGGATCGGTCGGCTCGATATCGCGGGGCGTGCCAACTTCTTCCGAGTGCTGGTAACCACAACGGTGTTCACTGTCCTGATTTTCGTTACGCGCGACCTTGCGACTACGACCATTGTGACCATCATTGTGACCGCTTTGGCCGTTGCTTTCTTGATTGTGCCTCCGGCCAAGGGCCTGTTTCCACTGCGGCCTGCATTTAGTGTGGGTCCGGTGCGCTCTCTCTTGATCGCCTGCCTACCTCTTTTCTTGGCAGCCTTCCTGGCAATGTACTTGACGAACGCACCACGCTTCGCCATTGAGGCATTCATGGACTCAGCACAGCAGGGCTACTACGCCATACTTTTCATGCCGGCATTGGCAATCAACATTCTTGCCATGTTTGTGTTCCGTCCCCTACTCACTCGTATGGCAACATACTGGGCCGCGGGAAATCGTGCAGGGTTCACAAGGCTAGTCAAGAGGGGCATTCTGGGTGTGGGACTAGCTTTTGCCCTAACTTTCATTGTGGTCTATTTCCTTGGCGTGCCAATACTGAACCTGCTTTACAGCGTAGACCTTTCCGAGTATCGCCGGGAGTTGCTAGTCATAGTCGTAGGTGGCGCCATGAACTCTCTAGCAGTCATTTTCTACTACGCGCTGACAACTATGCGGCAGCAACATCTATTGTTGGGAGGGTATCTCGCCAGCGCGGGTCTGGTATGGGTGTTGTCCCGAGTCCTTGTGCCAACTAGCGGGATTATGGGAGCTGCTCTTTCATACTCCTTGGCCATGATGGTTCTAGCCCTTGTGTTCGCTCTATCATTTATGCTCATGAATCGAGGGGCGCCCCGGGGAGTGGCGCAGACGCCCCCAAAACTGTAACGGGCAGGCATTTCGTCTGGGTGGTCATTGAGGAGCCCCATGAGAATCGCAATCATCACAAACACGTATCCGCCGAGGGTTGGTGGGTTGGAGCAACATCTGCAACAGCTAGCAACTGGCTTGGCAAAGCTAGGCAATGACGTCACGGTGATAACCATCGACGAGCAACCCGGAACTCGACTTGAGAATGGCGTGCGGATCCTGATCGGTAAAGCACACTTGCCGATTTCCGGCGTCATTAGCTTCCCGACACTCGGAACCACGAGGCGATTGGCATCGTTTCTCAGTGAGGGCGCATTTGATGCGGTCTCCGTCCATACTCGCTTCTTCCCGATGACCTTCGTGGGTCTGCGTGCTGCGCATATGGCTTGCATTCCCGTGGTACACACCGAACATGGAAGCGGCTACGTTGCGAGCTCTTCCACAATCATCGCCCTAGCAAGCAGGGTCGTGGACAACACGCTTGGTCGATACGTTTTGCGCCATGCGGAGCGAGTACTTGGTGTCTCGCAAGAGGCTGCTTCCTTTGCGCGACGATTGGGGGCGAAGGAGCCCAAGGTTTTCTATAACGCGATTGGGCCGCGTCTCTCCCCGGCCGAAGTCCCGGATCGTCCGGAACGCTTAGTCTTCGTTGGGCGTCTCGTTGATGGGAAAGGATGGGATACCTTCCTACGGGCTGTCGCTCGCCTCCGCGACCATGGTCGCGACATTGAAGGAATCATCCTGGGAGACGGATCTGACTTTGACGCAGCGCGAAGCCTCGCCGAGGAGCTCCGAGTGGACGATGTGGTGCAGCTCCGTGGACGAGTTTCACCCGAGCATGTTCGGAGCGAGATCAGCGGAGCTACTCTCGTGAACCCGACTGTGCTGTCCGAGGGGTTCCAAACAACAATGCTGGAAGCGCTCGCTGAGGACGGGCGTGTGGTCACGTTCGATGTCCCAGGCGCGAAGCTGCTTCG
This sequence comes from Schaalia sp. JY-X159, assembly GCF_014525425.1. Taxonomy (NCBI): domain Bacteria; kingdom Bacillati; phylum Actinomycetota; class Actinomycetes; order Actinomycetales; family Actinomycetaceae; genus Schaalia; species Schaalia sp. JY-X159. Next base: position 193,079 of record NZ_JACEXI010000002.1, on the reverse strand, counting down.
AACGCAGGGCATGCCTGTGTTGATAGCTCCGCAAAAGTCAACCGATTCGCTGGTTGAGACGCTCGAATTGCTGCTCGATGATCCGCCGCCAGCGGCGAGTGCTGGGGCCCTTTCTCCCTGGACCTGGGAAGAGCGGCTGAGAGAATTCTCCGGTGTCTTGGCTGACGTTGCACCTACATCTATCCGGTGATCATCCGGAATGAACTGTGACAATCTCGCGAGTCTGTGACAGTGTCGTAACCTAGATGTTCGATTCTGTTCACAAATGCGTTATATTCGAACGTGGTTCGATATTCGATTCTGGTGAACGAGGTGTCCTCTTTGTTGTCACAAAATCAGTTTTCAGTGCTGTTTGCCCTCCAGAAGACGCACGAAGGTCTTACGCAGCGGGAAATAGCAGAGAATGCGGGACTAGCTCTGGGAACAGTCAACGCGGTCGTCCGTGAGTGCGCCGCCCTCGGATACATCGTTGACCGCCAACTGTCCTCGAAAGGTCTCGAAGCGTTGCAACCGTACCGGGTTGAGAACGCGGTGATAATGGCCGCGGGGCTTTCCCAGAGGTTTGCACCCATATCCTATGAGAAACCGAAGGGCCTCCTTCGTGTCCGCGGCGACGTGCTGATAGAGAGACAGATTAAACAGCTCCATGAGGCTGGGATCATGGACATCTCAGTTGTTGTTGGGTACAAAAAGGAGTATTTCTTCTACCTGGCCGAGAAGTATGGTGTGGAGATCGTCATCAATGATGAGTACGCAACTCGCAACAACAACGGCACACTCTGGGCAGTTCGAAACAGGCTTGCCAACACATACATTTGTTCTTCAGACAACTACTTCACATCCAACCCCTTCGAAACCTACGTCTACCAGTCGTACTACTCTGCGCAGTTTGTTGAGGGAACAACGGATGAGTGGTGCATCGAGACTGCTCAGAACGGTTTGATCACCGGAGTCGAGATCGGTGGCGAGGATTCTTGGATCATGCTCGGACACGCCTACTTCGACAGGGAGTTCTCCAAGCATTTCCGAGAGATTCTCGAAACGGTCTACACCCGCCCGGAGACAGTGGGCAAGCTGTGGGAAGAGATCTTCATAGACCACCTTGATGTCCTTCCGATGGTTGTTCGCCCGTACCCGGAGGGGCTGATCAACGAGTTCGATTCACTGGATGAGTTACAAGGCTTCGACCCGCTCTTCATTGAAAACGTCGATTCTGAGGTATTCGACAACATCGTTGAAGTGCTCGACACCACGAGATCAGAGGTCGGCAACTTCTATCCGCTGAAACAGGGGATCACCAATCTGTCATGCCACTTCAGCGTGGGTGACGAGGAGTACGTCTACCGCTATCCAGGAGTCGGGACCGACAAGATGATCAACCGTGGTGCTGAGCAGGCCGCCCTTGAACTAGCCAGCGACCTTGGTTTGGACTCGACATTTATGCACATGGACGCGAAGCGAGGTTGGAAAATCTCACGATTTATCCCTGAGGCACGAAACCTCGATGTATCAAACCCGCAGGAGCTCTCAAACGCAATGAAGATGCTGCGGACGCTTCACCACTCCGATGCGACGTTGGACCGGCACTTCGACTTTATTGACGAGGGATTAAGGTATGAGAGTCTCCTGTTACAGCACGGGCCGATTGACCTGCCCGGATACCAGGAGTTGCGGACCAAAGTCCTGCGGCTCAAGGAGTATGCAGATGCGGACGGTTTCCCCCTGGTGCCGGGCCACAACGATTTCTTCCACCTCAACTTCCTCGTTGAATCAAGCAATGAAATGCACCTGATCGACTGGGAGTATGCGGGAATGTCGGACGAAGCAAATGACTTTGGGACACTCACTGTCTGCTCGGAACTAACTGAGGACCAAGCCAACCAGGCGTTGGAGTACTACTTCGGACGTGAAGCCTCTCCTCGCGAGCGGCGCCACTTCTGGTCTTACGTTGTTTTCGCGGGATGGTGCTGGTACATCTGGGCTCTCGTCAAGGAAGCGGAGGGCGACAACGTCGGAGAGTGGCTGTACATCTACTACAAGCATGCTGTTACCTATGTTGACCGTCTCCTTAGTGAGTACGAGGACGTGTCAGAGGTGGTTGCGCCGTGAAGTTTGGACTCGCAAGTGGGGCACTTTGGGGCCTTGACACTGTCATTCTTGGCATGGCCCTTTTGCTCATCCCCTTCCTGGGATCTCCCGATGCAGCTCTTGCAAGTGCTGCTTTACATGACACCGTCTGTGCGCTGCTCCTTCTGGTCTTCATGGGGTTCAAAGGGCGCCTCCGTGACACTCTCACGGCTGCTCGTACCAAGAGCGGACGCGCCGTCATGGTGGCGGCACTGTTGGGTGGACCAGTAGGTATGACCGGATATCTGATCGCTATCAACAATATTGGGCCGGGCTACACCGCTATCATCTCCTCCTTCTATCCCGCAGTTGGAACTGTCTTGGCGGTTGTCTTCCTTAAGGAGCGCATGCATCCACGCCAAGTAGCTGCACTGGCGGTTGCGTTGTCTGGAATCATCGCGATTGGTTACTCTTCCGCGACCGCGGACCTTCCAGGGAATGCCTGGCTGGGTATCCTCGCCGCACTGCTGTGCGTGTTCGGGTGGGGGTCAGAGGCGGTCATCCTCGCGTGGGGTATGCGTGATGACAACGTAGATAACGAGACAGCTTTGCAGATCCGCCAGACTACCTCCGCCCTCGTCTACATGCTGGTGGTGGCTCCCGTGTTCGGCGTTCTTGGCTTTGCCCTGAAGGCGAGCATCACCCCGGCAATGGGCGTACTCGCCGTTGCTGCACTGGCGGGGACGGCCTCGTACCTGTTCTACTACAAGGCAATTGCGACGGTGGGGGCGTCGCGAGGTATGGCCTTGAACATTTCCTACTCCGCATGGGCCGTCATCTTCGGCTTGATACTCATGGGCACGGTACCGGGCTTCCTGCAGATCTTCGCATGCATCGCAATTCTCATTGGCACAGTATTGGCGGCATCCCCAAACTGGAAGGACTTGAGCTTCAAGGGGATCTCCAAACCGGCCTAGTACTGCCCTCCCACACCGCGGAGCCCATCGCGCAAAGCCCGCGAGAAGGGGACGACACGCGTGGTGCGGCCGGGAGTGAGCAGGTAGTACCCCATGTACTTTGTCATCCACCACAGGTAGCGCTGCTTCCACCTCTTCGGGAGGAAACTGGCTGACTGCAGAAGCAGGGTATTTCGCATCATGTAGTAGTTGCGGATGGGAGAGTGCACGTGCACGGGCTTCTTGCGTCCTGGGACTTGAGCGACCTCGTCTCCCAACGAATGGTAGATGGGGGCATTGCCGCTAACCAGGATGCGGTACCCCTTCTCAACTGCGCGAAGGCACCATGCTAGATCAACGTGGTCAATGAACAGCGCTTCGTTCATGGGCCCGACATCGTCCAGTGCACTCATGGAGATCAGGCAGCCAGAGGCGAGAACAAACGGTACCGCCAGGGCTTCTCCGCGTTGAGGAACGCGGGTGCGGATCGCCCCCCACTTGGTGAAGGAATAGACGAGGGCGTTCCCGACATCGCCGCCACGACCATCCAGAGGTACCGGGCCGACAGCCGCCACGGGTCCATCAACGGCTGAGGATGGGAAGCATGCCATGGCTTCACCATCATTTGGTTGAAGCAGAGAGAGCCGCGTTGGCCGACCCGGCAGAGGAGGTTCCTCAAAACAGTCAAGAAGCTCTTCGACCATGTTGGGCGCCAGAGTTGAGTCTTGGTCAGAAAGCAGAACATAGGTGGCGCCCTCGTTGCGCGCCCAGATGATCCCCTGATTCTGTGCCGCAGCGATCCCGCGGTTCATACCTAGAGGTAGACAGTGGACTCCAAACTCCCTTGCTTCCTCCTCCACATCCTTGTGGTTCGCAGAGCCATTGTCGACGATCACCACGTCGTCCACCTGCGGGGAAAGTGAGCCCAGCAACGACCTAAGTTCATCCATCGTTGGGTTGTATGTGACCACGACTGCAATCACATTTTGGCCCTGGGTCATCAGACCTCCATTTCCCGGCGCGTAAGCCCGGCTAGACTGGGAACGACCTACCTCAAGCCTAGTGGGAGTAATACTTAGTTCCTGCCTGATCTTGGCGGAACGCTGACCGGCCTCATTGAAGGAGCACAAATGCGCATTGTCGTAACCGGCGGAGCAGGTTTTATCGGAGCCAACTTCGTTCATACACTCTTGAATGATCATCCAGAGGTGGATGTAGAGGTGTTGGACGCCTTTACGTACGCGGCAAATGAAAAGTCACTGACCGATGTAACGCCCGAGCAAGCCAAGCGGCTCACCGTCATCAAGGGCTCAGTTACTGACGCCGACCTGGTGGATGAGGTCGTCAAGAACGCGGATGCCGTGGTGCACTTCGCCGCCGAATCCCACAACGACAACTCAATCAGTGGACCAGCCCCGTTCATTCAGACAAACCTGGTGGGGACGTTCACGCTACTTGAGGCAGTGCGCAAGCATGACACCCGCTTCCACCACGTCTCCACAGACGAGGTGTACGGAGACTTGGAGCTTGACGACCCCGCGAAGTTCACGGTGGAGACGCCCTACAACCCGTCCTCGCCCTACTCGGCATCCAAGGCCGGCTCCGACATGCTGGTGCGCGCATGGATCCGCACCTTTGGGATCCCCGCGACCATCTCTAACTGCTCCAACAACTACGGGCCCTACCAGCACATCGAGAAGTTCATTCCCCGCATGATCACCAACCGCCTGGTTGGTATCCGTCCTCGTCTCTACGGCGAGGGCGCGAACGTGCGGGACTGGATCCACGTCCTCGACCACAACGACGCTGTCTGGGAGATCCTGCAGCGCGGAACCCTGGGGGACACCTACCTGATCGGGGCGGACGGAGAAACCTCAAACAAAGAAGTTGTCCACATGCTCAATGAGATCATGGGGCACCCTGCGGACGACTACGACCATGTGAGCGACCGTGCGGGACATGACCTGCGCTACGCGATCGACGCCACGAAACTGAACGAGGAGCTGGGATGGTACCCCTCATTCACTTCCTTCCGTGAGGGCTTGGAAGAAACCGTGCGTTGGTACACGGATCACGAGGACTGGTGGAAGGGCGAAAAGGAGCGGGTTGAAGCGGACTACGCCAAGAAGGGTCACTAGGGTTTGCTCATGACGCGTCCCATCGTTCACGTGGCGATGGCCACCTACAACGGGCAGCCGTGGATTGGTCGCCAGGTCGCAACCGTCCTCGACCAGGACGGTGTGGAGGTGCGTCTGGTCATCTCCGATGATGGTTCGACCGACGGGACACAGGACTGGGCCCGCGGTTTGGCGGAACGTGACTCGCGGGTGGTGGTGCTACCTGAGCGTGACGGTGAGGCCGGAGTGGCCGCGAACTTCCTATACGCGCTGGCCCACCTGGACGTCCGCCCCGGCGAGTATGCGGCCTTTAGTGACCAGGATGACCTGTGGCAGCCGCGCAAACTCATCGAACAAATCCACTTCATGGACGAGGCCGGAGCGCACGCAGTGTCATCCAACGTCATGGCATTCACGGTGGAGTCAGACGGCGAGGTGAAGCGGACCCTCATTCGCAAGGATCAGCCGCAAGTGGAGTGGGACTTCCTTTTCGAAGCTCCGGGTGCCGGTTCAACCTACGTCTTTGGTTATGAGGCCTGGAAGACCCTGGTCGACTATCTTGACGTGTGGGGGGCCGAGGGCGTGGCTGTCCACGACTGGTTCGTTTATGCGGTGCTGCGCGGGGCTGGGATGTCCTGGGTTATTGACCCGCGACCACATGTGGCCTACCGCCAGCACGAACGCAATGTAGCGGGCGCCCACAAAGGCCTGCAAGCAACCGTGAACCGCTGGCAACTGCTCCGCTCAGGCCACTACCGTAGACAGTTCTTGCTGATGACCGAGGTGGCGAATCGGGCGGCCCACGCCGCAGGTCGGGATGATCGGTTCCTCCGCGGCCTCGCAGAATGGAAAGAGTGGCTTAGCGATACCTCTTGGCGGGGTCGGGTTGCGGTCTTGTGTCACGCACGCGGCATGCGCAGGCGCCCTATCGAGCAGGTGAAGCTTGCTGTGTCGGGCCTGCTTAGGGTGTGGTAGTTACCGGTTCGGCACCGTGAGGGTCACCTTCTCAGTTGTCGCGATACTTTCCGCGTCCACCCCGCCCGGCACCCACACAACCGATGCTCCGCGAATCCACAGTTGGATGAGTTGCGCGGTGAAGAGCGTGGGGTTCGCGGTGGTAACCAGCACCCTGTGTTGGTCAAGGCGGCTTGCGGGGTTGCTAAGTTCCCCTTCAAGACCCAGGTAGTCACGAGTGAGGAGGTCGTCGAGGTGCAGGGGTGCCTTCTGTGGGTCTTCCAAGAGGTTGGGTGGGAGCCAATCGATGTCATCCCCAACGATCACTGTGGCGCCGGGTCCGGTGTGGGGCATATCGACCTCGTCCCCATAAGACATGACGTCGGCAGTCCCATCCGTGATGCCGAAAGGAAGGTCACCTGGCCAAGAGAATGCGAATGACTCGGGTGTTTGGGCGACGAGGACGTCTGGGCCAAGTTCATCCTGCAGGGTCATCAAGAAGTCCAGGTCGTTGCTAACTGCCAGATCGATCTGGCCCAGATTGCGCGGGGGGCGCTGGCGCAACCCGCGGAGCCAGCACGCTGCGATCCACAGGGGCGTTCGCCAGTGGGTGGTCAAGTACTCCGCAAACGACGACGCTCCGAATGGGAACTCATTGGCTAGGAAGTTGTCGGTCTTGGCAAGCCATCGACGCGCCACAGGTCCAGACAGTTCGACCCGCTCCCGAATGGACGGGGTTCCGGGGGGATTCGAGGCGCTGCCCGGATCAAGGAACCAAGTCAGGACTGGACCCGGTCGGGGAGAAAGGAGAGCAGTCAGTGAGGTGGCATCAAGCTGTTTCATCCTCGTAGACTAGCTGGTCGCAAGGGATGATACTTCCAAGCCGAGCCCCCCGGACTGCGACACGCGGGATGAACCGTTGTTTTCGGGCGGTTTTTGTCCGTTCCACTTGACAGGGGCGGGACTACACGCATGTAATTAGGGGACGTTGCGACGCGTGACGGCCATTCTTTTAGCGGGGGACACATGTGGAACATCTTTGGTGAAGGCGCCATCACGTTTACCGTGGTCCAGGGCGCTGAAGCCCTCGATAGTTCCGATGAAGGCCCACTTTCTTGGCAACAAGATGCGCTGTGTGCGCAAACGGATCCGGAGGCGTTTTTCCCGGAAAAGGGCGGTTCCACCCGGGAGGCAAAAGGTGTTTGTGCGTCTTGCGAAGTTCGGGCTGAGTGCTTGGAGTATGCCCTTGTGAACGATGAACGCTTTGGAATATGGGGCGGACTGTCCGAACGTGAGCGGCGGCGCCTACGACGAGCTGCGTCTTGAGCGTAAAATAGGACAAATGTCGTCCTTTCTTCCCGCCGAAGACGCGGTGCAGGCATCGCTAAGCGACGTTGTGGCACTGATAGTCCTAGCCCCCAAAGAACGCGGTGAACGCGTCGTTGGAAGGTGGGAGACGCTCGCGTCTGTACTACGACAAGCAACGCCGCCGCGGCTTGTCATAGTTGTTGAGACCTCTCTGGATGCAACGCTCGAAACAGAAGTGGTCCAGGACGTCTCTGATCAGGTGCTTCCTCGCCTTTTCCCAGATGCGAAGGATGGTGGGGGTCTTCCGCATGAAGAGAGCCCACGCGTCATTCGCTTCTACTCTAGGGGAGCTCAACGTTTCGGTTCTGCGGTCCGGGAAGCCCTCGATGCGATACCCGGGGCGCGGAAGTGCTCTTGGATGTGGCTTCTTCACGACGACATGGTGGCGAACACCAATTCACTTGAGACGCTGCTCGCCGCCGGGCAATCGGGAGAGAGTGTTGGTGCAGTTGGCCCAAAGCAGGTCCATTATGGCGCACCCGATCAGCTTTTGGAGATCGGTATCGATGCCACATCGAAGGGGCGCCGCGTTTACGTGGTGGAGCCAGATGAAATTGATCAGGGGCAACACGATCGTCGCGATGATGTCCTAGCCGTTGGAACGGCTGGGATGCTGGTCCGATCTGCCGCGTGGAATGCCGTTGGGGGGTTGGACCCCGCGCTGGGGCCGTTCGGGGATGGCCTCGAGTTTGGTCGCCGACTGTGGCAAAGCGGGTACCGCGTTGTCGTGGCACCCAGGGCTGTCGTAGAGCACGCGCAGGCATCTTACGGTCACGACACTGAGGGTCGCTCCTCTTTCGCTGCCCGGCGTACCGCGCAAATGTACAACTGGGGTCTGGCTCTTACGCGGCTCCAGTTTGTTGCCTTCATCGTGGGGGCTCCATTTCTTTCCCTGGGACGCTCCTTTGCGCGGCTGTTTAGCAGGACTCCAAGCTTGGCGTTTGGTGAACTCGCCGCCTATGTGCGGTTAGTGGGCATGACGCCTGCCCTCCTACGAGGGCGGGCGCGGCTCCAACGTGTGGCAACCGTGCCAAGAAGCGCCCTCTCAACACTCGAAGCCAGTCCGTTGGAGATCACCAAACACAGGCGCAACAGTCGTAAGATCCGCGCCAAAGGTGTTGATACTGAGGTCATTCTTGACCCGGCAGCTCTGGCCGCCCTGAAGCGACATCACGCGCGGGCCGCAGGTGGCTTTATTGGGCTGATGAGCGCCGCGATCATTGTCTCGGTCTTCGCTTGGTACCCGTTCAGAGAGGGTCTCATCGGAGGGCAGTGGGGGGCGCTACCCTCCAAGTGGAGTGTCCTAGCCGCTCAGGCTTGGAGTGGGTGGCAGATCACTGGCGATGGACTTGTTGGCCCGTCATCACCGCTCTTGGCGCCCCTCAGCATCGTCGCTGCCCCGTTTGCGCTGCTCGGCATTTCACCCCAGACCTTCGCATATCTCCTAGTCTTTGCCGCACTTCCTTTAGCAGCATGGGGTGGATGGTCCGTTGCGTCCTCGTTCACCCGATCCACAACTGTGCGCGTTGGGTTGGCAGCGTTGTGGGCAACATCTGGCTCCGCTCTGATGCCGCTAATGTTTGGGAACTTGGCTGTGCTCTGTGCGTACTTGTCACTCCCGGCGGTTGTCGTGGGATTGGTCAGAGGGCTTAGACCCCCGGTCGCACTCGTTGCCCACGGCATCGAGGACCTCGTGGCCGTCGCGCCTAGGAACACTGTGTCCTGGCTGGGCCTTGCTGGTTTAGGTTCAGTTTTCGTTGTGGTAGCTGCTCCCATTGCACTGATGATTCTGCCGGTCGTAGCGCTGCTTCTGTTCGTGGGGACCGACTCGCAGTGGCTGCGGATTGGAGCGTGGCGCGGCACTGAGCGCCCGCGAAGTGTGATGCGTTGGGCAGCGCTTGTAGCGGTCACCGTACCCGGCCTGGTTGTCATTGCTCCATCGCTTGTCACACAGCTGCTTCGTGGTGACCCGCAGGCGTTCCTGGGATGGGCTCTGGGTACAACATTGGGGAATGCCGATCTGGGGCTCCTCGCGGGGCTCCCGGCCGCACTTCCACTCGCGGGTGCAGACTCCGGCTTTTTGGAAGCGGTGGCTGCAGGTTCATTCCCTGCGTTGTTGATTGTGGGAGGATCACTGTCGGGCATTGCCCTTACGGTCTGGACTCTCGCAGCCGTCATCCACGCCTCGTGGAAACCCTCGCAGATGAGTCCCATGGTCGTGGGCAGCTGGGGTTTCGGGCTCACCCTCTCCGTCCTCGCCCTACTTCAGGCGTGGTTGGGGGCCGAGGCAGCGCGGGTATCCCCACTCCTTATCGCCGGGACGTCGCTGTCCTTTGTTGTCGCGGTGGGTGCGTCGTATGCGAACTACTCGCTCACTGTCTCCCAGCTGGTACCGGTGACGGACTACGCCGGCAGGTGGGCCAGGGGTCTTCCAGCCGGGATTGGTTCGGTTGCGGCACTTCTTTCTGCTGTCAGCCTCTTGGTCCTAGGTCCGGTTGGGTCCGCAGTTAGTGGATCACAATTTGTGCAGCCTGCGCCCTCCCCCCTGATACCGGTAATTGCTCAAGAATCGCAGAATGGGCCCAGAGCTGCCCGTTTCCTCACTGTCACACTCATTGACGGTGAAGTTCAAGCAGACCTGATGAGGGGAGTGGCGGTTCAGCAGGCTGATCTGCGTGTCTTCCCAGCCCCGACCAGCACAGTGACGTCGGCTGTCACACAAGCACACTCAAGTCTGGCGAGCATTGTTGCAACCATGACTGCTCGACCAACGGCCCGCACGTCATCTGGGCTGGCTGATCACGGGATCGATATAGTCATGCTGTCGGCCCACTCTGAGGACTTCTCCGCCATCCAGAGTGTCCTTGACGCAACAGGGGGGCTCGAAAGGATCGGGAACCTCGAGGGCTCCACGATGTGGCGAGTCCGACCTGACGGGCGACTTCCTGCTCGCGTTTCGCTCCTCACCGCAGGCGAGGGAGGGGAAGTTACAACCAGCCCTGTGGATTCTGGCTCCGTCGGGGTGAAAACCACAATCGCTGAGGATGCGACCGGCTTCATCGTCATGGCAGAAGCAGCTGACCCGGGGTGGATAGCTTCTTTGGATGGAGTTCCTCTTACGACCGTCGAGGATCCCTCCTCGGAGGAGGGGTGGCGGCAGGCATTCGAACTACCCAATGGTGGCGGCGAACTGGAGATTACATACCGCGCTCCCTACCTCTACTGGTGGTGGGCTGGGGCGGGCCTGACACTGATGATTGTCGCGCTGATGGCACTTCCACGTAGCTTCCGCCGCCGCAGCATTGAACCATGGGGTGACCAGGACGCTGGTTCAGACCCCTCGGAGGGTAGCTTCACCGAGGGGAAAGCACATGAGTAGACAAGACGGAGTGGGTCGGGCCCGGTGGGTCCCACTTGGCATTGGGCTGTGCGCGTGCGTTGGGCTCACCGTTGGCTCTCTGGCGCTGGGGACCCCCGAGGGCGCCACCACAACTCAGAGCCGAGCGAAGACCGAGGCCGTACAGGTGATCATGGATGAGATACCGCTGGTATGCCCGCCTGGAATCATCGCTCCCGAGGACGTTGTCCCCCTGCGGGCATCCTCAGCTTCCGACGCTGAACCGGTTACAGAAGCAGCCTTGGCAACCTGGGCCCCGGGCCACGCTACAGCCCTCGCGGGCGGCGGGGAACTACACCTACTTGGTAGTGAGGCCAGCAGTGGGGATGTGACCGGTGTTTCGCTTGCTGGCAGAGAGTCCGGGGACCTTCTCTCACTAGACATTGAGTCCTGTGCGATACCGGGTCAGAACCTTGCATTTGCTGCCGGCTCAACCACCGTGGGTGAGGACACCGTCCTCGTCCTCGCCAATCCGGGAGACATGGCACTGAGCGTTCAGGCCCAGGTATATTCGGAAGCGGGAGCATTACTTGAGTCTCCAGCGACACTGACCATTCCTGCGGGTTCAACCCTGTCCGTGCTGCCTGGCTCTTGGGCACAGGCAGAAGAGAATCCCGTCATCACACTGACAGCGGAAGGCCTTGGCGTTGCCGCCTGGCTTCAAACATCCGGATTGAACGGTGAGGTCCCGCAGGGTCTGGCCCGCATCCAGGGAACACGCCCGGCGGAGACCGTCGTTATTCCAGGCGTGACTGCCTCACGTCAATCGACTCTCCGCGTCGGCAACCTCGGAACCGAGAACACGCGGGTGACCGTGAGGTTACTCGGGAGTGACGGTGAACAGATCCTCAGTGGGGCGGATGGGCTTCCTTTTCCGGCGCAATCCACCGTGAGCATCGACTTGTCGGCACTCCCCAGCGATGTCAACGCCATTGTTGTTGAAGGAGGGCAACCGTTGGCCGCAACCGTCACCGAAGTGACGGAGGGTAGCGACCACCCGGATGTTCGGGATGCCAAATATTCATCACGAACCGTGGTGGGAGGTGCGCGTCAAGTGATGAGAACTGGCCTCGTAGACAAGAGCGAAGTCATTGCGGCGGCGCAGTCGCTTGGGTTCACGAACATCGAAGTGGCGGTTGCGCTCGCCAATCCCACAGACGAAACCATTGAAGTGGAACTCCAAGGGGCGGCCAAGACCCTCTCGCCGCATTCCTCGCAGCTGTACCCGCTGATCGGCAGCATGAACGATGCCGACCTGGTTGCTACCTCAGCGGTCTACGCCTCATACGTGGTTACGGCTGACACCCCTGCCGGTGCGGTTCGCTCAGTGACCAGCCTCGGGACCGAAGGTGTGCTTGCCCAATCGCGCCTAGTGTCCCTCTTCCCAGCAAACTAGCAGCCAAACATCTCGGTGGGCCTAGTCGAGAAGGTCCTCCGGGCGCAGCGCAAGAATGTCGCAAATGCGCTCCGCCAAGATCACTCGAAGGGCAAGAGGAATCTCTTCCTCTGTAGCCCGGGCACAAATTGGCCTGCGATACAGCACAATGCGATCCCGAAGTCCTCTGCGCCGATCCCTAGGAAACGAGCGAGCCAAGACAACATCATGTGACTCCCACTCAGCCGGATTTGAGGGCGGCACTTCCTCCACGCCGAACTCTATATCGGCAATGCCCGGTTCCCGGGCCGCCATCTGCGCCAACGCCAACTGCATCTCTTCGTAAAAGGATTCCCTCCGGGTTGTCCAGACAGGAAGCGCAGGATGGAAACGGGGTCCCCGAGGGCCGCGGCCATGACGATCTTTCCGGCGCCGACTGACACCCGAGTCTGCAACCGGAGGAATGCCGGCTGCGACGGCGGCGCGGCGCAGATAATCGGAGTGGGGGGAGACGAAGCCATCGGACATACGCCTAGGCTAGCGCGAACTCGTCGCCGACAAAGGTAGGCTGGGTAACCGTGGCAAGCTGGTGGTGTTGGCTGCCACGGCTGGACTTGAGGAGATCCCGTGAGATTGTGTTCCAAACCGAGTTGCACTCGTGGTGCCGTAGCAACCCTGACGTATGACTACCAGGATTCAACTGCGGTCCTTGGGCCCCTCGCCACCTCCGTAGAGCCGCACACGTACGACCTCTGTGAAGTGCATGCTGAATCGCTCACCGTCCCTCGAGGGTGGCAGGTTGTCCGCCTCCAGACACGTTTTGAGCCGGCGCCGCCATCCAGTGACGACCTCCTCGCCCTCGTCGAAGTGATTCGTGACGTGGCGGGAGTTGAACACGACCCGGAGGTGCCCGACATGCTTCGCGAACCAGTGGTCATCGACCAGGGAAGCAGGGAGGATAAATATGCCCCCCTGCGCCGTCGGGATCACTTCACAGTAATCACGGGGGAGGGTGGAGACACTCGCTAGGTCCCCACCCTTTCTTGGAGAGACTGTCTCAGGCCTGCGAACCGCGTGAGGTTTCAAACGCCTGCGCGAGGACAGGTCCCAGGTTCTCTTTCCTTACGCGTTCATCCACGTACATAAGCGAGGTATACGACGCAGAGAACGGCATGGCCAGACCTGAGATCAGGGCAGAGACCAGAGCCAAGAGGAAAGCGGTCACAGCCCACGGCAACACAGATGTTGCAAACATGATCACCGCTGAAATAGTCCCGCCAAGAAGTCCCACGACGATTGAGACGATGATGCTCATAAGAAGCATCCTGCCCAAGATGCGCCAGAACGCGCCCTTGGTCAGGGCCCATGAGCGGCGAAGTGCCGTTGGGGGCGTCGCGCCCTCGACCACAGCGATCAAAGTTGCGAAGTACAGTCGGACGCTAACCCACACCGTGACGGCGATCCCGAGTGGAATTATGAGAAGAAGGAAGCTAAGGAACCACAGTGAGTCTCCCGAGGACGACGCAAAAGCAACCGCGGCAATCAGAACTATCGGCACAATGAAGGGCGGGTTCTAGGGGTCAGTGCAACAGGATTTCTTCAATCACTTCGGCGGGCTTTAGGAAATCGAGCCGCTTCCGTGGTCGGTCATTCATTTCCCACTCTACATAGTCTAGGTCAGCCTGACTGTGGATACTCAGGTCAGTGCCCTTGGGGAAGTATTCTCTGAGAAGCCCGTTGGTGTTTTCATTGGTGGGCCTTTGCCATGGTGAGTGTGGGTCACAAAAGAACACGTCGAGATCAGCAGCCATCGCGATCTGTTGATGCGCACTCATCTCTTTACCCTGGTCCCAGGTCAGGGTTTTACGCAGCACGTCGGGGAGGTCTTTCATTTTCGCGATCAGCCCGTCAGTGAGTGCCTCGACACGATTCTTGGTGGGATCCATCCATACCAGGATCAGGTAGCCTGAATGCCGTTCAACCACGGTCCCGATCGCACTCTTCCCATCCTTACCAATGATCAAGTCCCCTTCCCAATGGCCAGGAACGGCTCGATCATCAGCCTCGGCGGGACGATCCACAATATTGACCATATTCGCGATACGACCCACACGTTCAGTACTACGACGTTTCGCACGGCGAATCTTCCGACCCGTGCGTAGCCGCACTTCAAGGTCACGTTTGAGACCGCCTCGAGCCAAGAGATAAATCGACTGGTAAATCGTTTCGTGTGACACTCGCATCTCCGGCCGGTCTGGGAAATCCCGCCGCAACCTCCCACAAATTTGTTCCGGAGATCGCCTCAAAGTGAGCTGGTCTTGAACATAGGCGCGTAACTCAGGCTGTGTAGCAAGTTTACTGGGCTTTGGTCTTCGGGCTCTCTCATAAGCAACCACCTGAGCGCGCGTAGCACTATAGGACAGCGTTGCTGATCGTTCACACTGGAAGTGTCCATTCCGTTTGATTTCCCGGCTAATCGTTGACGCGGAACGATCCAACTGTCTGGCAATCGCTCGGATCCCCATCTTTGCCTTCCACAACGCCTGGATCTCAATACGTTCCTCAAAAGACAAAGACCTCGCACGAGTCTTCTTCCGAGGGTCAATCCCCCCATGATCACTAATGAACCCCCGCACTGCTCTCTCAGACCAGCCCACAACCTGGCCAATCTCCTTAGCGGAACGTCCTTGTTTACGTAACGCCCAAATCCTGTTCGTTACCTCCGGCAGCAACCTCTCCGAAAAACCAATCATCGTACTCACCCTCCTATTCTCAGGGTGTTGCACTCACCGCTAGAACCCGCCAAGATAACTGCGGCAACCACGCCCACAATCAACCAAACGAGAATCGCGGTGCCAACCAGACGCCAGAAATGGGGCTTCAGAGCTTCCCACGTTGACTTGAGATCAAGGTTGATCCCAACCACAGCATTGGTAACAGACAGGACCAGCATCCCCGTCACAAGCAATGAGGCGCCAGCGCTGATGAGTCCGACGATCCCCTGTAGTCCCAGATCGGAAACAGCCGGGTAAAACTCGGACACCCCGACTGCGAACTCAGTGTCACTGCCAAATGTCACCTGGTCGATGCTCGTCTCGGGTACGAGGGCGGAAACAATGCCTGACAGCATGCCGACGATTCCCATGACGCCGAGGGAGATCGCAAACATCACTCTGGGGTTCGAGCGTATCGCTGCGAAGGTACCATCAAAGAGATTTCCCAGGTTCAGCGGGTGGAACGGTATCACGGGAGGCTTCGGCTGAGCCGGTCCACCCCACTGTTCCTGGTTCGGGTCGGAGGGCCACGGAGTATTCGGGTAAGAACTCATATCTCTATTGTGCCGGTCTGTGGACGTGACAGGCGACCACGATCATGGGACGATCACTTTATGACGCCACGGATCTTAGTTGTCGACGATGATGCCTCGCTTGCGGAGATGATTGGAATTGTCTTGCGCGCCGAGGGGTTTGAGGTTTTTGAGTGCTTCGATGGGGCGGAAGCCTTCGAAGTGTTTGAGAGTTGCGACCCGCACTTGGTGTTGTTGGACGTGATGTTGCCGGGGCGCAGCGGAATCCAGATCTGTGAGGCCATCCGACAGGTTTCAAACGTCCCCATCATCATGCTGACCGCCAGGTCGGATACCGCGGATGTTGTTGCCGGTCTTGAGGCGGGGGCTGACGATTACGTCCCGAAGCCGTTCAAACCTAAAGAGCTGGTTGCTCGGATTCGTGCCCGCTTACGAAGTCAGAATGATGCCGGAGAAGAGCAGTTGGTGCTGGGCGACCTCGCAATCGACCAGTCCCGACATGAGGTGCGCCGCGGTGATGAAGTGGTCCCGCTGACACCGCTGGAGTTCGACCTCCTTGTCGCCCTCGCGCGGGCACCGTGGCGTGTTTTCACGCGGGAGGAACTGCTGGAACAGGTATGGGGCTACCGACATGCGGCCGACACGCGCCTTGTCAACGTGCATGTCCAGAGGCTCCGCTCCAAGATTGAGCGCGATGCAGAGAGTCCCTCCCTAGTGATTACGGTGCGGGGTGTCGGATACCGTGCCGGCACGGGGTCTTGAGCGATACTCAGGCTGGTGACGCTGGCTCACAGACTAGCGCTCACCCTCTTGAAGGGGATCAAACCAGCAGGCGACGAATGTGGGAGTTCCTGGGGGGATCCCTGTCTCTGCGGATCGCAGTGACACTGTCTCTGGTCCTGACGGTGATCCTGCTGGTGTTTATCTTCGTGGCAACGAACGTATTGCGCTCCGACCTCTTCTCAACCAGGCGCGACATGATTCTTGCCGACGCCGCCGTGCGATTTTCTCAGGTCCAGAACACGCTTGACCAATCCACCGCAGTCACGACCGACCAGGTTCAAGACGCGGTCACGCAGACCCTCACCGCGATTCGTGAGTCCGCCGCGGGTGCCGGGGCGGTTGAGGTCCTTCTCTTGCGTTCTCCCGATTCCTCGGAAGCTTTTCGGATCAACGAGTATGTGAATCCTGAGTACATTTCCGTTATCGGTGGGGGAATCCGCGACGAACTAGCTCACGATGTCGGACTTTGGCAGTCAGTCGCCCTCGCAAACGGCGCGGACACGATCCCTGGCATCGTCGTTGGGGCGCTGATCGACGTGCCCTCCGCGGGTCCGTATGAAATGTTTGTCGTGTACTCGCTAGAGCAAGAACAATCTACGTTGACCTCGATTATTCAAGTCTTCACCGTGGGCTCAGTTCCCGTCCTGCTTCTGATGGGTCTGGTCTCCTTCGTCCTCGTGTACAGGCTGCTGAGCCCTGTCAGAGCGGCGGCGGGCGCGGCTCGATCCCTGGCGGCTGGGAATCTCTCAAGTCGGTTGCGTGTCTCCGGTCGTGATGAGATGGCACAGTTGGGGGCCACCTTCAATGACATGGCGGAGTCCCTGCAATCCAAAATCACCGACTACGACTCGTTGTCAAAACTCCAACAGAGCTTTGTCTCGGATGTGTCACATGAGCTACGTACCCCCATGACAACAATTCGTATGGCGGATGAGGTCATTTTTGATGACCGGGATGCACTTCCCCCCGCATCCAAGCGATCTGCGGAGCTCCTTCACGTCGAAGTGGCACGTTTTGAGCAAATGCTTGCGGATCTTCTGGAAATCTCTCGCTACGATGCCCAATCCGCCCAGTTCGACCCCGAGTCCGCTGATATCTATAGCCTCGTTGAGAAGGTGGTCAGCGCCAACGCGGAGCTTGCTGACCACCTCGGCGTTGAGGTCCAACTTGGGCCCCGGCCGGAACGTTGCTCAGTGCCTGTGGATGCAATTCGTATCGAGCGTGTGGTGCGCAATCTGCTGGTCAATGCATGTGAGTACTCAGAAGGAATGCCAGTTCGTGTCACCGTTGCTGCAGGGAAGACCTCCGTGGCC
This sequence comes from Schaalia sp. JY-X159, assembly GCF_014525425.1. NCBI lineage: Bacteria > Bacillati > Actinomycetota > Actinomycetes > Actinomycetales > Actinomycetaceae > Schaalia > Schaalia sp. JY-X159. The sequence continues at coordinate 175,442 of NZ_JACEXI010000002.1, read as the reverse complement.
ATCCGAGTGCGGGACTACGGCGTCGGTATGGAGGCGGACACGGTGCGACGTGTATTTGACAGGTTCTACCGAGCCAACCCCGCGCGAACTCGCAGCACCGGCGGCACTGGTTTGGGACTGGCAATTTCAAAAGAGGACGTCACTCTACACAACGGAGTAATCAATGCCTGGGGTGAACCGGGCCGCGGGAGCTCCTTCGTCGTAACACTGCCGCGCGTAGCAGGGAGTGCCGTCACCGAGTTTCCGCTGATCGTTTGGGAGGATCACGCATGAGACTGCGCAAGATTCTCTGGGGTTGTCTGGGGGTCGTAGCACTCTTGGCACCCTCTGCCTGTTCATCTTTGCCGCAGACTGGTGAACCCCATGAGTTCGCAATTGAAGCGCCCCAGCGTGATCCTGTCCGTCAGTTCGGGTCAGCTCCCCAGGTGGGGTCCAGCCCAACGCTGTTGGTTGAAGACTTCCTCCGAGCAACTGCCGCCGGCATGTATGACGACTTTGCGACAGCGCGCCTCTACTTGCAGCCGGAAGCCTCAGCGACATGGCGACCGAATCTGCAGGTGGCTGTGTTTTCCTCTGACTTTTCGCCCTCGCCCGAACTGAAGGATAGGCAGGGCAAATCGGCTCAGGTCTCACTGTCTCTCTCAACGGTGGGTACGGTGAACGAATCCGGCGTCCTCAGTGTGTCTGTCACCCCGGGCTCCGTGTCAACGGAGTTCACTTTGACGTTGAACGAGGACGGGGAATGGCGCATCGCGGAGTTGGCGGACGGAGTCATCCTCTCACAGTCAGCATTCACGAACGCCTACCAGAACGTCAATCTCCTCTTCCCCTCTTCTGACCTGTCGGGCCTGGTGCCAGATCCGCGGTGGTATCCCCGCTCGCGTGTGGCTGCCTACCTGATGCAGGGGTTGATCGAAGGTCCTGTTGAGAGCCTCGCCCCGGCCGTCGTTGGGGACCTGGCAGCCGATTTGACGATGCCAACCGCAGGCGTTGAAGTGCAAGATAGAGTCGCGATGATCGACCTTGAGGGGAACTCCTCTTCGTCAGAAGCAGAAAGGAGTGCGCTGATCTGGCAGATCTCCCAGACCGTCACCCAGGTGGCTTCTGTTCAGTCGGTAGAGATTCGACTCAATGGTGTTGAGCTTGATGAGTCGGACGTCCCCTCCGGTCCGTCATATCGCCTGGATCGAGCTATTGGTTTGCTTGATGGATCAGTAGTGCTTGGGTCTACGTCACTGTCCACAGAGGTTGCCAACCCGGAAGCGGCGGGTGTTGGGGTGGAAAACCCTGCGGTTGGTCCTGTCGAGGGTGCGCCAGTGGCGTGGGTGAACAGCGAACCGGGTCGCCTTGCGGTAATGACGCTTGGTTCAGCACAGCCGCGTGATACTCCCATCGCAGGTGCTACGGCGCCTTCAGTCGATAGGTTCGGTGTGGTGTGGGTATCGTCCACAGACTCACCGGGTGTGGTTTGGGCTGTCGCGCCGGGTCGGGAGCCTCTGCAAGTTCCGGTCCCGTTCGACGGGGAGGTCGCGGCGGTGCGGGTCTCTCCTGATGGGTCGAGGGCGCTGTTGCTTACCCGCGGTGGTGCGGGATCCCAAGTTTGGCTCGCAACGATTCGGCGTAACGATGTGGAGGCTCAGTACAGTTTCGAAGCTGTCACGGAGCTGGACCTTTTCCCCCCGATTGTTGAAGGATTGACGTGGGTTGGTGAGACGACTGTTGCCGCCCTGGTTCCAGAAGGTGAAGAATCAACAATTGAAGTGTTCAGTCTAGGAGGGTGGCCACAGGTTCTGTCGGCACCCCCGGATGTCTCCAGAATTACGGCGGGCTCAACGCTGGGGTCTCTGCTTGTTCAACGCCCGGATGGAACAGCGTTCCAACGCGCCGGTGCGGCCTGGATTGAACTGGACAACTCTATCCAAGAGATTTCTTTCGCAGGCTAGCTAGGTCCGGGTCTATCCCCAACGCGACTAAGGCGGTCCTTTCCACATTCGCTGAGAGAGCCGGTTGATCCGGGGTGTCCGTCGCGCAATGCTTCCACAATGAGACGGCAAGCAGATCTTTTGCAGGGGGCGAAGAATCTCCTGTTTCCGGTCCAGTGTGGGGGGTGTGGAAAGTGGGATAGCGAACTATGTGAGGATTGTCGAGGTACTGCGACAAAACCGATTGCTTCTAAGATTATTGAGGACGCTGCGGGGTACCCCACAACTGAGCTGCTGTGCTTGGGTGACTACGCCGGGGTGCTTCGCTCCATCATCCTTACCGCCAAGCATGATCGGTATCGAGACTACTCAGATTTTCTCTTCGAGGCAGGAACCCACCTGGGGCGCGCTGTGGGTGAACGCCTAGCGGCAGTGGCTGAGCAGCCGATGCTCACGCCCTTGTGGATTGTCCCCGCCCCGTCCTCACACGCACGCAGGCGGCGCAGAGCTGAAGTTGTTCCGAAGATAGCGGATGGGGTGGCAGAAGGAGTTCGCCGCGAACTGGTTGCCCGGGTTGTAGTTGTGCCAGCTGTCGCGCTGCACCGTGGGGTTGGTGGACAGAGCGGAAGGTCAGCGGGATCCAGGAGTAGCGCTCGACTGGGTGCAATGGACATTGTGATTCCACCTCCGGAGCAAAGCCTTGCGGTTGTGGTTGACGACGTGGTCACCACTGGAACTACTATGCGCGGTGTCCTCGACGCACTGGGTGGTCATGGTGTCATGGCAGTTGCTTTGGCTGCCGCTTGACATCACTCGACTGTCAGCTTGTGGCGTTCGCTCAGCGCCGACAGCATGTGAAGGGCGTCTCAGTGACGTAGACTTGAGGGACTCTCTTTCGTTCACTCAGTGGGCAAGAGGGTAGCCCGGCTCATTTGGCTTAAGGAGGGTTTTTTACAAGAAGCAAGCAAATTGTGCTTGCTGTGCATATTCATTCCAAAGGCTCCTGGAGGATCCCCATGGACATCGTCGTCACCGGCCGCAATGCCGACATTCATCCTAATTTCCGTGAATTTGTCGAGGGTAAACTCGAGAAAATCACCCAGTTCTATCCTCGTGCGCAACGGGTTGATGTGGTTCTGACGCGTGAGCGTAACCCACGCTTGGCCGCTAGTGCAGAGCGCGTAGAGCTAACCGTTTATGGGAAGGGCCCGGTGATCCGGGCTGAGGCAGATTCAGTTGACCGATATTCGGCAGTCGACCTTGCTAGCGCAAAACTCTTCGAAAGACTGCGTCGCCAGCGCGACAGAGTAAAGGATCATCGCCGGTTCCAGTACGACGGTGTGCCGGACCCGAACTTCGACCAGCCGATCACTCCGGGCGTCGATGCGGATCTGCGCGATGCAGAAGATTGGGCGCTGCGTTCCGCACAGGATCTGAAACCAGGTGAGGTGCGCGAAGAACAATTGGGGGATTCTCCCGTGATTGTGCGTCAGAAAGTTCATGAGGCTCCGCCGATGAGCGTGGATGAAGCATTGCACCAAATGGAGCTTGTCGGACACCCGTTCTTCCTCTTCGTCGACAAGGACACGATGCAACCTTGCGTTGCGTACCGCCGCAAGGGGTGGACGTACGGCATCCTCAGACTGAACACTCGTATGCCGGAGGGTGCGGAGTAGAGAACGCATCGGTCTCTATCGGGACGTGATTGCCGCAACCTATGATGTGTGGTGGGCCCCATGCCGATATGGCTTGGGGCCCACCACACTGTGGGTGTAAGTTGCGTAAACTGAAGGGCACGCCGCAATCCAAAACTTGGGTGTCGTAGGCAAAATCAAGGAGTACCCGTGTCGATTATTGACAAGATCCTCAGGGCTGGCGAGGGACGCCAGATTAAGCGTCTGGACCGTATAGCGGACCAGGTCGACGCCCTCGAAGAGGATTTCAAGAAGCTAACGGACGAGGAGCTTCGCGGGAAGACCGAAGAGTTCAAGCAGCGGGTTGCTGATGGCGAGACTCTTGATGAGCTCATGGTTGAGGCCTTCGCGACGGTACGTGAAGCAGCATGGCGCGTACTGCGTTTGCGCCCATTTCACGTGCAGGTGATGGGTGGAGCTGCGCTCCACGGAGGAAACATCGCCGAAATGAAGACCGGTGAAGGTAAGACGCTTGTGGCGACGATGCCCGCATACCTTCGCGCACTCGAAGGAAAAGGCGTCCATGTCGTTACGGTGAACGACTATCTGGCTGAGTACCAGTCAGAGATGATGGGGCGCGTCTACCGCTTCCTGGGGCTCACCGTTGGGTGTGTGCTTGCCGGGCAAACTCCTGCTGAACGCCATGAGGTTTACAGTTGCGACATCACATATGGCACCAACAACGAGTTCGGGTTTGACTACCTCCGCGACAACATGGCGCAGCGACCCGAAGATATGGTGCAACGTGGACACAACTACGTGATTGTGGATGAGGTTGACTCGATCCTCATCGATGAGGCGAGGACTCCGCTCATTATCTCAGGTCCGGCCGCGGGTGACCTCAACCACTGGTATAAGGAGTTCGCGCGGATCGCGCAGATACTCCAGCGTGATGTCGACTATGAAGTTGATGAGAAGAAGCGCAATGCGGGCATCTTGGAAGCCGGTATCGAAAAAGTTGAGGATCAGCTGGGCGTTGATAACCTCTATGAAGCGGCAAATACCCCGCTAATCGGCTTCCTGAACAACGCGATCAAGGCCAAAGAGCTCTACCACCGCGACGACAACTACATTGTTCAGGGTGGCGAGGTGATGATCGTTGATGAGCACACGGGCCGCGTGCTTTCAGGACGCCGCTACAACGACGGAATGCACCAGGCTATTGAAGCCAAAGAGGGCGTTGAAATCAAGGCGGAGAACCAGACTCTGGCAACAGTGACGTTGCAGAACTATTTCAGGTTGTACCCCGAGGGGTCTCGCGCTGGCATGACAGGTACAGCCGAAACTGAGGCGGCCGAGTTTGCGTCGACCTACAAGATCGGTGTCATTCCGATCCCCACCCACAGGGAGATGATCCGCAAAGATCAAGCGGATCTTGTCTATCCGACAATGCAGGGCAAGCTGAATGCGATCATCGACGATATTGTCGATCGTCACAAGAAGGGGCAGCCGGTCCTTGTTGGCACAACATCTGTTGAGAAATCAGAGCAAGTGGCCTCGCTTCTGAAGCAGAAGGGCGTGCCTATTGAGGTACTGAACGCGAAGGAACATGAGCGGGAGGCCCAAGTGGTCGCCATGGCCGGACGCAAAGGTGCAGTCACCGTTGCAACTAACATGGCTGGGCGCGGCACCGACATCATGCTTGGTGGCAACGCGGAGTTTATTGCCCAGGCAAACCTGAAGAGTCGAGGGCTTGACCCCGAGGAATACCCGGAAGAGTACCGGGAGGCGTGGGCTGAGGCACTTGAGGATGCCCGCCGCGCCGTCGCCGAAGAACACGATGAGGTTGCTGAGGCCGGAGGGCTCTACGTTCTTGGAACGGAGCGGCACGAGTCGAGGCGAATCGACAATCAGCTGCGTGGTCGTTCCGGGCGTCAGGGTGACCCCGGTGAGTCGCGTTTCTACCTGTCCATGGAAGATGACTTAATGCGGCTGTTCAACTCCGGAATGGCACAGCGAATCATGACTTCGGGTGCGTATCCCGAGGACGTTCCGCTTGAGTCAAAGATGGTCTCCAGGTCGATTGCATCAGCGCAATCCCAGGTCGAGGCGCGCAACTTTGAGATCCGCAAGAACGTCCTCAAGTATGACGATGTGATGACCGGTCAACGCGAACTTATCTACGATGAGCGTGCGCGAGTTATGCGTGGTGAAGACCTCTCGGAGCAGATCGATCACTTCCAGTCCCAGCTGGTTGCGGGCATCGTCCGGCAGTTCACTGTCGCCGACGACCCTGCTGACTGGGAGCTGGAGTCTGCCTGGACAGAACTACGTGGATACTATCCCGTGTCTGTGTCCATTGAAGACGTGGAAGCTGAGTACGGTGGACGGGCGAATCTGACGCGGGAGAATGTGGAGTTCGAGCTTCAGGGCGATATTCATGCTGCATACGCCGCGGCTGTTGAGGCCTTAGACGCCAATCCCGTTGCGATCTCTCAACTGGGTGACTCTGCTAACGACGAACTCCAACGGCGCGTCGTGCTGTCGACGGTTGACCGCCTGTGGCGCGAGCACCTCTACGAGGTGGACTACCTGAAAGAAGGAATCGGTCTTCGTGCGATGGGTCAGCGTGACCCCTTGGTTGAATACAAGGATGAAGCCTCGAAGATGTTCCAAGCGATGATGGAACGGATCCGCGAAGAATCAGTCCAGCAACTCTTTGCCTACCACTACCAGTTTGAGAAAGCTAATGAGCAGCGCGAGGAGCTGATTGCCAATGGAGGTGGCGATAACTCTGCAGCAGTGGAAGCCGCGGCATCGGGCCAGGCCAGTGGAGCTCCACAGACTAAGAAGGCAGTGAAGCCTGCGAAGAGCCAGATCAAAGCTCAGAAAAAAGCATCGACTCCCAAGACCGTCATGGGAGATGTGGGACGTCAGTCTGTACCTAACAGGCTCACCATGCAGGGACCGGCCAAGCAGTCAGAGCCAGTGGCAGGAACGAACAGGGGGCCCGCGGTACCTGCGGCGGCAGGGGCCCAAACACTTAACAGGGCACAGCGACGGGCTCAGGGCAAGAAGAAGGGGTAGCTGCCCGCCGTTAGTGCGGGGCCCAGTGATTGATGATCGCGCGTGATAACCGCTTTACGTTTCCTGGACTCTAGTGTGTTTCGAGCTCGCAAAGCTGCCATCGATCTCGCAGCCTTACCAGGCGTCCGGCAACTGCCCTTGCTCGGTTCTGATCCCACACCGTTACCGCAAACTCGAATGTCTCATTTGAGACCGGACAAATGCGTGACGTCATCGCCAGGGCCGGAAGTGAGCCGCCTCGACCCCGAGAAGCACTGGTACTGGCACTAGTGCTGGCGCGAAGGTATCCGTAAACGTCCGCTGTCATCCACCGTTGAAGACTTCGAGGGTCCTTCCTCCCGGCAATGACGTCAACGACAGCCACAGCAATCTGTTGAGCCCACTGTTCGGGGCTGGGCAGCCCGGCCAGTGTTGTATCGCTCGGGTGACCGGTTCTGCGTTGGGTTGGCGCTATGTGAATGGCACGTGCATAGGGCCGACCCCTGACTTGCGTTCTGGGAGCAGGACCGGCAGTGCGGTTGGGGTGTTCTGAAGAACTGGCTACCTGGAGGGTCTTGGCTGGCTCTGGGGTGTGCATGGTTTTCTACTTCGACGAAGATGCGGGAAGAGGGATAGTTTCCAAGATCATTCCTGGTTCGATGTGGTTGGGGTCGGATCCGATGACAAGTTCATTTGCGTCATAAATGTCCCTCCAAAGTGCGTCAATCTCAGAGTCTGAAGCATTTTCACCGAGCATTGTTGCCGCAATGTCCCATAAACAGTCCCCCTCTGCAACCGTGTATGCCGTGGATAGGTCGACGGAATCACCATTTGAACTTGGAAGCAGTACCGGTGTGGACATGTCTCGCGTCGAAGGCTTTGTCGAGAGTCGGGAGGACAGCGTATCGGAGATTGGCGGGGGAGTCGCGGTCAAAGACGGTGTGGAAGGTGGCATCTGCTGAAGATCGGAAGCTGGCTCAAGTCTCTGAGCCGGAGGTTGAGACGCAACCTCCGTTTCACGTGCCGCTTCGAACTCTCCCGAGCCTGGGAAGACACTGTCTGTACTCGCTGAAGGTGAACTGTCGGAGGCTGCCGTCCTAGAGGGAACCCCACCCGAAAGAGCAGTGTCAAGGGGGTGTACGTATTCTGCGGTGGTCGTAGAAGAGCTCCACAGGTATTCGGTAGTGTCTGTGGTGGTTCCCGTATCCGCTAGCGCAGCGCCGGAGAATAGGGTGCCCGCCAGGGCCGTGGTCGTGGCGATGCCCGCAACCGACCGACGTGCGGACCGTGTCCCCCAAGTTGCCACAGCCGTGCCCAAGATTAGGTGAAGCCGCCCAGGTAGCGTTCTACTCACTGCCACTAGTGCAAGCGCGGCCCAGACGGAGCGCCAGAGGAAGAGGATCTCAGCAAGAACCGCGAGGACGAGCGTCACGTAAGCAAACTGAGCTGAGCCGACGCCTTGAAGGTGAAGCGCCATGGCCACTGCGCCGAAGGACACCAGGAGCCCAGCAAGCTCACGAAGCAAGGCTTTACGTGCTTGCCGTTGAACGGTTCCTCTGCGGTCGTCCCGCATTCCTGGGGACTGTGAATCGGTTGATGTAATCACTGACCTACCTCTTTCCATTCTGTTGTGTCTACGCTCCTTAGTACTCTGACAAACAACAGTGGTGCAGAGATTACAGCGTTGTCTGTGGAAACCAGCCTCTTTTAGAATTTGGGGATAACGTCTGATGGAAAAGGATATGGAACAGTTGCACTATGACTGCGCCGGTCTTCGCAAAGGTTCCCATGTCAGCGGCAGTTTGTCGCAGATGAGAGACGCGGGTACCTCGGCCGTGGCAAGCTGGGCACATGCAGCACTATCTAGCGCTCACAGCGTCCGAACTACTTGCCCAGACCCCACCGAATCGCGATGCGATTTGCGTTGAAGATAGGGATGTTTCCCCAGATTCAACCTGGGAGGAAACAACTGAGGATGCGCGGGATGATGCCGCGCTAGAGTCTCTCCACCTTGCGCGCGAAGAACAATCCTCCCCCACTCGGCTGGTTGTGGGGGGCGCCCTCCCCTCCCGGGACGCACGCTTCAGTTCCTGGCAACAGGTCGACGAGATTTATGCGGACGACACAAGGGGGCGGGAGATATGCGCGCAGCTATTCTTGGCGCAGACGCAAGAGGAGGCGGACCTGCTAATAGGGCAGCTCTTTGAGGAGGCCCTGATGTGGTACGACATCAGCGAGCGTACTGACTTAGGCGACGCCCTCGTTCGTGCCAAACCGGTCGACGAAGTTGGAGAGGATTAGGTGGGCTGGCGACACATCGACGCCGCGCACCCGTTCCTCAACCCTGGGCCGTTCCTCTTTCGGATAGTAGCCATGATCCTCAAACACGTCGATGCGCACCGAAATGCCTTCAAAATCTAGTTCAGGATGGAACTGCGTCAGGTAGATGTTGTTGCGAATGCGCGCCATCTGAAGTGGGGCGACCGTGCCCGTCACTAGCGGCACCATCTGCGGTGGGTGCTCGACAACCGATTCATGGTGCCCGACGTAGGCGCGGAAAGTATCCGGAATGCCATTGAGAATCGGATCGACCCGACCCTGCGGGGTCACGGTCAACTGCGGCGCCGTAATGTCCTCTGAAATGGCTGGACTCACGCTCCCGCCAAGCATGCGCGCCATAATCCCCAGGCCGTAGCAGATCCCCAAAATCGGGAAATCTTCTGCGATGGCCCTTTCCGAAAGCCGCGTCAGGTTTTGCTCCACGTCGAGTTGCCGCAGGCTCTTGCTGTCTTCCGGCGCTGACACATCGAAGTGGGAACCGCACATGATGATGCCGTCCCAGTGCTGCAAGTTAATATCGGGGAACGGATCCCGCTCAAGACGGACATTGACAAGCTCATCGTCGCGCAATCCCGTGAACTTGAGCATGGCTTGACGTTCCGAAATCGCAACTTTCTCGTAAATTCGCGTCGTGAACATAAGGAAGCGTCTGGCCATGGTTGCAGTCTAGTCAGCCCGGGGGCGTCTGGCCCTCATTCGGGCACCATCAAGATAGTCTCTACACATGTCTCAAACGCGACGATACATCGACGACCTCCGCCTAGCACACGTCCTCGCAGACCAGGCTGACCACCAGAGCATGAACCGCTTCCAAGCGGATGATCTTCTCGTGGAAGAAAAGCCAGATTACACGTTGGTTTCGGATGCCGATAAGGCCGTGGAAGACCAGATCCGCCTTCAGCTCGGCACATCCCGGTCACGGGACTCCGTCCTCGGTGAGGAACGTGGAACAAGCGGTTCCTCAAGTCGGCAATGGATTATTGACCCGATTGACGGGACCAGCAACTTTGTGCGAGGGGTTCCGGTATGGGCGACACTTATCGCCCTTGTCGAGGACGGCGAGGTCGTAGTCGGACTGGTATCCGCTCCCGCTCTGAAGCGTCGGTGGTGGGCGGCGAAAGGTATGGGCGCTTTCGCAGGGACGTCACTTATGAGGTCACGACAACTGCAGGTCTCACGTGTAGCGCATGTCCATGACGCATTCTTCTCGTACTCGTCTCTGCAGGGTTGGCTGGCAGCTGGACGAGGACGGAGCTTCCTCGACTTTCAGGCGTCCTGCTGGCGAACAAGGGGATTTGGGGACTTCTGGAGCTACATGATGGTTGCTGAGGGCAGCGTTGATGTTGCCGCAGAACCTGAGCTGGCACTGTATGACATGGCGGCGTTGGTTCCCATTGTGCAGGAGGCCGGAGGACGGTTCACGTCGCTAGATGGTGAACCTGGCCCATGGGGCGGAAATGCAATCGCTTCCAATGGGCTCATTCATGAGGCTGCAATCGAAGCCCTGAAGCCGCGATGATGCGTCGATAGGTGCTACCAGTTGTCCTGGGGGAGACCGGCGATGAGTGTCCGCGCACGTGCCACGATGCCCGCCCTGCGCTGAGGGGCTAGCAGCGAATCGTCTGCTTCGCCAACTTTTGCAAACGGTCCGGCCTGTGCCACCCACTCATCGAGGGCGCACGACACCTCCGATGATGTGTGCGTACAGTTCGGCAGGCAGAACTCAGTTACGGCCACAAGGTCGGGGAATACCGCCAGAACGTCCTCGACGTCAGCATGGGCAAGGCCGAAGGATCGAACACCTGGCGTGTCAACCAACCATCCCCCCTTAGGGAGTTCTAGTGCCACGGAACTGGTAGAGGTGTGGCGCCCCTTTCCCGTCGCGACATTGACTTCACCCACACTGCGCCCCAATCCTGGAATCAAGGCATTGATGAGAGTCGACTTACCGACCCCCGAATGACCGATGAGGACGGAGAAGTGGCCCTTCAGCAGGGTTGCTATCTTGTCGAGGCCGTCGCCTGTCACCAAGTTTGCGGTAACGATCTCCAGATCGAAGCTGTCAAACAATGCCGTGAAATCACCAGGGTCGGCGAGATCGGTTTTCGTCATGCACAGAAGGGCTGGGACACCTGCTTCGCGTGCTGCGACCAGGCACCTTTCCACCATTCCCACGCGAGGTGTCGGATTCGCAGAAGCGGTGACGATAACCATGAGATCCGTGTTGGCGACAATGATTTTTTCCCCACGCCCGTCTTCGGCCTCTTCGAGACTGCGTCGCAGGACGTTGGTGCGTTCCTCGACGTGCGCGATTCGTGCCAACGTGTCCACCCGGCCGCTGAGGTCGCCGGTGAGGCGCACAAAGTCTCCAATGACAACTGCGCCCCGCGGAATCTCGCGGGCCTTCACCGCCTGCAGCAGCGGGCCTGAAGATGTGGATACGGCAAACCGCCCTCGGTCGACGGCTACAACGCGGCCCAGGGGACGCGCTGAATAGTCCGGTCTGCGTTTGGTTCGAGGACGGGAACCTTTTGTCGGTCGGACGCGGACGCGTTCATCATCAGTTCCCGTATCGAGTCTGGCCACGCCGTTCCTTTTCTCGCCGAGTGAGGCAGATGGGTTCGCCCCGGTTGATCTGGTCTGATGTCGAGACTACTCTGCCCCCGAAATCAGCGCCGGGTTCGCGAAGACCTCCGCCATGGTCAATGTGCTGGGAGAGTCGGCGCCCTGGAGCATCGCATGCCAGCGCGCGGTGAACATTGGGAGTGTCTTTGCGGTGGTTCCGATGTTTGCAACCCTGCACCCAGGCGTGCGGAGGCCCACGATGGCGCCGAATGTCGCCATGCGATGGTCCTCATAAGTCTGTATGTCCGCACTATGCGTTGGTGCGGGGATGATGTGGATACCATCGCGCATGACACGGGCATTGGCGCCGAGGCGTCGTATCTCAGTGGCCATCGCCTCAAGACGGTCAGTTTCGTGACCTCGCAAGTGGCCGATTCCGCGCAGGGTTGACGGTGATGTGGCGAAGACGCAGAGGGCGGCCACCGTTGGTGCCAGCTCGCCATACGCCCCCATGTCGAGGTCGAGGCCGGGCCAAGTCAACCCAAGCGGGGCACTTGCCGTAAGTCCCTGAGCGCTGAGGGCCACTGTGGCACCAAACTGGGGGAGGAGCTCCACCCAGTACTTGCCAACCTGATCCGTATGGGCGGGCCAGTCTTCAATCGTGATGGTTCCCCCGCAAAGCAGGGCGGCCGCTAAGAAAGGTCCGGCATTGGCAAGGTCAGGCTCGATCTGGATGGGGTTACCCGCGGGACGGGTTGGGTCTGTCTTCCAGCTCCAAGAAGTGGTCCTCTGGATATCGACACCCTGCTCAGCCAGCATGTCAAGGCTCATTGCGACATAGGGCCATGACGGCAGACGACCTTCCGCACGGAGCACAGTGGGTTTGGAGATGAGGGGGGATGCGAGCAGTAGGGCTGAGAGGTATTGCGAAGAACTGGAGGTATCGATACCAACCTGGTCGCTTCCGTCGCACTTTGTGGATGTGGCCTTTTTCTTACGGGCAGGAATACCCGTGATGGTCACCGGCAGGAAGCCCTTGCGTTTGCCGTATTTGACTCGTGCTCCCAGCGCCTGCAGGGAGTCCATGAGTGGGGTGATCGGTCGTGACTCGGCTGACGGGTCGCAGACCAGGGTGGTTTTTCCGTCCGCGAATGCCGCCAGCGCCGAACCGAAACGCATGACGGTGCCCGCCTGCCCGCAGTCAATCGTTGACCCGCCACGCAGTCGGGATGCCGGCATGATGGTGAGGGAGCGGGGATCGTCCTCGAAAACAAACTCTGCGCCGAGTGCGACCATCGCCTTTGCCGCCAGGTAGGTGTCCCGGGAGGCGAGGGCGCCCGAGATCTTCGTTGGATTCTGGGCGATCGTGCCAATTACAAATGCGCGTGACGTTTGCGATTTCGATCCGGGTAGCAGGACGGTCGCATTCACTGGTCCGCTTGGCGTGGGAGCGGGCCAATACTCGTCGCCACCAGCGTTACTTATAGTCACTCGACCTCCAAGGTCATTGGGCTGTGGGCGTAGACTCGAGCACAGAATATGGGTGTTGGTTAGCATTGTGCTCAAAATAGAGACGTTTTGCCACTACGGATCACAGAGCAGGCGGCGTTGAGAGAGGATTCGGGGTGGAAGTGAAAGCGAGACCTGCGTCCTCGGACTCAGATCAGCGGTTTGAGGCCGAAGCCCTGCCATTCCTGGATCAAATCTACGGGGGCGCCCTCGCGCTGACCAGGAACCCTGCTGACGCAGAGGACCTGACGCAGGAGGTGTTCCTAAAGGCGTTTCTGGCCTTTGACACTTTCGAATCTGGGACCAATGTGCGTGCATGGCTGTACCGCATCTTGACCAACACGTTCATTTCGAACTATCGCAAATCATCGCGCGACCTCAACCACATTGGGCAACCCCTACCCCAGGACTGGCAGTTGCGTAGCGATGCCGAAGGCGGTGCGGGCACCGGAGATGCTTCAGAAGGTGGGGCGGTGAGTCGCGCGTACGCGCCCTCTGCAGAAAGCGAGGCACTCAAGCATTTTGAGCGGGATGAGGCCTACTCGCTTCTGGGTTCGCTCCCGGAGAACCAGCGAACTTCAGTGTATCTGGCAGACGTTATGGGCCTGACCACCAAAGAAATTGCGGAACTTATGGACGTTCCCCAGAACACGGTGCTGAGTCGTATCCATCGCGGAAGAATCCGCCTGCGAGAGATTACAGCGGCCAGGGGACTAAACCAGACTGATGGCAAGGTAACCAGCGGGACGGAGGCAAAGAATGTGTGATCAGGAATCTTGCGCTGAAGATTGTGACAGCTGGATCAGTGAGGTTGAGGTCGTCACCGTGCTACGGGAATGCCTCTGCGTGTCGCCACCTCCGGAGCTGCGGGCACGGATCATCCTTCGAATTCAGACGGAGTGTGGGCAGAGCGAGTAGTGCGGTGGCGCAAACTGGACCGCCAAATCCGCAAACCGTGAGTGAAACCTCGGCTTCAGGCTTATGTACTGCGCCCCAGATGTGCGATTATTAGCAGTGTTGTGCACCCAGAAGGGTACAGACGGAAGGATTTGGATATGAGTACGCGAGGACGGAAGCGTCGTGATCGTCGCAAGAAGGCAGCGAACCACGGTAAGCGCCCAAACAGCTGATCTTTCGATCTCTGTGAGATTGTAACGGCCCACGAAAACTCGTGGGCCGTTGGCATACCCGCTGCATTGAGTTCACCAGCGGCTACGGGTGCGCTACGCGAAGGCCTCCGTCAAGAGAGCGGCTCGTTCCTCTTGGTGGCGCCATGACAACCCCGTAGCTGGCGATGCTCCTTCATGCCGCGATATGACCCGAACTGAAGGTAGATCTCCTGCCAGGCCACTGAAGTTGGGTAGCAGCCCAAGGCGGGGGAACAAGTTCATCGCCAAGAAGAACCAGGCCCCCTGGTTCTCCGGCTCGTCCTGAACCCAGACGACCTCGGCGTTCTCATATGGAGCGAGTGCCTCAGCCAGTTCCGAGGTCGCCAGAGGATAGAACTGCTCCAACCGCACAACTGCGACATCCGTGCGATTTTGCGCGTCGCGTTCCTTGATCAGGTCATAGTAGATACGCCCGGAGCAAACCAGGACCCTGCGCACGCCGCTGGCGTTCTGGCCCACGTCCCTGCTTACCTCTCCGATTACGGGAAGGAAAGTCCCCGAAGTAAATTCATCAACCGAAGAGATCGCTGCCGACAGGCGCAGCAGCTGCTTGGGGGTGAACTCAATCAGAGGGGTTCGCGGTCGACGGTACGCCTGGTGGCGCGTCAAATGGAAGTGATTCGCCGGGGTGGAAGGCTGGCAAATCCACATGTTGTCTTCGGCAGCCAACTGCAGGTAGCGCTCAATCCTTCCGGAAGAGTGGTCAGGGCCTTGGCCTTCGTAGCCGTGTGGAAGCAACAGTGTCACAGATGAGGCCTGGCCCCATTTTTGCTCGGCTGAAGAGATGAACTCGTCAACTACTGTTTGCGCTCCGTTGGCGAAGTCGCCGAACTGTGCCTCCCAAGCCACGAACACCTCCGGACGTTCAACCGAGTAGCCGTACTCGAATGCCAGTGGCCCGTATTCGGAAAGAGGGGAGTCGTAGATGGAGAGCTTCGCCTGGTCTTCAGTGAGGAAGTCCAGGGGAGTGAACTCCCGTCCGTCACTTTGATCATGGAGCACTGCGTGGCGCTGAACAAAGGTTGCGCGTCTCGTGTCCTGACCTGTGACGCGAACAGGCGTCCCGTCCATCAGCATCGTGCCCCATGCCAACAGCTCGGCGAAGCCCCAGTCGATTGGCGCTTCACCCTTCGACATAGCGAGTCGACGTTCGCTCAGTTGACGGAGTTTCTTGTGGGGGGTGAAACCCTCGGGGAATGCGTTGTATGCCTCTCCGACTCGTTCCAGCTGCTCTGCTGTGACCGCGGTTTCCCAACCGATCATCATGCCCGCACCCGGCTTTTGAGACTCTGGAACCTCCAGACCATAGCGCTCTTGGACTCGGTCCTTGACGTCGGTGTTGGACCTTTCTGAGGGATCGGGCAGACCACCGCGCGAACGAGTCTCCTCAAGAATCTTGCCGAGCTCAGTTTCAAACTCCGCGGTTACCGTCCTCGCCTCCTCAATTGTGATGTCACCACGACCAACTAGGTTGCTGGTATAGACCTCTAGGGTTGAGGGAAGCGAGTTGATCATCTCGTACATCACAGGCTGTGTCATTGAAGGGTCGTCGCCCTCGTTGTGACCGCGACGTCGGTAACAGACGAGGTCGATGAGGACGTCCTTGTTGAACTCTTCCCTGTACTTGAACGCGAGTGTTGCCACGCGAACAACGGCTTCCGGATCGTCACCGTTGACATGGAAGATAGGGATCTGTAGGCCCTTGGCCAAGTCTGTCGGGTAGCGGGTCGACCGCCCCGAAGTCGGCCCCGTCGTGAAACCTATCTGGTTATTGACGATGACGTGCAGGGTACCACCCGTCTTGAATCCGCTGAGCTGACTCATGTTGAGGCATTCGTAGACGACGCCCTGCCCAATGAACGCAGCGTCACCATGGACGAGGACGGGCATGACTGGGAAGCCGGGCTCATTCAAACGGTCTTCCATAGCCCGGCTGATACCGAGCAGCACCCCGTCAGCAGCTTCAAGGTGCGAAGGGTTCGCAGCGAGGTAGACGCGCGTACCAACTCCGTCGCCCGCTCTGAAGAAACCCTCTGTGCCCAGATGGTACTTGACGTCGCCGGAGGACTCTGTGCCGCGTAGATGTGGACTACCTTCAAACTCCGAGAAGATCTGCGAGTAGGACTTCCCCGCGATGTTGGCCAGAACATTGAGCCTGCCCCGGTGAGCCATACCAATCGTGACTTCGTAGAGACCAGTGTTGGCTGCGTCGGTCAGTACCGCGTTGAGGAACGGTATTAGAGACTCTCCACCCTCGAGGGAGAACCGTTTCTGACCCGTGTATTTCGTCTGTAGAAACGCCTCGAAGGCCTCCGCGCGGACCAGTGTCGAAAGGATCTCACGCTGTTCCCTTGGAGAAGGCTTCTGATAGGGCGCCTCCACTTCAGACTGCACCCAAGTGCGCTGGGTGGGGTCCTGAATGTGCATGTATTCGATCCCGACTGACCGTGTGTACGTGTCACGGAGTCGGCGCAAGAGATCGCGCAGCCTCATGCTTGGTGCGTCTCCGAAGCCCCCTGTTGGGAACTCCCTATCGAGATCCCAGAAGGTCAGCCCATAGCGACGCAGCTCTAGGTCGGGATGGCGACGCACACGGTAGGCGAGGGGGTCGGTGTCGGCCGCCAGGTGGCCCCGTGAGCGATAGGCGTGGATCAGCTCCGCAATGCGGGTTTGCTTGCCTTTCTCAGCTGCCGAGTCATAGATCAGGTCCCGCTCCCAGCGGTACGGCGGATATGGGACCTGCAGTGCATCGAAAATACGGTCGTAAAATCCGTCCTCGCCCCGCAAGCGAGCAGAAAGTACCTTGAGGAGGGCCCCCGATGCGGCACCTTGGATCACTCGATGATCGTAGGTTGAGGTGGCATACATGATCTTTCCGACCCCGAGGTCGGCCAGCCGTTCCGTTGGGGCTCCAGACCATTCCGCCGGATAGTCGGTCGCACCGATACCAATAATGACGCCCTGGCCTGTCATCAAACGAGGAACGGAGAAGGTGGTCCCAATCGTTCCCGGGTTGGTTAGCGATACGGAAGCGCCCTGGAAGTCTCCAGCGGTGAGATCGCCGGTTCGCGCCCTGGCAACCAGGTCATTCATTGCTGCCACAAACTGTGGGAAAGTTAGTGTGTCCGCATTGCGCACAACCGGCACCAGTAGCGACCTTGTACCATCCTCGCGCGGAACATCAATCGCCAGTCCGAGCCCAACGTGGGCTAGGTGTTCGATGTGCGGTTTCCCGTCCTTTTCCACGTAACGAACGTTCATCGACGGCATCTCGACCAGTGCTTCGACGAGGGCGTACGCGATGAGGTGGGTGAAAGAGATCTTGCCGCCAACAGTACGGTCGAGATGGGCGTTGATGACCGCACGGTTCTCAATCATTAGCTTCGCAGGGATCTCACGAGCGGAGGTTGCTGTGGGTACCCCCAGGGATGACTCCATGTTCTTCACGATCGACCGGCCCACGCCGCGAATGAGTTCGGTTCGATCCTTCCCTGTCGCATCCACATCCCCCCAAGCGGCCGAAGCGGCATCGCTGGAGCGGGTGTAGGGAGAAGTGGCTTCGCGAACCCTGGTGGGCGGCGCTGGTGGAAGGTCGGACCGCGTAACGTTCTCTAGGTTTGGCTGCTCGCTGCGCGGCGGACCTTGCGGCGAAGGGAGACCCGGGTTGTTGTCTTCCGCGCTGAAGGACTGTTCCGCCGAGGGCGTGATAGCTTCTGCAATGATCTGAGCATCGCGGTTCGCCTCAGTTGTGGCAGCTGCGCGCAACCCCACTTCGGGATAGGCCTTAAAGTATGCTCGCCACTCATCGTTAACCGACTCTGGATTGGTTACGAACTGCTCGTACATGTTTGAGATGTACCAGTCGTTTGGGCCTAAGCCATCATCCCTGCTGCTTACCACAAAGGCTCCTTCGACTAGAGGTGGATCGCTCGACTTCCAAGTGTAGGCACGTACCGGACTTAAGTCTTGGAGCAACCACGCCAATAGTTGTTGCATGTGCCCTATTCGCACCGAGGCCGGTGCCTTATATAGTGTTATTATTATGCCCTCGGCACTCGTTGACCTCCTCTACGTCCTCCTCGGAATCCTCCTCACTCTGGGCACAGCAATTTTTGTGGCTGCAGAGTTCTCACTGGTCGCCCTGGACCCCGCGTCTGTAGAACGCAAAGTAACCGGCGGGGACAAGCGGCTCAACAGGGTGCTACGAGCCCTCAAATCTCTATCAACCCAGTTGTCTGGGGCGCAGGTCGGTATCACTCTCACAACCATCCTGCTTGGCTACACGACCCAGGTAGCGCTGGTGCGAATGTTCAGCTCTTCTCTGACTGGCCTGGGTGTCTCTATTGCGCTGGCAGCCACGTTAGGTGCGTTGGCCTCCGTGATTATCGTCAACGTGTTTTCAATGCTGTTCGGCGAACTCGTCCCGAAGAACATGGCGCTTGCGGAACCATTGCGCACCGCGCGTCTGACAGCCCCGGCCCAGTTGGTGTTTACCTGGCTGTTCGCCCCCCTCATTCGCCTGCTCAATGGAACCGCCAACGCGATACTTCGCCGGTTCGGTGTCGAACCGGTGGAGGAGCTCTCGAGTGCGCGTTCTGCCTCTGAGCTGGCCGCCCTTGTGCGACACTCCGCTGATGAGGGAACTCTTGATGAGGACACGGCAGAGCTATTTACAAGATCCGTCTCGATGGAGTCCCTCACGGCCATCGACGTCATGACTGATCGTGGCCGGGTCAAGTCGCTGCCCGAGGACGCAACGGCGGCCGACCTTGTCAACCTCGCCAGGGAAACAGGTCATTCCCGCTTCCCAGTCATGGACAAGGACGGGGAAGACTTCATTTCCATTGCGTTGTTGCGGCGCGCAATCGCTATCCCGCATGATCGACGCGGCGATGTGTCGGTGTCGTCCCGGTCGGTGTCTATTGCGGCAGACCAGGTGCCCGAATCGGTAGGAATCTTGCCACTTCTGGTTGAGTTGCGTGACGGTGTACAGATGGCTGTTGTTGTGGATGAGTACGGGTCTTCCTCGGGCATCGTCACACTGGAAGACGTTGTTGAAGAGGTGGTTGGCGAAGTCAGCGATGAGCATGATCGACGCCGTCGAGGAATTAAGGCGACGACGCGCGGCGGATACATGGTGCCAGGTACGTTGCGACCCGATGAGCTCGCGTCCCAGACGGGCATATATGTCGATGAGGACGGGCCCTATGAGACCCTGGCCGGCTTCGTGATGAATGAGCTAGGTGAGATTCCCGAGATCGGTGATGTGGTCACGGTTGGTGGTGTCAGCGTGGAGGTGGTTGCCATGCAGGGGAGGCGTGTGACACGCCTTCATGTCACGCCGGTGTTGGATCCGAACCGCACAGAAGCGGAAGAGGGGGACGTCGAATGAGTCCCGTCCTCGGACTGTCCCTGACAGTTGTCTTCCTCCTGGTCAACGCTTACTTTGTAGCAGCAGAGTTTGCGGTGACTTCCTCGCGTCGCTCCCAGCTGGAACCGTTGGCAAATGACGGGGTTCGCGGTGCCAAGCAAGCGATGTACGCCCTCGAACACGTCTCTCTCATGCTGGCGATAAGCCAGCTGGGCATCACCGTCATGTCGACATCTCTGGGTGCGATTGCAGAGCCCGCCATTGCACACCTTATCTATCGCCCGCTGTCCGCCTTTGGGTTGGGCATGGATGTTGCACACGGAATTGCTTTCGTAGTCGCGTTGCTTATCGTCCTCTTCCTCCACGTTGTTTTCGGTGAAATGGTTCCGAAGAACCTCTCGATCGCGAAGTCCACCGTAACTCTTCTAGCTCTTGCTCCATCACTGGTTGCAATTGGGCGCGTGTTGCGCCCCGTCGTGGTCCTGATGGACAACACAGCCAACTGGTTTATCCGTCATTTTGGGTTTGAGCCGAGGTCTGAGATAGCGGCGACATTCACGGTCCAAGAGGTGGCGAACATTGTTGAAGTGTCGCGGGAGGAAGGCAAGCTCAGTGATGAGTTGGGGTTGCTTGCCGGGACCTTGGAGTTTGCCGAGACAACTGTGGACGCCCTGATGATTCCGCTTGACGAGCTTGCAACCATCGCGCTGCCTGCCAATCCGGATAGCGTGGAGTCCATGGTGGCGAAGACAGGGTTTTCGCGCTTCCCCGTGACCGAGGGCCGGGGTGATGACCGGCAGATTGTCGGCTATGTGCACCTCAAAGACGTGCTCTATGCGCAGACCCCGGAAGAACGTGGTGAGCCGCTGCCTCCGTGGAGAGTCCGCTCCCTTGAGTACATCCCCTCAAACCTGGGCGCCGAGGACGCGCTGCGGCAGATGCAGACAACCTCGAGCCACGTTGTGGGCGTTGTGAGTGAGGCTGAGGGTGTGCTGGTCGGAGCCCTGTTCATGGAAGACCTGTGGGAAGAGCTGGTGGGACAAGTGCGGGATTCGCTGCAGCGTGGACCCCAGCTACAGTGAGGCAGCTGACCGCATTCTCGTTACCAAACGGTGACCTTGGTCCGGAAGGGTGTTTGGGGTGACATATCTTCCACCCAAATTTTGCACGTTAGTGATGAACACTACTGATCGAACTCTTGCCAAGCCGTAGACTCTAGATCGCGGTCTTTCGAGGCCGCCGACTTATTGTTTCAGTAGTTGGAGAGCGGATGTCTTACGGCGATCAGGTTGCGTGCCCATTGCCCAAGCGCAGTTCGGTGCATGACCGATTGGCTGAGGAATCCATGTTGAGCGCGCACTCGCGAGGTCAGCGTTCAAGTCGTACGCCTGCATCGCGGGGTCGTGTAGCGCTCCGCTGGAGTGGCGCTACCGCCACAACTGGAATGCTTGCAGCAATTCTTGCGGTTCCCGTAGCGACTGCCGCGATGCCCGCGACCACCGCCCCCGATTCTGACAAAGTGACGGGAAAGTTCGGTGTCGAACAGTCATGGGCAGACGTCAAGTCCAGCGTTCAAGATACTTCCACGGACTTGCGCCGTGATCCTGCAGCCGCTTCCCGGGCACGAATCCGCGTCCCGGTTGAGGTAAAGCCGTGTGCCGCTGAGGTGGATGTCGCAGCCAACGGTTCACGTCAAATGACCACGCAGCAGATGGTCTACATGCCGCTGCGTGAAGGCACCTTCTCTGGTACTTCGTATTACGGGTACCGAATTCATCCCATTTTTGGATACCTGAAGCTACACGAGGGCGACGATTACGCGGCTGAATCGGGGACACCGATCTATGCGGTTGCTGATGGTGTCGTCAAGACGGTTTCTTATGACTCTAGCCGTGGGAACTATGTAGAAATCGAACACCATATGGAAGACGGTTCGGTTTACGATTCCCTATATCTGCACCAGAATGACGGTGGTATCACCGTGGCGGTTGGCCAGACTGTCACAGCGGGTGAACAAATAGGTGCGGTTGGTTCCACTGGTTCTTCAACTGGAGCCCACCTTCATTTCGAGGTGCGCGATTCTTCAGGATCATCCCTACCTCCCTCACAGTGGCTAGAGTCCTATGGTGCGGTCTTCCTTGGTGAAGGCTGCTAGTGATTCCCGTTGTGGCGGCGCCGTACCCCCTGATCTTCGCTCATCGCGGAGGTGGGGAAGAGGCTGTTGAGAACAGCATTGCTGCGTTCGAGCATGCGCGTGAGATCGGCGTCAAGCATATCGAGACTGACGTCCAGTGCACCGCAGATGGTGTCGTGGTCATCTCTCACGATGAAACCCTGGACCGATGCTACGGAGCGTCAGGTAAGTTCTCGGACTACACTTTCGAGGAACTCCAAGAGTTTCACAACGAGGCCGGAGAGCCACCGCACCGGTTGCTTGATGTCTTGGCGATGTTCCCAGACCTGTATTTCAACATCGATGCGAAGTCGGATGAGGTCGTTGAGCCACTTCTAGATGTTCTTGAAGAGTCGGGGGCAGGCGGTCGTGTCATGGTGGCCTCGTTTTCAGAGAAGCGCCTTGAGAAAGTTCGCGAACTTGGTGGCGCGGAGCTGTCGACCTCACTTGGCGTGACAACAATTGTGCGGTTGCTCCTTGCTTCCGAAACTGTGTCGAATGCGGAGAGCTGGCACGTTCCTGGACCGCGCCATGGCGTAAGAGCCGCCCAGGTTCCGGAGAAGAACAAGGGTGTGCGCGTAGTCTCACCAAGGTTCATTGCCACAGCGCATACAGCTGGCTTGGCGGTTCATGTGTGGACCGTGAACGACCGGACCCAGATGGAGCGTCTGCTTGACTGGGGTGTAGACGGAATCGTCACGGACAAGCCCTCACTACTCAAAGAGGTCCTCATTGAACGTGGACAGTGGCCTCCCAGCAAAGACTGATCGGTAAGTGTCAGTCGTATCAGAATCCCTTATATCTGCCACGTGATTTTGCGTGGTTGGAAAACTGGTAAAGTAAAGCGGCGTTGGGCAACCCAATGCATGCCCCGATAGCTCAGTGGATAGAGCGTCCGCCTCCGGAGCGGAAGGTCGCAGGTTCGAATCCTGTTCGGGGCACTTAATAGACGAAGTTCGAAACTGCGACACGGTATACCGTGTCGCAGTTTTGTTTTCGTCGTCCGCGATGGTTTGAGGTTCATCCCACAGGCCCGCTTCACGCTGAACTTCCGGGTCGAGAATGACGTTGAAGGGCTTCGCTGGTGTCACGTCGAGATCGCGATGTTCTCCGATACGAATCTTGGTAAAGAACGCTTGATTCGCAAGGCGACGGTTCTGGTCTGAGCACGTTGCATAGACACGACCGATGTCGCTAGCCAGGTTCAGACAGTCATCGATGTGATTGCGTGCTTCGGCATAGTCGTTGTGATGTTCGGTGAGTTGTTCGTTGACGGAATCGAGTTCAGCTCGGAGTGTGTCCTGAAACTTCGAAAACTGCTCAAGTGACAGCGTGTCCTTCAGCCGTGCTTCGAGGAGCCGGTCTTGTTCGTCAATGATCTGAGTACGACGTTTGGTTAGGTCGGCCGCTTCAGTAGAAGCTGCCGAGGTGAGCCGGTCGAGTTCGTGGTGCAGCATGCCGCGTAGCGCATCTCGGGTTGCGGGGCTGAGTTGGACGCGTTGGTAGTAGTCGACGATCATGTCTTCGACGTCTCCGACCAGGATCGCAGCTTGGGTGCAGTCGTTCCTTTTCTGATGCCGGCCGAGGCACACGAAGTAAGGGTAGATGGTGCCGTTGCGTGCTTTTGCTTTGCTGATCATGAGGCGCGATCCGCATTCCCGGCAGTGCACGGTGCCCTTGAGGTAGTGGTCGTGTTTCTGGGTGCGGTCTCCGGAGGAGTTGTGCGCTTTGAGAATGGACTGCACTTGGTACCAGACTTCGGGAGCGACGAGGGGTTCGTGTGCTCCGTCGTAGCGCACACCCCGGTAGACGACATCACCCTTGTAGTACGGGTTCTGCAGCATGCGGTGCACGGAAGACAATGCGATCGACCGAGATGGACGTCTCGGAGTCGGCGCAGTCGTGAGACCTCGCTTCACCAGTTCGGTGCGGAGGTCAGCCAGAGAGAAATTTCCCGATGCGTAGGCTTCGAACGCCCACTTCACGAGTGGTGCCCGTTCAGTGTCGAGTGCAATGGAGCGGAGCTCCCGGCCGAGTTCGTCACGTTCCAGGGTGTTGAGGTAGCCGACCGGCGCTTTGGACGGGGTGCCACCTCCCATGGCTTTCTGAGTCATGCCTTTGACGACCTCGGTGGCGAGGTTGCGGGAGTAGAACTCCGCGATAGTTGACATGATTCCGTGCAGTAGCATCCCGGAGGGGGTCTCGTCGATGTTCTCCGTCGCGGAGACAAGCATGACGCCCGCTTCTTGGAGGGCGAAGTGGATCGCGACATCGTCGGCGCGGTTTCGGGCGAGCCGGTCGACTTTGTGGACGATGCAGTAGGCGACTTTGTGTTCTTTGACGTAGCGGATCATGCGCTGCAGAGCAGGACGGTCTGCCTTCTTTGCAGACTCGCCCGCATCCACGAACTCCTCAATGACGACCGCGCCCAGCTGTGCAGCCTTGTGTTGGTTCGCTTCACGTTGCGCGGGGATGTAGAACCCTTCTTCCTTCCCTCCTTTTTCTGCTCGCTCCTTTGTGGATACCCGAAGATAGGACACGGCGAGTGCTTCGCCGGTCACCACGGTGATTCGGCCTAGGGGTGGGGCTTCGAGGAGAGTCATGGCTGCACCGCTTTCACTCGACGGGGCAAACACGAAGCGGCAGGTGCCCTGCCGGGTCTAGGTGCGCGTCGAGTGTGTTTGGTGCCAACCGTCAAGGGTTAGCGTCTGCATTCCCGGTCCTGATTGTCAGGCTGAGTCCGCGTGTGGTGGGTGCGCGCCCGACCCGTGTATGGGAGGGCGTTCTGCGTGTCCCATGGTACCTTGCAGCACCGCTGGGTTAGGGGTGTGATCGGGATTTCAGAGTAGACGGGTTCGCTTTACGATCGCGCAGTTCGCGAGCATCGGCGACCCGCTCGAGAGCGAGCCGGATGAACAATTCGGTGAGCACCCCGAGGTCAGGGTCGGGGCGATGATCCGCTTCGACGAAGAAGCGCCGATCGCCGTAGGGCACGTATCCAGAGGTGCGTCGGTATCGCGTCGTCCGGCCCGCCATCAGTGGCGCTCCTGCTCGGCGTCTATGACTTGTCGGATGACCGCGTCTTGCTCTGCGGTACGGGCCGCGACTTGCTCGGCGACGAAGTCGACAAAGTCTTTGGTGCGTTCCGTGACCGGCCGTTCGCTGGCGTCGGGTTCGACCCAGTTCTCGGACTCACCGCCGGGCCACGGAGTGACCCGGGTGGGTCGGTCTCGGTCGAGGCGGGTTCCGGAGGTTGTCACCCAGTCGCGGAGGCGCTCACGCGAGACGGCGAAGTCATGATGCCAAGCGAGAGCCTGGTTGGGTTTGGCCTGCGGGTCGTAGCAGCCGAGCCAGTGCTGTCGGAGTGCGGAAAGTTCCCACAGGAGTTCCGGGTGGCGATGCCACATCGGTGGGATGACCTGTGTGGGCAGCCCGTACTCGTGGCGAGCCAGTTGACCCACGAGTTCAGCTCCAGCAGCTCGTGTTCGAGATCATCCGGGGGCAGGGTGCGCCAGTTGATCGGTCTGGGGATCTGCCCGAGTTGCGCGGCGAGGTCTTGGGTGTATGCCTGTTGCGCGAACCGCTTCGCCTTCGCCGCCACCTGCTCAGGCAACCCCGACAAATCAAGGCCATCACCATCGGTATCAACCGACGGTGGCTGGTCTGCATCGGGAACGTCAGGGGCGGGGTTTTGGGTGTTGTTCACGATGGTTTCCAGGATTACCGAGCGAGTGTCGCACGCGACGTGGCTGCCACTGTCGTGGCATCTGGTTCGGGGTCCAGCGCTTCTTGCCGGGCTGCAAGAGCATCGACGACCTGGTCGCGGCTCACGCTCTCACGCTCGACGGGTCCGCGTTCTGGTGCACGATGTACCTCGTAGCGGGTGGTGTTGTTGTCGTGGCCAATTCGAGAAGCGACAAACTGTTCGCGCTCCACCTCGACACCGTCGACCGTTTGCGGGTACGTCTGGACGTCGCCTTCGGCAATGAAGTTGTCGCCCTTCTGGAACTGCGCGTGCGCGAGCTCGGCAGACTTACGGAACATCACCAGGTCGGCGAACGTCGGATCCAGCTTCGTGAAGCTGCCATCCTCCTCGCGCCGCGCGTGCGGTTGCCCAATGCGGGCATAAAAGCGGGCCTCCCCATTTCCGGTGAACGTCAGCTGCGGGTCGGACGCGATAAATCCTGACAGGGAATCTTTCGTCTGAATGGCCATGGCCGGATACCTCCAGAGGTGTCGTGCTCGTGTTCACCCCGGCACTCTTGTCGGGGTCACCAGAGAGGTACGAACCCCACTCGGGTTAACTGGCACCGCCTTGGAGTGCCTGCTCAATCTCGGCCCGGTCCGTGTGCAAAATCTTCGCGTCGCCACGTTTTGGCCAGGGCCGTAGATTCGTGATGATGGGGCGTGCGGTGCGGAGCATCACCACCCCAGTCCCGAATGGCAGCGTGCGCAGCACATCAGGTGGCAGGATCGGCACCCGGCGGATCGATCGCTGACTGGAGTGCGCCCCGTATGCATCGGTCGTGACGGAGTCGGTAGTTTCATCACGGTCACCAATCAGGGTGGCGAGGTCCTGCAAGTCGCGGCTGTTGGACGCTCCGCGGAGGATGATCTTCACGATGGAGGCGTCCCAGATGGCGTTCGCTTGGTTCTCGCCCCACTTTTCCCGTGCTTGCGCGAGCGATTGCAACACCGGCAGCGGAGTGATCCCTGTGCCACCTCCTTCCGCCATCAACGTTGGCAGACTGGGCAACGGTGCCAGGTTGCCGATCTCGTCGAGCGCGAGCAGGAGTGGTGGGTCCATGCGGGCTCCGGGTGAGCGTGCGGCGATCTTCCTCGCCGTTTCGACGAGGTCTTCGATGAACGCCGCCACCAGTGCCGATGACGCTCCAGCGCCTGCCCCGGTCGTCAGCAGGTACAAGGTTCCGTTGCCCAGCAGAAACGCTTCCGGGTCGAACTCTTCGCCCGGTGCCGGGTTCACCGCATCGAGCACGCGGGGGTCGGCCAGGGCAGAGAACGCGAGCGAGACGCCTTGCCAGATCGAGTCCCTGGTACGAGGGTCGGCCTGCACCATCGCATCCAATGAGTCCGCCCATCCTTCCGCCGCCCCTGAATGGGAGGAAAGGATTCGGACGGCATCAGCGGCGAGGGTCGGGTTCAAAGCCCATTGGTAGAGCGTTTTCGCGTCTCGCCCATCCAGTGCCGCCGCGTGCAGGAGTCCCTGGATTGCGGCAGTGGTTTTCCTTTCCCAGAATCCGGCGTCTTGGACGCCACCGAATCCGGTGGCCGTAGCGAGGCCTTTCGCACGGATCATCGCCGTCAACGGATCCTGACACCCCCGCACCGGCGACCAGCGCATCCCCGCGGGCAGTCCCGGGGCGAGTTGTTGCGGGTCGAACACGGCGACCTTTCCCTTCCGCGCCCGCGCTTTCAACGTTGCGGTGAGGTTGTCAGGGCGGGTGGAGGTCGTGATGACGGCACCGGGTGCGTCGAGAATCGCGTTGATGACCACATGCAAGCCTTTTCCGGAACGCGGTGGCCCGATCAGCAGAATGCTGTCTTCGACCGTGGCCCATACTTGCCCGCCTTTGCCGGTACCGAGGAGATATCCGACATCAGCAGGGGCCGCCTTCCCGGTCAATGACGGCCGCAGAGTCGCGGCCTTCTTCACCAGGGCCTTTGCTGAGGCAACTCGGGCGACCTCGGCTGCCGTTGCGGTGCCGGCCAACCGGTGCGGGTCAGTTTTTGAGTGGGCCTGGTGGATTGCACGCCACACGAAGAAGCCCGCCGTTCCGAGGATCCCGAAGAACACGGTGACGATGACCCAGTAGAGGATCGGGTTGAGGCCGTCAGCGCCGAGTGCCTTCCCTGGATCAGTGGGGGTGGCAAGAACGCTGACGCCGGAGGTAAACCCTTCGGTGGGTTCCGGCAGGCCGCTGAGGAACGCTGCCACGCTGCCTGCGACTCGTAGGAGTCCGGTGAAGCCGGCAGCGGCAATGAGGGTGCCGAGGGCAAGGTTGATGAAGAGATCGTTGGCGGGTTTCGCCTGCACAGGGCCAGACATGATGGGCCACCTTCCTGACCCCGCAACGGTGTGTGCGGGGTCAGGAGAACAGGTGCGGGATGCAGCGCCGGGTCAGTCGATGCGTTGCACGGATGTGGTGCCAGAGATCCGGCCTAACAGAATTACCTCGCCTGTCACGACTGGTTTCTCGCCACGGTCTAGAAGCGCCCGTGCGGTACCTGTTGATCCTGCCGACGAGTGCCGGAGAACCAGGGCGAGGGCGACATCCTCACCGGGCACGAATCCATCTGCTGCGAACTCCAACAGGCTCGGTAGAGCGACCGCGGTGGGCGTATCGTGTGGCGGGGCAAATGGGGACCGAGGCTGCGGTGCAGGCGCGGTGAGGATATCGGCGTGGACGCTGCCATCGAGCTCCCGCACCTCCACCCGCGTCGGTGACCCGAGCCGAGCGACGAGCTCGGTGAGAGTCTGCGTGATCTCGCTGCGCCGGATCGGGGTGGCTGAGAGCTTATCTCCGTTGACCGTGGCGATGAGTGTGTCGGAGTTGATGGCCTCGAGAAGGATCTGCGGAAGCACCGGCGGCACCACGACCGTTTCTGCATGCTGGTCAGACGGTGAGGCAGGCGGTTTCGGTGGGGTTCGGCGGGTACGACGCAGACTCAAACGATCACGTCCGCACGAACGAGAACGATGGAAGACATTGGAGGGTGATTTCTTGGGGTCATGTCAGCAAGGTGCGCTGCCCACCATGCCGCTCCATTCCCGCCGTGGTGATGGGGTCAGCAGCGAGAGCCTGTTCCCGTTCCGCAAGATCGTGAGTTGTCTTCTCCCATTCCACTGTGAGATCTAAGAGTCGTTGGTAGTCATCGGAGCGACTTCTCCGTGTGCGAGAGACACCCAGGGATAGTCACCATCTGGCTGCCGGACGCGTGATTGCGAGTCCCACGTCCAAGAAGTTGCCAATCGCTCATCGATCAATCGGTACCCGTGTATAGCTCCTCGATCGCGAACCGAGTCATCGCACCCGATTCCGGATACAGCACGAAATCGCCTCCCCCGAAGAGAGATGGTCCTCCCACCCGAAAACAACGTTCTCTGGGTGCCGCTACGCGATCGACTACATTTTGCCGTGTGGGCTAGCCGTCAGACGCGGAATTAGCACGGGGGTGTGTTTTTTGTATGCCTCGTAATCTTCCTGGCCACCCCAACGCTTGTCAGCGCTTGCCTCGAGCATAGGAATTCCGCTGACTCGAGTAAGTAACAAGGTGACAAAAACCGGCGATAGTAGAGCAATCCACTGCCAACCGTGAAGCACCGGAGCTGCCACCAAGAACACTCCTACCCAGAGGACAATCTCACCAAAATAGTTCGGGTGGCGAGAGCGTGACCAGAGACCGGTGCGAATGAAGGTACCCGCATTTTTGGGGTCGGCCTTGAAAGCAGACTTCTGTAGGTCAGCGGTCAGTTCGAACGTCATTCCAATCACCCACAGCACGATTCCTGCGATTGAGATCCAACCGAGCGGCTCTCGCAACGCGGCATCGCTGCTCATCGCAATCCATGCAGCTGATGCGGTCAGACTCACCCAAAGGCCTTGCAGGATCCAGACCCGCAGGAAGACCAGCGGACTGCCTTTGATGTCATCAAATCGGTTGTCGGCACCGGCCTTACGGATTCGCAAGAACAGGAACGGGCCCAGGCGTGCCGCCCACAGAATTACCATCGCTGCAAGTACCCAGCTGCGAGTGTCTGGTGAAGGGGAGAAAATAAGCAGCACAATAGAAATGAGTGTGAATGTGCTGGCCCCTGTGAGGTCAAAGAATCTCTCGGTTTTCAAAATCATCGCTGGTAGGTACACGATGATCTGAATAGTGAAGGCGGCAACAACGGCGAGGGTAAAGAGCGGAATTCCGTCGATTTCTGCGCTACCTTGTGCACCCGTAAGGGCGACGAGCGCACCTATCGCGAGCACGACGATGATCGTGATGAGGGCGGATCGATTTGTGCGTGACATAGTGGGTCCTTTCTGTCTATCGGTCGCGGTGGTCATCGGTAGAGGTTGCCCACGACGTGAGCGCCCCGTTCGAGAACGATGCGGCGTTTGATCTTCATCGTCGGCGTGATGAGTGTGCTGTCGCCCGGGTTGGCAGCAACAGGTGCGAAGCGCCGCACTTGTTCGCTCCGTGCCACAAGTGCGTTGGCAGTGTCGACGGCGCACTGTAGTTCTTCCCGCAAACGGGAGTCTGTAATTTCGCTAAAGCTCGTGGTGTCCAAGATTTGGCTTTCGACACCTGCGGTCCTCGCCCACGCAATGAGCGCTTCCGGGTCGAGCAGCAGAATCGCTGAGAGATACGGCTTTCCTTCACCGATCATTACTGCGTGAGAGATGAGCGGATGTGCTGCGACAGCATTCTCCCAAGCCGTCGGAACCACAGTCTTTCCAGTCGCGGTAACGATCACATCTTTGAGACGGCCGTTCAAGGTGAGCCGCCCATCAGCATCAAGCGCTCCGAGATCCCCCGTACGAAAGTAGCCATCGACGAAGGCGTCAATGTTGTGTTCAGGGTCGCGGTACCCTTCGAAGACGCCGATTCCCCGCGCAAGCACTTCTCCGTCGTCACTGATCCGCACGGAGAGCCCGGGGAGCGGTACGCCAACAGTTCCTGAACGAATAGAGCCGGGCAAGTTGCCCGTTAGCGGTGCCGTCGTCTCAGTGAGCCCGTAGCCTTCGATGACTGGGACTCCGATGCCGCGGAAGAACAATGACAGATCTGCGTCGAGTGTGGCCCCGCCGGAGAGAATGTAATCGACCCGGCCACCAAGCACTGCACGCAATTTACGAAAGAACAGTCGATCAAAAACTGCATGGCGGATACGGAGCCCAAGTGATGGCAACTCAGCACTTCCAGAGTCAGTCTCTTCGCGCTGTTTTCCCCACTCGATCGCAGTCAAGCATGCAGCCCGCCAGAGAGCAGAAAAACCTATATCCGCCGCTTTCTGCGCTGCGGCTTCCTGCACTTTTTGGAGAACTCGTGGCACGACGACCAGGAAGGTCGGTGTGAGGACCTTGAGCGTTGCAACCACCTTCGCCGGGTCTGCAAGGTGGGCGATGCGCATACCGCTCGCGATGCAGATGAGCTGCAACCCACGGGCAAGTACGTGCGCGAGCGGCAGGAAGATAATCGTGTTTCCACCGGGGTGGACCACGTCGCCGTACGCTGCAGCGATGTTCAGTGCCTGGCCGATGAAGTTTCGATGGGTCAGAACCGCGCCTTTGGGGTCTCCGGTTGTGCCGGAGGTATAGACGATGGTTGCAGGTGAGTTGGGGCCGGCTGCCAAGCGACGCTGTTCGAGTTCGCCATCAGACACCTCAGTTGCACGTGCCGCAAGGTCCTTGATCGTTGGGTCGTTCAGGCCCGTAGTGCCACCGCTCATTGCCCAGACGCCGAGCGCATCCACACCGGTTTCGCGAATCGCCTGGCGGAGAACGTCTATCTGGTCATGGCTCCCTGCCACAGCGATTTGCACGTCTGCGTCGCGAATTATTGCGGCAACTTGGGCGGGTGAAGCCGTGTCGTAAATTGGCACCACGACGGCTCCGGCGAACCAGGCAGCCAAATCGACCACTGCCCACTCGTAGCGCGTTTCCGACATGATGGCTACGGCATCACCTACGTTCACGCCCGCAGCAATGAAGCCCTTTGCTAACTGCGAAACTTCGAAGTGAAATTCCTGTGTTGAAATGGGCTGCCATGGCGCAGAAAGATCTCCGGACTTTGTTGGGATTTCAAACGCAACATGCTGCGGGGCATCTTCGGCACGCCGCTTCAGCAGTTCAGTGACATTGCGGTACCCGTCGATATCAACCAGTAGCGGCGTCGAGTGTTGCTGGTGCATATGCGCTCCCGTCGGAATGAAAATTCTCAGCCGAGCACAATCTCCGGATTTTCCAAAATCCAGGTTTTGCTAGCCAACACATATTCTAACCAGGAAACTATTATCCAAACAATAAGTACTTTGACTCAGGTTCTATGAGCCCTGACGTTTTACGCTTTGGTAGGCCGCGAGTGCGGCACTTCGCGATTCGTCGAGGGCAACAATTGGCTGCGGGTACCTTCCGGAACCCCACTCGGGAATATGGTGCCGAATGTAGGATTCCTGAGGATCAAACTTCTTCGCCTGCAATTCAGGGTTGAACACCCGGAAGTACGGGGCTGCGTCGACGCCGGAGCCCGCCACCCATTGCCAGTTAAATGGGTTACTGGCTTGATCCGCATCAACGAGCGTGTCCCAGAACCATTGCTCACCTACGCGCCAATCTATGAGCAAGTTTTTTGTGAGGAACGAAGCGGCGACCATTCGTACCCGGTTGTGCATGGTGCCGGTGTTCCAGAGTTCCCGCATCCCCGCATCGACCAGTGGGTATCCGGTTGCGCCACGCTGCCATGCCACAAGCTCGTCCGGATGCACTCTGCGCCAGGGGAACTCATTGAATTCGGCTCTCCAGTTGGATTCAGAGAGGTTCGGGAAGTGAAAAAGTACGTGCCAAGCAAACTCGCGCCAGCCGATTTCGGTGAGAAACTTCGTTGCACCCTCAGACGCTACGGGTGACAAGTGGGCTCGGATTTGCTGCACCTCATGCCACACCTGGTGGGCACTCAGCTCACCCCAACGAAGGTGTGGCGAAAGGCCAGACGTTGCGTGCTCTGCTGGCACATCGCGGCCGACGGAGTATATTTCGAGATCCTCTTCAAGAAACTCATGCAGTCGCTCATGCGCGTGCGCTTCGCCAGGTGTCCAGGCCTGCCGCAATCCTTCGGCCCAGTCGGGTCCCGTAGGTTGCAGCGCCCACGTGGTGATATTTTCTGAGCCGAGTGCAGGTGCCGGAAGGTTACAGCGAGGCGGCGTGGGCAGTGGGAGCCGTAATTCTTCGGCATTGACGCGACATGCGCGCCAGAACGGCGTAAATACGGAGTAGGGCGAGCCCTGGCCAGTTCTGATTGTCCAAGGCTCAAAGAGCAACGACGCCTGAAAGCTCTCAATATGCACGCCTTCACCCCGAAGCCTCTGCTTCAGCTCAGCGTCGACCGCGATCTCGCCAGCTCCGTAGCGTCGATTCCAGAACAACGAAGATGCCCCTAAATCTCTGACGATATCGGGCACCACCGATCCCGCAGCTCCTTTTCGTAGCACTAGCGAAATGTTGAGCTCTGCAAGGGACTGTTCCAGCGAGAGCAAGCTCTCGTGCAGCCACCATCGTGAAGCCCCACCCAGTGGCCTGATCGCCGGAGACTCTTCGTCAAGAACGTACAGCGCCAACACCGAAGAGCCTCGATTGAGCGCCGCAGTGAGTGCAGGGTTATCAGCAATACGCAGGTCGTCTCGAAACCAGACGACGCTCACATCACTCAGAGCCGGACTCACGGGACGTTCCATCCGTCGTGACCTTGCCTCATGCGCTCGGCGATATCGTTGAGAAACTTCGTTATAGCTTCGCGCTCCCTTGGCTCTAGAGCCGCTGCCACAATAAACCTATTTGCGTGTGTTCGTCCCACCGTGTCACGGGCTACAGCGTGAGTCTGTTCTGTGACGCTGATCGATAATGCGCGCCGATCTGTTGGGTGCGGGCTACGCACAATGTGCTCATCTCGCTCCAGGCGGTCAAGCAACTTTGTGGTTGAAGCGCTGGTGATGCCGAGGTGCCGTGCGATCGCGCCCGGAGTCACGATCTGTTCTTGGTTCGCGGCCACAATCAAAAAATGAATTGCCCGCATCTCTGTCTCACTGAGCTGCATGAACTTCTGGGACGCTTTCGAGAGTTCTTCCTCCGAGCGCCTCAGGTTTGCCATCGAGTTCATGAGACGGGTGATCTGTGCAACATCTTCAACACTGAGGGCTGATCGGTCGATGAGGTGCCCCTGCGGGTCACTGGCGTTGACGTCATAAAGCGAACTCTCCACAGACGGAGGCTCTTCGTCCTTTGGACGCAAAGTCTGGGCAGTCCCTTGAGGGGGCCCGGTCGTGTCGTTTGCCATTCTTACATTCTATGAGGAATGTGGGTATTATGCTAAGGGTATTGCTAGATAGGCTATATAGTCAATATTGATCAATATTTTCTCGACTGTCGCCCAAAGCTGCTCCGTTGAAAGGAAAGCCATGAAGAACTCAGTTTCATAGGCCAAGAATGCGAAACAAGTTCGAGCTGCGGCACGTCAGCGACCTCCGAAGTGGTTGCGAGTCTTCATTCCTGCCCTGCTCATCCTTGTCTGGCTCGCTGGGGCGAGTGTGGGCGGACCCTACTTCGGGAAGGTCGGTGAGGTGTCATCGAACGATCAGACCAGCTATCTGCCAACCAGCGCTGACGCTACCACCGTACAAAAAGTTCTCGGGGATTTCCGTGACAGTGACAGCATCCCCGCTGTCCTCATCTTCACTAGCGACTCCAAGATTAATGACACCACCATGGCTGCCTTGCAGACCGAGCTCGACAGTATCAGTCAACTCGACGGCGTCGACAGCCGAACTTCTCCGCTCCTTCCATCGGAAGACGGACACGCAGCGCAAGTGTTCGTGCCCATCAACAGCAGCGGAGAAATTGGCGATGTGGTCGATTCGATGCGGAACGCCATCGGTAAGAACCTGCCAGAGGGCGTCACGGCATACGTCACGGGACCTGCAGGGTTTACCGCTGACCTCGTAGATGCGTTTAGTGGCATCGACGGTCTCCTGCTGTTAGTGGCTCTGATTGCAGTGTTCGTAATACTCATACTCGTGTACCGGTCACTTCTGCTTCCAGTGGCTGTGCTCTCGACGAGCTTATTCGCGCTGTGTGTGGCCTTACTGACGGTGTGGTGGCTCGCCAAAGCGGGGATCCTGCTACTCAGTGGCCAGACACAGGGGATCCTGTTCATTCTCGTGATTGGTGCCGCCACTGATTACGCACTGCTGTACACCGCTCGCTACCGCGAAGAACTCAGAACGAACCAGCACAAGTGGGATGCAACGATGGCCGCACTCAAGGGTTCGTTCGAGCCGATTCTGGCCTCAGGAAGCACTGTGATTGCCGGCCTGCTGTGCCTGCTGCTGAGCGATCTCAAGTCCAATAGCACCCTAGGCCCAGTCGCGGCAATCGGTATCGCGTTCGCAATGCTCTCCGCCCTCACACTGTTGCCTGCCATCCTGTTTAGCTTTGGTCGTAGCGCCTTCTGGCCGAAGCGCCCCCACTACGAGCCAGATATTGCCCGCCTTGAGGACGGTATGCACACGACCGGAATCTGGGCATGGCTGGCCGGACAGATTCGCCGGCGGCCGCGCGCTATTTGGGTGACTACTACTGTCATCTTGATTGTCGGCGCATTCGGCCTGACACAGTTGCAGGCTACCGGTGTTGCGCAAAGCGATCTGGTCCTTGGTCAGTCGCAAGCTCGCGACGGACAGGTCGCTCTCGGCAAACACTTCCCGGGTGGATCAGGAAGCCCAACCTACGTAGTGACCGAGCAGGATCAGCTGCAAGAAGTTGCCGATGTACTCCTCAGGTCCGATGGGGTCGAGTCGGTTGCGATCACCACAGCCGACTCTCCGAGCGGCACCGCTCAGGTCACGAATGAGGGAATAACGGCCTTTGGCCCGCCCGGAACAGCTGCGCCAGCCCCTACGGTGGCCAGTGGGCAAGTTTTGTTGCAAGCGACCCTCACCGATGTGGCCGACTCTCCTGCCGCAGAGCAGACTGTCCGTGAACTGCGAAGTGACCTTGCCGGGATAGGAATCGTTGGCGGTGTCACCGCGACCGCAATCGACACAAACGATGCCTCGATCCACGACCGAAACCTGATCATCCCGATCTTGCTCATCGTTATCCTGCTGATATTGATGCTGCTCTTGCGATCAATCCTCGCCCCGGTGCTTCTTATTCTGACCACGGTGATCTCATTTGGTACCGCTCTCGGGATCTCGGCACTGGTCTTTAACGGAGTCTTCCAGTTCCCAGGCGCAGACGCCGCGGTGCCGCTTTTCGGTTTCGTATTCCTTGTCGCACTCGGTATCGACTACAACATCTTCTTGATGACCCGGGTTCGGGAAGAATCGCTCACCCACGGCACTCGCGACGGTGTGCTTCGCGGACTCTCCACCACCGGGGGTGTCATCACCTCTGCTGGCCTCGTTCTCGCGGCAACGTTTGCAGCGCTGGCAGTAATCCGGCTCTTCGCAAAAGGGACTGTAGGTGGTGTTGGGATTGTGGGTGTGAGTGACCCTCTGGCTGGCAGGATGTAGGTGTTCAAAATCTGCATCTGCTGCCCGGAGGGTCTGTGTATCAGTTTAGTGTGCCGTGTCTAGAGTCTGCATTCCGTCTTGATAGCAGTCAGGTGGTGATCACTGGTCAAACAACAATTCAGCAAGGAGACCGGCAAGTCCTCATTTTCGAGGTTCGTCTGACACAACCGGATTGGTGGTGCCGCTCTTGTGGGTGCCAGGCCAACTCTCGTGGGAGTCGTTCTCGTCAGTTATTTCATGCCCCAAACGGGTCCCGACCGGTGCGTCTACTACTACGTTTACGGTGCTTTTCTTGCACACTGTGTCAAACCTATTGGTCGGAACAAGTGCCAGCGGATTTGGTGCCTGCCGGCTCGAAACTCACGCGGGCGGCTATCAACTGGGCTCTGGTATCAGTGGTATTAGACGGGCTCAGTATCAACGCTGTAGCACGGAATCTGGGGACGGCATGGAACACCGTCAACGAGGCGGTCTTAGAAGCCGGTTACACGCAGTTGATTAGTGATCCCACCCGTTTTGATGGGGTCACCACCATCGGGGTGGATGAACACTGCTGGCGGCACGTGGGATGGCGCTCAGACCGGTTCGTAACCGTCATCATTGACCTAACCCCACGCCGCGATGGCAGACCGGCGCGCCTGTTAGACATGGTTGCGGGCCGATCTAAACAAGTGCTGAAAACCTGGTTACAAGCACGCGACACCAAGTTCAGGTTAAACGTGAAAACCGTGGCAATGGATGGATTCACTGGCTATAAAAGCGCAGTGCGAGAAGTCCTCAGAACCGCTGCAACAGTAATGGATCCCTTCCACGTGGTACGCCTAGTGGGCGACAAAGTCACCCACTGCCGCCAAAGACTGCAACAAGAGACCCTGGGACGTAGAGGACGAAAAAATGATCCTCTCTACCAGGTGCGCCGCTTGCTCCTGACCCGTAACAAACTGTTAAGTGAAACGGCTGCACCCAAAGTTGATGCCATCATCCAAAACCCCAGGTACGAGGCCCTGACACGAATATGGAGTCTCTACCAAGCAGTGATCAACGCCTACGAAAACCCGAAAAGACTGCAAGGACGCGAGAAACTCGCCTGCATCATTGACGCCCTCAACGCCGATACCACGCGGGGAAATCCCGAGCTACGTTCCCTAGCACGAACGCTACACAAGCGCCGCAATGACATCCTGGCCTACTTCACCCACCCCCACTCCTCTAACGGGCCAACCGAAGCCATCAACGGCCGCCTCGAACACCTCCGCGGCATAGCCCTAGGATTCCGAAACCTCCAAAACTACACCCATCCTGCCAGCCAGTCCCAGACCAGCCAATAAACAACTTACAGAAGAGCCGTTTATCTCTTCGCCGCCGTCACCTGCACCACCCTCATCGGTCACGGGTGGAGCGAATGGCTCTACCTGCTGTTTTTCCTCTTCCTGTGGAATGCGCTGAAATTCATCCTCATGGGACCCATCAGCGTCGTCCTTCTGGCTCGCGTCCGCTACCAGGAAGCACGCGCCCGCCGCCACAACCGAAGGGCTGCAGAGACCTGGGAGGCGGTACCCGCCAGCAGCTAACTCGCCTGCGGATCTGACCGTCCGCCGCTACTCGTCGGTAGCGCGCAGACGGTTCTCCTCTTCCAGGAGGTACTCCCACTCGGCAGGCTCCACAGCATCAGGGATGACTTTGTCGAGGCGTCCAG
Organism: Schaalia sp. JY-X159; assembly: GCF_014525425.1. NCBI lineage: Bacteria > Bacillati > Actinomycetota > Actinomycetes > Actinomycetales > Actinomycetaceae > Schaalia > Schaalia sp. JY-X159. The sequence continues at coordinate 137,698 of NZ_JACEXI010000002.1, read as the reverse complement.
TATCGATGACGTACTCGTGCTCACCGCGGGTGGCGTGGAACGTGGCGAGCACCGCCTCCCGCGGCACCGCTGCCTCATAGATCTCGTGGTGGCGACCGCCGAGTGCGCCGAGCCGGGTGGCGAACCAGTGCGCCCGCTCAAAACTCGTCGTCCACGAAAACCCCGTCTGGTGCCCCTCCGCCGCGGCACGAAACAGTTGCACCGACTCCGGCAGCCGTGCCCGGTCGCGCACCTCGGTCTCGTGCAAGTAGTGGTCTTCGTCGACGCCCGCGAGTTCAAACAGCTGCACCCACACCTCATGATCCGCAGCCCGTCCCGGCCACTCACACGTCGTCCAGGTGTCCTCGAGCCCCCTGCGAAGTTCCCGGTCAGTGAGAGCCCCAGTGATAACGGCGGCGAACAGTACCCCCGGCTTGTCGTTACGGCCGATCCTCGCCGATAGGTCCGCCCAACCCACTCTTGGGGCATGGGCGTTGCCGAGTCGTCTCACGAGGCCGCCCCCTTCCAGCAGTTGCGACACATGGTCGTCGAACAACTCTTGTCCATACGGGCCGAACTGTCGCCCGTCATTCAATGATCGATCCATCACGGTTCGCTCCGCCTTTCGGTCTTGTTACCGACTCAGCTCCGTAGTGCGTGCAGGAGAAGTCGACGGCGAAACCAGCACAGACGCAGACACGTCAGGAGTCAGGGTTCTCGGTGGATAGGCTCCGGCACGTCGCAGCATCATGGTGACGTCGTCCATCCCCGTCACGACTTCTGCAATCTCGTCACGCATCAAACGGTGGCAGCCCGCAGAAGCAGCGCTGGTGATCGGACCCGGTACCGCGCCCACCTTGCGGCCAATCTCCATCGCCTGTGCGGCAGTGACGAGTGCCCCGGAACGGTATCCGGCCTCAACCACCACCACCGCAGAAGACAAGGCAGCGATGAGTCTGCCTCGTTGCTCGAATCGGTGCTTCGTCGGTGAAGCCCCGGGTGGGAGTTCGCTTACCAGCGTTCCGGTCTGGGCGATCTGTTCAAGCAGTTGCTGATTGCCGGCCGGGTAGAGCCGGTCGAGCCCTCCAGCCAGCACCGCTACCGTCGTGCCGCCTGCGATGAGTGCAGCACGATGCGCAGCCGCATCGATTCCATACGCACCGCCCGAGACGACCATATCTCCAGCATCGACAGATCCTGACGCGAGCTCTCCCGCGATATACGTGCCGTAACCAGTCGCTGCCCGCGCACCGATGAGCCCCACCGAAGACGGCGCAGACAAGTGCTCGACTGCACCCATCACCCACAGCGCGATCGGCCCATGATCATGCCACCGCAGCATGGATTCCGGCCATCCCTCATCGCCAGGAACGAGAATCCGCATCCCGAGCTGATCGGACGTCTCCATCGTCTGTCGAGCGTGGTCCTCACTCAACCGAGACCGAAGTCGCTGCCGCCATGCGTCGACGTCCGTGCGTACCGACAAATCAGCGTCAGTCAGTTCCATCGCAAGCCGCACCGTCTCACTCGGTCCTACCGCGCGGATGAGCCTGCCCGTCACCGCATCTCCCGGTTCCGAAGCGATAGCGAGCATCACCCTCGCAAAGCGCGCATCCTCGGGTGCCTCATCAATATCAGTCATGGCCCGTACCTCTTCTGTGCTCCAGTCGTACTATCTGGGAGGTACGGGAACGATCATGCACCAGGCAAGGCTGCTGTGGCAGGAAACAGCGGAGGACGCAACAGCACACCACTATTGCGGAGATGGCGACCGACCGTGCCTTGGGTAACTCCGAGAACCGCACCGACCTGCGCAAGAGTCTTCCCCGACAAGTAGAGCTCCCGCGCCCGTTCGACAGCCTCCGCATCCAACCCCTGCCGCCGGAGCCGTGCACCCGCATTGCGAAGATGACGCATCACTGCCTCGCGATGTAGCCCCACTTCAAGACCGACCTGGCGGGCACTCGTTCCGGCCTCGTACAACTCGACCATCTGAACGATCATTTCTGGGGTGACAGAGGTTTGAACCCTCCCAACCGACTCAATGACTCGGCCTCGAGAGTCCAGAATAGGAGTCCGAACGCCCAGCTCCCGCACCTTCGAGATACCCACACTTGCCCGTGAAATCAACGATCTCAACGCCGGTGACGAGTTTCGAACATCATCCAGGTAGGAGCACTTTTTGTGCGCGCGTTTGGCCGGCGACCTAGCTGAGGATCTCCAGCAGGGGTTCGTAGTGCTCCACCACAGCGGCGCGGTAGGCATCAACGTCACCGTCTGTTGCAGCGTCGAGCATGTGGCGGTGGCTGTAGGCAGTCCGCAAGCCCGATCCTTCTGTTTCGGATTCAAGGTTAGGAATGATTGACGTGTGCACCAACCAGAAGGACTGATACATCTGGCGCAGCAGTTGGTTGCTGAGCGGCGCCAAGAGGGTGCGGTGGAATGCGATGTCCTGGTTCATGAAGCCGTGGCCCTGTTTGGAAAGGGACACCATCTCTTCCACTAGCTCTTGCAGGGCTTCGTCAGGTTTGCCCTTATGTGCATCGACGACGGTGGACGCCATTCCCAGGTCCATTGCCTGGCGCGCCTCCGCAACCTCGCGGAGGAAGTCACGGTTGCCGGCCTCGGACAGTGAGGCACGTAACACAAGGGTTTCAACCATGGGTTCGAGGGACATGTTGCCGACGAAACTTCCGGATCCCTGCTTGACCCCAACGATGTCGAGAGCTTCCAGTTTGCGGAGCGCCTCCCTGACTGATGAGCGGGAAACGCCGAGATCAGCGGCAAGTGCAGCCTCGGTAGGGAGGGGGTCTCCCGGCGCGAGGTTGTTAGAAAGGATATGCGCTTTGACAGCGTTCATCGTCGCGGCGGATCGGTTCAAGGTATTGATCGGTGCCGGCTGTGGCACTGCAACACTTGATAACAATTCGGCAACGGACTGTTGTAAATATTTGTCAGACATCTTATGATTCACTATACCAGGGCATTTAGAGACTGGGTTGGGTTCAGCATATGTTGAAATCACGCTCGGCGGCCTCAATGGAGAGATAAGGGGAGAAACCCAAGATGTCAGTATCAAAGAAACGACGCTTTGCGCTAACCGCATTCGCGGCAACCGCAGCCTTGTCACTTGCCGCGTGCAGTGGTGGGGGAAGCACCCCGGCCACACCGGAAAGTGGTGATGCGGGTTCAGAAGGCGGCGCAGCAGGAAGCGGCACAATCACCGCTGCCGCAGCATACGAAACCACCAACTACGATCCTTCGTCCACGTCCTCGGCGCTGGCAATGGGCACCAACTGGCAGGTCATGGAGGGTCTCTACGAGCTCGACCTGCACACCTACGAACCATTCAAGGCTCTCGCCAAGGATGACGACTTGGTAGAGGTCTCAGACACCGAGTACGAAGTAACGCTGCGTGATGACGCGAAGTTCTCTGATGGAACTCCAGTCACCTCCGCCGATGTTGTTGAGTCCTATAAGCGCGCCACCGCAGAGGGCAACCTCTACGTTTCGATGCTCGACTTCATTGACGACATCACCGCGAAGGACGACACCACAGTCACGATCAGCCTCTCCAAGCCGTTCGGCCTGGTGAAGGAACGTCTCACACTGATCAAGATCGTCCCTGCTTCCTCGACCCAGGAAGAAATGACCGCGATGCCAGTGGGCACCGGCCCGTGGAAGTACGACTCGATTGACGAGCAGAAGATCCACATGTCACCGAATGAGAACTACAACGGTGACTTCCCAGCCGAAGACGAGGCAATGATCGTCGACATCATCAAGGATGACACCGCACGCACCACCGCTCTTCAAGAGGGCTCTGTTCAGGTCATGGAAGCCGTCCCGGCTGACGTCCGCGCACAGCTTGAAGGCGCAGGCGCAACCGTTGAATCAGTTCAGGGCTTCGCACTCCCCTTCCTGATGTTCAACACCAAGAAGGCTCCTTTCGATGACGCTCGTGTTCGCCAGGCATTCTTCTATGCCATCGACGTTGACAAGCTGATCTCAAACGCAATGTCTGGTGAGGCAACCGCAGCAACTTCCTTCCTGCCTGCAACTCACGCCAACTACAACGAGGCATCGACGGTGTTCACGTACGATCCTGAGAAGGCAAAGGAACTCCTCAAGGAAGCCGGCGTTGACTCGATCGACATCACGCTTCTGACCACAGATCACCCATGGATCACCGCACTGGCACCCCAGGTCAAGAACGACCTCGACGCCGTGGGCATCAACACCACCATTCAGTCCGAAGCATCGTCTTCCCTCTACGCCAACAACACCGACGTTGAGGATCCCCAGTTCGACGCCGTTCTCGCACCGGGTGACCCCTCGGTCTTCGGTAACGACCCCGATCTGCTGATGAACTGGTGGTACGGCGACAACACCTGGACCCACTCCCGCACCCAGTGGTTCGGTTCTGATGGCTACAACAAGCTCCACGAGCTGCTTGACGCTGCTGTAGCGTCCGAGGGCGAAGCACAGCAGGACAGCTGGAACCAGGCATACGACCTCCTCTCTGAAGAGGTTCCGCTCTACCCACTGTTCCACCGCAACATGATCACCGGATACCACGCTGATCAACTCAACAACTTCGTGCCGATCGGCACGACTGGCCTGAACTTCATCGGAGTTTCGACCAAGTAAGTAGTCAAGTGGGGCGGAGCAAATGCTCCGCCCCACCCCTTACTGTCACTGGAGCACTGGCTTGAATAATCTCATCCGTCTAATCGGAAGACGGTTGGTCGCCCTGCCAATCATGATCTTGGGCGTAACCTTCCTGGTCTTCTTCCTCATGTCCTTTTCAAAGATCGACCCGGCCTACTCGGCACTTGGCGAAGGCGCTTCACCCGAAGCCCTTGAGGCCTACCGCCAAGCGCATGGCCTCAATGATCCCTGGTTTACTCGCTACATCAGCTTCGTGGGCGGGCTCTTTACCGGAGACCTCGGTACCTACGGCGCCAACCAAGCATCCGTTGCGGATAAGGTCAGCAGCGCATTTGTTGTCACGATGCAGCTAACCTTCCTCGGCCTCATCTTCGCGGTCATCATCGCAGTAATCTTCGGCGTGATTGCCGCACTGTTCCGCGACCGCTGGCCAGACCAGGTCATCCGCGTCATCTCCACAGCCTTTATCGCAACGCCTTCATTCTGGCTGGCTGTCCTGATGATCCTCTTCTTCTCAGTTTCCCTCGGATGGCTTCCGGCTTCTGGACCACTTCCTTCATTTGGTGAGGACCCCGGTGCCTGGCTGGCGCGAATGACCCTGCCAGTTGTCGCTCTTGGAGTCCCCGTCGCGGGTTCGCTAACTCGCGTTATCCGTACCTCAATGGTCGAGGAACTTGATAAGGACTACGTGCGCACCGCACTCGGTGCTGGCGTTCCCAAGCCGGTTGTGGTTGCTCGCAACGTGTTCCGCAACGCACTCATCACCCCCATCACAGTCCTGGGCCTACGCATCGGTTACCTCATTGGTGGCGCGGTTGTCATCGAGGTCATCTTTAACCTTCCAGGTATGGGCATGGCGATCCTCCAGGGCGTGCAGCAGAACTACCCGACCCTGGTGCAGGGTGTAACCCTCGTGGTTGCCCTGGCCTTCATCATCATCAACATTGTTGTTGACATGCTCTACATTCTCATCAACCCGCGGATTCGGACGGTGTGACGTGCTAAGAAAGAATCTCACCAAGCGAATGGAAGAAAGCGGAGGGAAAGTCCGCTTCAAGCGCTGGCGCGCAATGTCGTGGGGATCCCGTATCTCCCTCATTGTCTTGGCACTGATCGTGCTCTGTGCGATCTTCGCTCCCGTTATCGCGCCACATAACCCAATCGAGATCTTCACTGCTCGCCAGCCACCTTCGTCAGAGTTCCTCTTCGGAACTGATGAAAAGGGGCGAGACGTCCTCTCCCGCATGATCTACGGAGCTCGTTTCTCACTGATCATTGGCCTCGGAGCCACGTTGTTCGCGCTGGTCCTAGGCGCCGTAATTGGCTCCTTCGCAGCAGTGACCAACAAGGCCGCTTCCGAAGTGACGATGCGCGTCATGGATGTCATCATGTCCTTCCCGGGCATTGCACTTGCAGCCGTGTTCGTGTCGGTGTTCGGTAACTCCCTGGTGGTCATCATCTTTGCGATCGGCTTCCTCTACATCCCGCAACTCACACGTATCGTCAGGGCGAATGTCATCTCCGAGTACGGCGAAGACTATGTCAAGGCAGCGGTGGTTTCGGGCGCCCGGGCACACTGGATCCTTATCAAGCACGTCGTGCGCAACACGATTGCTCCGGTCCTTGTCTTCGCAACCGTCCTCGTCGCAGATGCGATCATCTTTGAGGCCTCCCTGTCATTTATTCAGGCTGGTATCCAGGAGCCCACAGCAACGTGGGGCAATATCCTCGCTGACGCTCGAAGTGGCGTGTTGTCGGGTCGTTGGTGGCAGGCACTGTTCCCCGGCCTGGCGATCATGTTCACCGTACTTTCGCTGAACATCCTTTCCGAGGGTCTTACGGACGGCCTCGTGGCCGCTCCTTCGAGGAATGCCCCCAAGGCTGATGAGACCGCGGGTGACCGCGAAGCAGACAAGCTTCTCGTTGATCCTGTCCGCGCTCACGCAGAACAGGCTGAATCGCTGGAGGCGACGCTCTCGCAACTGCGAGAAGTCGAGTTGCAGCGGACAGACCGGTTGGTTTTCACCGAGGACGTTCCACCTCTTCTCGAAGTCAAGGATCTCTGCATCCGCTTCCCACGCCACGGTGACGTCGACGTGATCGACCACATCTCATTCTCGGTACGCCCGGGGGAGACCATGGGTCTGGTGGGTGAATCCGGATCGGGTAAGTCGATTACCGCTCTGGCAATCACGGGCCTCTTGGACAAGAACGCCAATGTTTCCGGCGAGATCTTCTATGGGGGTAAGAACCTTCTGTCAATGTCCCCCAAGGAGCGTCAGTCACTGCGCGGCAATGAGATCGCCATGATCTACCAGGATGCGCTCTCCAGCCTCAACCCGTCGATGCTGATCCGCGCTCAGATGAAGCAACTCACGAAGCGTGGCGGTACACGCACGGCACACGAGCTGCTCGAGTTGGTGGGCCTGGATCCCAAGAGGACCCTGGACTCCTACCCGCACGAACTCTCAGGTGGGCAGCGTCAGCGCGTACTGATCGCTATGGCTCTGACTCGTGACCCGAAGCTTGTGATCGCGGATGAGCCAACAACGGCACTCGACGTGACGGTGCAGAAGCAGGTTATTGAGCTTCTGAACCAGCTGCGAGAGAAGCTGGGATTCGCGATGATCTTCGTCAGTCACGACCTCGCCCTCGTCGCCGAAGTTGCCCATAGCGTCACAGTCATGTACGCCGGGCAGGTTGTTGAGCAGGCGCCCGTACGTGAGATCCTCACGGACCCGCGTCACGAATACACCCGCGGCCTACTTGGCTCGGTTCTTTCGATCGAGGGCGGAGCGGGACGTCTGCATCAGGTTCCCGGTGTTGTCCCGTCGCCACGCGACTTCCCAGAGGGTGACCGCTTTGCTCCGCGTTCCTCTCACCCGGAGGCGTGGACCGGCGAGCGTCCACAGTTGGTTGATGTTGGCAATGACCACCGTTACGCGGTCGTTTTGAACGAGGGCGTCGGCACTCAGGAGATTGAAGTCGAGCCGACCAAGTCAAACCTGGTTGGTGCAACTTCGAACCAAGGTGGATCTGATAGCAGCGACACCAATACGAAGGAAGGTCAGTGACGGTGGCTAAGGAAAACAGTAAGAAGTCTGAGGCCGTAGCCGGATCGGAAGCAACCGCGCTTCCTTTCAAGGCGCATGCCGATGACCGCACACCGATCATTGAGTTGCGCAACGTTGATGTCACCTTCAGGACTCGCGCGGGAACGATCTTCAACCCAACGTATGTCAAAGCGGTTCAAGATGTCAGCCTGTCCCTGTTCCAAGGGGAGACCATCGGTTTGGTCGGTGAGTCCGGATCTGGCAAATCCACAACGGCCAACGTCATGTGTGGGTTGCAGGCACCGACCTCGGGTCAGGTCTTCTTCAAGGGCCGCGAAGTTACGAAGCGCACCGCTGCTGACCGCCGACAAATTGGTCGCGTCGTCTCGGTGGTGTTTCAGGACCCAGCTACTGCTCTGAATGCCCGTATGAAGGTTGAAGATCAGTTGCGGGACCCACTGGATGTCCACAAGATCGGCGACAAGGCGTCACGCAATAAGAGGGTTCGGGAACTGCTTTCCATGGTGGGGCTGCCAACGTCCGCCTTGGAGGCACTCCCTGGGCAGCTTTCGGGCGGTCAGCGTCAGCGTGTTGCGATTGCGCGTGCCCTTGCTCTGAACCCGGATGCGATTATCGCGGACGAACCGACCTCGGCTCTTGACGTTTCAGTCCGTGCGCAGATTCTCAACCTGTTGACCGACCTGAAGAACGAGTTGAACCTGGGAATGGTCTTCATCTCCCATGACATCCAAACCGTTCGCTACGTCAGTGACACGATCATCGTCATGAATGGCGGAAAGATCGTTGAAGAAGGCCCTGCTCGTCAGGTCCTAGAGAACCCAACCGATGACTACACGCGCACACTGCTTGGTGCTGCGCCATCACTACTACACCCAACCTCACTCGCAGGCTAGAAAGGCCCGAAACAATGTCACTTACAGGTGTCATTCCTCCAGTCGTAACACCGCTGACCGCCAGCGGAGACTTCGACTACGAGTCATTTGCTCGCAACGCCAACCGCATGATTGACGCTGGGGTCCACGGGCTGTTCGCCATGGGATCCTCAGGAGAGGTCGCGTTCAGCACCAGCGAGCGTCGCGACGAGGTAACGTCCGCTGCGGTAGAGGTCGCTGCTGGTCGTGTTCCAGTGGTCGTTGGCGTCATCGACATGCAGACCACCCGCGTAATCGAGCATGCTCAGCGAGCCCAGGAGCTTGGGGCTGCGGGGATCGTTGCGACCGCACCGTTCTACGCACTTGGTGGCGAGGCTGAGGTTGAGCGTCACTTCCGGGTGATCGCGGACAACATCGATCTTCCGCTCTACGCATACGACATCCCCGTCTGTGTTCACACCAAGCTCGGTGTGAACATGCTGATGCGTCTGGGTGAAGAGGGCGTCCTCGCCGGCATCAAGGATTCATCAGGCGATGACGTGTCATTCCGCATCCTTTCCATCAAGAACCGCGATGCCGGCAGTCCGCTGGCGCTTCTGACGGGGCACGAGGTCGTCGTTGATGGGGCATACATGTCTGGTGCGGACGGATCCGTTCCCGGGCTCGCCAACATCGACCCGCACGGCTACGTGCGTCAGTGGGATGCTTACCAGCGTGGCGATTGGGACGCAGTACGTGAGGAGCAGGATCGCCTGGTCCGCCTCATGATGATCACCCAGGTGGTCGAGGGCGTTGCAGGGTTTGGGGCAGGTGTCGGTGCATTCAAGACTGCCCTCAACCTGATGGGCATTTTCGAAACCAACAACATGCCCGAGCCCGTCACCTCGTTGACAGGAAGCAATGTTGAGGCAATCGCGGAGGTCTTGGCCGAGGTCGGTTTGCTCGACTGAGCCAAGAAGCGTAGGGATGTCGGCGAAGGGTGGGGAGTTTGTGATGAAGAGAAATTCTGACGCGGGACCGTCCTCGTTTGTTGGGGTCGATATCGGGGGGACCAAGATCGCTGCGGCACTGGTGACCCTGGGGTCCCAGCCAGTTCTCTCAAACCAGACGAAGCTCCCCACCCCGGCGACCGAGGGTGCCGAGGCAGTGGTAGGCGCCGTCATCACCCTGGTCCGCAAGGTCCTGGGAGAGGCTGGGGTTAGCCCTCTGGCTGTTGCGATCGCAAGTGCCGGAGTGGTTGATCCAGTTAGCGGAACGATTGTCTCCGCCACCGACCTGATCTCAGGCTGGGCAGGAACCGCACTGGCACAACAGGTGTCCGAGGCCGTTGGTCTCCCGGTGTACGTCCTCGGGGATGTCCAGGCTCACGGGCTTGGTGAACATGTTTATGGTGCCGGTGATGGCTACGCGTCATCCCTTCTAATCGGGATTGGAACCGGTGTGGGCGGCGCAGTCGTTGAGGGTGACTCTGTCCGCTTTGGCGCCAACGGGGCCGCAGGGCATCTCGGACATATCCCCGCACATCGGGCCGTCGGCATTCCGTGTTCGTGCGGAACTAGCGGGCATATTGAAGGGATCGCCTCCGGCCCCTCAATTACCCGCGCATATGGGAAAGCCACGGGTCAAGAGCGCGATGCAAAGACGGTTGATGACCTCGCCGAGGCCGGCGAAGAGGGGGCTGTCACCGTGGTTACTGAAGCAGGATTGGCAACGGGGGAGACCCTGGGGGCACTCGCAAACGTGTGGGATCCGGACGTCATTATCGTGTCGGGTTCAGTCGCAAATTCTGGGCGTGTCTGGTGGGACGCAGTCGAGACAGGCTTCAACACTGAAGCCCTCAAAGCAGTGAGCGCCACGCAGATCAAGAGGGGTACCCTCGGCGGAGGAGCGCCACTGATTGGCGCGGCCCACTGGGCGAGCAAACAACTTGAAATTGGAGAGTAGCGATGGCTAACAGTGCACTAATTGACGGTCTTCGGGGACGGCTCATCGTCTCTGTGCAGGCATACCCGGGTGAGCCAATGCGTAACCCAGAGACCATGGCCCAGATTGCTCACGCAGCACAGATTGGTGGAGCTGCCGCCATTCGCTGCCAAGGTCTGGCAGATATTGCCGCCATCAAGACCCGCGTTGAGGTCCCGGTCATCGGCCTGTGGAAAGAAGGACACGAGGGCGTTTTCATCACCCCCACCCTGCGCCATGCGGTCGCTTGCTCCTATGCGGGCTCCGACATTGTCGCTTTGGATGCCACGGATCGCCCACGTCCCGATGGGCTGACACTGGCTCAGACTGTGGCAGCACTTCGAGATCAGGGCATTTCAACGATGGCAGACTGCGGATCGATTGAGGACATTCGCACCGCAGCTGAGGTTGGTTTCGATATCCTTTCCACCACGCTGTCGGGCTACTCCGGCTCCCGTCCCAAGACCGACGGTCCGGACTTTGAGCTCTTAGAGCAGGCCGTTGCCGAGTTCCCCGAGCTGCCGATCATCTGTGAGGGAAGGGTTCACACCCCCGCCCAGGCAGCGAAGGTCATGGAGATTGGTGCGTGGGCCGCGGTTGTCGGAACTGCTATCACGCACCCGACCTCGATCACCCAGTGGTTCGGTGAGGCAGTAGCGAGCGCGTAGCCGCCGCCCGCTATCCGCCGGTGCCGGTGCCAGGAGTGGTACTAGGTGTCTCCTGTTGCTGGCCCAACTGTTGCTCCAGGGCTTCAAGTCGGGCTGCAAGGTCATCGGTCTTCTGCTGCTCTGTCTCAAGAAGCGCGCTCAAAGACGCAACTTCCTCTTGCAGGCGTGCGTTCTCTTGAAGAATCTGAGTCAGATCCGAAGGGGCAGCTCCGCTTTGGCTGCCCGAGTCACCGTCGGTGTGTCCGGCGCTCTGGTCCTGCTCGGCTAGTTGTTGTTGCACCCGCTGCACCGTCTCATCGACCAGGGCTTGGCGCTGCTCATCCGTGAGCGTTTGCTCCACAGTGTTAGTTGTGTAGCTGTTGAACTGGTCGCCGCCCTGAGCGCGCGCTACGCCGTATGAGATACCAACTGTTATCAGCGCGACAACAAGGAAGATCAGAGACATCTGGACAACCTGATTGTGAAAGACGGCGCTGAGAATCGGGTGCTTGGACTGCTGTTCGGGGGTCCCCTCGTGGGACGGCTCAGTGACGTGTCCGGATACAACATCAGCGACCGGAGCGACGACCGTGTCGTCCAGGGTGGTTGGCTGCGCTGTCGTCAGGTCTGTGTGGACCGCAGTCTCAGTGCCATCCGCAGTGGCTTCCGCACCCTGACTTCTTTCCTCCCCTGCGAGAACCGGCAGTATTGGTGCGACAACCTGCTTGGTCTTCTCAGCACTGGAGGTGATAAGGATACGGTAAAACTCGCTGGCGAGGGCGGAAACAACCGAAATGAGGCCGACGATAAGAATTGAAGAAGAGAACGAGGTCAATCGGGAAGAGACCACCGCCATGGTAATTGCCGCTAGGGCCGTGGCGCTGACCTGGGGTACGGAGAGACGCGACTGTGCCGTGATTGATTTCCACGCCTTACGAATGCGATGCTTGGCCATTCTTGAGCCCACCTCTTCCCTACTTAAAGTTTGTCCCACTCCTCCGGACCAACGTGGTCCCGGGGTTAATCAAAGAGGACCCACCACCACATGGGTAGCGGGTCCTCTCTGAGAGAAAATTAGGAACGATCGTCGAGGTCGTCCTGTGCCTGGCGCTCATCGACAGCCCACTCGCGGTTGGGGTTTGATCCCGGTGTGTGTTCACCCGCGCCCGTCTGGATGTTGTCCTTGGTGAACTCCCCGAGGTTTGGATCCGACTGCAGCTCGGTATTTAGGTCAACTGCGTCGACGTGCAGCGCGTGAGCCTCCCCGCGGCGTTCTTTTCGGTTCAAGTTTTCTTTGTGGTCGCTGTGGTGGCTATCGCTCACTCGCAGTCCTTTCATCGTGGGTCCAATGGCCCGTGCAACATGGTTGATCGTGGTGATTTTACCCCGCAAGCGACCAATAATCGAACTCAAGCGCCCGCGATGCAGGCATCCCCCTAGACTTGGCTCGGCCAATACACAATGGGAGAGGTCTCTAGATGTCACGCGTAGTTGTCGCAAAGTTTGGTGGGTCGTCCATGGCGGACGCTGAGCACTTCACGGCTGCCAAGCAAATTATCGCGCGCGACGAAGCGCGACGATACGTCGTTCCATCTGCTCCGGGTAAGCGCCGCAAGGATGACCACAAGGTGACAGATTTGCTGTACATGTGCCACCAACTCGCAGAACACAACATCGATTTCGGGGAAGTGTTCACCCTGGTGGCAAACAGGTATCGCGATATCTACACAGGTCTGGGACTTAAGCAGGATCTGGAAGCCGCCCTCGAACAGGTTCGTACTGAGATCATCGAGGGAGCCTCGGAAGGTCATGTTGCTAGTCGCGGGGAGTACCTCAATGGTTTGCTCCTCGCAGAGTTCCTCGGCTATGAGTTTGTCGACGCAGCGGATGTGGTTGTGTTCTCCAGTGACGGAGTCTATGACGCTGATGCAACGATGATGCGTTTGGGGGACGTCCTCGGCGAAATCCACCGAGCCGTGATTCCAGGTTTCTATGGTGCCGACCAGAATGGAAGTATCCATACATTCTCACGGGGAGGTTCCGATGTCTCTGGCGCGATAGTTGCAGGTGCGGTGGGTGCCGACCTCTATGAGAACTGGACGGATGTTTCTGGGTTTCTCCAGGCGGATCCGCGCGTTGTCAATAACCCAGCGCCCATTGAGACGGTTTCCTACAAGGAACTGCGCGAACTGTCATACATGGGGGCGTCAGTACTCCATGAGGAAGCAATTTTCCCGGTGCGTGAGAAGTCGATTCCGATCAACGTTCGCAACACCGAGCGTCCGGAGGATCCAGGCACACTTATTGTCCCTGATAGCGACAGGGTGGGACACAGCGGGATCACGGGTATTGCTGGTAAGCAGCACTTCACGGTCCTCACACTTGAGAAGACCCTGATGGACGAAGAGAAGGGTTTTGTGCGGAAGCTGGTTTCGGTGTTTGAAACCAATGGTGTTTCGATCGCGCATATTCCATCCGGGATTGATTCAGTTTCTGTTGTGGTTCGAAGCGAGGAGATCGGCTTCAAGTTGGCTAAGGTGGTAGAAGAGATCAAGATCTTCTGCCACCCAGATGCGGTTAGTGTTGAAGAGGGGATCTCTCTGATCGCTGTCGTTGGTCGTGGCATGGTTTCGACACCCGGTATTGCCGCAAGGGTATTCACGAAACTCGCCAGGGCGAAGATCAATATTCGTATCATCACGCAGGGCGCCTCCGAGCTATCGATCCTCATCGGTGTTGAAGACAGACAGTTTGATGACGCGTTGAGGACACTGTACTCAGCTATCTGAGGTTCCTTTCCGGTCGAAAGTCGGTGCTTCCCTGTACGCTTGGGAGACCGAGTGCCTACGTGAAAGGGTCGTGCCTCAATGCCTTCATTGCCGCTTCCTTCGAAGTTTGAAGAGTTGGTTCCTGTGGATGTTCCCGACGCTCAATGGTGGCGTCAGGCGGTGGTTTACCAGGTGTATCCGAGGTCGTTTTACGACCTCGATGGAAACGGTCTGGGAGACATTCGCGGGATCACTGAGAAGGTGCCATATTTGAAGGAGTTGGGGATTGACGCTGTCTGGCTCAGTCCTTTCTATCCTTCGGAACTAGCGGACGGCGGATATGACGTCGCGGACTATCGTGATGTCGCACCGGAGCTGGGGACGCTTGCAGATTTTGATGAGATGACGGCAGCCTTGCATGAGGCCGGAATTCGCGTCGTTGTCGACATCGTTCCCAACCACACCTCCGACCAGCATGTCTGGTTCAAGGAGGCTGTTAACTCACCCAAGGGGTCCCCTGCTCGTAATCGTTACATCTTTAGGGACAGCCGAATTGACGAGGACGGGAATGAGCAAATCCCCTCCGACTGGATCTCAATGTTCGGGGGACCGCAGTGGGATCAGCTTGCGGACGGCCAGTGGTACCTGCACACCTTCGCGCCGGAGCAGCCTGACCTGAACTGGGACAATCCTGAGGTGCGTGAAGAGTTTGAGGACGTCTTGGCGTTTTGGTCGGACAGGGGTGTCGACGGGTTCCGCATCGATGTGGCCCACTCTCTGGTCAAGGACCAGGCGGTCATCTTTGGGCCTGATCCGCTTCCCACCTGGGCAGAGATGGAAAAGCTGCCCTGGGATGGCACACATCCGGTGTGGGATCGGGATGAGGTGCATGACGTCTACCGGGGGTGGCGTAAGGTCTTTGACCGCTATGATCCCCCGCGCGTCGCGGTGGCAGAAGCCTGGGTGGAAGATCCTGAGAGGCGTGCCAAATACGCCAGCATTGAGGGGCTCGGGCAGACGTTTAATTTTGACCTACTGCGCGCCGATTTTCACGCTCCCCAGTTCAAAGAGATCATTGATTACAACTTGGAGTTGGCGGCTCGGGCTGACTCTTCAACGACATGGGTTCTTTCCAATCACGACGTTGTTCGTCACGCTACTCGCTATGGTCTGCCAGATTTGCTCGAGGGCGAAGAGTCCGTTGTGGGTCAGAAGTGGCTTCTCGACGGTGGTCTGCTAGCTGACGTTGATGTCGAGCAGGGCAATCGCCGGGCCGACGCGACAACAATGCTGCTTTTGGCGCTTCCTGGAGCCACCTACCTGTATCAGGGAGAAGAGCTGGGCTTGCACGAGGTTGGCGATATCGCTGATGCGGACCGTCAGGACCCCACTTTCTTCCGTAGTCCAGGGGTCGATATTGGGCGTGATGGCTGCCGCGTACCCCTACCCTGGGTGGCGGATGCTCAAGGCTATGGCTTCGGTTCTGAAACGCCACATTTCCCTCAGCCAACGTGGTTTGCAGACCACGCGGTGGACGTGGAAGATAAGGATCCGCACTCTACCCTGAACCTTTATCGGCAGGCCTTGTCTCTACGGAAGAGGCTGCTGACTGAAGAGCGGTTGACCTGGGAAGAAACTGGGTCCGAGGACGTTTTGCAGTTTGTGCGGCCCAACGGTTGGCGGGTGATCATGAACTTCTCAAAGGATGCTGTGGATCTGCCTGACGGAGACCTCCTTCTTTCCTCGCGCCCACTTGAGGATGGACGTCTGCCGGGTGAGACAACAGCGTGGCTTCTGGATGCCTAACCAACTAGAGCAAGGGAAGTAGCAGTCAATGAGCTTCACGACCATTCATCTGATGCGCCACGGCGAGGTTGATAACCCAGATGGAGTGCTCTACGGACGCCTGCCGGGGTTTGGGCTAACAACTCTGGGCAAGGAGATGGCCCAGACGGTTGCTGAGTTCCTAGTTGCAGAAGGTGCTGACATCACCCATGTCGTCGCCTCACCGCTGCTTCGGGCCCAGCAGACTGCAGCGCCAACCGCGAAAGCCTATGGGCTGCGGGTTGAAGCGGATCCAAGGCTTATCGAAGCCGGATCAGAGTTTGAAGGGCGCCAGATCAACAAGAACCGCTGGGCGCTTGCACACCCAAGGAACTGGCATCTTTATACCCGTCCTCATGAGCCCTCATGGGGGGAGCCCTACAAGGTCATTGCGAGGCGCATGAGCTCAGCGGTGGCCTCAGCGGTTGAGGAAGCCCGGGGTCACGAAGCACTACTGGTGTCGCACCAGATGCCGGTCGTCATGGTGCAGAGGTTCTTGGATGGCAAACCGCTCTCCCATAATCCCCTCAACCGGCAGTGTTCACTTGCCTCATTGACGTCGCTGACGTTTGACGGCGACGTGCTTGTGGGATGGAACTATGAAGAGCCAGCACTGGCGCTGTTGGAGGCGGCTCAGGACATGACACCGGGGACCTCGAAGGCTGCGGTGCGCCGATAAGTCTGGGTGGAACTCGCCAGAGCTTCTAGGCGTCCTCTTCGTCCTCGTCACCCGTCTGGTTGGTGTCGTCGTCCTCGTCTGAAGGCGGCATCTGAGGAGAATCGTTGGGTCTGCGAACTGGACGGCTCCGGTGCTGGCGTCGAGAGATGCGGTCCGCAAGGTCGGAAAGTGCTTCGGGATTGTCGTCGGGACGAGAAGAGCGAGGCGGGGTTGAGTCGGGAGAAGTGTTGACTCTGCGCTGCTCCGCACGGGTAACGAGCCCCACGATGATCCATGCAAGAGGCCCGATTATCGGAATGAGCACGATGACGGCTAACCAAACCCAACGATTGACGCGGCCGGGTGTCCACGTGCGTGACCGAGATACCCAATCAGAGATTGCGTAAATCGTTATCGCGAGGGCGAGTACCACCAGCATGATGCGTGCCATGTCTCCACTCTAAACGGTCCCCACTAAATAGCGGAGCTCAGTGCTAAGCCAGCGCCAACAAGAACTCCGTAGGCAAGCGCATAAAGCCCGGTATTCCGCAGGGAACCCAATAGGGCCAGGCCCTTTGCGCCCTTGGCGATAGTCACTGCCCCAGGTAGCCCAGCAAGCAGGAGCGCCGCCGCGAAGAGCCACCAGTAGGTGCTCCCGGCACCGGCAAGTGCGACTGCCCCAAGTAGCAGACCACCGACGATCATCACCATGTAGGCGACACGGGATGCCCCGTCTCCCAGCCGTACAGCCAAGGTGTTCTTGCCGACCTGGGAGTCCGTGGGGATGTCGCGAATGTTGTTGACCATAAGGAGAGCGACAGAGATCAGCCCTATCCCGCTCGCTGCGCACCAGACCCACCACGGCAGGTTAGTGGTCTGAACGTAAGTCGTGCCAACGGTTGCAACCAGGCCGAAGAAAACAAAGACGAACAGTTCCGACAGTCCAACCCCCATGTAGCCGTAGGGGCGGCTGCCTCCCGTGTAGAACCACGCGGCGCCGACGCTAGCAAGGCCTACGGCCACCATCCACCAGTGTCCGGACCAAGCGATCAGCGCGAGTCCTAGAACACCTGCAACACCGAAGGTGAAGAGGGCGAAGGCAAGCACTTGGCGGGCTGGAACCAACCCGCTTGCAGTGAGGCGCGTGGGACCGACCCGGTCCTGGTCTGTACCGCGAATTCCGTCTGAATAGTCATTGGCTAGGTTGACCCCAATTTGCAGGGCCAGTGCGACGCCGAGGGCGAGGAGGGATTTCCCTATTGAGAACGCACCAAGATTGAAGGCAGCACCTCCACCGACGAGGACGGGTGCGGCCGCGGCGGGGAGTGTGCGCAGTCGTGCGCCCTCGAGCCAGTCTTTTGCAGAAGCCATGGGTTTATCTAACGTCGCCACACGTCTCCTTGGCGAATCAAATCATTGATTTGTTGCTTTGCCAACGTCCTATCCACTTTTCCGAGGGATGTGAGTGGGATCTGCTTGATGAACCCAACCGTCCTGGGGGCTGCGGCATTGCCAAGGTTACCGCGGACCGCTTCGCGCAGCTGCCGGGCGCGCATTTCCCTCTGGGGAAGGGATAACGCATCATCGTGTTCGACCAGCAGCGCGACCTGTTGCCCCCACATTGGGTCGGGCAGCGCGAGGGCGCAAACTCGGCCCATTCCCAGAGATGAAGCAGCTTCCTCTACCGCCCGTAGGTTCACTTTGACACCTCCGGATTTGATGATGTCATCGACGCGACCGGTGATTCTTAAGGTTCCGTCCTCGGCAATTTCCCCAAGGTCAGAGGTTCTGAACCAGGCTTGACCGTCCTCGTACAGCAGGGGCGCGGGTTCGTCGAAGTATCCGCTCATAAGCATGGATCCCGCAATGAGAATGATGCCGTCAGAGTCGATTTTCACCGTTGCGCACTCCAGTGGAATCCCGTCGTAAACACATCCTCCGCTAGTTTCGGTCATCCCGTACGTACGAACGACACGGGCCCGAATTTGCTTGGCACGCTCAGTTAGGGACGGGTCTATGAAGCCCCCGCCGACGAGGACGTAATCCAGGCAAGACAATGCCTGCGGTGCTTCATTGAGGCATGCAAGAAGTTGGGGGGAAACGAGGGACGTGTAGAGAGGAACAGAAGAAGGAGTGCACGCACGCGCCTCGGTGACCAACTGGGCGAAGTCCTTGGCATTGAACTTGCCCGATGGAGCAAGGATCGGAGTGTGTCCGCTGATAGCTGCTCGGACGACGGTTTGAATGCCGGCAATGTGATTGAGTGGGAGCGTTGTGATCCACTGCCCCGGACTGCCGAGGACGTTGTTCGTCGCTTCTGCTGAGGCAAGCAGAGCATCGGTGCTGAGGCAGACAAGGTGTGGGTGTTGCATTGTCGAGCCAGAAGTCGCGATGATGAGTTCGTGGGGTTGCTCACCGCCAACTTGGCGATGGGGGGTGGAGCCCTTGAGTCGGTTACGCAGCACCTCGTTGTCTTGATCCAAGACGGCCAGGGTAGTTTGTCCTGCAAAGATGTGCTTGACAAGCGTGTTTACCGCGACGTCGCGATCAGACGTAGAGAGCAGCTGGACCATCATAGTTAGCAACACTAATCCGAAACTGGAGATCGACGCTCATGTAGGTCCGTCCAGACGCCGTCTCAGATGATCTGCAGCACGTTCGTAATGCACATCCCATCGACTCCAAAAATGGGGGATTGCTAGGATGTAAGCGTTATGAAGAAACTGTTTGATTCCAAGCAAAAAGTCGTTATTGCAGGTCTTGTTGGCTTGCTTGCCCTTCTGGTTGCAGTTTTTGCTGGAGTCACAGTCTTTTATGCTAGTCACGCACTTCCTGGAACATCCATTGCAGGTCAGTCAATTTCAGGAATGACTCGTGAGCAGGCAACTGAGGGAATCAACGCTCAGATTGCCCAGGAATCAGTGGTGCTAGAGGGAGAAGTCACTCCCGCAACGTTTGCTCTTGCGGACATAGGCATTCAAGTTGACGTTGAAAAGACGGTTGACGAAGCCTTTGCGCCGAACAGGGGTCTGATAACCCGTGTCAGCGGGCTGTTCGACTCACGTGATATCGAACCTGTCGTTACGGTTGATGAGAAGCAGCTCGAGGTGGCTGTAGGAGGGCTTGAAGGCGATTCGGTTCGGGAGGCAGCCAATGGCCAGGTCACGTTTGACGCAGACCAGCAGGTCTTTGTCGCCGGTGCGTCAGAATCTGGCTCTGAGGTTGACCTCGATGCCTTAGCCGATCAGGTGACCCGGGCCGCCAAAGCCATGAGCTTCACACCCATCGCGGTTTCTGTCGTGGAAGTGGCTCCCGAGTATGATTCTGCGGTGGTTTCTGCGGCCGCTGATCAGGCAAACCAGTGGTTGCAGACTGAGCTTGCCCTGCTGGATCGCGAAGAGATCCGCCATGATGCAGATGTACCGACAAAGGCGTCGTGGGTAGTGTTTGAGGCTAAGGATCAGTCTCTGGCTGCCACCTTGGATCCAACCTTGGTGAAGGCCTGGGTTGATGAGCATTCCGCGGAAACGAATGTTGCTTCGGAGCCCATGGTGCAGAATGTGAATGCTCAGGGCACAGTGCTGTCGACCGCCCGCGAGGGTGCGGACGGCTATGTAGCGAACAACGGGCAAGCACTGGCAGACGCAATAGTGCAAACGATGGGATCCACAGAGCCTTTCGTAGGAGTCATTGAGTATGTGGTCGAGCCGCGTGCTACCGAACAGCGACTCATCGCCCCGGGTGCTGAAAATCTGGCGTACCAGGCCGCTCCGGGAGAGAAGTGGATTGATATCAACCTCTCCGCGCACACAGTTACGGCTTATGAGGGTGCTACTCCCGTCCTCTCTTCTCCCATGGTTTCCGGAGCTCCAGCAACGCCGACGGTCACTGGCGAGTACAGTGTGTGGGCAAAAGTTCCCACGCAGACGATGCGCGGTAACAATGCCGACGGCACGAAGTATGAAACCGAGAATGTCCCGTGGATCCTCTATTTCCACGGAGGATATGCGACCCATGGCGCATACTGGCGTTCGAGCTTTGGGTATGATGCGGGCTCGGCCGGTTCACACGGATGCGTGAACATGCCGGTTTCAAGCGCGCGGGATCTCTACAACTGGGCCAACGTGGGCACCAAGGTAATTAGCCGCTACTAGTCTCTAGAAGTAGTAGGGGAATGCTGACCAGTTAGGTTCCCGACGCTCCAAGAAGGAATCACGTCCCTCACGAGCCTCATCCGTCATGTAGGCCAACCGGGTCGCTTCGCCAGCAAAAAGCTGTTGCCCAGCCAGGCCGTCATCGGCCAGGTTGAATGCGTACTTCAGCATCCGCAGAGCCTGCGGTGACTTACCCGCCACCAGGCGGGCGTACTCGATTGCGGTTTCCTCAAGGACATCATGGTCGACGGCTTCGTTGATCGCACCCCATCGTTCCGCCTGCTCAGCTGAGTAGGTTCGCGCCAGGAAGAAGATCTCACGTGCCCTGCGGTCGCCCACCTGACGCGCCAAGAGTGTAGACCCATAGCCCGCATCAAAGGACCCCACGTCTGCGTCGGTCTGCTTGAACCGGGCGTGTTGACGTGAAGCCACTGCCAGGTCACAAACCACCCCTAACGAGTGTCCTCCTCCCGCAGCCCATCCATTGATTGCTGCAATTACAACTTTTGGCATCGTGCGAATCTGTCGCTGAACCTCAAGGATGTGCAGCCGCCCCGCACGGGCTCTCTCCACTGCCCCCAAATCACCATCCGAAGGTTGGGAGGGTGATTTGGCGGTTTCCGAAATGTCACTCTTCCCAGGGACCTGGACCGAGTACTTGTACCCGTCACGTCCTCGGACCCTTTGATCTCCGCCGGATGAGAATGCGTATCCCCCGTCTTTGGGGCTCGGTCCATTACCTGTCAGGATCACCGCGGCAATACTTGCGTCAGTTCGGGCGTCCTCAAACGCAACCAGCAGTTCATCGACTGTTTGGGGACGGAAGGCGTTCCGCACCTCTGGTCGATCGAATGCGATGCGTACCCACGGCAGACTAGCGCCGGCCGACGCCCCATCACTCTCACCTCTCGAGATGCCGCGGTGATAGGTGATGTCGCCAAAAGAGAAGCCCTGAACAGGGCGCCAACGCGAGGGATCGAAAGTGTCTGAAACTGATTCTAAGGAGCTCACGTAAACAACGATAACCCGTAGGATGACGTCATGACTGACATCGCTGAATACCTCAAGCCGGGTTCCCACCTCCTCAAAGAGGATGATGAGACACCGCGTGACTGGCACCGACTCATCGAGCTTGCCGCAATCTTGAAGAAGCAGAAGAAGTCCGGAACTGAGGTCCACTATCTTCGGGGATGCAATATTGTCCTGGTGTTCGCCAAAACTTCGACAAGGACGAGGTGTGCGTTTGAGGTGGCCGCGGCTGATCAGGGTGCGTCCACGACCTACCTTGATCCCCAGGGATCCCAGATGGGTCACAAAGAATCCATCTCGGACACTGCCCACGTCCTCGGGCGCTTCTTTGATGCCATAGAGTTTCGTGGCGACGATCAAAGCCAAGTCAACATCCTGGCCGCCGACTCCGGGGTTCCGGTATGGAATGGTCTTACAGCCCAGTGGCACCCAACACAGATGCTGGCTGACTCACTGACGATGGTGGAGCATGCCGGTGGGAAATCGTTCTCAGAAATCACCTATTCGTACGTAGGGGACGCGCGCTATAACATGGGCCGCTCCCTACTTATAAATGGCGCTCTCCTGGGATGCGACGTGCGTATTGTCGCTCCCCGCGAGCTGTGGCCGGACCCGGAAGTTATTGAGCGTGGCAACGAAATCGCAGTTGCCACAGGTGCGACCATCACTGTGACGGATGACATCAATATGGTTGCGGGGTCAGACTTTGTCCACACCGATATCTGGGTTTCGATGGGTGAACCCAAAGACGTTTGGGCTGAACGAATAGAGCTGCTGAGGCCCTACCGAGTTGATGAGGCACTCATGGAACTTGCCGGTCCAAATGCGAAGTTCATGCATTGTTTGCCTGCCTTCCATGACCTCAATACCACCGTGGGCAGGCAGGTCTTTGAAGAGTTTGGTTTGGAAGGCATCGAGGTCACGGATGAAGTGTTCTCGGGGCCGCGGTCAGTCGTCTTTGACCAGGCGGAGAACAGACTCCACACCATCAAGGCAGTCATGGTTCGGTCACTGGGTTCGATGTAAGCTTGACTTTCCCTGATATGGGGTCGGGAGAGAACTTCGGCAATGGGGGCGCTGGTGCAAGACTGGTTTAGACGTCCTCTGTCACACTTACATACCAAGCCGACTTCGGCCTCGGAGAAATCTGAGTCTCCTGGTGTTGTGCCCCAGCACGCAATCGGGCGGGGCCGTTACAGGCGGGCAGCTGCTAATAGGGTGTCCACCGCACTCGTTGCGGGTGCCCTTACCTTTGCGTTGGTGATAACCGCTGCCACGTGGGTAGTTGGAACATATGCTCATTCCGACAGTGCGCAAAGGCCAGCCACCACCCGGTCTCAGACCGTTGTCGTAACGTTTGCGCCGCAGATGCAGGAGGCAGCGGTCATTTCCGCAGCGCAATCAACTTGTGACTCCCTCAATATCGATGCCATTGCGACGGCTCCGGGGGACACTTCCAGTGAAGAGGCATTACTGGCATTCCAGGCTCTGGAGAGTGCAGTTGCTTCAGCAGAGCAGGCCACTGGAACGGCTTTCGTCCTCGAGGGCGTTCCTGATGAACTGGTGGACTCCTACAGGACAACTTCGGCGCCAATTCGGCAACTCTTTACGGCGGCGACGAACATCAAGACTGTGCCCACCGCCGATGTTGTTGAGGATAGGGGAAGTTCAAGGATTGTTGCCCCTGTGAAGACCACCGCGGTTGACGAGGTGGCAACGGCAGCACAGCAATTGGCAACTGCACTGGCTTCACTTCCCGTGACGGATAGAGCAGTGGTCTTGGGCGCGGACAGCATTGATGCCAGTTCGCTTACTGACGACGAGCTGGATGCGCTAATAGCAGGCGGTTTTGGCAGCTCATTCCAGACTGAGAAGGATTTGCGCATAGCAGCCTCCCTCCCAGATCTGTCCAAGGCGGAGAATGGCTACATTGATGAGTCACTACTCTGTCCCGTTCCCTGGGCCCCTACCTACCGCTTGCTTTGCGCCACGGTCCCGAACCTTGAGCGTTTGAACGTGGCTTTCAAGGCGGAGTTTGGCCATGATTTGGCCATCCAAAGTGGGTATCGCACGTACGCCGACCAAGTCTGGGCGCATGAGAACGCGCCCGAAATGACAACACTGCCGGGAACGTCAAATCACAGTTGGGGGGTGGCCGTTGACTTTGACATTGACCTCTACACCTCATACGAGAATCCCGAGGTAGTCTGGCTGGTTGAGAACGGCCCCGCTTACGGATGGCGAAACCCAACACATGAGGCTTTTGGGACGTTGCGGCCTGAACCTTGGCACTTTGAGTTTGGGACGCAGTACCCCACTCTGCCGGATAACGGGTTCTACGGGCCAACTCCGGAAGTCGAGTACGTTTTCAATCTGCCAGAAGGATGGCGGACCAAGACAATCTACACGGCTGACTAACGGTCTGACTTTGGCTTGGCCCAACTGGGAGCCGGGCCCGAACCAAACCCCAGGATTGCCAGGTACGCGCCAAACCCGATGATGGCGACACATGGGATCGCGAGGAGGACGCCGAGGACGTTGCCCAGTGCGCCACCAATTCCTGGGAGTATGAGACCCAGGAGTCCCGCTCCCAGAAGAAACAGAGAGACGCCGGGTAGTGCAAGGAGAATAAACCGCTCGTCTGCCAAACCCTTCGAGTTGCGCAGCGATCGGGCTCGGGCCGTGTCTCTACGCAGCGCTAGAGAACCCGCAAGGCCAAGTACACCCGCCAGAAGAGCAATGAGAATCATGAGCTCACTATATAGACTTCGGTGGTGACAACTTACCCACGCCCCGGTCTCTCCGCTCTCCCCTTGGCTTGGCTTAGTGACGACGCGCGGGCGACCCTTGGGGACATTGACGAGGTCGTAGTATTCATTCTGCCGATGAACATTCGGTTCCGTGGCATCACAAGACGTGAGGGCATCCTCTTGCGGGGCCCTGCCGGGTGGGGCGAGTTTGCGCCCTTTTGGGACTACGGCGCCGTGGAGTCATCCCGGTGGCTCGCAAGTGGCATAGCATCTGCAACCATTCCCACCCCGCGTGCGGTCCGCGGCGCAGTTCCCGTCAATGTGACCATTCCGGCCTGCAGCGTCAAGAAGGCGCTGCAACGGGTTGAGAAGCAGCGTGGGTGTCGCACAGCCAAGGTTAAAGTCGCCGAGCGTGGCCAACTGCTGGAAGAGGACTTGGAGCGGGTGGAGGCTGTCGCGCGTGCCCTCTACGAAAACCACGGTGCGGAGGCGCGGATCAGGATCGATGCCAACGCGGGCTGGAGTGTTCCTGATGCCGTGGAAATGCTTGACGCTCTCAACCGGGCGGCTCGAGTGCTGGGTGGCTTGGAATACGCTGAACAACCCGTTGGCTCAACCGAGGATTTGGCGGAACTCAAAAGCCACACAAGGGTACCCCTGGCAGCAGACGAGTCGATACGGCGCTCAGATGATCCGCAAGCGGTACGCGACATGAGTGCAGCAGACATTGCGGTGCTGAAGGTTGCCCCTCTGGGCGGAATCGCGCAGGCGCGTAGGCTCGGCTCAGCGATCGGGCTTCCGACTGTTGTCTCGTCTGCCCTTGACAGCTCAGTTGGAATCGCCGCTGGGGTGGCGCTTGCTGCCTCGTTACCGAACCTTCAGCATGCCTGCGGACTTAACACGGCCACCATGTTTGTCGGTGATGTGCTTGCCGAGCCCCTTGTTGCGGTAGATGGACAGATTGATGTGGAGCAGGCGAAAGTGGCGACGCTCTCCGCACTGAACCCCCATGCGGATGAGGTTGAGAGTTCAGTGAAGCAGCTTTGGCACGAGCGCCTGGAGAGGGTTGCTAGTGTCCTGCGAAAAGGGGAGGAGCAGAGGTGAGCCTAATGGAGCCCCCTAGTTTGAAAGTGGCGCGTGCGGTTGTGAGTGCGCTGATCTCTTCGGGAGCAACTGAGTTTGCGTACTGCCCCGGCTCACGAAACGCGCCTTTCGCATACGTTCTGGCGGCGGAAGAAGCTGCCGGGCGGGTCAACGTTCACACGTTTGCTGAAGAGAGGGGCGCGGGCTATTGGGCTCTGGGTGCGGCGCAGGCACTGGGAGGACGCGTGCCGGTCGCAGTTATCACCACGTCGGGCACAGCTGTCGCCGAACTTCACCCAGCACTGGAAGAGGCGCGGCATCAGGGCCTACCTGTCATTGCGGTCACAGCGGACCGACCATTTCACATGGTTGGCGTGGGGGCCTCGCAGGCAACGCACCAGGCCGGCATGTTCTCGTCAACTGTCTGCATTGGAGTGGACATTCCAGAGGGCTCTGATGCTTTAGGGGTCCGCAACCGGGTGTGGCGGGCGCTGGCGCGCGGACTTGGCATGGGAGGGCGTAGTGGTCCCGTACACATAAATGTTGCTTTAGCTGACCCGCTGGTGCCGTCAGACTTTTCTGCGTTTGCCACCGCTGTCACGGAGGGGCAGATCGAGGGGAAGGAACGTGAGAATCCGGCGCTCTACGCCCTCGGACGTGAGGCAGCAGGCACGCAGATTCCGCGTTGGGAAGAGCTGGTGCAGCCGGGACTGTCCACCATTGTGGTCGCGGGCAGCGTTGATCCGGGCGACTTGGCGGCGGCGCGGGAACTCACGAAACAAGCAGGTGAGCGCATGATTCCTGTGATTGCTGAACCGACGTCGGGACTCTGTGACTGTGAGACATGGATCCCGCATTCCCCCTGGGTTATTGAGATGTGCGGCGCGCAAGTGGAGCAGATACTTGTGCTTGGAAAGCCAACGCTTTCCCGCCAGGTGATGAGGCTGTTGCAACGGCCTGATGTGCGAATTGTGGCACTGGCAAACCACCATGAATGGACGGACCTCTGGGGCAAGGTCGAGGTCGTGGTGCCACTGGAGGTGCGCGGGCTGGTTGAGGCTGCCTCCATCGCTGCGGCCGACCGTTCTGAGGGGGATGATGATGCACAACGGTGGCTTGCAACGTGGAGGGATGCGGCTACCCGAGTTGATCGCGTCCTCGACCAACATAGTCGCGATGAAAAACTTGACCACGTCACTACGGCCGAAGAGATTTGGGGGCAGGCCGAGGGAACAGACCTGTGGTTAGGCGCATCGAATGCGGTGAGAGCCTTTGATATTGCGGCGAGGGCGCCTGGAAGAGCGAGTGTTTTTGCGAACAGGGGATTAGCTGGCATCGACGGGAGCATCGCATCTGCGCTTGGCGTGCAGGCGATGAGGCACAGGCCGATGCGAGTTGTGGTTGGCGATCTGACGTTCTGCTATGACCTGCCAACGTTGGCAGCTCGACCGGATTACGATCCCGATATCCAGGTGATAGTTCTGGACGACCGGGGAGGTTCAATTTTTGCTTCCCTTGAGCATGGCAGCGCACCCGAAGAGCTCTATGAAAAGTACTTTGCGGTGGCGCAAAGGATCGACATTCCGGCTGCTGCCCGCGCTTGCGGCTGGGAAGCCGTGACGGTCGCAACGGTGGGGGAACTCCGCGGCGCACTGGCCGTGCCGATAGTGGGACGCAGCGTGATTCACGTTCCGTTGGAAAGGCCAACCGAAGTGTTCGCCGCTCTGCGTGGGCGTGCTATCTGATACTACGGGTCAGGGGCAAATCCCAGTTCTTCGCTGTTACCGAAATTCCTGGATCATCTCGACCAGACCGGGGTAGGAACCGCATACTTACACCAGTGGATTGAAGGGAGAATCATGACTGAACCACAGCGCCCGCTACGCATTCCGTTGGAAGAAGTGGCCGTTGTCCCCGCGCAGAGTATGGATACCGCACGGTTCACCCCACCCCCCGCATCTCGGGCTCAAGAGAGTCATCGAGGACGCAGGGGCGGGCCCGGGTGGGCATCTTTGATTTTGGCAATGATTCTGGCTGTCTTGGTGACGTTGGCAGTTGTCTTCGGGGTGTGGGGTGCGCAGTCTCCCTTTGCCACCGCTCCCGCAATGACAGGTGGAAGTAGCGAGACTACGGATTCGGAGCCCGCAGACGTCGTCGAACCGGTCGAGGCGACAGAGGGTGCCCCGGACTGGCAGGCTGTTGCCGCGGCTGTGCGACCCGCAACAGTGAGCATCCTCGTTGAAGGTGCAACTGAAGCGGCTAGTGGTTCCGGTGTCATTATCGATTCCTCCGGCCACATCATCACCAACCATCACGTTGTTTCCGGCGCCGCACAAGGCGGAAATATCACCGTGACACTGCATGACGGACGCCTCTACTCGGCGACAATCACCGGCACGGATCCCACGACCGACCTTGCAGTTCTGACTCTAGATACCCCTCCAACTGATCTGACAGCAGCTCTCCTCGGGGACTCTTCGACTCTCGAAGTTGGGCAGCCCGTCATGGCCATTGGTGCCCCGCTTGGACTGGCCGACACCGTGACCACAGGTATCATTTCTGCGCTCGACCGACCCGTGGCGGTATCTAGTTCCGCGGATAGTGCGGCACAGGCACAGACAGAGGTCGTTGTGACCAACGCTATCCAGATCGATGCGTCCATAAACCCCGGTAATTCGGGCGGCCCACTGTTCAACGCGCAGGGAGCCGTGGTTGGAATTAACTCCTCAATAGCGTCGATGGGTTCCTCGTCCTCGGAAGCCGGTTCAATCGGACTGGGGTTTGCCATTCCTGTGAACTTAGCGAAGTCGGTAGCCAGTCAGATCATCGAGACGGGGTCGGCACAGCACGCGATGCTTGGAGTTCAAATCAGCACATCTTCCGTCCTCGTTGGGGAAGACAACAGACTTGGAGCGTTAGTTGCCACAGTGAACCCTGGCAGTGCAGCGGAAGCAGCGGGGTTAATCCAAGGTGACGTGATCGTTGGGATCAATGGTAGCTCTGTAACTTCCGGGCCCTCCCTGACCGGGTACGTGCGCAGGTACAGCGCGGGCGACCAAGTGACGTTGGATGTGGTGCGTAACGGCGTGCAGCAGCAGGTTCTCGTCACCCTTCAGCAGCGGTAGCGACGGGAGTCAGGCCCCCGCCCTAGCGTGGGGCCGACTACTCCACGCCGAGTGCCTCCAAGACGGGCCTCATCTTGGCGCGGGTTTCCGCGAGCTCGAGGTCGGGGACAGAGTCCGGCATGATGCCGCCACCTGCGAAAACGCGGATCTGCTTGTGATCTTCTGAGAGCTGGCCACACCTCAGGGCGATTCCGAACTCGCCATCTCCCGCGGCATCGATCCACCCCACGGGTCCGGAGTAGCGGCCTCGCTGGGTGCCCTCCAAGTCTTCAAGAATGCTGAACGCGAGGCTTGTGGGAGTCCCACAAACAGCCGCTGTGGGGTGCAGGGCCCCAACAATGTCGAGGACGTTGGCGCCGCTGACAACTGCCTCAACGTCAGTGGCCAAGTGTGTGACGTTGGGTAAGTCCAGAAGAGAGGGCTCCGCGGGCACGGTCATCGCTTCGGCAAGTGGCGCCAGGGCGCGGGCGACGGACTCCACTGCGAGGTGGTGTTCCGTTCGGTTCTTCACGGAGGCGAGCAAGCTCTCTCCTTCACCCGGCTCAGACGTTCCCGCAAGGACCCGGGAGGTAAAGCGCCCGCTGCGAAGGGAGGCAAGCATCTCCGGTGTGGCGCCAACCAGGCCCTCAACCGCGTAAACCCAGGTGGATGGATAGCGTTCCTTCAGTTCGCGAAGGAGGAAGCGTTCATCGATTGGCTGCGATGCGGAAACGACTATGTCTCGGGTTAAAACTACCTTTGAGGCCGCGCCCGACTGCAACATTTTCGCAAGGCGTCGTACTGCTTCCTTCCAGCGGGTCTGTGTCATGCGGCCGGGTTCAGTCCACAGACCGGAGGGGCGGGGAACACGGGCAGGGTCCTCTGCCAACACCTCAAGAGGGTTGGGAGGACGCACGCCGGACGCGACAGTGACTGCCCAGATTTGCTCACCGGCTGTTACCACTGAGAACTCCGGCACAATCAGGTAGCCGGTTGACTGAGCCGCAAACCCGAACGACGCAAGTGAGAGTGGCCACTGCACGGGTGGCGGGGCGCCCTCGTAGTCTGTTTCAACGAGGGCGTTCGCAGCTAGGAAATCCCAGGCGCGCGCAGCATCGCGCATGGCGTGGGAACCTGAAAACTCGAGGAGAGCGGCATTGCCCCACCCGAGAAGTGACACGTCCATGCCGAGCCAGGCCGATACGTCCTCGCTGACAGGGACAAGATCAAGGAGGTTTTCGGGTGCTGACGAAAGCTCCCGCACCCGTACGTGGAGCTGAAGCAAAGAATCGTGTGCCATTTCAGAAGCCTCTTCATCGTCGGTTCTAGCGTCGAACCCCTCGGCGCGTGCATTTAGCCTAGCGGTGCGGCGCTGTCGCAGGCGTTAACCACACCTTACGGCCACCCGCGTCAAGCACCCACGCCAAGAGATGCAACAATGTCTGCGGACAACCCCTACTAGATGCATATGGAGCGGTCGTGAAGAAAAGCCTTGAGGTTGGGACCATTCGCGCGGATGAAACAAAGAAGCCAGACGAGGTCGCGGCAATGTTTGACGTCGTGGCACCGAACTACGACTTGGCAAATGATGTCATCTCCCTGGGGCAGGTCTACCTGTGGCGCCGTGCCGTTCGAGCAGCTATTGATCCCAAGCCCGGATGGAAAATCCTTGACCTCGCCGGTGGGACGGGGACGTCGTCAATGCCGCTACACGAAGCTGGTGCGAGCGTTGTTGTCTGCGATATTTCGGAAGGAATGCTTGAAGTTGGGCGCGGCAAACACCCGGAGATTTCCTTTGTTTGGGGAAGTGCAACGGACCTGCCGTTTGATGACGACACCTTCGACGCCGTGACGATTAGCTTCGGAATTAGGAACGTCGAGGACGTCCCCCTCGCCCTCAATGAGATGTATCGGGTCACTAAACCGGGCGGACGCATAGTCATCTGCGAATTCTCCACGCCTGTCGCGTTTGCTCGGGTTCCGCACGGCTTCTATCTTCGTCACGTGGCCCCCAGGATCGCGCGTATGGCATCTCAGGCAGGTGGCGCATACGACTATCTCTCTGAGTCGATTCTGCAGTGGCATGACCAAGACACCCTCGCGGAAATGATGCTTGACGCGGGGTGGAAAGATGTCGCCTACCGAAATCTCACCTACGGCACGGTTGCCCTCCACAGGGGTGTGAAACCAGACGTCCGACCGTGAGTCGAAATTAGATAGTTACGTCTTGCTAATTTCGCGGCTACCCCTGTCGTTGCAGTAGGTCTTTTCGTTGCGAATCTGCCACTTCTGCCTTTCGTGTTGCATGTGGGTACTGTAGGTGACGGGCTGCGTGGAACCACGTGGTGTCATAAGTGTGAGGAGTTCCCGGTGGCCGACGATATTCGCTTCGATGCAGAAGCAGATGTCGTCATAGTTGGCGCGGGTCCCGGTGGTGCATCTGCCGCCTACCACCTCGCATCCCTGGGATTTGATGTCGCATTGCTAGACAAAGCGGCGTTCCCTCGCGACAAGGTCTGCGGTGATGGGCTAACACCAGCCGCGGTCGCTGAACTGTCACTCATGGGTGTGGACACCACCGGTTGGATGCGCAACCGTGGTTTGCGGGTCATTGGTGGCGGTAATGAGGTCTATTTTGAGTGGCCGGAGCAGGCGACACTGCCTGGATACGGCATGGCTCGAACCCGACTTGAACTTGATGCGGATCTCGTTGCTAAGGCACAGGGTGCGGGAGCTCGTCTCTATGAGAACCATGTGGCGATCGGTGCGCTACATTCTGCGACCGGCCGTGTTATCGGGGTTGAGGCTCGGGTGGGTCGCGGCAACGATGCCAGACTTGTCAAGTTCAAGGCGCCACTGGTTGTCGACGCCGGGGGAGTGTCGGCACGACTGGCCACCTCGCTCGGAATCGAAAAGAAGAAGAACAGGCCCCTTGGTGTCGCTGCACGGACCTACTTCCGCTCTCCTCGAGCAGATGATTCCTGGATGGAATCCCACCTCGAGCTATGGAATGGCGAACCCGGCAACTCCGAGCTACTACCAGGTTATGGCTGGATCTTCCCCGTCGGCGACGGCTTGGTCAATGTCGGCCTCGGATCCGTGTCATCGGATGCAACAGCCACCCAACTTCCCTACAAGCAGGTTTTCAAGCAGTGGGTTGCGCACCTCCCGGCAGATTGGGAGTTCACCCCGGAGAACCAGGTCGGACCACTTCGTTCCGCAGCTCTTCCAATGTCCTTCAACCGCAAGCCGCACTACACCAACGGCTTAGCACTGGTGGGCGACGCCGGCGGGATGGTCTCTCCGTTCAATGGGGAGGGAATAGCACCAGCACTCAAGGCTGGGCGATTCCTAGCAGACTCCGCGGCTTCTGCCTTCTCGAGGTCCTCAGAGGCAGGCTTCGATATTGCCATGAGCTCCTATCCTGAATCCCTCACTGAGACGTACGGGGGCTACTACTCTTTGGGCCGAATCTTTGTGGCTCTTATTGAGAACCCAAAGATCATGCGTTTGTGCACCTACTACGGTTTGCCACGTCGCAGGCTCATGAAACTTGTAAACAAGCTTCTATCCGACGGTTATGAACGAAGCGGTGGCGACGTTGACGACCGGCTAATCAGCATGCTCACCAAGGTGGTGGCAAAAGTATGAACCTAGTGCACCAAGCCACCGGGAGGAACGATGACTAATCCTTATGTCCCGCTTCTGATCATGGCGGCAGTCGCCCTCGCGGTTGCTGTCGGCGGTCTCGGTGCTTCGGCCATTCTGGGCCCGAAGCAGAAGAACCGCGTCATGGCGCAGAACTATGAGTGCGGTATCGACCCGGGACCCCAGCACATTGAAGATGGCCGCTTTCCGGTCAAGTACTACTTGGTCGCGATGACGTTCATCATTTTCGATATCGAGGTCGTCTTCCTCTACCCGTGGGCCGTAACGTTCAATCAACTTGGCCTCTTCGGGTTGTTTTCAATCCTCCTATTCTTAGGGTTGATCACCGTTCCCTACATCTACGAACTGCGCCGCAAGGGCCTGGACTGGACCTAAGGAGAGATAATCATGGGTCTTGAAGAGAAGTTGCCCGCAGGGGTTGGACTCACCAGCATGGAGAACGTGCTCGGTCTGGCTCGAAAGCACTCACAGTTCCCGGTCACCATGGGACTAGCCTGCTGCGCCATCGAGATGATGGCCGGAGGAACGCCCCGGTTCGACATGGCAAGGTTTGGTCTTGAAGTCTTCCGTGCATCACCGCGTCATGCGGACTTGATGATCGTCTCGGGACGTGTCAGCCAGAAGATGGCGCCGGTTGTGCGCCGCGTCTATGACGCGATGCCCGAACCCAAGTGGGTTATCTCAATGGGTGCGTGCGCCTCTACCGGCGGGATGTTCAACAACTACGCCATTGTTCAAGGGTGCGATCACATAGTTCCGGTTGACGTCTATCTGCCCGGTTGCCCCCCGCGCCCCGAAGCGTTGATCCACGCGGTCTTGACGTTGCGCGAGCAGATCGGAAAAGAACCCCTGGGCGCCCACCGTGAAGAGATCGCGCGCAAAGCAGAGGCGGCTGCCCTGGCTGCTACCCCGACAAGTCAGATGAAAGGGCTTCTCGCATGAGTGAGTTGGATCGGCATAATGTCGGCCCAGATTCTGGAAAGGATCTGCAGCGGCCCGACAATCGTTTTGAAAGCCCCGAGGTGATCTCGGTTCGTCACGGCTCGTTTGGGGTTATCGACGATGGTGACACGACCGGATTTGGCGGCCTTGTCGAAACATTCTCTCTGCCCGGCGCCAGCCAGCGCCCCTACGGTGGGTGGTTTGACGAGGCCGTTGACGTCCTCGAAGAGCTGATTGTCGAGGCGGGGCTGAAGGTTGAGGACGTCATAGAAAAGGTCGTCGTCAACCAGGGAGACGAGCTAATCATCGGCGTCACCCGCGATCACCTCCGTTTCGTTGCAAAGCAGCTTCGCGACGACCAGGACTTGCGTTTCGAAATGTGTCTTGGTGTCTCCACGGTGAACTACCCCGGAGATAAGGGGCGTGAACTGCATGGGCTCTACCCGTTCCGTTCGTTTACGCACAAGCGCACCATCTATGTTGAGGTCGCGGTTTCCGAGGATGATCCACGCATCCCCTCGATCGTTGATATCTACCCGGGTAACGACTGGCACGAGCGTGAGGGATGGGATCTGATGGGTGTGATCTTTGAGGGACACCCCGGCCTTACCCGCATTGAAATGCCCCAGGACTGGGTCGGTCACCCGCAGAGGAAAGACTACCCACTTGGGGGTATTCCGATTGAGTACCGTGGGGCAACGATTCCCCCTGTCGATACACGGAGGTCATACAACTAATGAGCCAGCAAGCGAAGATTTTCGCGACGCCCGGCGGCGATGACCCCAGGCTCGAAGACTACCCGGATGTCATGGCCGCAGGCGGTGACTGGGAAGATGTCATAGAAGAGGTGCGTCGCATCTCCACGGAGCGCATCGTCCTCAACATGGGTCCTGTCCACCCGTCAACACACGGCGTTCTGCGCCTCATTCTTGAGTTGGACGGCGAGCAGGTCCGTGAAACAAGGGTCGATGTCGGCTTCTTGCACACGGGTATTGAGAAGAACATGGAGTTCCGCAACTGGACCCAGGGCACCACCTTCGTTACCAGGATGGACTACGTTGCGCCCTTCTTCCAAGAGGTTGCCTACTGCCTCGGTGTGGAGAAGCTGCTCGGTGTCACAGAGCAGATCCCGGAGCGAGCAACGCTGATTCGCGTACTCCTCATGGAGTTGAACCGTATTGGTTCACATATGATCGCCATCGGTACCGGCGGTAACGAGTTGGGCGCGACAACGATGATGACCATCGCATTCCGCGGCCGCGAAGAGATCCTCCGCATCTTTGAACGAATCACCGGTTTGCGAATGAACCACGGGTTTGTGCGTCCGGGCGGCGTCCCACTCGACATGCCTGAGGGAACCGTTGAGTACGTTCGTTCGCTCATGCCCAACGTACGACGCGATATTGGCGAGCTTCAAGATCTCACCCTCGCGAACCCGATCTTCAAGAAGCGCTTCATCGGTACGGGCTACCTGTCGATGTCCGCGATGATGGCTCTGGGCCTTACAGGTCCTTCGCTACGCGCGGGTGGCCTTGAGACAGACCTGCGTAAGGATGACCCCTACTGCGGCTACGAGAACTACGAGTTTGACGTGCCGACGTACGACTCCTCAGACGCGTACAACCGCACACTTGTTCGTTTTGATGAGTGCTACCAGTCCTTCCGCATCATCGACCAGGTTCTCAAGCGTCTCGATGAGACCGAGGGCGCGCCGGTGATGATCGCCGACAAGGAAATTGCCTGGCCGTCAAGCCTCTCGGTTGGCCCGGACGGTCAGGGCAACAGCCCGGAGCATATCGCCAAGATCATGGGACAGTCCATGGAGGCGTTGATCCACCACTTCAAACTGGTAACCGAAGGATTCAAGGTGCCAGCGGGACAGGTTTACCAGCAGGTGGAGCACCCGAAGGGCATACTCGGCACCCACCTTGTTTCAGCCGGTGGCACCCGCCCCTTCAGAGCTCACTTCCGAGACCCTTCTTTCTCAAACCTTCAGTCCTTGTCCATGGCGACCGAGGGCGGCCAGCTGGCCGACGTCGTTGTCTCCCTGGCCTCGTTCGACCCAGTAGCCGGAGGCGTTGACAGATGACCTATGCTCCCGAAACGAAGGCTCGGCTTGAGGCCGATGCCCGTGAGATTATTGCGCGCTACCCTGAAGGTCACGCACGCTCAGCCCTGCTTCCGATGCTTCACCTAGTGCAGTCGGAGGAAGGCTACGTGAGTCCCGATGGGATCGCGCTGTGTGCGGACGTCCTCGGCATGAGCCAACCGCAGATTTCAGCTGTCGCGACCTTCTACACCCAGTACAAGCGTCACCCCAACGGTGAGTACAACGTGGGTGTCTGCACCAACGCACTGTGTGGCGTGCTGGGCGGGGAGCAGATTTTCGATGAGCTCTCAAAGACCCTTGCCGTGGGCCACGATGAAACAACTGCCGACGGAAAGATCACGCTGGAACGCATCGAATGCAATGCTGCCTGCGACTTTGCCCCGGTAATCATGGTGAACTGGGAGTTCTTCGACAATCAAACCCCGGAATCCGCACAGGCGCTGGTCTCCGACCTGCAGGACGGCACCCCGGTTCATCCCACCCGCGGTCCAAACGTGATGCGGACCTTCAAAGAGAACGAACGTACACTGGCTGGCTTCCGCGACGGTCTCGCAAACCAGGGGCCCAGTGGCGGCAAACCTACCTTCCAGGGTCTTGACGTCGCAGCTGCCAACGACTGGCAGGAACCACAACCGGTGGACCCATTCGACTATGTCTGGCCGGCAGATACCGCAGAAGCGAAGGGAGATAAGTGATGGAGACCTTCACAGCCCCCGACCCCTTGACCCCGGCACTGACCAAGTACTGGGACACCGAGGAATCATGGACTCTGGCGACCGCGCTTCGCAATGGTGCCTACCAGGGTCTGAAGCGGGCCAAAGAGATGGCGCCCGCCGACATCACACAAGCCGTTAAGGACGCGGGAATCAGGGGCCGTGGTGGCGCTGGATTCCCCACCGGGTTGAAATGGTCTTTCCTTCCTCCCGATGATGGCAAGCCACGTTACCTGGTGGTCAACGCCGACGAATCTGAGCCGGGCACCTGCAAGGATATTCCGCTGATCATGGCGGACCCTCACCTGCTGGTTGAAGGTGTGGCCATCGCATCACGCGCGATCAACTGCCACCATGCTTTCATCTACCTGAGGGGCGAGGTCGTCCACGTCTACCGGCGTCTGCTGGAAGCCATCCATGAGGCTGAAGAAGCCGGGCTGCTCGACGGACTCAAAGTCACTGCCCACGCGGGTGCAGGAGCCTACATCTGCGGTGAAGAAACAGCACTGCTCGACTCCCTAGAGGGGCGGCGCGGACACCCTCGATTGAAGCCACCATTCCCGGCCGTCGCCGGTCTCTACGCCCGACCCAGCGTTGTCAACAACGTTGAGACCATCGCGGATGTCGCCCTCGTCTTCCGTCACTCCCCACAGTGGTACGCCTCAATGGGGACTGAGCGATCGAAGGGATGCGGCCTCTTCTCCGTTTCAGGACACGTAGAGAAGCCAGGCCAATACGAGGCACCTTTCGGTGTCACCATGCGGGAACTCCTCGGATACTCCGGTGGGATCCGCAAGGGGCACAAGTTGAAGTTCTGGACGCCAGGTGGATCATCAACCCCGCTGTTCACCGAAAAGGATCTCGATGTTCCCCTCGACTACGAGGGCGTTGCGGCGGCAGGCTCCATGCTTGGCACCCGCGCACTGCAGATGTTTGACGAAACAACATCGGTGGTGAGAACAATCCGTATGTGGACGGAGTTCTACCAGCACGAATCCTGTGGCAAGTGCACCCCCTGTCGTGAGGGTACCTACTGGCTCAAGCAGATCATGTTGCGTCTTGAGAGAGGTGAGGGACGCCCTGGCGACCTCGAACTACTTGACGACGTTGCAGGGAACATTGCGGGCCGCTCATTCTGTGCCCTCGGTGACGCTGCCGCTACCCCGGTCATGTCGGCTCTGAAGCTGTTCCGCGAGGAGTTCGAAGCCGGAATGACGACGCCCGCATGGGAACTCTTCCCCTATGAGCGTTCGACGATCTTTCCCCAGGGAGGTGCTCAGTGACTGAGAACAACATGGTGACGCTCACCATCGACGGTACCGAGGTTGAAGCTCCCGCGGGAACGCTGATTATTCGCGCTGCCGAGCAGGCTGGTATCCGCATTCCGCGCTTCTGTGACCACCCGCTCTTGAAGCCGGTCGCCGCATGCCGACAGTGTCTGGTCGACGTGGGAACCCCCGACCGTGATGGCAACTTGAGGATGATGCCGAAGCCTCAGCCGTCATGCGCCATCGAAGTCAGCCCCGGGATGGTTGTCAACACGCAGCACACCTCTGCGGTTGCGCTCAAGGCACAGACCGGCGTGATGGAGTTCCTGCTCATCAACCACCCCCTTGATTGCCCAATCTGCGATAAGGGCGGCGAATGCCCACTGCAGAACCAGGCAATGACCGAGGGCGAGCCGGATTCTCGCTTCCACGGTGCCAAGCGCGTTTACAAGAAGCCGATGCGGCTCACCACCCAGATTCTTTTGGATCGGGACCGCTGCATCCTCTGCCAGCGTTGCGTCAGGTTTGCCAAAGAGATCCCCGGGGATGCTTTCCTCGATCTCCAGGGTCGCGGTGGGGGCTCCTCGCCAGAGGATCACCACCACTTCATGGGTGAGCAGGTCGGTACCTTTGACGCCGAAGTTCTTGACTTCTTCGTCGAGGGCGTCGCAGGCCCGGAACGTACCGACATTTCCGGCCCCTACGGGCGCGAAGGCATCATTTCTTCCGTTTACTCGGGTCCTGAAAAGAAGTCTGACAAGGACATGGCGGGGCGCACCTTTGCCTCGTACTTCTCGGGAAACATCATTCAGATCTGCCCGGTCGGTGCGCTGACATCGGCAACCTATCGGTTCCGTGCCCGCCCCTTCGACCTCGTCTCAACGCCTTCGGTCGCCGAGCACGATGCTTCCGGAAGCGCGGTACGCATTGACGTTCGTCGCGCGGAGGTGACCAGGAAGCTCTCCGGGAATGATCCCCAGGTCAACGAGGAGTGGATTACCGACAAAGACCGGTTCGCGTTCCCCTGGTACAAACAACAGGATCGCCTCAGCCTTCCCCTTGTACGCGAAGACGGAAAACTCGTTAGCACCTCTTGGTCTGATGCGCTTGACCGCGCCGCCAAGGGCCTCGCAAAAGCCGCTAAGGGGAACGGTGTCGGCTTGCTCCCCGGGGGACGTAGCGCATTTGAGGATGCCTGGGCATGGTCAAAGTTTGCTCGGGTGGTCCTCGGTACCAACAACGTGGACTCGCGTTGGCGCAGACAGAGTGACGAGGAACTGGGCTTCCTCGGAGCCCACGTCGCGGGACGCGGCCTCGGCGTTACATACGAGGACGTCCAGAAGAGCGGGACCGCACTCCTTGTGGCCTTCGAGGCCGAGGACGAATGTGGCTCGCTGTTCCTGCGTTTGCGTAAGGGGCTGAGCGCCGGAACGGTGAAGGTCGCAACCATCGCTCCACTACTGTCACGCGGAAGCGAAAAGTTGGACGCGCAGCTTATTGCAGCTCGCCCAGGTGACGAAGTAGCGGCCGTTGATGCGATCGCGGAAGATGGCGCACACGCGGACCTGTTCAAAGGACTTGCCGACGGCGGTGTCATCCTGGTGGGTGAACGCGCCGCGCAGACTCCCGGGCTCTTTGCGGCACTTGAACGCCTCTGCTCACGCACGGGAGCCAAGATTGCATGGGTTCCTCGCAGAAGCGGCGACAGGGGATCGGTTGATGCCGGTCTGCTACCCAACCTGCTGCCCTTCGGGCGCCCCGTGGCAGATGCTGAAGCCAGGGATTCACTTGGCTGGGGCGCGCTACCAGCGGCCGAAGGATTGACCGCGACGCAGATGCTTAAGGCTGGAGCCGAAGGTCGCTTAGACGCCCTCGTCATCGGTGGAATCGATCTGCGCGACTGGGAAGACCCGGCCGCAGCGCGCGATGCCATTGAGAAGACGAGCTTTGTTGTGGCTCTGGAGGTTCGCAATACGGAAGTGACTTCCCTAGCGGATGTTGTCTTCCCGGTCGCGCCTCCCGTCGAGAAGAACGGCACGTTTATCAACTGGGAAGGTCGCCTACGTCCCTTCGGCCAGTCGATTGCATCGCGCACCATGCCTGATCGTGAAGTTCTCGGCATGCTTGCCAGCGAACTTGGAATTGATCTTGGTGTTGAGAGCCTCAACCACGTGTATGCGGAGGTCAACCCTCTCATGTCGTGGCGCGGAGCTAGGACGAAGACGGAGGCGGATCCGGAGTCAGGATCTGCAGCTGTGCCAGATGACAAGTTTGTTCTCGCCTCCCATAAGGTGATGGTCGGCCTCGGCCGCATGCTCGATGGTGCTGACGACCTCAGGCTCAGCGCACGCCGAGTCGTCGCCCTGGTATCGAAGAAGTCTCTGGAGTCACTGGCTATCGCCGGCGATTCCCAGGTTGAGATTTCCGGTCCCAGAGGCACCTTGACGGTCCCTATTGAGGCGGCTGAAGTTGCCGACGGGACAGTTTGGCTTCCCGAATGCTCCACTGGTGAGGGAATCAACCAGGACCTGGCTCCGGCCGGCGGCCACGTGACAATTACTCCTGCAAGAGAGGTGGCCCAGTGATGAGCGGGCTGACGATCACAGCACTTGGGACTTCCACGGCAGGGCTTCTCCCGGCCTGGGGCGTCCCTGAATACACGGTTGCTGACTTTTCAGATACGACCTGGTGGCTGGTTCTGATTAAGGCAATCTTCATTGTCCTCTTCTTGATCCTCTCCGTCATCATGGCGCTGTGGGTTGAGAGGCGGGCGCTTGGCCGGATGCAGACCCGACACGGCCCCAACGTCGCGGGTCCTCTAGGTTTGCTTCAGGCTATTGCCGATGCCGGAAAGATGCTCTTCAAGGAAGAGATCTGGACGAAACGAAGCGACAAGTTCCTCTACTTCTTGGCACCCGTCATCATGGCGTTCGCTGCCTTCTCCGTCCTGGCAGTGATTCCGTTTGGGCCCAATGTCAACATGTTTGGCCACTCCACGCCGTTGATGGTTACGGACATGCCCGTTGCCACTCTTTACATCCTGGCGATCACATCACTCGGCGTCTACGGGGTCGTCCTCGGCGGTTGGTCAGCACGCTCAACACTCCCGCTTTACGGCGCAGTGCGGTCTTCAGCCCAGATGGTGTCATACGAACTCTCCATGGGAATGGCGCTGGTCTCCGTGTTCCTCATGGCGGGGACAATGTCCACGTCAGAGATCGTTGCCTCGCAGGGAAGTGTTTGGTGGGCCTTCGCCCTCGCACCAGCATTCGTCATCTATCTGATCTCTATGGTGGGTGAAGTCAACCGTCTCCCATTCGACCTCCCAGAGGCCGAGGGCGAGCTGGTGGCCGGGCATATGACCGAGTACTCGTCGATGAAGTTCGGCTGGTACTACCTGGCTGAGTACATCAACATGCTCAATGTTTCAGCGGTCGCAGCAACCATGTTCCTTGGCGGATGGCACGCACCGTGGCCTTTCAGCCACATCGCACCACTCAATGACGGCTGGTGGGGAATGTTCTGGCTGATCTTCAAGATCTGGGTGCTGATGTTTGCAATGATCTGGACTCGTGGAACGCTGCTTCGTCTGCGCTACGACCAGTTCATGAACCTGGGTTGGAAGGGCCTCATTCCAGTCGCCCTTGTCTGGATCGTTCTGGTTGCCGTCATGCGTGGCGTGCAGACCTGGGTTTCTGGATCCTGGTTGGTCCTATTTACGGTCATGCTTGCGGTTGTCATCCTGGTGGCAGTTGTGGTCTATCTGGTTGCTACACCTTCAGACCAGGGTGAAGAAGAAGGAGTTGACCCGGATGCTCCCTTCGACGCCTTCCTGGGTGGCTATCCGGCACCGCCTGTCTTGGGTCAGAAGCTGCCGCCCTCGCCTCGGGCAGGTCGCGCAAAAGTGGCCGTGACTGCCGTTGCTGAAACGGATGAAACTATTCCCGCAATTGAGGAGGATAGCAATGACTGACGATCCGAAGCAGATGCGCTACGAGAGGGACCCGAAAGGCCCCATCGGTGAGTTCTTCGCGCCGGTTGCAGGATACGGCGTGACATTTTCATCAATGTTCCGGCCGATGGTCACCGAGCAGTACCCGTTCGAAGCGCCACATGTCCAACCTAGGTTCCATGGGCGTCACAACCTCAACATCTATCCGGATGGGCTTGAGAAGTGCATCGGCTGCGAGCTGTGCGCATGGGCATGCCCGGCTGATGCAATCCTGGTTGAGGCCGCGTCCAACACACCGGATGCACAGTTCTCTCCAGGGGAGCGGTTTGGGCGCGTCTACCAAATCAACTACCTGCGATGCATCTTTTGCGGGTTCTGCATCGACGCGTGTCCGACCAGGGCGCTAACAATGGGCAACGATTTTGAGTTGGCCGAGTACGAGCGCATCTCCGACATCTATGACAAAGACATGCTGCTCGCAAAGCTTCCCGAAGGCGCTCTGGCGGCCCCCCACCCAATGGTTGAGGGGACAAGCGACATCGACTACTACGAGGGTGAAATCACCGGACCGACCCAAGCACAGATTGACTGGGTCAAGCAAAACCGTCCCGATGATCCCTCTCTGGCGACGGCGCGACCAGTACCGGCGCGCGCTGAAGCACCAGCAAAGAAGGAGGCCAACTGATGTCTCTGCTGCCCATGGGGGCGTGGCCCCAAATGAGCGGGACGGGGGAGGCGGTCCTCTTCTGGATTGTCGGATCACTGATGGTGTGTGGGGCACTCGGGGTGCTGCTCTTCCGTAAGGCCGCCTACGCCGTCCTCAGCATGGTCGTGGTCATGGTGGGAATGGCCATCCTCTTCTTCGCGCTTGAAGCCCCATTCAATGCTTCCGTGCAGGTAATCGTCTATACGGGCGCGATCCTGATGCTCTTCCTATTCGTCATCATGATGATTGGTCTGGGTGCAACGGACGGATACCTTGAACAGAGACGTGGGTTCATCTGGGCGGGCGTGCTGTTTGGTGGGGCCCTAGCGGTTCTTCTGGTTTCCGCGGTTGTAATCTCAACTGTTCCCGGGCCCGGCCAGATAGCGGATGACCCGTACTCAAACGTTCCCGTTACCGCTCTTGCCGTGAATCTGTTCCAAGAACACTGGCTGACCATTCAGGTGGTGGCGGCACTGCTCATTACCGCTGCAGTCGGCGCGGTTTTGCTGACGCACAGCGACAATCTGGGACCGAAGCTGTCACAGCGATCGGTCGCTAAGGCACGGATGATGCTTTACAAGAAGGCTGGTCGACATGTCGGGCAGATGCCGCCGCCCGGTGTTTGGGCTACGGGCAACGCTGTAGACAACCCAGCAATCGCCGGTGACACGCTGGAAGTTTCCGAAGAATCAATCCCACGTGTGCTGCGTCTGCGTGGACTTGAGAAGCCCATGGGCCAAGTAAGTCCCCAGGTGGCAGAAGCCTTGCGGCTGGCAAGAACGGATGATCGTTCGGTGAGCCCGTGGGGTGGCAAGGTTGAGGTCAAGCAGTCCAAGGCGTGGGGTATGCGCGGTGACGGAGCTCCGACCGGCATGATGCAGATGCACTCTGAGGACACCGCTACAGAGGAAACGGAGGAGGCAAAGTGAGTCTCGCATTTTACATCGCGCTAGCCGGGATCCTGTTTTCCATCGGCGCTGTTACCGTCGTCGTGCGTAAATCGGTGATCATTTCACTGCTTGGAGTTGAGCTGATGCTCAACTCAGCAAGCCTTGTCTTCATAACCTTCTCACGAGTCCTGGGTGACTATTCCGGACAGGTCATGGCATTCTTCGTGATGATCGTGGCCGCGGCAGAAGTGGTGGTGGGACTCTCGATCGTTGTGGCGATATTCAAGAGTCGAGCCACAACCGACCTCGACCAGAACGTCGCACTGAGGAAGTAGTGGAGAGATGAATTCTATGCTCGCGGCCGTAGCCGCCGTACTTCCCGCCTCTGATGCCTGGGTCGGGCCCGTCGCAACACAGGAAGCCACAGGCCCCGCAGCCTTTGCATCGTTGCTGTTCGTTGTTCCGTTGGCGGTGGCTGCCTTCCTACTGCTCGGGGGCAATCGCACCAACAAGTGGGGCCATTGGGTTGCGGTTGCTGCCTCGTGGTTCTCCTTCGCTCTGGGTGTAGCAATCCTCATTCAGATGATGGGTCTTCCCGCGTCAGACCGTCGCTTCACACAGACGCTCTTCACGTGGATTCCAGCGGGAGACTTCCAGGTTGACTTCGGTCTGCTGGTTGACCCACTGTCAATGACTTTTGTCATGCTGGTGACCCTGGTTGGTTCCCTGATTCTGGTCTACTCGGTGGGATACATGGAGCATGATCCCGCACGACGCCGCTTCTTCGCATACCTGGTGCTCTTCATCGCTTCCATGTTGGTGCTGGTCCTGGCCAACAACTACACGGCCATGTTCCTCGGTTGGGAAGGTGTAGGTCTTTCCTCATACCTGCTAATCGGGTTCTGGAACCAGGTGCCATCCAACGCCTCTGCGGCCAACAAAGCATTCATCATGAACCGTATCGGTGACGTGGGCTTCTTGATCGCTATGATGGCGATGGTTGCGGCGTTCAACTCAACGACATTTGATGATGTCAACGCTGGTGTCGCTGGTGCGAGCCAGGGCACGGCAACGGTAATCGGCATCTTCCTGCTGGTCGCCGCCTGTGCGAAGTCCGCCCAGTTCCCCCTTCAGGCTTGGCTTGGAGACGCGATGGCGGGCCCCACCCCGGTTTCCGCCCTCATCCACGCTGCAACCATGGTGACTGCCGGTGTCTACCTCATCGTTCGTTCGGGCACCATCTTCATCTACGCTCCAATCGCGATGGCGTGCGTTGCGGTGGTCGGCCTGATAACACTGATCCTTGGGGCCCTGATCGGTTCGTTCAAGGACGACATTAAGAAGGCCCTGGCTGCATCCACAATGTCCCAGTTGGGCTACATGATGCTGGGCGCTGGACTCGGTCCGATTGGCTGGGCCTTCGCAATCTTCCACCTGCTAACCCACGGCTTCTTCAAGTCGCTCCTGTTCCTTGGTGCAGGTTCCGTCATGCACGGCATGAACGACCAGGTCAACATGCGTCGCTTCGGTGGCTTGCGCAAGTTCATGGTGGTTACCTGGATAACGTTCATGATGGGTTGGC
This sequence comes from Schaalia sp. JY-X159, assembly GCF_014525425.1. Classification (NCBI taxonomy): domain Bacteria; kingdom Bacillati; phylum Actinomycetota; class Actinomycetes; order Actinomycetales; family Actinomycetaceae; genus Schaalia; species Schaalia sp. JY-X159. The sequence continues at coordinate 93,291 of NZ_JACEXI010000002.1, read as the reverse complement.
TGGCAATCCTTGGCGTCCCACCATTCTCAGGATACTGGTCAAAGGACCACATCATCGAAGCCGCATTCTCCACGTCGACCTTCGCCGGTGCGGATGCACCGTGGGCCGCGTGGGTATTTGGATCCGTGGCCGTCCTCGGCGCAGCAATGACCGCCTTCTACATGTCACGAATGTTCTTCATGACGTTCTCCGGCAAGGCCCGGTGGACATCTGATGTCGATGGCGGTGCAGTGCACCCGCACGAATCGAAGCCGATAATGACTGTTCCAATGATCATCTTGGCGGTATTCGCAGTCGGCCTCGGCGGGGTCCTCTCCATCAATGATGTCTTCACTACCTGGCTGACTCCGGCCATTGGTCCGGTAGATCACGCTGAGCCCGTGCTGAGTGCTATCTGGATCCAGATCATCACACTGGTACTCGTGTTGATCGCTGCGGCCTTCGCCTGGGTCAAGTTTGGTAAAGAAGCAGTACCGAAGGCCGCGCCTTACGGCAACGCATTCAGTCGCGCGGCGCGCAATGACTTCTACCAGGACGAGATCAATGAGGTTATTGCAGTGGCACCCACCACTGCCGCCGTCGAAGGCGTCACCGCAGTTGATCGGTACGGCATTGATGGGGGCATCAATGGGCTGGGACGACTCAGTGTTTGGACCGGTAAAGTCATCGCTTGGACCGAGACCGGGTACCTGCGTTCCTACGCCGGTTACATGCTTGGTGGCGTCGTTGTAATAGTTGCGATCGTCCTAGGATTCAGGCTCTAGGGCCGGAGGAGAATCGTGGAAAGTTTGAATCTCATTCCCGCTGCTACGCAGATGTTTGCATCGGCGGTTGCCACACCCTCGACAGGGCCCTGGCTAACACTGCTGGTGGTCTTGCCGGCGCTCGTTGCCCTGGTGATCTGGTTGGTCCCCGCCGCTCGCGCCAAAGGTCGCGTCATCGCTCTGGGTGCTTCAGTGCTTGAACTGATCGCCTTCGTGGTTATTGCGTTCACATTCGATTGGGCAGCTTCCTCAACGACTCAACTCCTTGAGTCATACGAATGGATCCCACCCCTGGGAATCACCTGGTCTCTGGGAGTTAACGCCCTCGGACTTGTGATGCTGCTCCTGACGGGACTCCTGGTGCCGCTGGTCCTAATTGCTGCTAAGAACGAGGACGACGACGAGGTACGTGGTGGAGGCTATGCGGCCCTGATCATGGCCCTGTATGCATTCATTGTCATCATCTTTGCCTCTTACGACCTCGTCCTCTTCTACATCGCTTTTGAAGCCATGCTGATCCCTGTGTTCTTCATGATTTCGCGCTACGGAACCGGTGAGAACCGCCGTCGAGCTGCCATGAAGTTCCTGCTCTACTCGCTAGCGGGTGGCCTGGTCATGCTGGGTGGAATCGTTGTGATTGGCGCCCTCGGGATGGGCGGAACCAGCACTCTGTTCCGCTACGACTTCCTGCAGCAGACCCTGCCGACTCTCTCGGTGGGATGGCAGATGGCAATCTTCCTTCCCCTCTTCATTGCATTTGCAATCAAGGCCCCAATGGTGCCGGTTCACACCTGGCTGCCCGACACGGCTGCGGAAGCACGACCTGGGACATCCACTCTGCTGGTGGGTATCCTCGACAAAATCGGCACCTACGGCATGATCATCATGGCGGTGTCCTTCCTTCCGGGTGCAACCGCAATGGTGCGCCCCACAATCCTTGTCCTTGCAGTGATTTCCATTATTTGGGGCGGGCTTGCGGCGAATGGCCAGAAGGATCTCATGAGGCTGGTGTCGTTCACCTCGGTGTCCCACTTCGGCTTCATCGTCCTCGGCATCTTCATTGGCTCAGACCTGGCACTGACCGGTGCAATGTTCTACATGGTTGCTCACGGCCTGTCGATCGCCGCACTATTCCTGATTTCAGGGTTCCTGGTGCAGCGTGGGGGCAGTGCACAGATCTCTTCCTACGGCGGTCTCCAACGTGTGACACCGGTGCTGGCTGGAACCTGGCTTTTTGCGGGGCTCGCCTCGATTGCACTGCCTGGTCTGTCCGGGTTCGTCCCCGAGTACATGGTGCTCATGGGGACCTACAAGGTCTCGGTACCGTTGGCACTCTTTGCCGTCACCGGCGTTATCTTGGCAGCCATGTACATCCTCTTGCCGTATCAGAAGATGTTCACGGGTCCAATCAATCCTCAGCGCGCAGGGCTGGCCGACTTGGACGGGCGCGAGAAGTTGGTAGTCTCGCCGCTGATCGTTGGAATGGTCGTCCTAGGCATCTGGTCTGCACCACTCGTTGGGTCGCTACAGCAGATTTCAGAGAACTTGGAACCCAACATTACGTTTGTGTCTGAGACGGCACCCGAGGTGACGGGTAGCCCCGCCCTGGGGATCATCTCGCCCTCTTCCACCGCTGACCTCAATGAAGGGAATGCACAGTGAACTTGCTGATCCCAATGGAGCCTACTTTCACTGCGCCCCAGATCGATTGGGTGCCGCTTGTGCCGGTCATTATCGTTCTGGGTGGCGCGGTTATCGGGGTCCTCATCGAGGCCTTTGCGTCGGTCAAGCACCGCAGAGTCATCAACATTGTCTGGTCACTGTTGGTTGTGGCAGCCGCGTTTGTTACGTCAGTTGCGGAGTGGCTGCGCGCTAGCACCGACCCGACTGTGGTTGGGGAGTACGTAGACGATACGTGGACCGTTGCAATGCAGGTCATCATCACGCTGATTGGTTTCTTGGCGCTGCTGGTGCTTGCTGATCGCTCAGAACTTCGTGATGGGGCCTTCGCGGCCCAACCTTCAGATCGACCCGGCTCTGGTGAAGAGGCGCTGAGCCTCGCCAAGCACTACCAGCGCAGTGAGTTCTTCCCCCTGGTGCTCTTCAGCATTGGTGGCATGATGCTGTTCCCGGCAACGGACTCGCTGCTGACTATGTTCGTAGCGTTGGAAGTCATGTCGCTACCGCTTTACATCCTGGTGGCATCTGCCCGTAGGCGTCGCGACCTGTCGCAGGAAGCCGCGATCAAGTACTTCATCCTGGGTTCGTTTGCATCTGCGTTCTTCCTCATGGGTTCGGCTCTTCTGTACGGATTCTCCGGTGGGTCACTCCGTCTTGGAGCCATTGCCGCAGCCGTGCCGACGGTTGCAGGAATGGACATGATCCTCCTTATTGGTGTGTTCATGGTGATGGTTGGCCTACTGTTCAAAGTTGCTGCCTTCCCATTCCATGAGTGGACTCCGGACGTCTACACCGGTGCTCCCACTCCAGTCACAGGTTTCATGGCTGCAGGTGTCAAGGTGGCTGCCTTCGGCGCACTCGTGCGTTTCTATTTCTCGGTTGCGGGTCACCTCAAATGGGATTTCGCGCTGGTCTTTGCAGTGCTCGCGGCGGCAACCGTTATCTTCGGTACCTTTGGCGGCCTAGTACAGAAGAACATCAAGCGTCTTCTTGCCTACTCGTCGGTAGCCCACGCGGGTTTCGTCCTCATCGGCGTACTCGCATTGGTCCAAGGTTCCGCGGGTGCAGTTGCTTTCTACCTCCTGACATACGGCATCGCCACGGTGGGGGCTTTCGGCATCGTCGGCCTGGTTCGCGTCAAGTCTGCTGATGGTGCAATCGGTGGTGAAGCTAATCTGGTTTCCCAATGGGCGGGCCTCGGTAAGAGGTCACCCTTCCTCGCCTTCTCGATGCTGATCTTCCTGCTGTCCTTTGCGGGTATTCCGCTTACCTCTGGTTTCATTGGAAAATTTGTTGTTTTCTCCGCTGGTATACAGGGCGGCCTCGGATGGCTTGTTGGCATCAGCCTTGCGGCCTCCGTGGTTACGGCTGCGGTTTACTTCCGTGTCGTCCAGGTGATGTTCTTCCGTGAGCCGGCCGAGGGCGTGGCCGTGGTGCGTTCCGCGGGTCTTGCAGAGGTAGCCATCGGGGTTACCGCGGTTCTTACCGTGCTATTGGGAATCTTTCCGGCCCCTGTGCTCGATCTGCTCAACCAGATTACGATCCTGATTCCATGATCGCGTCCCTTGATTCTGCTTCGGATGGGGAGTTGGAACTTGCAGTTCAGGAGGGCCTTGACGAGGTCGAGGTTCTCCTGAGCCAATCCGTTTCGACCGAACGGGATCTTGTCGAAGATCTGACCCGGCACCTTGCTGTTGCAGGCGGTAAACGGTTGCGTCCGATGCTGACACTTGTGTGTAGTCACCTTGGTGCTCCGCACAGAGCGCAGTCAGAGTCTGTGCTCAAGGCAGCAACCGGAGTTGAACTCACCCATTTGGCCTCGCTCTACCACGACGACGTCATGGACTCTGCCCCCTCGCGTCGGGGGGTTGACTCCGCACAAATGATTTGGGGAAACAACCGGGCGATCCTCGCTGGCGACCTGCTCTTTGCGCGTGCTTCATCAATAATGGCGGCCCTCGGTGAGGAAACCATTCTCTATAACGTACACACGTTTGAGAGGCTGTGCCTTGGCCAACTGAACGAGTCCTTTGGGCCGCCCGAAGGGGTCGACCCGGTCGAGTTCTACCTGCAGGTGCTCGCGGACAAGACAGGCTCACTAGTGTCAGCTGCTGCGTATTTCGGCGCGCTCCACGCGGGGGCGGGACCGGAGATCTCACGGAGTGTTCGAGACTTTGGTGAGTATGTGGGAGTCGCGTTCCAGCTGGCCGATGACGTCCTCGACATCGTTTCCCCATCCGAGGTGACCGGGAAGACCCCGGGAACCGACCTTCGCGAGGGCGTGGACACCATGCCGGTGCTACTCCTGAGGCAAGATCTTGCCAGTGGCGTCCTCGACGAGGACGGGAAGGTCATACTCGAACTACTTGATGGCAACTTACAGTCTGATGAGGAACTGAGCCGGGTCGTTACCCTACTGGGACAGCACGACGTCATTGAGAGAACCCGTGGTCTTGCAAAGGAATGGACGAAGCGTGCGCTTGACGCCCTCGACCCGCTACCTGAGTCAGAGGCAAAAGAGGCGTTGGTCGCGTTCGCGGTGCTCATGGTGGATCGGGCTGCCTGAAGCCAGCTAGGATTGGGGCCAGTTTCGTTAGCCTGAGTAAGAGAAGAAAATCCGTGTCCGGTAGTTTGAAAGTGGCCGTTATCGGCGCGGGTCCCGCTGGGATCTACGCATCCGATATTCTCGCCAAGTCTGATCTAGATGTCTCCATCGACCTGTTTGAGCGCCTTCCCGCTCCCTACGGTCTTGTTCGGTACGGGGTCGCCCCCGATCACCCGCGCATCAAACAAATCATTGTTGCACTTTTCCGTATTCTTCAGCGCGGCGATATTCGTCTCTTCGCAAATGTCGAGGTCGGAAGGGATATCTCCGTAGAGGAGCTGCGTCAGCGCTACGACGCCATCATCATTGCCACGGGTGCCGACCGTGACGCCAAGCTAGATATCGAGGGCGTGGACCTCCCACAGTCTTACGGTGCGGCCGACTTTGTCTCCTGGTACGACGGTCACCCCGACTATCCGCGCACCTGGCCCCTAGAAGCACGTCAAGTGGCGGTCATCGGCGTTGGAAATGTTGCTTTGGACGTGGCGCGAGTCCTCACCAAGCATCTTCCCGAGATGATCACCACGGATGTTCCTTCAAACGTGGCAGCTCAGTTGGCTGCAAACCCCGTTGAGGAAGTTCATGTCTTCGGGCGGCGTGGTCCCGCGCAGGTCAAGTTCACTCCGCTTGAATTGCGTGAGCTGGGGCATGTCTCGGACGTCGACATCATCGTGTCTGAAGAAGACTTTGATTTTGATGAGGGCTCACAGCGGACCCTGAAGTCATCAAACCAGCAACGCCAGGTAGTAAAGACACTCACCTCCTATGCTTCTCGGGATCCGGAAGACCACAAGGCGTCGAGGCGGATCTACCTGCACATGTTTGAGGCGCCGGAAGAAATCTTGGCTGACGAGGCCGGAAATGTCCGGGCACTTGTCACACAGCGCACGGAACTTACCGGGGATGGAACTGTTGAGGGGACCGGGGCCCTGACGGAATGGCCCGTTCAAGCCGTATATCGGGCGGTGGGCTATTTCTCTTCGCCGATTCCAGGAGTGCCCTTCGATAGTCTCAGAGGTGTCGTCCCTAACATTGCGGGCCGCGTTGTGGAGGCAACCGGAGACGGCGCTGCGGTGGACGGCCTCTACGCAACGGGTTGGATTAAGCGTGGACCGGTTGGCCTCATTGGATCAACTAAGTCAGATGCACAAGAGACCATCGCAAACCTGGTGGCCGACGCTGAAGCGGGTGTCTTGCGCGCACCAACTGCCGGCCCTGTTGAAGATCTGCTAGAGGCCCGCGGTGTGTCATTCACTGACTGGCAGGGGTGGGAGCTGCTTGATGCCTACGAGCAGCAGCTGGGATCGCAGTGGGGTCCTCTCCCCAGCGGTGGTACGAGAGAACGCGTCAAGGTGATTTCCAGAAAGAAGATGATGGAGATCGCTGCCGGGGAAGATGTTGAGTCCCTCGGTCTTGCTTCGGGTGAAGACTGGGCGGCTGACCCGTTTGTGGGTGAGCCGGGTGAGCTCGGCAGCCCGACGGCGCCGCAGCGGTTTGAAGACTTCACGGGGCCAAACTCATAGGGAGAGCTAGGCTATAGGCCATGAACCGTCGCCTATCGAACACAACGAAGACCGTTGGTCTGTTTGCCCTGATGTGGGCGATCTTGCTGGCCCTCGGTGCTGCAATTTCAGCCGGGACCAACGATTCTTTGTGGCTGTGGATCTTCGCCGGGATGGGAGTGATCTCAACATTCGTCACCTACTGGAACTCGGCGACTCTTGCGCTCAAGCAGATGAACGCCTATCCCGTCACTCGGGAGGCCGCGCCGGGACTTTACGCGATTGTTGAAGACCTGACATCCAGGGCCGGAATGCCGATGCCATCCATTTGGATTGCTCCGACGCAGAACCCGAACGCATTTGCGACGGGACGCAATCCGCAGAATGCCGCAGTCTGCTGTACGGAAGGCATACTGCAGGTTCTTAACGAAAGGGAGCTACGGGGCGTCCTCGGACATGAGCTCATGCACGTGTATAACCGCGACATCCTCACGTCCTCGGTCGCTGCTGCGATGGCGGGACTGATCACGAGTCTCGCACAGTGGGCACTTCTTTTTGGTGGCCGTGACCGCGACCGGGGGGCAGGTTTTCCAGCAATCATTGCCGCACTGGCTGCGCCGATGATTGCATCGATCGTCCAGTTGGGTATTTCGCGATCCAGGGAGTATGACGCGGACGAGGACGGGGCGCTACTAACGAACGATCCGGTCGGACTGGCCATGGCTTTGAATAAAATCGACAACCTGGGCCGCCAGGCTCCGATGGAGAGAACTCCGGACCGTGAGAGCGCCTCTGCCATGATGATTGCCAATCCTTTCCGTGGCAAGGACATGACGAAGCTGTTCTCGACGCACCCTCCTATGGAGGATCGGATTGCCCGGCTCCATGCAATGCAAGAAGAGATGAACCAACAGTAAGGAAATGCCAGTGGCTGACTCATCATTTGACGTTGTCTCGAAGATAGATGCGCAAGAGGTTGACAACGCGGTCAACCAGGCGGTCAAGGAGGTGTCCACCCGCTATGACTTCCGTGGAGTGGACGCATCCCTGAAGCAGGTCGGGGAGACGATCGTTGTGGAGGCGAACTCTGCAGAGAGGGCCATGGCGGTCATTGATGTCTTGCAGTCGAAGCTTGTTCGCCGTGGTGTGTCGCTGAAAGTGCTTGACTTGACGGATCGTGAGCCGCAGATAGCCGGGAAGATCTACCGGTTGGTTGTCCCTTTGAAGGAGGGGATTGATCAACCCACCGCGAAGAAGATAACGAAGCTGATCCGTGATGAGGGGCCAAAGGGAGTACGAGCTCAGATCCAGGGTGATGAGGTTCGGGTTTCTTCTAAGTCTCGCAATGACCTGCAGGACGTGATTGCACTGCTCAAAGGGGCGGATCTGGATGTTGCCCTGCAGTTTGTGAACTATCGCTAGTCATGCGTTAGTAATGCTCCTAGAGGGGCTCGGATGAGGTGCGAGAGATCACGCGCTACCTCCGGGATGGAGTGGAAGATTGGGCCCAAAAGCTGGTAATCTTTCACGGCACCCACTTGAGGGTGCAAGGCGGATTGCCCGAGTGGCCAAAGGGAGCTGACTGTAAATCAGCCGCGGAATGCTTCGGGGGTTCAAATCCCTCATCCGCCACAGTAGGAAAGCCCGGAACCTAACGGAACCGGGCTTTTCCGTTGCCCGGCCCGGGGTTTTGGTGGGGATGCGGCCATTATTGGTGTCTAAACTCCGGGGTTTGGGCGTGTCGTTAGGGTTGCCACTTGCCTGCCCATCCTTTTCTGGCCCAGAGTCCGTCTTCGGTGGTGATGCCGGTGTCGTACTGTTTGGGGCCGCCCCCGAGCGTAACGGTGCGCGCTTGGCGTAACGGTGCGCGTTTGGCTTGAATAACGGCGTAATGATGCGCGAAATCGCGCCAAACTCGCACCGTTATCCAAGACTGCGCCAAACTCGCACCGTTATCCAAGACTGCGCCAAACTCGCACCGTTATCCAAGACTGCGCCAAACGCGCACAATTATTCTGGGGATGTCGGCCAGAACGTGGTGTCTTAGACGGTGTGGACGCGGGCATTGAGGGGTGTCAAGCGCCTGTTAGTTTTGCGTGGAGAGCGACTTTGAAATTGCGTGTTTTGCGTGCTTGTTTGTTGTTTCCATGTCTCAGCTGAGGTTTGGACGATACGGAGCCGACTACGCCATAGCGAGCCGACTAGGCCTAGTTCGAGTCAATAAAACAGCGTTATTCGACCAGGCTGGCTCGCTAAGGCGTAGCGGGCTCTGCAAGCCCTGGTCGGCTCGCTGGGCCTAGCTGGCTCGCTATGGCGTAGCGGGCTCTGCACAGCCCACTGGCTCTGCAAGCCCTGCTGACTCCGCACGGCCGGAATCTAGTGAGCATCGGCAGGTTATCCCAAGGCCTGCAAGGTGGTTCTAGTTTGCTACGCACAGTGGTTTTAGTTTGCCGCGCACGGTGGTTCCCGTCCGTTTCATTGAAGCTGGGCGATCCAGCCCCCACAGAAGTATGATTCGCGCCATAATGAGACTGCTAGCCGAAGACACCGACGTCTTTGGGAGGACAACTGGAGGGCAACCATCATGGCTGAACTAGCTGCGCAAGCAATTGTGGATGCAGTAGGGGGACCAGAGAACATCGAGAGCCTGACGCACTGTGCCACGCGTCTGCGTTTTCAACTGGTCAACTCAGAACTTGTAGATTCCGCAGCACTAGATAACATTGACGTGGTCATGGGATCGGTTCCCCAAGCCGGGAATCGCTACCAAGTCATAATCGGCGGTGGTGTAGCCACCGTGTTCCAACAGATCAACAATCTTCCAGCTATGGGAACCACCGCTGCCAAGTCGGCTGACGATGTGAAGGCCGAAGCGCGTTCGAAAGGTCCCCGCGGCAAGCACGCGTGGATGGACGGGTTCTTTGAATACTTGGCAGACAGCTTCAGGCCCATCTTGGGCGTGCTGCTGGGAGCCTCGCTAATTATCGCTTTTGCCGCGGTGATGGACGCTTTCGGAGTCCAAGACTTCCGTGCTGAGGTGAAGCCGGCAGGCTGGCAGTTCCTAGACACAATGTGGCGCTCGGTCTTCTACTTCCTACCAATCATGGTGGCCTACAACGCTGCGAAGAAGCTCAACGTCGACCCTTGGCTAGGTGCGGCGATCATGGGCGCGCTGATGACGCCCGAGTTCATCAACCTTTCTTCACGTGATGACATCACCTGTGTTACCAACGAGGCCCTGGGAACTCAGTCTTGCCGTGCGGATATCTTCGGGATTCCGCTTCTGCTGTCAGACTACGGCGGAAATGTGTTCGTCCCATTGATGATGGCGGCACTCCTCGCAGTCGTCTATCACGGCATCAAGAAGGTTGTTCCTGAGAGCCTTCAGTTAGTGTTCCTCCCCTTCCTTTCAATGATCATCATGATCCCGATCACAGGGTTCATCTTGGGCCCGCTCGGTGTGTGGCTCGGTGGGATCCTGGGTACGGGACTCGCGTGGTTGAACACAACTGCACCAATTCTGTTTGCGGTGCTTATCCCAATGCTCTACCCATTCCTGGTGCCTCTTGGCCTGCACTGGCCACTGAACGCCCTCATGCTGATGAACATAGACACGTTGGGATACGACTTCATCCAGGGCCCCATGGGCGCTTGGAACTTCGCTTGCTTTGGGGCAACCGCCGGGGTTCTATTCATCGCTGCGCGTGAGCGTGACGCTCAGATGAGACAAACTTCAACAGGCGCCCTGATTGCCGGACTCTTTGGTGGGATCTCAGAGCCTTCTCTCTACGGCATTCACCTGCGGTTCGCGCGGATCTATCCGCGCATGCTTGTCGGCTGTTTCCTAGGCGGTCTCACGATTGGTGTGGGGTCGATGTTGCTCGGAACTGCGGGGGTCACAGCCAGTGCATTCGCGTTCACTTCGCTTCTCACCATCCCGCTCTTCTCCCCGATGTCCCTGTACGTCATCGCGATTGCCGTTGCCTTCTGCACCGCAATGGCATTGGTTGTCATTACCGACTACCGCACGCCGGAACAGAAGGCCGAAGCCTTGGCGCGCATTGCTAAGCAGAAGGCCGAGGGCGGTCCGCATGTGGACATCCTTGAGGAGGAAGAGGCCCAGGACGGATTCGAAACACCAGCCCAGCAGGCGGGTATCACTGCTGCGGACGCAGAACCGTTCCTCGAAGCCGGAGCTGTTGCAACCGCAGTCAAGGAGCGGCCGAGGACGCAGGCTCCCGGGATGGTACCGGGTACCGTGACAGTCCTGTCTAGCCCATTGCAGGGAAAGGTTGTCCCGTTGAAGGATGTTCCGGATCCAGGATTTGCCTCGGGAGCGGTTGGTGCGGGTGTGGCCATCGATCCCAGCGAGGGTCGGCTGGTTGCTCCCGGAGACGCCAAGGTGATCATGACTTTCCCAACTGGCCACGCAGTGGGTTTGAAGATGGACAGCGGTGTTGAACTATTGGTTCATATCGGCATAGATACAGTCAATATGGAAGGGTCCGGTTTCAAGGTCTTGGTGTCGAAGGGTGACATCGTCAGTGAAGGGGATCCTTTGGTTGAGTTTGATATCGCTGCAATCAAAGCTGCGGGGTATTCACCAATAACACCCGTCTTGGTGACCAACCATAAGAAGTTTGGTTCGATTGATGCGCGAGCAGATGGCGATGCGACATTCGGCTCACCGCTTCTGAAGGTCGCGGCAAAGGGCAACCAATAGCACTCAAGCGATTAGGTGTTGTGACGTCGTTGCAGCCTTTGGGTTGGGGTCAGTTTTCAGAGAAGAGAGTCGACCCCAACCCGAGCTCGTGATCTCGAACATAGCGGCCGCTCGCGGTTTGCAAGGGATGGTGTGCCTGAAGTAATCTGTCCTCTGTTGCCCCGATAGCTCAGTCGGCAGAGCGTCTCCATGGTAAGGAGAAGGTCAAGGGTTCAATTCCCTTTCGGGGCTCTGACTGTCCCTAGCGCAAGCAAGGAACAGTTGTGGCGAGGTAGCTCAGCTGGTTAGAGCGTACGACTCATAATCGTAAGGTCCGGGGTTCGAGTCCCCGCCTCGCTACAATGGTGAGTTATGGGTCACGGTAGTTGGCGTGATGCCTAATCCGTTCGTAGAATCGCTTGTGCTTATTTATATCCCGCAAGGCACCTTGCGGAAACGTTAAGGAAATATCGTGGCCAGCAAGTCCTCAGATGTTCGCCCCAAGATCACTCTCGCATGCTCGGAGTGCAAGGAGCGTAACTACATCACCAAGAAGAACCGTCGCAACACCCCGGACCGTCTAGAACTGAACAAGTTCTGCCCGCGTTGCAACAAGTCAACGGCGCACCGCGAAACCCGCTAAGCGCTTCGATCTATCTCAGACGCCCCTCCGGTAAGGTTGGGGCGTTTGATTTTTCAACCGCTGTTGCCCGCAGCGGCCAGGCATGGACCGCGGGGTGAAGGACACACTGTCCTAGTAAACTTCACACAAGCCGAGCGGTCCCACGCTCGATACATGGTTTCAAGGAGCAGCGATGGAAGGCCAAGCCGCCCCCCTGTCTCAGCTAACAACGCTGAGGATCGGGGGAGTGCCGAGAACCCTGATCGATGCAGACACAGAGAGTGACTTCATCGATGTGGTGGCAGACCACGATCATGCTGTCGGGATCCTCAAGGAGCGACGCGCGATCCCAAGCGTCTTGGAGGGCGGTAAGCAGTGGTATCGCCTCCCCGAAGAATCAGAGGAGTCCCAAAACCAACTGCTTGTTCTGGGTGGCGGCTCGAATCTGGTGGTTTCAGACGCCCCTTACCTTGGAACTGTCATCCGTGACTCGCGAAGGGACTTTGCGGTTCACGATCGTAGCGAGCGAAGTGGCATCACAGTTGAGGCAACCTCTGGAACGACGTGGGATGATCTTGTCGCCTATGCGATAGGGCAGCACTGGTCGGGTCTTGAAGCCCTCTCCGGGATCCCCGGAACTGTCGGTGCCGCACCCGTGCAGAACATTGGGGCGTACGGCAGGGAGATTGGTGAGAACCTGGCCTACGTGCGTGCTTATGACAGGCTCACGGGCCGGGTCCAGTTACTTTCCCGCGCAAGCCTTGACTTGGCGTACCGTAGTTCAATTTTGAAGAAGTCGCTATCGAACCGCAAGGCTGGTGGTGGCCGAACCTGGCAGCACACGGGGCGATGGGTTGTTCTCAGCGTCGCTCTCCAGTTGCTCGAGGACGACAGGTCAGCACCCATCCGCTATACGGAGCTAGCAAACGCGCTGAGAGTCGAGGTCGGATCCAGGGCCTCTACGGTCGACGTGAGGGCCGCTGTTCTGGAACTGCGCTCCTCCAAAGGAATGGTTCTGGACCCTGAAGATCATGACACGTGGTCTGCTGGCTCTTTCTTCACCAATCCGATCCTCACGGAGCGTGAGGCAGATGAGAAGCTGCCCTTCAAGGCGCCACGTTTTCCCGTTGAAGTGGGATCGAACGCTCCTCTTACGGGCGTGGATGAATCTCACGCGACAGTTGAGGGGAAGATCAAGACTTCTGCTGCGTGGCTTATTCAGCAGGCGGGCTTCTCGAAAGGATTCGGCCTCACGGAGAACGCGCAGGCACGACTCTCAACCAAGCACGTCCTCGCCCTCACCAACCGCGGAGATGCCACCAGTGAGGATGTGGTTGAACTTGCGAGAGCGGTGCGTGACGGTGTGGAGTCGCATTTCGGAATTCGCCTCGAGCCAGAACCCGTTCAAGTGGGAATCTCAATCTGATCGCCCAGAGACGGGGTTGACTCCAGTAAGCTGACAGTTGCTAACCAGTGTCGGTCAGAGGAGTGAAAATGGCGAAAATCAAGGTAATCGGTCCCGTTGTTGATCTAGATGGCGATGAGATGACAAGGATCATCTGGCAGTTCATCAAGGACCGTTTGATTTTCCCCTACCTGGACATCGATCTGCGGTACTACGACCTGTCGATCCAGAACCGCGATGCAACCGATGACCAGGTGACAGTTGATGCTGCGGAAGCAATCAAGAAGTACGGTGTCGGCATTAAGTGCGCCACCATCACACCTGACGAAGCCCGTGTTGAAGAGTTTGACCTCAAGAAGATGTGGCGTTCCCCGAACGGGACTATCCGCAATATTCTGGGTGGCGTCATCTTCCGGGAACCGATCATCATCAACAATGTTCCGCGTTTGGTCCCAACGTGGACGAAGCCGATCGTTGTTGGGCGTCATGCATTTGGTGATCAGTACCGTGCCACGGACTTCAAAGCCCCCACGGGTGGGACGGTGACTCTAACGTTCACTCCTAACGACGACTCAGAACCAATGGAGTTCGAGGTCGTTGAGATCCCGGAGTCCGGTGGAGTGGTGATGGGAATGTACAACTTTAACGACTCGATTCGCGACTTTGCGCGCGCCTCGTTCGCATATGGGTTGCAGCGCGGTTTCCCCGTCTACATGTCGACAAAGAACACTATTCTCAAGGCATACGACGGGCAGTTCAAAGACATCTTCCAAGAGGTGTTTGATGCCGAATACAAAGACCAGTATGAGGCCGCCGGCCTCACGTACGAGCACCGCCTAATCGACGACATGGTTGCGTCTGCCCTGAAGTGGGAGGGGGGCTATGTCTGGGCCTGCAAGAACTACGATGGCGATGTCCAGTCTGACATTGTCGCGCAGGGCTTCGGTTCCCTGGGCTTGATGACCTCGGTACTGATGACACCGGATGGCAAGACTGTTGAGGCCGAGGCCGCTCACGGCACGGTGACCCGCCACTATCGCCAGCACCAGGTTGGGAACCCGACCTCGACCAACCCCATTGCATCCATCTTTGCTTGGACCCGCGGGCTTGCCCACCGTGCGAAGCTGGATGAGACGCCCGAGGTCGCGGACTTCGCGAACACGTTGGAGGACGTGGTCATCAAGACTGTTGAGTCCGGCAAAATGACCAAGGATCTCTCCCTCCTGATCGGGCCGGAGCAGCCTTGGCTGACAACGGAAGAGTTCCTTGGCGCTATTGATGAGAATCTGCGTGAGCGACTCTCTTAGGACGACTGCCTGAAAGCAAAGCCTCTCTCGGGAAGGGAAGCCAGAAATGTCCATCCGCAACTTCGTTGAACCATCAGACGTTGAACTAATTAGTGGGATCAACGAGAGGACCGGGGAGCCGTACAGACTCGGGGTGCTTACTTCCGGTGGGGACGCACCGGGAATGAATGCCGCGGTTCGAGCTGTTGTGCGCACGGCCCTGGCCGCAGGTGCTCAACCCTTCGCGGTATTGGAGGGGTGGGATGGTGCCGTCCGGGGTGGGCAGTTCATCAAGGAGATGGATTGGTCTTCTGTATCCTCCATCCTCGGTAAGGGCGGCACCACCATCGGGACGGCGCGAAGTGCCGAGTTTCGTGAGTATGACGGGCGCCACAGGGCAGCCAAGAACCTCATCGATAAGCGCATCGACGGGCTCATCGTCATCGGTGGGGACGGCTCCCTCACCGGAGCTGATCACTTCCGTCGCGAGTGGGGCCAGCACTTGGCCGAACTCGTGGAAGAGGGGCAGATCACCCCTGAGGTCGCTCGGGACTACCCGGAGTTGACGCTGGTCGGCCTGGTCGGGTCAATCGACAACGACCTCGTCGGCAGCGACATGACTATTGGTGCTGACACCGCACTGACCCGCATCATTGCCGCGATGGACATGCTTGCATCCACAGCCGCCTCCCACCAGCGCACATTCGTTGTTGAGGTGATGGGGCGTGCCTGCGGGTACCTGCCTCTTATGGCGGGCGTTGCTGGCGGTGCAGACTATGTTTTCACACCGGAAGAACCCGCTGGAAACGGGTGGCAGCAAGACATGTGCAGGAAGCTGCAGCTGGGAAGGCAGGCTGGCCGCCGTGAATCGATCATCCTTGTGGCAGAAGGTGCTCGGGACATTTATGGTAAATCGCTGACCACAGAGGATGTCAAGACAGCACTAAAAGAGGGGTTGGACGAGGACGCCCGGGTGACGATCCTGGGTCATATTCAGCGTGGTGGCGCCCCCACGGCTTACGACCGTTGGATGTCGACGCTTCTGGGGTACGCCGCGGTGCAGGAGCTGTTTGATCCCGCCGCGTACGGGCGCGGGGTGATCCTCGGTGTACGGAGAAACCGCGTGACCCGACTACCCCTCGAAGAGTCGATTCAGGACACGAAGGCTGTTGCTGGACTCATCGAAGAGGGGGAGTACATCGCTGCTCGGCGTGCTCGCGGCAGAAGCTACTACCAGATGGGGAATGTCTTTTTCACTCTCTCTGCACCACCACAGTTGACCAAGGACAGGAAGAAGACCAAGCGCGTTGCGATTCTGCATGCGGGCGGCCTGGCACCCGGAATGAACACCGCCGTTCGTGCCGCGGTTCGGCTTGGCTTGGATTGTGGTTGGGAAATGCTGGGTATTGAGGGCTCTTGGGACGGCCTCATCAATGAGAGTATCCGCCCTCTGAACTGGGAAGCAGTCGAAGGATGGGCCTTTGATGGGGGTGCCGTCCTCGGGACGCGCCGTCCCGTTCCGAAACCGGAAGAGTACTACGCGTTGGGACGCTCCATCGAACGCAATGACATAGACGCGCTTCTTGTCATCGGCGGGCATTCCGCCTACATGGCAGTCAGCGACCTCAACGCGGCGCGGGGGCACTTCCCAGCCCTGAATATTCCGATCGTCCTCGTCCCCGCATCTATCGACAACAATCTGCCGGGCACGGAGCTAACAATTGGGGCAGATACGGCCATTAACAATGCGGTGTGGGCCCTGGACCGCATGAAGGAATCTGCTGCTGCCTCACGACGCTGCTTTGTTGCAGAGGCCATGGGGCGCAAGTGCGGCTACTTGGCGCTGATGAGCGGTATCGCTTCGGGAGCCGAGTATATTTACCTCAATGAAGAAGATTTGGCTCTTGACGACCTATCTCACGACTTGACACTTATGAGGAAGTCTTTCGAGGACGGTCGTCGGGTGTTCATGGTAGTCATGAATGAGGAGACTTCAACGCATTACGATCGCGAGTTTATCTCTCGCGCCATTGAGGCGGCTGGTGAAGGGTTGTTTGATGTCCGTGACTCCGCCCTCGGTCATATTCAGCAAGGTGGGATGCCTTCGGCGTTTGACCGCATTCTCGCTACTCGGCTAACCCATAGGGCCGTGGTCTACCTTGAGCAGGCGTTCCGTGGAGGAAACACGGATGCGGTCTTCATGGGAATGGCCGATGACGGTATCACAGCGCAGCCCGTGACCATGATGTCGGAACTGTTGGATATGGTTCACCGACGACCCAGGGAGCAGTGGTGGTTGCCGCTGCGACTCATGAGTGAAACTGTTTCTTTGGAGAACGCCGAACTGCAGGTGCGACGCATCCAAATCGCTGGTTCAGCGCCCGCTGCACCGGGCGAACAACGGGTCATGAAGGAAGCTATGAGAGAAGGAAAGAAATGACCAAAGACGCCGTACTTGGCTCACCGGTTGATCCCACGACAACGGCTGCCTGGGACACCCTGGAAGAAACTGCTCAAGAGTTCGTGCCTGACATCGGTGGGTGGTTTGCTGCGGACCCGAAGAGGGCGCAGAGGTACACCCTCACTGCCGGTGATTTGCATGTGGACCTTTCGAAGAATCTGATTATGCCCTCCGTCCTCGCCCAACTCATGGCTCTGGCAGAGCAGACGGGCGTGACAGAGCACCGGGACCAGATGTTTGAAGGCTTGCGGATAAATGTAACGGAAGACCGAAGCGTCCTCCACACGGCTTTACGCCGACCTGAGGGGGAGGCCCTGCTGGTCGATGGAGCCGATGTGATGCCGGCGGTGCATGCCGAACTCAAGAAGGTCTACTCGTTTGCAGACCAGGTCCGGGACGGGTCCTGGACGGGAATCACAGGCAAACCTCTGACAACGGTCGTCAACATTGGCATCGGGGGTTCCGACCTCGGCCCCGTCATGGTCTATGAGGCGCTGAGGCCTTTCGCAAAAGAGGGGATGGAAGCACGTTTCATCTCGAATATTGACCCGACCGACGCGGCGGATACGGTTCGCGACCTTGATCCTCAGACAACGTTGGTTGTTGTAACCTCCAAGACCTTCACAACGCTGGAAACCATCACGAATGCGCGTGTTGTCCGCCAGTGGTTCCTCGATAGTCTGACTGAAGAGGGCGTAATTGATGGTCCCGACTCCGCGAAGGCGCAAGAAGCGGTTGCCAAGCACTTTGTCGCCGTGTCGACGGCACTGGACCGCGTTGCCGACTTTGGGATCGACCCTCAGAACGCGTTTGGGTTTTGGGACTGGGTGGGCGGAAGATACTCTGTTTCGTCGGCCGTTGGAACCTCCCTGGCTATCGTCCTCGGCCCGCAGGTTTTCTCTGAGTTCCTTGACGGGCTCCATAAGATGGATGAGCACTTCTTGAGCACTCCAGCAGAGAAAAATGTGCCGATGTTGATGGGACTACTGAACGTCTGGTACGTGAATTTTCTCAACGCTTCTTCCCACGTGGTGCTGCCCTACTCCCAGTACCTGCATCGCTTCCCGGCCTACTTGCAGCAGATGACCATGGAATCGAATGGTAAGGGGGTGCGGTGGGACGGTTCACCAGTTTCTTATGACACCGGGGAAGTGTTCTGGGGTGAACCAGGAACGAACGGACAGCACGCCTTCTTCCAACTGCTTCACCAGGGCACCAGGTTAATTCCGGCTGACTTTATTGCCTTCGCGAACCCGACCTGGCCGCTTGCGGACGGTGATGCGGACATGCACGAACTGCTACTTTCCAACTTCTTTGCACAGACCAAAGCGCTGGCATTTGGTAAGTCTGAGGACGAAGTGCGTGCGGAAGGAACGGCAGAAGAGTTGGTATCAGCGCGCGTGTTCACTGGAAATCGCCCCACCACTTCGATCATGGCACCCGCTTTGACGCCCAGCGTGCTCGGCCAGTTGGTTGCCCTCTATGAGCACCTGACCTTTGTTGAGGGAGCCGTCTGGGGAATCGACTCGTTCGATCAGTGGGGGGTTGAGTTGGGCAAAGTTTTGGCTATGGGTCTGCTTCCCGCTATCGAGGGCGACCGTGAGGTCCTGGATGAGCAGGATCCTTCAACCAAGGAACTCATCGAATACTACTTGGCTAACCGTAAGAAGTGACCGGATGGCCCGGTTCCCACCGGGGTCTAAGGGCCCTGCGGGACCGCGGTTGTCAGACCTATGATTGACCAGAGAAATCAACTTGTTTTTTCACAAACACTGAGGAGTTAATAAATGTTGGAACCCCGCACGATAACCGTCACAGGTGCAGCTGGCAATATCGGCTATGCCCTCTTGTTCCGCATTGCGTCGGGCGCTGTGTTCGGTGATGACACGCCTGTGAAGCTGAACCTTCTGGAGATCCCCCAGGGCGTGCGCGCAGCCGAAGGTACCGCAATGGAACTGCTGGATTCGGCGTTCCCCCTGCTTGATTCAGTGAACGTTTTTGACGATGCCAACAAGGCATTCGAAGGTTCAAACATGGCATTCTTGGTTGGGGCTCGCCCTCGTACCGCCGGTATGGAGCGCGCAGATCTCCTAGAGGCGAATGCTGGAATCTTCGGCCCGCAGGGCAAAGCAATCAATGACCATGCCGCTGAGGACATTCGTGTCCTAGTTGTTGGCAACCCGGCCAATACAAATGCTGTGATTGCTCAGAACGCAGCGCCGGACGTCCCCGCAGAGCGCTTTACTTCGATGCTGCGTCTTGACCAGAACCGGGCTATTGCTCAGCTCGCCGCTAAGACAGATGCATTTGTTCGTGACATCAAGAATGTGACTGTTTGGGGCAACCACTCCGCAGATCAGTACCCGGATGTTTCCTACGCAACTGTCAACGGCACACCCGCTGATGAGCTGGTATCGGCAGAGTGGCTGAAGGACTACTTCCGCCCAACAGTTGCCAAGCGTGGCGCGGCAATCATCGAGGCGCGCGGTGCGTCTTCGGCTGCTTCGGCTGCTTCGGCTGCAATTGACCACATGCATGACTGGGTCAATGGCACCAAGGATGGCGAGTTCGTGACGGTTGGACACTACTCTGACGGCACACACTACGGCGTGCCAAAGGGCTTGTCGTTCGGCTTCCCCTGCGTTTCGGTGGGTGGCGAATACAAGATCGTTGACGATCTTGAGATCAACGCTGGCACGCGCGGCGGCATTGAAGAGAACATTGCTGCGCTTACTGAAGAGTACGACGCCGTGAAGGCGATGGGCTTCATCAAGTAGTAGCAGATTTGTTGGAGGGGGCCGGACCGGTTTGGTTCGGCCCCCTCCTCATGTGTTGTGACCCGGTATGGTTCGACCCCTTCCTCATCTGCTGCGACCCGGTTTGGTGTGGGCGCCCCGGTGTGGGTGGGGCGACCCAAGTGCAAGGCTCCCGCGGGGTTCCCCAGCATTGCGGAGCCGCCTACGCCATACGGAGCCCGATAGGCCCAGCACAGCCAGGGATTACACCGTTATGCCAGCCTGGTCGGCTCCCTATGCCCTAACTGGCTCCCCATGCCCTAACCGGCTCGCTAAGCCCAACCGGCTCCGTAAGGCGTACCAGCCACAGCCCCCAACCAAACCCACAGGCAGTCGGACACGCACAGGGCCCCAATGAGTTGAGAGACGGACGCTGCCAAATGTATACGTGGGGATGAAAAGCGCCCCTGGGGTACGTACCCCAGACGAACATTTCGCCCCCACGTATACATTTCGCGAAAGGCTGCGCTGGACGCTTGGTTGGGGCCGATGCGGGGCAGGCGTCCGTGGCCGGGGCTGGGCAGTGGGCTGGGTGGGCCGGGCGCTTGGCTGGGCGCTTGGCCGGGCTGAGGCCTGACGTCTCACCTCTTCATGTGTTCTGACCTGCGGCTTTACGCTTATGATGTTAGCGGCAACAAATTGCCTTGCGTCGAGTGGGGGCCACCTGCGTACACTCGACCAACGACATTGAGTTTTGGGTGAGGAGCCGTGACAACACCAGCAGATAGCGCTGCACCCGTGGCAAAGCTTCCAACAAGTGAGCGCCAGCGGGCTGTACTTCGTGCCGCCCAACTTTACTTTCTCGATGGCCTTACCCAAGCAGCTGTTGCGGAGAGAATGGGGTGCACTCGTTGGACCGTGGGACGCCTCCTCAAAGAAGGTGAGGACTCCGGAGTTGTCGACATTCGTATTCGTCATGCACAGGCCCGGGTCCGTTCACTCGAGATTGAACTGGAATCACGTTTCGGCCTGGCTGACGTTCAGGTTGTTGGCACCCAGGAGACCACCGGACAAACCCTGGCACTGGTTGCCCAAACTGCTGCTGATTATCTTGCTGACATTCGCCCTCGTCCGACGGCGGTGGCCCTCGCGTGGGGTCGAACAACTTCAGCGGTGGCACGCGCCGCAGCACCACGATGGTCCCCAGGTACCCGCGTCGTTCAAGCAAATGCTGCACCCGGAGGAGTTGATGAGCTGCTTGGTTCTGGAGCTACCCGACTCCTGGCCCGCAAAGCCCCCGGCACAGTCTCCCTATTTGACGAGGTTCTGGAGAATTCGTTGCGGGGAGCGAGTCCCGATATCTCACCCGCAGCACGACGCGTTGTGGACGAGGCCGAGAGTGCTGACGTCATCATCTTCTCACCCGGATCTATTCCTTCATCATCGATTATCGTCAAGTCGGGGATCCTGTCCCACGTGGAGCTAGAGGAACTGTGGGAGCGCGGCGCGAGGGCGAACGTCCTCGGCAGGTTGGTTGATGCGGAGGCTCAGCCGGTGTCAGACAGGCTTGAGGGGCGCCTTCCCGCAATGTCGCTGCGATCACTAGCGCAGGCGCCGTGGTCCATAGCTGTTTGCACAGGTCCAGACAAAGTTGCTCCGCTGGCAGCTACGCTGAAAGGCCGTTTAGCAAACGTGCTGATCACTGATTCACAGACCGCGACGGCCCTCCTCGACTAACTGTCTTCCACTGCAAACCTTGGCGCCGCCCGCACTTGTTTGGGCAGTAGGGTAGGTACGTTCCTATGTTCGGGAGCCACGCAAGTATCGAGGGGAAGTATCGTTTTGTCTTCTAGTCTCTACCAGCCGCTGTCAATCGTAGATCCAGAGATCCATGCCGTCGTCGAGGGCGAACTAGGGCGCCAACGCGGAACCCTTGAGATGATCGCATCAGAGAACTTCGTGCCGTATGCAGTCTTGGAAGCGCAGGGCTCCGTTCTGACGAACAAGTACGCGGAAGGCTACCCAGGACGCCGCTACTATGGCGGTTGCGAATGGGTAGACATTGCCGAAGAACTGGCGATCAGTCGAGCCAAAGAGCTGTTTGGCGCCGATCATGTCAATGTTCAACCCCACGCTGGAGCCCAAGCCAACGCTGCTGGCATTCAGGCTCTTGCAGCACCCGGCGATCGTTTGCTCGGCCTCGAACTGGCACACGGTGGTCACCTCACGCATGGAATGAAGATCAACTTCTCAGGGCGTTTCTACGAGTCGCACTCATACGGCGTTGACCCCAACACCTATCTGATCGACATGGACGTTGTGCGCGACCGCGCTCGTGAGGTCCGTCCCAGCGTCCTTATTGCCGGATGGTCTGCCTATCCGAGGCAGCTGGACTTTGAGGCGTTCCGCTCAATTGCGGACGAGGTCGGGGCAGCACTAATGGTCGATATGGCCCACTTTGCCGGTTTGGTGGCTGCGGGGCTGCACCCAAACCCCTTGCCGTACGCCGACCTTGTCACCACCACTGTGCATAAGACACTGGGAGGACCTCGGTCAGGGATGATCCTCACTTCACGGGGTGAGCAGTGGGGGCGGAAGATTGACTCGGCTGTGTTCCCGGGACAGCAGGGTGGTCCGCTGATGCAGGCTGTTGCGGCGAAAGCCGTCGCAATGAAGATCGCGGCCTCGGAGGAGTTCCGTGAGAGGCAGACCCGTACCCTTGCGGGCGCCAAGATCCTTGCTGACCGCCTGCTACAAGATGATGTGACTGCGGAGGGGATCTCGGTTCTCACAGGCGGCACGGATGTTCACCTGGTGCTGGTTGACCTGCAGGCCAGTCCCCTGAGTGGTGCGGATGGGGAAGATTTGCTTCACCGCGTCGGGGTGACGATTAACCGCAATGCTGTTCCGTTCGATCCTCGCCCGCCCAGGGTCACATCGGGCTTGCGGATCGGCACCCCCGCCTTGGCTACCCGCGGATTCCAAGTGGAAGACTTTGTGGAGGTTTCCGACATCGTTGCCACCGCGCTTCGTCAGGGTGCTCGCGGAGAGGTCGACGAGGCCGGACTGCGTGACCGAGTTGCAGCTCTCGCTTCAACGCACCCGCTCTATGAAGACATCGCTGATCTCAAGGTCATGGCATGAGGTTTCCTTGGCCGACAGGTTCCGCAGGCGAAGGGGAAGATGTTGCCTTACCGCTTGACGGGTCGTCGCTCGCTGCAAGGAAGAAGCAGCAGCTCCGAGATCGAGTTGAGGTTCTCAAGTCCAAGGGCGTGACGCCCGGGCTGGGGACGATCCTGGTTGGGGAAGACCCGGCCTCGCACATCTATGTTGGCGCGAAACACCGCGACTGTGAAGAGGTGGGGATCCGCTCTATCGACGTCCGCCTCCCGGCAGATGCAACGCAGGCGGATGTGGAGGCTGCGGTTCGCAGACTGAACGCAGATCCATCCTGTACCGCCTTCATCGTGCAGCTCCCTCTGCCGGATCACATTGACGAGTCGGCGATCTTGCACCTCATGAACCCTGCGAAGGACGCGGACGGCCTCCACCCGTACAACCTGGGTCTCCTGGTTGAAGATATTGTGGGCACCTCACAGGCCCCTCAACCATGTACGCCCAGAGGCGTTGTGGAACTCCTCCGTGACAATGGAGTGGAACTTCGCGGGGCGCGAGTCTGCGTTGTTGGGCGTGGTCTGACGACGGGACGCCCCCTGGGTCTGATGCTGGGACAGCGTAGCGTTGGTGCCACTGCGGTTCTTTGCCACACCGGGACCCGTGACCTCCGGGCTGAGATGCGAGCAGCTGATGTCATTATCGCCGCGGCAGGGGTTCCCGACCTGGTCACTGCCGAGGACGTGAAGCCAGGTGCTGCAGTTGTTGACGTGGGGGTATCAAGGCGGGACGGGAAGATTGCCGGGGATGTGGCAGACGGTGTTCAGTTCGTTGCGGGCTGGCTGTCACCCAATCCGGGTGGAGTCGGACCGATGACGCGCGTCATGCTTCTTGAGAATGTGGTCCACCAGGCGGAGCTGCAAGCATAGAGCAGAACGTTAGTGGGCCAGATCCTCGTGTGAGGCGTGCAGGTCTGAGTCGATCTGAAGCGTGACGTGGTTCAGATCGACATCAAACCCGGACTTGAGTGCTTCCTGCAGGTCGTGGAGTACTTCTACTGTTTGACCAGATGACACGCACTCTTCGGAGACGATGACGTGTGCAGTGAGGATGTTCAGTCCTGTGCCGATGCTGGAGACGTGGAGGTCGTGAACCTGGCGCACAGCCGGATTCTCACAGATCCTCTTGCGGACCTCGTTGAGGTCAAGCCCGCTTGGTGTTTTTTCCAGGAGGATGTCGACTGACTGTCGCAGGATAGCCACGGCGCGCGCCGCAATCATGATGGCTATTAGAAGGGAAGCCAGAGAATCGGCGTAAGGCCACCCTGTCCACATCAGTACCAGGGCAGCTACGATGACAGCCACGGAACCCAGGGCATCCGCGCTCACCTCAAGGAAAGCTGCCTTCATGTTGAGGGAAGCTCCGCGTCCTCCAAAAAGGATCGACATGGAGATCACGTTGGCCACCAGCCCGATGACACCAACTAGGAGCATGGGCCCGGCCTCGACGGCCGTGGGGTTCATAAAGCGTCCGACCGCTTCCCACCCAATGAATCCGCAGAGAACAATGAGAAGACCAGCCTGGAGCCCAGCCGCCAGTATCTCTAGCCGCGCAAACCCCCAGGTCCACTTGTCTGTTCGAGGGCGGGTCATCAGGTGAGCTGCGAAGAGCGCAACAACCAGGCCGATTGAATCGGTTGCCATGTGGCCGGCATCAGCGAGGAGAGCTAGTGAGCCGCTCCAAATAGCTCCGACTATCTCGACAAAGAGAATGGATACTGTGACACCTAGGGCCCAAGCAAGGCGCTTCCGTGACATGGTGGCGGTTGCGTGGGTGTGAGAGTGACCATGGCTTGGGGCCGGCGGATCTCCCGGGGTGTTGCTCATAGTGATTCAAGCTATCCCATATTTGGTTCCTGGGCTACCTGCGCCACCTGGCATACTGGGGCGGTGACTTCTACCAGTTTCTCTGTAGCCTCTGTAAACGTCAACGGCATTCGCGCCGCATACCGGAAAGGGATGGGGCAGTGGATTGAAGAAGCACAACCCGATGTGATCCTGCTCCAGGAAGTGCGTGCCGAGGAGAAAATCGCGGCTGATCTTCTTGGCGACCAGTTTGATACTTTCATTGCGCCCTCACTGATCAAGGGACGCGCGGGAGTGGGGGTTGCCGTTGCCAAAGACTCCACCAAGATTGGGCTGGCTCCCGGCGCACAGCACACCATTGGTCTGGCACAGCAAGAAGAGCTGGTTGATTCAGGTCGTTGGATAGAGGTCGACCTTGTGACCGCGAGCGGGTTTCCGCTGCGTATGGTGTCCGCATACTTCCATTCGGGCCAAATCAACGACCCGAAGCAAGATTCCAAGATGCGCCACCTGGCGAGCATTGATGCCCGCGTTCGGGAACTGTTGTCCCGCAGTGGTGAGGGCGGTCCGCAGACGCTGGTGGCCGGGGACTTCAATGTTGTTCGCTCAGAGATGGATATCAAGAACTGGAAGGCCAACTACAACAAGACTTCCGGTGTCCTTGATGAGGAGATAGCCTACTTGAATGGCTGGGTCGACGCTGGTTGGTGCGATGTGGTGCGAACACTCACCGGGCCAACTCCGGGGCCCTACTCCTGGTGGTCCTGGCGCGGCAAGGCGTTTGACAATGATACTGGTTGGCGCATCGACTACCACTATGCAACACCAGGACTGGCGGTACGTGCGCTCGCAGCGAGGGTGGATCGCGCAATTTCCTGGGACACGCGGTTCTCAGATCACGCGCCGGTAGTTGTTCAGTTTGAAGCCTGATCGTCCTCGCTCGCTTCGAGTTCATCAGGATCTGCGTGCCCATCCGCATCTAATGGATGTGCCGGAATAAGGTCCCCCGTCACCGGGTTGTGTGGCCACGCCAGCGTCGCGGGTCGGCTGAGTGTGACGTAGTTCGGCCGTTTGTCAGCGTGGACTGAGTCCTTCTTAACCTTCATGACCACGGCAGGCGGATCCGCCATCCACGCCGAGACCATTAGTGCAGCTCGTGCCACAAAGTTGACCCAGAGGAGCAGTGCTGCCGCCGTAGCGATGGTAGCGATGACGGGGTCGTTAGACGCGCCCATCAGTGCCTCACCACCAAAACGGAGGGTGGTGGAAGCAACTGCAAACATGACGGCCCCAATAAGGAGGGTGCGGCGAGGCACCGCGATGCGCGCCACAAATGTCACCATCACCATGAACATGAGGAAGTCAACCAGTGAGGGAACTCCGAGACGTATGGCCCCAAAGGTGTGCGTTTCGAGGATCTCGCGGACTCCCGGGAAGACCGACACGACCCACTCTTCGAAGCGTCCGGTCATAACCGTCAGGACAGCGGTCGTGATCACTCCTAGGAAGAGCAGTATCAACCCGGCAAAGTACCGGGGGTATGCGGTCACTGCCGTGCCAGGGTAGTCAAGAAGGCCGAACATGGATCGGAGTCCGTCCACGATGTAGCGGATAATCTGCATCGCCGTCCAGAACGCAGCAACGAATGCAATGATGCCCGCGACAAGGGTCCCATTGCCCAGAGATATGTCGGAGAGATCAACAATCCCGCTCGTGCCCGTCGCCGGGTTTGCAATCAGTCCGGGAACAAACCTGTTGACCGTATCGATAACCAGAGACTGGAACGCAGCGCTTGCGGAGAAGAAGTGAGTAAAGATCACCCACGCGACCGTGACCACGGCACTGAGCGAGAAGATTGCCATATAGGAGATTGCACCCGCGGCAATTCTCCCCTTCTGCATGGAATACCGCGCCAGACCGCGTCCAATTCTGCTGTGCTGGTAGACATCAATTAGCGAGGCGATCTTCGACTTGAGGCCCTGCTGTCGCAATGCTGGCCCAATGTCCCGCACCCCTGACTTCCACTGCTTGGCGTGCACGAGGACGTACGAGACGTCCCCGGACTGTGCAACCTTGCTGTCAGGTGACTGCGCATCGGAGTCGGGGTTTGACATAGGCAAATCCGTTTCTAGGAGGAGAAGTCGAACAGCGCCGCCGAGTTGTAGGAGCCGCTTGCATCAAGGCGGTCCAGTCGGAAGCCAGGAACCATCCACGTGGCTTCGAAGTCTTGCCCTAGGGCAAGGGCTGTCTCGAGCTGAGGTTCGTCTAGACCCTGAGCAAGTGTGATGTGTGCATGATAGGGGAACCGCAAATCATACTGCAGGGGCCCCGAACGGACGTCATCCGCGAGGTCTTCACATTGGCGCGATCCTTCCTCTACAGAGAGGAAGACAACGGGGCTGACCGGGAGGAATGATCCGGTGCCTCTAACGGTGACCCGAAATGGATGGTGGCGCTTCGCGACAAGAGCGAGGTGCTCAAAAACGGCCTCGCGCTGATCAATGGGAACCGCAAGTGGCGGCATGATTGTGATGTGAGCGGGAACGCTTGCCCCGGCCTCGTCCCCGAGCGCCAAACGTGCCTCACTAATGCGTGACAGCCATGGTTCAGGGACCGCTATGACAACACCAAGCCAGTCTTCTGATTCATCGCGTGTGGGGAGGAACATCGAACCTCAAGACTATGGTGGGAACGGTTTGCAGGGGACCGATTGAGTCTACCCCGGCGCAGTGGGATCGTTCATCCCCACTTGTGGGACCTAGGGGTCGATGGGGAGAATCGGTAAACTTTGCCGTGGTGGATCCTGGCGTAGAGGTCCCAAACCGCAGGCAAATGAACGGAGCATACGTTGGATAAGCAGTCGCCGTGGCTGATCGTCGGCCTTGGCAACCCCGGTTCCACCTATCAGTTCACCCGTCACAACGTCGGTAGGGACGCTGTGACGATACTTGCCGCTAGGGAGGCGAGCAGCTTCTCAAGAGACAGGAGCGGATTGATGGTGGCTGACGCATTTCTCGGCCCGGGTCCGGGCAACGGTCGCACCTACCTCGCCTACTCGACCACCTACATGAACGTTACGGGCCCTCCCGTGGCTGCGTTTGCCCGCAGGTTCAGCATTCCAATCGAGCAGATCCTAGTAATCCACGACGACCTCGACCTCGAACCCCATACCCTCAGACTCAAGAGAGATGGGGGAGAAGGTGGACACAATGGACTGCGGTCCATATCAGCTGCTCTGGGCACCAAAGACTACTTGAGGTTACGCATCGGCATTGGACGTCCGCAGGGTCGCCAAGATGCGGCAGGCTTCGTCCTCGCGCCAATCCCAAAGGCAGAGCGAACCGAGTGGACGGTGACTGAGGAAATGGCGGCGGATGTGGCTTGTGATGTCGTGAGACGCGGGTTCATCCCAACCCAGCAACTTCTACACTCGGCAAGGTAGGGACGAATGAGCGACGAACACAGCATGGAGCTCTCTGCGCTACTAGAGGTCGTCCAAAATGACGGTGCCCTTGCCGCGACCCTGCCAACTATGGCGCAACCAGGGTTTGGCACTCTAGTTATCCCCGATGGACTGCGCCCGGCAGCGGTTGCGCTTGCGGTTCAAGAGAGAGTCTCTCGGGGCGTGAAGTCACCCGTGGTCGTGGTGACGTCCTCGGGGCGCCAAGGCGCGAAGTTCGCCCAGGCAGCATCCGCCTGGACAACCGGGGTGGCCATGATGCCCTCTTGGGAGACCCTGCCGCACGAGCGACTTTCACCCCAGGTCGACACGATGGCTCGACGCGCCACTATTCTTCGTCGCCTGACCCATCCGCAGGATGATGTCCCAGGCGCGGGTCCCATCTCGGTTCTTGTGCTCCCAGTTCGAACCCTGATGCAGCCCCTCATTGCCGGAATCGGTGAGATCACTCCGGTGACCGCACACGTTGGAGACTGGATCGATCCAGGTTTACTCCAGGAGCAGCTGGTCGCACTGGGATATGAAGCAGTGGATATGGTGGAGAAGCGCGGACAGGTGGCTGTGCGTGGCTCCATTGTTGACGTGTTTGTTCCCACCAGCCCCCACCCGCTCCGCCTGGAGCTCTTTGGCGACGAAGTTGAGGAAATCCGCCACTTCAACCTGTCCGACCAAAGGACCGTTGGGGACGCCGAGGGCGGACTGTGGGCGCCCCCCGCCCGAGAGTTCCTCCTCACCCAGCAGGCTCGGGCGAAAGCGCTTGCGGCGCAGTCCGACCTGCCGGGAGCGCGAGAGATACTCGAGTTGGCAGCTGAGGGAATTTATGCGCCTGGTCTTGAAGCGTTGGCGCCCTCGTTGGTGTCCGGTATGGAGATGCTCAGCGACCTGATTCCGCAGGACTCACTTTTCATCCTTGATGAGCCGGAAAAAACGTTGGCCAGGGGCGCTGACCTCCTGCGCACGGCCGACGAGTTTCTCTCTGCTGCCTGGGGTAGCGCTGCGGCCGGTGGGGCGATTCCTCTCTTGGCCCAGGATGCTTCTTTTGTGCCTTTGGAGGACATATGGGGGCGCGGTCCCTCAAGGGCATGGTGGGAGTTCACGGCGTTGCCGCCACCCGCCCTCGCCGACGCCATGGTGGATGAGCAGGACACCACCATTCCAGATCAGGGTGACAGTGGTGATGCTTCCGGTGCGTCGGTGGAAGCAGTGGTGGTTAGCGCCAGACTCGCGCGCGTCGGAGGGCGCGACGTGCAGCCCTACCGCGGTGAGTTCGACCGCGCGACGGATGACTTGCGTTCATTGGCAGGGCGTGGGTGGCGCCTCATCGTTACGGTGCCAGCTCCTGGGGCTGGTCGCCGCATTGTTGAGGTGCTGCGCGAACGTGACGTTGTTGCCCGGCTGGTTGAAGATGTCACCGCTGATGATCCGGTGGGCGTGGTTGCGGTTATTCCCGCTCCGGGTAACACCGGGTTTGTCATGCACTCTGAGAACCTCGCCATTCTCACCGAGCAAGATCTGACGGGGCGTGCTGGCGCGAACACTCGGGACATGCGCAAACTTGCCGCTAAACGAAAGAAGGGCATCGATCCCCTGACGCTGCGAATCGGTGACTTTGTCGTCCATTCCCAACACGGCATCGGGAAGTTCCTCGGTATAGAGACCAGAACGACGGGTAAGGGTGAGGATCGGGTCCAGCGCGACTACCTGGTGATTGAGTACCAGGCCGCGCGGCGTGGTCAACCCGGGGATAACCTCTATGTTCCGACAACTTCGTTGGACCAGGTTTCGGCCTACTCCGGGTCAGATGCTCCCAAGCTATCCAAGATGGGTGGGGCTGACTGGGCAAAGACTAAGCAGAAGGCCCGCAAGGCGGTCATGGAGATCGCTGCGGAACTCGTGCGCCTCTACGCGGAACGTGCAAAGGCGGAAGGGTACGCTTTCGCTCCTGACACGCCGTGGCAGCGCGAGCTTGAAGATGCCTTTGAGTACACGGAAACCCCCGATCAGTTGGCGACGATTGATGAGGTGAAGGCGGATATGGAGAAGCGGGTCCCGATGGATCGGCTTCTGACCGGCGACGTCGGGTACGGCAAGACCGAGGTCGCTGTGCGTGCTGCATTTAAGGCCGTTCAGGATGGGAAGCAAGTTGCGATCCTCGTGCCCACAACGCTGCTTGCCCAGCAGCACTACGACACCTTTGCTGAACGCTATGCGGGTTACCCCATCAAGGTTGCACAACTGTCCCGCTTCACTTCGCCCTCGGACGCCACCAAGGTCAAGGCGGGCCTTGCCGACGGCACCGTTGACGTCGTTATTGGCACCCACACCCTGTTGACAGGGTCAGTCCAGTTCAAGGATTTGGGGCTGGTTGTGGTTGATGAGGAACAGCGATTCGGGGTGGAACACAAGGAGACCCTGAAAGCGTTGCGAACCAACGTCGATGTGCTGTCCATGTCCGCCACGCCAATCCCCAGGACCCTGGAGATGGCGATCTCTGGCATCCGCGAGATGTCGGTGTTGCAGACCCCTCCAGAAGAGAGACAACCGGTCCTCACTTTCGTGGGACCATACTCGAACGCCCAGGTCGCCGCGGCAGTGCGTAGGGAGCTACTGCGGGACGGCCAGGTCTTCTTCGTTCACAACCGAGTCGATTCGATCAATAAGGTCGCGGCAGGACTTCAGGAGCTGGTGCCGGAAGCCAGGATTCGGGTGGCGCATGGAAAACTGTCCGAAGCCGAACTTGAGAAGACAATCATTGATTTCTGGAATCACGAGTTTGACGTACTAGTTTCCACGACCATCATTGAGACCGGCCTCGACATCTCTAACGCCAACACCCTGATCGTTGACCGGGCAGACACGTTTGGACTGTCTCAGCTTCACCAGTTGAGGGGTCGCGTTGGACGAGGACGGGAGCGGGCGTATGCCTACTTCCTCTACGGCACCAACAAGACTTTGTCTGAGACCGCCCTCGAACGACTGCGAACAATCGCTTCCAACACCGATCTGGGTGCAGGGCTTGCCATCGCACAAAAGGACCTGGAGATCCGCGGGGCAGGAAACCTGCTGGGTGGCGCTCAGTCGGGTCACATTGAAGGGGTGGGCTTTGACCTGTACATACGCATGGTTTCCGAAGCTGTTGCGGCGTTCAAGGGGGAAAAGGTAGAGGACACGACGGATGTGCGAGTTGAACTGGCGGTGGATGCTCACCTCCCGGAAGAGTACGTGCCGGGTGAACGCTTGCGCCTGGAGACCTATGGGCGCATCGCAGCGGTGACGAGTGATGTCACCGAGGCCGAACTGCGCGAGGAGCTTACCGACCGATTTGGTCCGATTCCCCGCGAGGTTGATCTAATGATTGCCGTAGCGAGACTGCGAGAAAAGCTGCGGCAGGCCGGTATAACGGAGGCCCTGACACAGGGGCGTTACCTGCGGCTCGGCCCCGTGCAGCTCCCCGAATCAAAGGCGCTCCGACTGCAACGCCTCTATCCGGGGACCACCATCAAGCCGACGGTTCGCCAAATCCTTGTGCCGATCTCACGACCGAGCATGGCTTCAGAGTCATCCCCGGCCGATGAGGAGCTTCTAGAGTGGGTTGAGAACCTGTTGAAAGTCCTCAGTGCTCCCATAGCGCGGAGTTAGGGGCCCGAGTTTGTCGTACACTGGGAAGCGGAGATTTCCACGAAGGGGGCGAAGTGGCTCGAGCCTATAAATTTCGATCCATTGGTAAGACACTGGCCGCAGCGGCACTCGCTTCGGCGGTTGCACTAGGACTTTCTGCCTGTGGCACATCAGGTAGTCCGGGAACTGCGTTCATTGTGAATGGTGAAAGCTTCTCAGAAACGGACCTGACAGACACTGTTACGCAGTGGGCTGAATTGTCCGGGGTTGAGGTTCCTCGTGATCAGATGGCTGGGTTTCTTGTTGAGACCACTGTCCGACTTCAGGCAGCAGATGAAGTTGGG
This sequence comes from Schaalia sp. JY-X159, assembly GCF_014525425.1. Taxonomy (NCBI): domain Bacteria; kingdom Bacillati; phylum Actinomycetota; class Actinomycetes; order Actinomycetales; family Actinomycetaceae; genus Schaalia; species Schaalia sp. JY-X159. The sequence goes on along the minus strand of NZ_JACEXI010000002.1, from coordinate 61,128 downwards.
GTTGGGCTGAGTGAGGAAGATGTGCAGCAGACCCTAGAGGGTACGCTGGCGCAGGCGAACAGTGACTTGTCAGTCAGTCAGATTATTCCCCCTGTTCGTGAAATGTTCCGCGACCTGCTACTGGTCAACACCGTGCAGAGTGGCGCTGTGAGTGAAGAGCAGATCACTGAGATGAACACCCTGATTTCGGATGCATCCATCACACTAAACCCGCGTTACGGCACTTTCACCGACGGGCAGATTCAAGCTCCCGGTGCCCTGCCGGGAACGGTAACGGGAAATCTGCTTGAAGAGATCCCTGTCGGCTAAGGCCAACTAAGCTGTTCCTACTAAACCTGTTCGACAATCCACTGCTAAATAAGGAGAAACACCGTGGCAATGATCGAAGACATTGAAGCACGCGAGATTCTGGACTCCCGCGGCAACCCGACCATCGAAGTTACCGTCTACCTTGAAGACGGTGCAGAGGGCACCGCAGGTGTTCCCTCCGGTGCCTCCACCGGCGCATTTGAGGCAGTAGAGCGTCGCGATGGTGATGAGAACCGCTACCAGGGTAAGGGCGTCCAGGACGCCGTTGACGCTGTTGGTGAAGTCCTCGCCCCCGAAATCATCGGGCTTGATGCTCGCGATCAGCGCGAAATTGATCGTGTCATGCTGGAAATCGATGGCACCCCCAATAAGGGAAAGATTGGCGCAAACGCCATTCTCGGCGTTTCACTTGCAGTTGCACGCGCCGCTGCTGAGTCCGCTGAACTTCCCCTCTACGAGTACCTGGGTGGACCGAACGCACACGTCCTGCCGGTACCGATGATGAACATCCTCAACGGTGGCTCCCACGCGGATACCAACGTTGACATTCAGGAGTTCATGATCGCTCCCGTTGGCGCCCCCACATTCCGTGAGGCACTGCGCATGGGTGCAGAGGTCTACCACACGCTGAAGGCCGTCATCAAGGAGCGTGGACTCTCCACCGGTTTGGGTGACGAGGGCGGTTTTGCTCCCGATCTTCCTTCCAACCAGGCAGCCCTTGACCTCATCGTTGAGGCGATTGAGCGCGCTGGCTACAAGCCGGGCGAAGATGTTGCGCTGGCACTGGATGTTGCCGCTACCGAGTTCTTCAAGGATGGCGCCTACCAGTTCGAGGGCGAGCCGCGCTCGACCGAGTACATGGTCGACTACTACGAGAAGCTAATCACCGACTACCCGCTGGTTTCCATTGAGGATCCGCTGTCAGAAGATGAGTGGGATGCGTGGAAGGCACTGACCGACGCCATTGGTGACCGTGTCCAGATCGTTGGTGACGACCTGTTTGTCACCAACCCGACCCGTCTGGCACGCGGTATCGAAACCGGTACTGCAAACGCCCTCCTTGTGAAGGTCAACCAGATTGGTACCTTGACTGAGACCCTTGAGGCTGTTGAGGATGCTCACCGCAATGGCTACCGCACCATGACCTCCCACCGCAGTGGTGAGACAGGCGACACCACTATTGCTGACCTAGCAGTTGCTACCAACTCCGGTCAGATCAAGACTGGTGCACCTGCCCGCTCAGAGCGTGTTGAGAAGTACAACCGTTTGCTCCGCATCGAGCAGGAACTGGGCCAGGATGCTGTTTACGCAGGCCGCAGCGCATTTCCTCGCGCTTCGTTCTAGTGTCTCGTTGCGCGTGAACTAACGCGTAGTCGTCAGGGCCCCCGGTTTTTACCGGGGGCCCTTGGCGTGGTGGATTTGGCAATGACCCGACTTCCGACAAGATGGACACTATGAGTTCCACATCCGGCCCCCCGCAGCGCCCTCGTGCGCGCGCCATGCTGGATGCGTCGGAGAAGCAGACGGTGGGGGCCCCGGAACGAGAAGTATCACGAAGGGCGCCTTCGTCCTCGACACTGAAGACCGCGACCTCGCCGCGGACGACCTCAAGTGGGATTGCAACCCGGGCCAGGAAGCCCACTACCGGGTCTTTTCGGCCCTCCACCCCCCGGAAGGAAACCTCCTTCACTTGGGGTGGTCGAAAGGGCAGCGCCGGGCGTCCCGGAAGCAGTGGGACGAAAAACCATTCCAAACCAGCAGCTCAGAAGCCTGCGGATGCTGCGAAAGCACCACGGCGCCCGATCAAGATTCATACCAAGCGCGCGCCAATGAAATGGACTTTTGGGGGCCTGACCATTTCGGTGAGGTTGTTAGTAGTACTGGCGGTCGTTGGGGTCCTTGTTGTGACACTCGTGCCCCTGGGTCTGCAGTGGGTGAAACAGGAGCAGGCATATCATTCCGCCGTCAATGAGGTGGCGACCGCCCAGGCGCGAGTCGAAGAGCTGCAAGGTGAGTTGGAGCAGTGGAATCAAGAGGACTACATCGCGGCTCAGGCTCGGGAGAGACTGGGATACGTTAGACCCGGCGAAACCCAGTATGTGATCACCGATGCGCCAGAACCCGAAGAGGACAAGGAGCACACGGTCGCACATAACAATGCGACAGGGCCGGACAAGCCGTGGGCCTGGACGGTATTGGAGTCCCTCAAGAATGCTGATCAGCCACCGGCCTCAGCGGGTCTCGTTGACTCGTCGACGAATGGCGAGGGCGGATAGTTACGACGATGCAGAAGGATGGATGAGAGATGACGTGGTTGCAGGGAGTGCGGTGGGACGAAGCGGACCGAGAGGCAGTCATTTCGGACCTGGGTCGCGAACCGCGGGGTGTCGTCGGAGTTGGGGCGCGCGGCACTGACGGACACCCCCTCGTCCTCGTCACTTCCCCGAGGCTGCCCGACGGAACGCCGTTCCCGACCACCTTCTACCTGACAGACGCGACGCTCACAGCCGCATGCTCACGGCTGGAGGCAGAACACTTCATGGAGCAGCTCAACGCATCTTTGGAAGAAGATGCCGGCTTTGCCACCCTCCATGAAGCCGCTCACCAGGACTACCTTTCCCGCAGGTCCGAGGTCGGTGCCGTAACGGGAACCGGGGAGGTTCCCGAAGTTGCGGGCATAAGCGCAGGTGGGTTGCCGAACCGCGTGAAGTGCCTGCACGCCCTCGTCGGACACGCCCTCGTGGCAGGACCCGGAGTTAACCCAGCGGGGGACGCCGCTCTGGAAGAGATGAAGCGTCGGGGCTTGATTCCCGCGGGTTTCAGGGCAGTCTCGGCACAAGAACTTGCTGAGGGCGTCGGCAATGACGACTGACGTGGTCCGCGTCGCCGCAATCGATTGCGGGACAAACTCGATCCGCCTCCTGATTGCCGATGTGCCGCAGGGGGCCGAGGACGCGCGCGACCTCAAAGACGTTGAGCGCGACATGATCATCACTCGCCTGGGTCAAGGAGTTGACCGCACCGGAATGCTTGATCCCGCAGCAATCCAGCGAACCCTGGACGCTGCACGCCTATACCAGGAGCGTATTGAGGATGCTGGCGTGGCGGACGTGATTATCGCGGCGACCTCTGCGAGTCGAGATGCGTCCAACCGGGCCGACTTTGTTGAAGGTATTCGCGCGATCACGGGGATTGAACCGAGGGTCATCACGGGTGCGGAAGAGGCCGCATTGTCTTTTGTTGGCGCCATTTCTTCGCTGCCGCGTGACCTCAAGACGCCCTACCTGGTTGTGGATATTGGTGGGGGATCAACGGAGTTCGTCCTCGGTCATTCCGAGGTAGAACAGGCCGTGTCGGTGAATATGGGGTCGGTTCGAGTCACGGAGAGATTTGGTCCGGAACCATGGACGCCGGACAAGCAGGCGGCCGCCAGGGCTTGGATCGATACCCAACTCGACGTGGCTGAGGGTTCCGTGGACTTCGCGGCTGCCCGGACCGTCGTGGGAGTGGCAGGCACAGTGACTTCGTTGGCGGCGCTGATCGCGCAGGTCCCGGAGTATTCCCCGGACGCCACCCACGGCTTGATCCCAACGGTCGAACAGTGGGCCTCCGCCCTCGACCACATGGTCAACGATTCGGTGGAAGAGAAGTCACGGCAGCCTGCCATGCCACCTGGGCGCGCTGATGTTATTGCGGGGGGTGCGCTGATTTGGGAGAGGATTTTGGTTCGACTGGGGGTCATCCCGGATCACGCGGCGGGCCCCACTACCGCGGCTCCCACAGTGGTCGTTTCCGAGCATGACATCCTGGACGGGCTGGCGTTGAGCGTTGCGGTGGCGCTGCGGGACTAATCCCGGTTTTCACGGTCCCGTCGCCTTGATCCCGGTTTCACGGTCCCAGCGGTTGTGAATTACAATCGGAGGGCCGCATCTGGCGCACACGCCCCCGTAGCCCAATGGCAGAGGCAACCGACTTAAAATCGGTACAGTGTCGGTTCGAGTCCGACCGGGGGTACTTCTCTAAGCGACTGGGCGTGCACGCCCTCCACAACCCTGAAATGTTTACGTTGGGAACCAAACTGCGTCTGGGGTAGGTACCCCACGGCCGCATCGGTTCCCAACGTATACATTTCGCGACGCTGTCGTCTCCTCCTACAGCTGTTGGGTCTGTTGTAACTGGAGTGCCTCGTCGGAGTCTGGGGCGGGACTGATCCGCCTGGCGATTGGCATTGCCATCACCAGGATGACAACCATCAGTCCGACTGCGGCCGCGAAGGCGGGGGATAGGTTCGGCAGTACCAGGGCATAGGCGATTCCCGCTGCTGCCACACAGAATGCGCCGCCAAGGGTGTCGGCCATCTGCAGAGCGGATGAGGTCTTCCCTTTGTTTCGTGTCTTGGTCATGGCGAGCGCATGAACAGTCATGGTGGGGTAGATGAGGCCGATGCCAAGTCTGGTTATGGTCCAGCCGATGATGATTGCTGCGCCGGGTACGCCCTCGAACACGCCTGCGAAGGTGATCGCGGTACCGACAAGTTGCACCAGCGTGCCGATCACTGGGAGTTGCGCTCGCTTAGCCTGGTCGGTGATGCGCCCGGAGACGGCTGATCCGATAGCCCAGGTTATGGAACCGACTGTTAGCACGAGGCCGGCGCTGGCGGGGTCCCACCCGTGTACCAGTTGAAGTAGGAGCGGGAGAAAGGTCTCTACCCCGATAAAAGTTCCGTTGGCCAGTCCGCGCAGTAGTACGGTGGAGGGGAGCCCTCGTTTTGCGGTGAAGGTTCCCGCGGGGAGTAGCGGCTTCATGAACACGAAAGTGAGGATCGCCGATACCGCGATTATGAGGAGGATCAAGGGGTCGAACTCGTCGGGCTCTGTCCCGGACATCACCTGGAGAAGCGCCACGGATACGCCAGCGCCGACCGCAAGTAACACTCTGCGCTTAGTTGAACCATCTGAGTCCGCCGGTTCTGTCCGGGGAAGTGCGGCCGTGACTTTGACCAGAACTGGAAATGCGATCAGGAAGACGACAGGGACAAAACCAAAAATCCACCGCCAGCTCGCATACTGAACAACCAGGCCCGCAATTCCCGGGCCGATTAGCGCTGGCAGGACCCAGGCGGCCGCGAAAGCGGCGAAAAATGGTGGTTGTCGAAGCGGGTGTACGTGGTTGCCGATGATGGTGTAGAGCGGAACCATAGAGAGACCGCCGCCGAATCCCTGTATTGCCCTTCCCAACACAAAGATCTGCATGGATGGGGAGAAAGTGCAGATCGTCAGCCCGACGACGAAGAGTAGTACGCCGGGACTTGACCCCTGATCTTGGACACGCTGATTCCAGCACTGGGCTGGGGAAGCGAGAATCTAGGGATGGCAAGGAAGAACTACACGGACGAGTTCCGGCAGCGGGCGGTGGACTTGTACGAGTCCACGCCGGGGGCGACGCTGAAGGGCATCGCGGCGGACCTGGGGATCTCCCGGGGCGCGTTGAAGGAGTGGGTTGAGCGGCTGGGCTCCGGGACGACGACGAAGTTGACAGCGGCACCGCCGGCGGGTCGGCCGGAGTCGCAGTCGGCGAGGATTGTGCGGCTGAAAGCCGAACTGGCCGAGTCGAAGGCGGAGCGGGTCAAGCTTGAGACGGAGCGGGATATCCTCCGTCAGGCGGCGAAGTATTTCGCGGGGGAGACGAACTGGTGAACCGCTTCCAGTTCGTCGAGGACCACAAGGACGCCTACGGCGTGAAGCGGTTGTGTGAGGTCGTCGAGGTCGCCAGGTCGTCGTTCTACGCCTGGCTCGCGGCGGCCCCGGGGCGGGCAGTGAGAGCGGTGGAGGACGCGGAGTTAGCAATTGAGACGACGTTAGTGGAAATCGCCTTGTAGAACCACGGGCGCATCGCTGGGGGGGAATGATCCCACGGGTTCGCGGCATCCTACCGACCTGTATCGACCTCGGCTCCCGGAAGCTCGCGGGCTGGCAGGTCGCCGACCACATGCGCACTGAACTCGTCGAGGACGCCCTCCGTGCCGCGCATCGCGACCGTGGGTCATTGGCCGGGGCGGTGTTCCACAGCGACCACGGAAGCGTCTATACGTCGAAGGCTTACGCCGCGCTCTGCGAGCAGCTCAAGGTGACCCAGTCCATGGGGGCGGTGGGCACGAGCGCCGACAACTCCTTGGCGGAGAGCGTCAACGCCACGCTCAAGCGCGAGCTCCTCGAAGGCGCGTCCGCGTTCCCGGACCAGGCCACCGCCTACCGGGCCGTGTTCCGGTGGGCGAACCGCTACAACACCCGAAGGCGGCACTCCGCGATCGGCCAGATCGCACCGAACACTTACGAGACCGCCTACACGGCAACCACGGCTGCTACCCTCGCGGAAGCGGCATAACCGAAACGACACCGTGTCCACGATCGAGGGTCAAGGCCCCCAATAGCCTGACGGACCAACTCCACCGCAGCATCCATCTCCGCACTTCGATCTTCATCCTGCGTTTTCTTTGTTTTCGATGCCACAGGCACCAGTGTTGCAACAGGCATTTCTCATGCCCACCTGCCGTGCCGACAACCAGTCAGCGAACCAGGCCAGTCACACACTTCCTTGCATAGTCCCCATTCCAGCCGTTGACGGCATAGGGTGCGCATGACGCGGTCTCGACAGAACTACATCCAAAAAACAACATGTGTCACAAATCGAATGATATCGTGGCACTAGACAAGCAACGATTGGCGCCGGCGAAACGTGTTTATCAGAGGGAAGGCTGGCACTATGCGGTCCGTAACTAACGTTCTTGCAGCTGTGTTTCTTGCTACGACACTTACCGTTTCGCTGAGCGGGTTTGCGAGTGCCGTACACCCCGAAGAAGCTCAACGAGTCGAGGCAACGCAGCAAGCAAATGAGGCAACAACCGTCCCTCCATTAAAGCCTCGAGCTGCGCCGACATGGCACGACTATGGCTCCAGATACCAATGGATTTGCTATCTGCAATACGACGTAACTTCAATGTCGAAGTGTAGAGGCGGGACGCTGGTTATCTGGGATAAGACGCTGAAAAAAGAAGCCTCTCGTATGTTCATACCCAATTCGCCAGCAGCGCCCGCGAACGTCAACTGGTATTGTGTGGCCTCCGGGGCATCTTTCGTGTTGAGCCTTCCTGGTCAACCCGCGTCCGTTGGAGGCTGGATTTTGAAGGCATCGATTGCTCTCTTAGGAGCAATCGGCATTAAGGGCTCTTGTCCATGAACCGTGGAGACAAGGGTGTCGTCATTGCTGCCCAAGTGTTGGTCTTCTTTGGCGGACTTCTTGTACTGCCGGGGCTGTGGGGAGGCTTGTTGGGTTGGCTCTATCTAGGCTTTCTTATCCTTATTCAGCTCGTGGTAATTTGTTGGTACCTGTGGTGGAGGAAAAGACCGAATTAAGATGTCATTCCCAACCTCTCGCAGCACAGGGTGAAGCGTGGAGGTGTCGATGGCAGAGTCGACGTTGGACTCTTGGGCGGCCGAGCGGGGATGCTCTCCGAGCCGATCCGAGTTCCCTCCACCAGAGGGAACATTTCTGCTTGCTCTCACATCATCGGATTATCAGATCCGACATGACAAACACAGCTTGTCGAGGTGTTGTCGATTGGACGCAACCCCAAGAGTTCGAAGTAGACCACTACCAGACCAATGCCACGGCAAACGCCCTAGAGCAAAAAATGCTGGTCCGGCACCATACAGACCTCGTGCACGGTCGAAGTATTGGTGCTTCTAGGGTAGGTCCCCGGTCCGGGTGAAAACCATCGAGATATTCTCTATTTCGTCTCCCGCGTACCCTATTCCCACCACGGGTTCGGCACCAATGTCGAAAGTAACAGTTGTCTGCGCTCGCTGGTATAGGGGAATGTCCCACGCTTCCCCGGATGCCGGTGAGTTGTCGATTCCCGTGAAGGTGTTTGTCTGCGAATCAAAAGTACCTTGCAGGACCGTTGGTCTGCCATCATCAATTGTGATTGTCATTTTGTTCTCGTCTAGAGTGATGACCGCTTGGTGCGGGTCGAACTCAGTCACCATCGGTTCATCCCCGGGGTCGAAGGGGTGTGCAGAATAGGTCCCACGATACTGGTAGACGCCTACCACCGGAGAGTCGGATGCCTGTTGTTCGGCCTCGGGTTCTCCCGGTTGATCGGGGCTTGCCAGTTCTATTTCTAGTTGTTGTGCCAGCGCGTCGAGGACCTCCAACGCTTTGCTCAGTTCCATTACATCCACTTGGGCTATTGCCTCATCGAGGCTCTCAACCTGTTGTGGTGGAAGGCTCAGGCCAGCGGCAGCTAGGTTCGATTCGAGTTCCGCCTCCGTGTTAGCCTCCGGTAGGGGTGTGACAGTGAGGACGGGGGAGTTATCCCCAGCAAGGAGTTTGTCGAGGGCGACTTCGCCTTCCTGATAGCGTTCCATTTTGAAGCCCCAGAGGCGACCGTCAGCAAAGTAGTCCATGATGTTGCCTGAAAGGTCGGCAATCAGGCCTACGGTGTCGGTCGGGTTCGGGAAAGCGACGAAGGTAGCTCCGGACAACGGTCCCGTGGTGTCCTGCATGGAACCGAACGCGGCGGTGAGTTTATGGTCTTCGCCTAACGTTATCGCACTGGTAGTTTCCCCTATTTCCACCATCACGTCGGCGCCGTTGATCACGATTGAGGCCGCTCCGGCAAGCCCAACACCCCCGGTGGAGGCAGCGGCCGCCAGGGAACCAGCCGCTGTTGGGGCTGCCAGCGCTGCAGCTCCGCCGGCAGTGGCGATTGTGGCGCCCACAAATAACCCGACTTTCGCGACTGTCTTGGTGGCCATCGCAGCCTTGGTCATCTTGTCCCAGAACGAGGCATCTTTGGTGGCCCCAGAATGAATGATCTCTTGCGCTGCATCCAATTGGGCTTTGATGTCCTTTACGTCTTGACCCAATTGTCGAGCGAGTGTCTGCAACTTTTTAGGGCCCTTGGTCTGGTCGTACGCTTTGGTGAACTCTTCGGCCCATTGCTGTTGGTCCCCGGGCGCAGCAGGAAGGAGCTTGGGTAGCGAAGTCGCTTGGTACGCTGTCGGCTGACCCCAAAAAACATCCGACGGTGGCGCGTTTGAGCTGGCCGCATCTGAATCTGTTGAATCTGAACCAGCATTCTCCGACGGGGCTGTTGCTTCCTCTCCTACGGCCGCGTCGATGATTTGAAGGCCCTGACTGATGATTAGGTCTGCATCCGCTAGCGAAGCTAGGGCTTCGTCGATTATCGTTGCGACCTCGTCTATGTTTGGTTCCTCGGCAAAATCCACCACTAAGAACCGCTCTGTCACCAAGCGTGCGTCAACGTACTGTTGCATGGCAAGCGTTGCTGCGACGTTTGCGGCTTCGACTTCTTCGGATGGCTCTGGGTAAATAAACTGGACCGGCTCAACCACCTGCGTGTCCGTGGTGGGAATTGGGGCGCTGATGTGGGCGCGAAAGCCCAGTCCTGCGAACACGAGGCCACACACAGCCAGCACGGCCAGAACGATTTGAGCGGGCAGCAAGTTGACTGGGCGGCGTACAGATGGGGTCTGGTCGGGAGCGACTGACATGACTAGCTTCCTGCCCTTCTGATTAGCTCTATGGTTGCAACTGAGTAGACAGTGGCACCACCGACCTCGATCTCATTTGCCTGTTGGCCGTAGCCAACCATGAGCCCTTCAACATCCTGCACAACCACAGGGAAATAGGCTGGCTCGACTGTTTCCAGAATTTCGGCAGTGAGGTCAAGATAGAAAGAATCAATATCTAGATACAAGAGGAGCTCAGATCCATGCAGCTCTCCGGTCACTAGCACGTCCCCCGTAGCCACGTAACCTGGGTCTGCATCCCCGTTGATGGTTGCGGTGAGGGAACTGAGAAATGCCTCAAAGCCAGCTTCACTCTGATCTGCGGGGATGGTAAGTACGCCGGTGACCAGCTCTTCAGCCATGGGATTCCCGGCTGCGTCCTCGCTATCGAAGTACCCGCGAGTAAACGTCATATCCCACGTTCCGGCGATGTCTGAGAAGACGAAGTCTGTCTTCACGTCGGCTGTGTCACCGCCCTCGACGGGGTCAGATTCGTCCGCTTGCCCAGCCGCTGCACCACCCAGTTCTACAATTGCCGGAGGAGCAACACTGATAGTTGCGCCCTCTGTTGCGTTGGACCTGGTGAGCCAAAGCAGTGCTCCGCCCGCCCATGCCAACAAGGCAACCACACCGAGCACTACCGTGATCACAATTGGTGTAATACTCGAACGTTTCACAGCACCCACCTCCGACTTGTAGATCAACTGGCCTTATGATGATTCCGCAGTTTCGGCCCTAACTATCCTTCTCCAGAACCATCCGAGTCTCTTCCCCATCGTCAACGGATAGCTGGTTCCCTTCAACGGTGCCGATTATTTCTGCGCCGTCGTCAGTTAGCAGCTTGATGTGAGAATCGTCGATCTTTTCCCATGTAAGTGATGTGTCCGTTTCGCCGTCACTGAACGCCCCGCTGCCGTCAACCGCCAAAGTCAGGGACACGGTGAACCCGTCCTCTTGAAGTGCGGCCAACTCTTCGGAGCCAATTGCAACACCGTCCGTCTCCATTTCGACCATGATCCAGGTGCCGGGGAAGTCCACTGACTGCGACACCACGGTGTCGCCCGCTGTGTCCTCCCCGGACTGCACCGCATCACCCGATGTCTGCGAGGTCGGGGCGCCACTTGAACATGCAACAAACAGTGTGGTTCCTAGTAGTGACAGCACGGTTGTAAGTAGTTTGTGTGTCCGCGTCATGGCTCCTCCTTGAGTTGACTTATCTCAATCTTTCCGGATCACGGACAGGCAGGCAGGCGAATGAATCTAACGTTTTGATTGCGACATTCGTGGTTGTGCCGTGCTATTACGTGAGAGTCAAATTGTGGCGAGTTTTATCGGAGAGAAGGAGAGCAGTGCAATGAGAGTCCTGATACGTTGCAGCATAAACTGGGAGCGATCGCTGCGAACGAGTGTATTGGTAGGACTTTGTCTGACCCTTGCCGGAGGAGGGGTTCTTGGGGCCTGCAGTAGCGGCAAAGACTTGCAAACTCTCCCGACCAGTGGTGTCTTCGACTATCAGCTCGGAGGAGGATACTCCCCAGTTGACGGAAGGAGACCGAATGTTGTTGTCAGGGATGTGACGGACTCTCCCGAGCCTCGTGCGTACAGCATCTGCTATATCAACGGCTTCCAGACACAACCTCTCAAGGAAGCGGAGTTCGCTAACGAGTTAGTTCTCACCGATTCCTCTGGGACACCGATAACTGACCCCGATTGGCCAGATGAGCAGATTCTTGATCCTTCAACAGAAAGCCAACGTGAGGGGATACTCGCGGTTATTGGACCAAAAATAGATGCCTGTGCGGCAAAGGGTTTCGATGCAGTTGAGATCGATAACCTCGATACTTTCACCAGATTTGGACAGATTGACCGCGCCGGTACCATTGCCTTGGCAACCTCTTACGCGACTCGCGCCCATGACGCGGGTCTGGCGATTGGCCAAAAGAACACCTTGGAATTCGGTCGTATTGGCAAGGATCAAATTGGGTTTGACTTTGCTATTACTGAGTCCTGTGCGGTGTATGACGAGTGCTCCTCATACCGGGAAACCTATGGCCCGCACGTTCTGCAGATTGAGTATGACGACGAGCTCGCTGAGGCTGGGATGACGTTCGAGGACGTCTGCTCCCTGCCGAGTCGCGCGCCGTTGACGATCCTGCGTGACCATGACCTTGTGCCTTTTGGTTCGCCGAGCTACCTCTATGAGAGATGCAGTTCCTAGTGGACCGGGTCTCCCAACGCCTGGATACAGAGTCATAGAGGGCGACAGGGCGCTGCGGCTAGTCGCCAGGTGAAGAGCCTTGAAACTCGCGCGTTCGGCGCCAGACGGCGCCTCGGGATCAGACTAGGGACTCACACGAAACCAGGAGGTCAATCTTCTTCCACTGCGTTGCTTCGTCTATGGAGTTGCCCTCCTCAACTGAGGCAAAGCCACACTGGGGAGACAGCGTGACGTTGTCGCCGATGATGGCGCGGGCCTGTGCAAGGCGGGCTTCTATATCGGCGGGTGTCTCCATTGCTGGGTTCTTGGTAGAGATGAGGCCGACGACAAACGTCGTCCCAGTATCTTTGAGTACCGCCCACGGTTCGAATGATCCCGAGCGGTCATCGTCGTACTCCACGTAGAAGCGGTCAAACGGCAGTTGCGCAATGATCGGTGCGACCGAGTCGTAGAACCCTGAGAAAAGCGGGTGCCCCTTGAAGTTGCCCTTGCAGAAGTGAGTGGCGATCGTCATGTCCTCAGGCTTGTTCTCTAGCGCCAGCGTCGACACGTGGCGGAACCACTCTAGGACCGTGTCCTTGTCGTAACCCATTGCCTCAATGCGCTGGTTGAAGTTGTCGTCAATCAGGTACGTCCACGAAGTGTCGTCAATCTGCAGGAAACGGCACCCGTGATCATAAAGATCCCTGATGGCGTCCTGGTAAGCGAGGCCGATATCCTCGATGAGCAGGTCGACATCGTCACCGTAGTAGGGGACATCCCTCTTACCAAGCTGCAGATAGTTGTCGACCAGGATCATGTTCGGCCCAGAAATGCACTTCTTCGCTGCTACACCCGGATACTTGGCGGCCTCGTTAGCGAGGAACTCAAACGCCTCCACTTCTGGGTGTGAGCGATCCGAATCGTAGGAAACCTTGCCGTCTATGTACCCCAACTCAATCTCATTGCTGACCCCATTGAGCTCTTTCACAAGGTGGTGGGTTGAGAAACCATCGAACTCTTTGAGCCAGTCGAGGTGCCACCAGCGGCGGCGGAACTCTCCATCCGTCACAACAGTCAAACCATGCTCCACCTGCCGGGCCACAAGGTCAGCGATTGCGCCATCCTCAACTTCGCGCAGTTCCGCCAAGGAAATATCGTCAGCTCTGAAGGATGCACGGGCCCGCTTCACTTCCTCCGGCCTAAGGAATGACCCAACGATGTCGCATTTGGGGTTGTGCTTGCTCTTCGACATGGCGTCCTCCGTGTGATCGGCGGCGTAAGGCATAGAACGGTCTCTTCATGGCGCCGCGCATCCCAAGATACGCCCACGAGCATCGCCATGATCCCGCGTCCGTCAGTCGGCCGCGTGACCGGGGTAGCATGGCGACCATGACGTCACAACCGGAGCATTCCTTACCTTCGCGTGCGCAACTGCACCATGGTGCCCCGCGTCAACCCTGGTTCAAGAAGTTGTGGGTCTGGGTTGTCGTGGCGCTTGCGGTGGTGGCTGTGGTCACCGCGGTCGTCCTCGTCAACAATGCCCGGCAGGTCGCACCTCCGCAGAGTGGTGAGCAGTCAGGCGAAGTTGAGGAGTCAGTGGTTGATCCGCAGCAAAGTGACGAGGGCGCCCAAGTCGAAGATCCGGAGAGTAGCGGTGGGTCCGAGGGCGATTCCGCGACGACCAATGATTCAGAGGACTGTGACGCTGCCTTCGCGCAGGCCGAGTACTACGCGGGAACTCTCTACGTCAGCGAAGCAATGGCCAAGTCTCTCTTGATCAGTCCTGATGGTGATGGGTTCAGTGCAGATGCGGCATCGTGCGCGATCGAAAGACTGGATTGGGACTGGAACGCCAACGCCATTGAGAAGGCGCGGCTGCTCAGTGAGGATCCAGACCTTACTACGGAGGACATTTACGACCTGCTCACCAGTGAACACGGCGAACTCTTCACCCCCGCCCAAGCCGAGCACGCAGTAGCGCAGCTCGGGTCCCAGGGTTAGCGATCGGGCCAGTTGATGAACTCGGCCTCGGGAAGCCTGGAACGCATCACTTCGATGGCCTGTGGGTTCTGATCGACGAGGACGAATGGCCGACCCAGCTGTGAGGCTGCAACCCCGGTTGTGCCAGAGCCCGCGAAGAAGTCGAGGACGGTGTCGCCCGGACGGCTGGAGGCTTGAATGATGCGGCGCAGGATTCCCAGGGGCTTCTGGGTGGCGTAGCCCGTCTTCTCTTTGCCGGTAGGGGATACGATGGTGTGCCACCACACGTCTGTCGGTAACTTGCCGCGGGCCGCCTTCTCAGGTGTGACGAGGCCGGGAGCCATGTAGGGTTCGCGGTCGACGTCTTCAGAGTTGAAGTAGTACGAGGACGGGTCCTTGACGTAAACCAGGATTGTGTCGTGTTTTGCCGGCCATTTCTTCTTAGAGCGCGCCCCGTAGTCGTAGGCCCAGACGATCTCGTTGAGGAAGCACTCCCGCCCGAACAGGGCGTCGAGTAGGACCTTTGCGTAGTGCACCTCGCGGAAGTCGAGGTGGAGGTAGAGGGTTCCGTCCTCGGACAAGAGCCGCCAGGCTTCCTCAAGGCGGGGCTCTAGGAACTCCCAGTAGTCGACGAAACGGTCATCATAGGACGTCACCTTCTCTACGACCTGCTCGTAATGCACCCCTTTGAACCCGACGCGACCCGAGTCTGTGACCCGAGTCGAAGTTGACGTTTGGCGGGTCTGGGTGCGACCCGTGTTGAATGGCGGGTCGAGGTAGATGAGGCGAAATGCAGCATCTGGCATCTCGCGAATCACCGCGAGGTTGTCGCCCTCAATGACGACATTCCCAAGTCTGTGCACATCCATTGACTCATTTTAATCCAACCAGGCGCCGGAGCGATCGCGATCATCAAGCCGAGGGCGGAACGCTGGCGCAGAGGTAGCTAAATATGGAAATCTTGGATTAGAACTACCTAGAACTTGGAGAGAGAATGTCGAACCCGGTTTTCAACCGCATGGAAGGCCAGTGGGCTAACCAGTCGACGGCCGCAACGGCTCAGGCGACACACCCCCCTGTTTACGATCAGAAAGCATTTGAGGAGGCGCGGCGTTCGTATGAAGCGCCCTCGGCTGATGCAGTTGATATGGGACGGATGACGTACGACGACGTCATCGTTAAGACAGCCCTCAACCTGGGTGTGCTGATTGCTGCTGCTGCGGCTACGTGGTTTGTGGTGGCCTCGAACTTTAGTTTGGCAATGCCGCTCATGATGGGCGGCCTGCTGCTTGGGTTCGTCCTCGCGATGGTCAACATCTTCTCTAAGACGATTCGTCCGGGTCTGATCCTGGCCTACTCTGCACTCGAGGGCGTTGCTCTTGGCGCGCTGAGCCTGGTGACGGAAATGTGGGCCCCAGGCGTAGTTCTTCAGGCCGTGGTTGCAACATTCGCGGTCTTTGGTGTCACCCTTGCGCTATTTGCGTCGGGCAAGGTTCGCAACTCCCCAAAGATGCAGAAGTTTGCCCTGATCTCCATTATCGGTTTGATCCTCTCCCGCGTCCTCATTTGGGTACTCGGGATGATGGGTGCGCCGATCGGTGGCATCGACGGGCCCATGATCATGGGCTTCCCGCTCAGTGTTGTCCTCTCAATGTTTGCAGTGCTGATCGGGGCTATCTGCCTGATCTCTGACTTTGACCAGGTCAAAGTCGGTGTCGCTCAGGGCGCTCCCGCGAAGTACTCATGGATGTGCGCATTCGGCATGATGGTGACACTGGTGTGGCTGTACGTGGAGATTCTCAACATTCTCTCCCGTTTGCAGTCCCGCTAGAAAGACAGAAATTACCCAACCCTCCCAGGCGGTGAGGCCGCCCCGAAAGACAAGGAAAACCTTTGGAAAACGTGACAGTATCCGGCCAGTTCGGAGATAAGCCCGCAATCACATTCTCTTCGGCAGTTGCTCCGGAGGACCTGGTGGTAGAGGTACTGGAAGAGGGCTCAGGCTCCGTCGTTGAAGCAGGTGACACGATTGTCTGCAACTACCTCGGCCAAGTGTGGAACGGTAACGTCTTTGACAACTCCTACGACCGTGGGGCGCCGCTTGACTTCGCGATCGGTGTTGGAATGGTGATAGCGGGTTGGGATGACGGGCTCGTTGGTCAGAAGGTCGGTTCTCGCGTTCTTCTCTCGATCCCGTCGCACCTTGCTTACGGGCCAGCGGGCGTTCCGCAGGCCGGTATCAAGGGTGGCGACACGCTGGTCTTTGTGACCGACATTTTGGAAGCAATCAAACGCTAGGGTTCTCCACAACGCTGCGTTGCAGCACAACGCCCCACTGAGATCGCTCGGTGGGGCGTTCTTGGTTCTGTTCTCGTTAGAGCAAGCCTCGGGGGCACTCCACTCCGTTGAAACCATGGTTGCAGTAGCCGCCAGGGTTCTTCTGCAGGTAGCCCTGGTGGTAGTCCTCGGCGAGGTGGAACACCGGGGGTGGTGGTGAGTGGATTTCCGTGACGATAGGGCCGTATCCGGCCTCGATCAGCTTGGCTTCGTAGGCAGATTTAAGACGCTGTGCCACTTCGAACTGCTCGGGTGTGGTTGTCCAAACTGCACTGCGGTACTGGGTTCCACGGTCGTTTCCCTGCCGGTTCATTTGGGTTGGATCATGGTTTTCAAAGAAGACGGCAAGCAGATCATCAGTGGTTACTTCCGTGGGGTCGTAGACAACGCGAACTGTTTCAGCGTGACCCGTGAAGCCCGTGCAAACCTGCACGTATGAGGGATTCGGTGCCGCGCCACCCATGTAGCCAACAGCGGTGACTTTCACGCCGGGGGTTTCCCAGAGGAAGCGTTCCACGCCCCAGAAGCACCCGCCCGCCAAATAGATCTCAAGCAGGCCATTATCTGCAGGAAGGTTCAGTGGTGCACCGAGAACAACGTGTGGTGCTGTGGAGTTTTCCGTCATAATGGTCCTGACGTGATAGATGATGGTCAATCCAGTCTCGCACTTTCAGTACCCGCATAGCCAGCAACCAGCTAAAGGTGAACATGAGTCAAGAACCAGTGTCTAAGCAATCCGCAAATGCCTCGGATCGGAGTATCTCAGAGCAGGTTAGTGTGCCACTACGAGTTGCAGCAGCCTGGAGCTGGCGCATACTGATCGTGATCGTGACTGTCAGTGTTATCGTCTGGGGGCTGCGCTACGTGGCCAGCATCGTTGTCGCTGTTCTGGTTGCCCTCCTGTTGGCTCTCCTTTTGGCGCCGCTTCTGTCGTTCCTTCGCGGTAAACTCCACATGGGCAAGACCTCTTCGGCTGCGGTGGGTCTGGTCTCTGGGCTGATCCTTGTCACCGGGCTGATGGCTATCGCATTGGGTCAGGTTGTCGCGCAGCTACCGGCCCTGGTCTCGCAGACCCTTGGTGGTTTAGATGATTTGCTTGCCTGGGTCCAAGATGGTCCCCTCGGACTTGATTTCGCGTTCTTGGATGGCTTCTTGGAGAGCTTCCAAGATGACCTGACTTCTGTCCTGCGCAACTATGGAGGGGTAATCGCCTCTGAGGCGTGGAGTTTCGCTACGTCGGCGGTCAGTCTTGCAGCATCCGCCTTGATTGCGCTCTTCACCCTGTTCTTCATGCTCAAGGACGGCCGGTCCATGTGGATTTGGTTCCTTCGTTGCCTGCCCAAACAGTGGCGTGAACAAACAAACGAGGCCGGAATTCGCGGCTGGGTGACCCTTGGTTCATACATCCGCACCCAGCTGAAGGTTGCTGGTATCGACGCGATTGGCATTGGCCTTGGCGCCTTCGCGCTCGGTGTACCCGCAGCTATACCGATTATGGTGTTGGTGTTCTTCTTTTCCTTCATCCCGATTGTGGGTGCGTTCATTTCGGGAGCCGTGGCCGTGCTACTCGCCCTCGTCAACAATGGGGTCACTAGCGCAATCATCATGCTACTGGTGGTTCTCGCGGTTCAGCAGATTGAGAGCAATGTCCTGCAGCCCTGGTTGATGTCAAACGCAGTGTCGCTGCACCCGGTCGCAGTGGTGTTGGCGGTAACGGCCGGTAGCGCCGTTGCAGGAATCGTTGGTGCGATCTTCGCAGTTCCGCTTCTAGCCTTCATTAACGTGACGCTCATGTACCTGCACGGGCATGACATGTTCCCGGAGTTGGTGACTGACGATAACCGCCCAGGAGGGCCGCCTGGTTCACTTCAGGAGCAGATTACTGCCTCATACTGGACAGCTCGCAAAGTGAACAAGGGATCTGGAAAGAAAGGGAACGCGGACGCGGGCCGGGTCGAGATCGAACAGGCCATAGTGGCAGGGCCCGAGGTGTCTGGCGCTCCGTAACAGCTAGCGGTACCATTGCGCCCCATGCGTGAGTGAAGCCCAGGTCATGAGTAAAGCCCGCACCCCCTGCGAGAGGGGGTGCGGGCTTTACTCATGTACGTCAGCCTTGGAATGGTGAGACAGAGATTATTTCTACTGCGATCGCCTTTCCAGCGGGCGTCTCATACTTGACAGTGTCGCCGGCGGTGTGACCGATAAGCGCTTTGCCAATGGGAGCGGCTGGGGAGTACACCGACATGTTCAGTCCTTCGCCGGCATCACGAGCTCCGAGTAGGAAGGTTTCCTCAACTCCAGCAATTTTTGCAACCACGACCATACCCGGCTCGACTACGCCGTCATCAGCAGGAGTCTCTCCGACCTCGGCATCGCGCAGCAGATCTTCAAGTTGAAGAACCCGGGTCTCATTCATCGACTGCTCTTCGCGGGCAGCTTGATATCCACCATTCTCGCTGAGGTCGCCCTCACGGCGCGCGTTCTCGATAAGCCGTGCGATCTCCGGACGCTTCACATCCCTGCGTTCGTCCAGCTCGCCCTTCAATTTGTCGTACTGACCCTGGGTCAGCCAAGTCTTCTCTGCCATATGGGAGATCTTACGCTGGCGCTGGGATTGTTGTGATGTGACTCTTGAGTGAACTCACACTTAATCACGCTGTGGGTTAGCTAAGGACAGCCATGTATGCTGCCACGCACTGGCAAGCCCAGGCAAGAACTGTGAAGACATGGAAGATCTCATGGAAGCCGAACCATTCGGGCCACGGGTTGGGCTTCTTCAATGCGTAGGCAACCGCGCCCACGGTGTAAAGCACGCCGCCGACTCCGACGAGAATGACGATTGCAGGCCCCCCCTGTTGCCACATCTGCGGCAGGAACCACACGGCCGTCCAACCCAGGATCACGTAGATAAGGGTGGAGAGCCAACGTGGTGCGGAGGGCCAGAGGAGGTTGATGCTGATTCCGAGTAGAGCGCCGATCCACACGACGCAGAGAAGAACGACCCTGCTATTGCCTGTAAGGGTGCCAACGGTGATGGGCGTGTAGGTGCCAGCAATGAGAAGGAAGATATTGGAGTGATCAAGGCGCTTCAGAACCCGCTCAAACTTCGGCTTCCAGTAGAAGAGGTGGTAGAGCGCAGAGACTCCGAAGAGGATGAAGGAGGATGCCAAGTAAACGGCTGAGGCCCATTTCAAACCGGTGGTCGGGGCTAGGACCACAAGCACGATGGAGGCTGCTAGTGAAAGCGGCGCAGCAATGAAGTGGACCCATCCGCGCAGCTTAGGTTTGCGAACAATGGGGTTTCCTGGAATCCAGGAGACTGGCTGTCTTGAAGCGACTGGCATTTGATTCCTCTCCGGTTCACAAGGCTACCGCATCCGCTGTGGCATAATTGCCTGCCCGGGACTACCCGCATTTGCGGGCGCACGGCTCACTAAATTGCGTGAAGATTCAACCGCGTTCTGTAGAGTAATCTCATCGACTGAAAGTTGTGGCCATGCAAGCAAATCTTCTCTATGAGGTCTACGAGTTCCGCTTGCAACGCTCCTTGGATCCCGGGGTCCTTCCTCGGCACATCGGGGTGATCCTCGACGGGAATCGTCGTTGGGCTAAGGCCTTCGGTTCCCCTGCTTCGGAGGGACACAGGGCGGGCGCCGACAAAGTGCTGGACTTCTTGCAGTGGGCTGACGAAGTCAAGACAGAGGTAGTAACGCTGTGGCTACTATCCACCGACAACCTCTCAAGAGAACCCCAAGAGATAAACGAGCTGCTAGAAATTATCAGGCAGCTGGTCGGTCATTTGGTTGAGTCCGGGAACTATCGGGTGAAGATTGTGGGAGACATGACGCAGCTGTCACCCGAGTTTGTGGAGGACGTGGGGCGCGAAGCAGCGAAAACATCTGGGCTCAGTGACGCAATGCAAGTGAACATCGCCGTGGGGTATGGCGGCAGGCAGGAACTTGTCGATGCAGTGCGGGGCGTTCTGAAGGATGCCGCCGATGAAGGTCGGTCTATCGAGGATGTAGCGAGCACCCTCAGTGTCGATGACATTACTGAGCACCTGTACACCCGGGGTCAGCCAGACCCGGAACTGATCATTCGCACATCGGGAGAACAGCGTCTTTCAGGGTTCCTTCTCTGGCAGTCCGCCCATTCTGAGTATTACTTCTGCGAGACCTTCTGGCCCGACTTCCGTAAAGTTGACTTCCTTCGCGCACTCAGGTCGTTCTCACAGAGGGAGCGACGCCTCGGCAAGTAAGCGCCTGCACCCCCTCGGCTATCTCCCTAGTTCGCTAGCCCAGGGAGGATTGGCTCCGCGCCGCTGAACGACGATATCCGCAACCTCACTGGCATCGCTGAGAATCTCGCGGAGGACATCGTCGCCGATGAGGGCAAGTTGAGATGCTGCGTGTGCGCCACGGAAGCCCCTGCGCCACAGGGTATCGATCAGTCCACCCATGAATGTGTCACCTGCGCCGACAGTGTCCACAACCTTTACCTTGGCAGGTGTGAATTCCACCTTGGAACTGGTTGGCGTCCATGCGATCGGGCCCTGCTTGCCCCGAGTGATGACAAGGAGGGTTACCCCGAGCTCATCAGTCCAGGTTTGGGCTGATGCAACAGGGTCAGCTCCTTCGTAGAGCCACTCCAAGTCCTCATCAGAGACCTTCACGACATCCGCTTCGCGGACGAAATCTTCAACAATTGTTCGCGCCTGACTCACTTCACCCATGAGGGTGGGGCGCGCGTTGGGGTCATACGTGGTTAGTGCCTGCACGTGAGCACGTTTGAAGGCATCCAGAACCGTTGATGCGCCCGGCTGGAGCACCGCACCAATCGAACCCGTATGGGCTATCTTCGCAGTCTCAGGAATCGCGATTGGAGAGAGCGGAGCCCACTCAAGATTGAAGGTGTAGGTGGCAGCGCCCGAAGCATCAAGGTGGGCCTGTGCAGTAGGGGTGAAAGCAGCCTGGTCCGAGCCAGGCATAATGCGAACGTTTGAGGCCGCCAAATGCTCCGCAATCATGGTCCCGTAGTCGTCGCGACCAAACCAGGCAACCAGGTCAACATCCACGCCCAGGCGACTGAGAGCTAAAGCGACGTTAGCGGGTGAACCGCCTGGAACAGCAGTTACATTGCTTGAGTCACTTCCAGCCTTGATAACCAGGTCAACCAGGGCTTCACCCATGACCAATACGGAGTCGGTACCGGTGGCCTTCATTTCATTCCCCTTCTGCGGTCTGCGTCGACACTCTAGAGTGAACCTGCCACAGTCCCGTTCGCTGACTGATCCTCAATCTGCTTCGCCGCACTCTCAAGGATTGAGCGGCATCGAGATGCAAGAGCTTCCCCCCGTTGCCACAACTCTAGTGTCTGTTCTAGTGGGACAGAGCCAGCTTCGAGCTGTTGAACAATGTTCCACAGCTCCGCCTTTGCCGCCTCATAGTTCATGGTGGCTGGGTCCGCTAGCGTGGAACCGCCATTTGCGGGTGCTGGTTCGTTCTTTGCGTTCACCGTGATTCCCCTTCTGTTGAAGACTGACTTGGTTGTGGGTCCGTTACGAATGATCCCTTGGGGTTCACCCCAACAATGTTTGCCACAAACGTTCCTTCGGAAAGCATGCCCTCTATGAGTGAGCCTGCCTTGATCTCACCAGTAGTGCGGAGGATAGTCTTCGAAGGCGTTCGCAGAATCGAATATCCCCTGGCCAAAGTGGCGGTGGGAGACAGCGTGTTGAGCATGGCCTGTAGTTGCGCGACCTCAGCCTGCTGCGCGGACAGTGTTCTTGAGACCCCCCCGCGCATCCGGAGCATCGCCTGTTCCAGGCTTGATGCCTGCTGTTCAAGTGCAGCAGTGGGCCTTTGAAGAATAGGGCGTGAGGTAAGTAGGTTAAGGCTTTCAGCTTCCCGGGCAAGCACGCGGCTTGTCGCCGCAACCAGTCGGGTATGCAGATGGGAAACCCCGCTGAGTTCTTCCCGAAAGTCCGGGACCACACGCCTAGCTGCATCTGTCGGCGTGGAGGCACGATAGTCGGCAACCAGGTCCAGAAGCGGCGCATCGCCCTCGTGACCAATGGCTGACACGATTGGTGTCGCAGCACCTGCCGCGGCGCGGACCATGCGTTCGTCAGAGAACGGCAACAGATCCTCAACCGACCCGCCACCTCTAGCAATAATGATGACGTCCACGTCCGGGACCGCATCAAGTTCGGTGAGCGCCGCCGTGACCTGTTCAACCGCGTACTGGCCCTGAACCGCGACTTCCCGAATCACAAACTGGGCAGTCGGCCACCGCAGCCGTGCATTTTCAAGAACGTCCTCCTTGGCCTTCGCATCCCTGCCGCAAATCAGACCTATCCTGCGCGGAATGAATGGGAGCGGATGCTTACGCTGCGCCGCAAACAGCCCTTCCCTCGCTAACTGGGCGCGCAACCTTTCGATCTGGGCAAGCAGTGAACCCAACCCCTGGAGACGGATTTCCTTTGCCTGCAGGGAGAGGGAGCCGCGCTGTTCCCAGAAAGACGGTTTGACGCGCACAACTACCCGTGCTCCTTCAGCAAACCCCTCCCCAGCGTCTGCAACCGCACTACCGAATGCGGTAACGCGCATTGAGACGTCCTCATCGACATCACGCAGGGTAAAAAACGACATGCGTGTTGACCCCCGCGGGCTGTACTCAACAACCTGTCCCTCTACCCACATCTCAGACATGCGGTCGATGTAGCCGCGGATATTGCTGGTGAGGAGTTTCAGGGGCCACGGATTTTCCGCCGTGGTCATGGCAGCCTTTAGTGCCAAGCCTTGGTTCTGATGCGGGTTCGTAGTCATGATGACAGTCTCCCACGGGCCTCCGACACTATGCCCCCCGGCTTGTTTTCAGTTGATCATTCCGTCCCGAAGCGCCGCAGCAAATGCCGGTGCGACAGGCAGCCTTGGCAGCAAAACCATCTGGGCCGCGTGGTAGACATCGGGTTTGCCCGCCCAGGTTCCCCCCGCCTTTTGATTGCTCGGATCCAGTTCGTGGGTCCACCTACCCGGAGCCTCGATGAAGGAAGGCTTTGCGTAGTTCCACCATTCATCGACCCGCTGCCTCGCTGCCTGGGCGCTGGCGTGTTCCCCAAGTTCCTCGGCTACCGCGGCAGCAACCGTCGCCTGACCGATTGCTTCACAGACCACCCAGTGCATGCGTGCCCGCACCACTGGAACACCTTCGAAAGTGGTGGTGTAGACAAAGCCCGGCTCCCCATCGACTTCCCATCCGTCAGCAACGGCAGTCCGCGCAAGCTCTTCAGCGCCCTCGAGCAACCATTCCTCCTCGGGAAGGTCCCGCAGCGCCCGGGAACCCCGCGTTGCCAGCATCAACCTGGAGAACTCCAGCCCGTGCCCGGGTGTCACGCCGTAGGGGCGGAACGGGTGAGCCGGTTCATCGACGTTGTAGTCGGGATCAACCTGCCAGTCGGCCGTGTAGTGTTCCGGAATGCGCCAGCTGTTTTCACCGGCCCGGTCGTAGGCAAACTTGAGGATGCGGGTTGCGCGCTCCACCAACTGCGGGTCGCCGAGGACGTCCCCCGCAGCCACCAGCGCTTCAACAGTGTGCATGTTGGCGTTGATGCCGCGGTAGTCTTCACATTCCGTGAAGGAACGATCCCAGGATTCGGCCACCAACCCCGTTTCCGGGTCGAGCCAGTGCTCTTCCTGCTGGGCGAGGGCGTCCTCCAGAAGAGGCCCAGCGTCGTGATTTCCAGCAGCAAGAGCCGAAGCGGCAGCGAGGATCACGAACGCCTGTGCGTACGCTTCCTTTCTGTCATTGACAGGCACCCCGTTTCCGTCCTCGGCCGCAGTTGCCATGATCGACGAGTACCATCCGCCATAAACAGGGTCGTGGAAGTACTTCTTCAGGGAGTTCACCCCGTGCGCGACGAGTTCCTCGGTGCCAGGTATCCCGTACATTTGTGCGAGGGCGAAGACATGCGTCATCCTGGCCGAAATCCACAGCTCAACGGGGCGTTCGAGGTCGACTTCCCCTTTAGCATCCATTGTTGCGAACCCGGTTGGGACCCGCGAACCTCTCGCAAAGTCAACGAGGGCGCGAAACTCAGCATCCAGTTCGGTGCTTTCCACTGCTAACTCCTTTGTTGTATGCGGTGCCTTGTAGAGATGATGGTGATTACCCTGCTGTTAGTCCCGTGATCGCAGCAATTATGTCCTCGTAGGAGGCGTCTGCTGAGTTGAATCTTCCGACAATTCGTCCGTGGCGTAGTACGAGTATCCGGTCTGCAACGGCCCGTACATCCGGCAGGTTGTGACTGATAAAGACTACCCCCTTGCCCATCGCGCGCAGACCTTCAATATGGTTCAGTACCTCAGCAGACTGGGCGACCGAAAGCGAAGCGGTTGGTTCATCCAGAACCAGGAGCCGTGGGTTTGTCACCAGGGTCCGTGCGATGGCCACGCACTGCCTCTGCCCTCCGGAAAGGGTGTAGAGAGGCGCGCGGACGTCCGGGATACGTCCTCCGAGTTCGTCGAGGTACTCCCGTGCCAAGGTTTCCATCCTCCTCTCTGCAAGAAGACGAGTACCGTCGTGGAGCTCGCGGCCCAGGAAGATATTCGCCGTGACGTCGAGGTTTTCACATAGGGCGAGGTCCTGGAAGACAGTTGCGACGCCGAGTTCAAGGGCCTCGTGCGCCGAGCAAATCTGCACTTCTTCTCCGCAGAGTCGAATGACACCCGAACTCTGCTCGTAGGCTCCGGAAATGATGCGTGCAATGGTCGATTTTCCAGCCGCGTTATCACCAACCAGGGCAACAACCTCATGTTCATAAACGTCAAATGAGACGTCCGTGATTGCATTCACGGCTCCAAAGCTCTTGCTTAGGTTCTCAACGCTGAGAACGATTCCTGACTTTGTCATTGCACCTCATCTCCATGAGTAGAGTCTTCAACTGCAGTCGTTCCTGCCGACGCGGCTGCCTGGGCCGCTCGGTTCGCAAGAATAAGGGCGCCCATGAGCTCCGCGTTTCCGCCCAGAGCCACCTTCTCCACCGAGATCGCGTCACGGAGGAGTGGGCGGGAAGCCAATGCGGTCCGGATGGGGTCAAGGAACATGTCGCCGGCCTTGACAAGCTCGCCGCCGACCACAATTTTCGAAGGTTCGAAGAGTATGGCGAAGTCTGCGAGGACTCCACCGACCTGCGCTGCGGCATCGACAATAACCTGTCGGCAGCCGGGGTCATCATCCATGGCAAAGTTGATCATATCGGAGAGGGAAAGCTCCCCTCGATTGAGTCGAAGGAGATCAACCAGGGCCTCTGCGCCAACCACGGTGTTGAGACACCCTCTACCCCCGCAGCGACAGATGAGCCCAGTGGGTTCTATCTGGACATGTCCAATCTCTCCAGCGGTTCCGTGCGCTCCCCTGTGTACCTCACCATTGATCTTGATTGCGGCACCCGTGGCGTACGAGGCTCTCAGGTACATCGCATTAGATACGCCACGCAGACTCCCAAAGCGACTCTCAGCGAGTAGGGCAGCATTCGCGTCATTGTCAACGAGGACGGAGCGGTTCAATCGCTTACTGAGGACCTCACCCATGGCGATGTTGTCCCATCCCGGAAGTATCCCGGGGACGGCAATCATCTCGGAGGTGGGGTCGATCGGTGCGGGCACGGCAACCCCAGCAGCCAGCAAATCTGTTGGGTGCGCCCCCATACGGTCAAGCAGTTCTGCGACGAGAATCGCTGCCCTATCCAAGGTGGTGTCCGGCCGGTGATCCACTGGAAGGGGTAGGGAGATCTTCTCTTGAATCTCTAGTGTCGAGTCGGCAATCGCCACGGCCATTCCCCGCCGCCCGATTTGCAAACCAGCTACCAACCCGCTATGACGAGCCAGGGAGACGCTCTGAGCACGCCGCCCCGAGCGGATGGTGTTCCTCGCTTCGAGGATTCCACTTTTGACAAGACGCTTGACGATGTTTGACACGGAGGCTTGGGACAAACCTGTGGACGCGGCAAGCTCAACTTGAGTTAGCTGGCCATATTTTCTGACAGCCTCAAGAACGCGCGCTGCATTTGCTTCACGAAGTGAAGACTGAGAGCCCGGTCCTGTAGTCACGGCCTGATCTTACC
This sequence comes from Schaalia sp. JY-X159, assembly GCF_014525425.1. NCBI lineage: Bacteria > Bacillati > Actinomycetota > Actinomycetes > Actinomycetales > Actinomycetaceae > Schaalia > Schaalia sp. JY-X159. Next base: position 34,586 of record NZ_JACEXI010000002.1, on the reverse strand, counting down.
AGTTTCTCCTTCATCAACCCGTTCGTTTGCCGGGAAGGTGTCTCCCCACTATGTCTTTATATCGTGAAGATAAGATATCGTGTGACTCAAGTGTGGGAGCCTTCCGATAGCAGGGAAAACCCTCTCTAGAACGACGAAGTTCGTGTATGCGGAAGGTAACAGTCTGGTAACAGATTGACTTTTAGAAGTGAAGACTAAGCGGTGAGGTATATCGTTTCAGGCGGGACAAATGGTCCCATCCACTCAAAGAAGCGTTGGAGGATGCATGGCACAGAAGCCGCCCCCAATCCTGGAGATGCGTGGCATTGTCAAGGAGTTCCCGGGCGTTCGCGCCCTCGACGATGTGACCATGACCGTGCGTCGCGGGGACATTCATTCAATATGTGGAGAGAACGGAGCTGGCAAGTCAACCCTTATGAAGGTCCTTTCGGGGGTCTGGCCTTCGGGGACCTATGAGGGGGAGATCTTTTTTGATGGTGGTCTCGTAGAGTTCTCCAACATCAAGGCCTCCGAGCATGCTGGAATCGTCATCATCCACCAGGAGTTGGCACTCATTCCTGAACTCTCCGTGACAGAGAACGTCTTCCTGGGATCGGAGATCATCAACCGGGGCCTAATCGACTGGGATGAGCAGCGGAAGGTCACTAGGGACCTGCTCGCCCGTGTGGGGCTGGCGATTGACCCGAACACCCCGATTAAGAACCTAGGTGTTGGGCAGCAGCAGCTGGTTGAGATCGCCAAAGCACTGGCCAAAGATGTGAAGCTGTTGATCTTCGACGAGCCGACCTCGGCGCTCAATGAAGAAGACTCTGCCAACCTGCTGGATCTGATGCGTAGTTTGAAAGCCAAGGGCATCACCTGCATCATGATCTCCCACAAACTCAATGAGATTGCTGCTATCTCGGATGCGGTCACAGTCATCCGCGATGGCAAGACAGTTGAAACGTATGATGTTGTTGCTGGAAAAGTGGATGAGGATCGCATCATTCGTTCGATGGTGGGACGCTCTCTTGACAACCGGTATCCTGACCACTTTTCACGTCCAGGGGAGACCATGTTTGAGGTCAAGAACTGGAGTGTTGAGCACGCGACGATTCCGGATCGCCTGGCGGTAAATGATGCTTCCTTCAAGGTTAGTAAGGGTGAAGTAGTCGGGTTTGCGGGGCTCATGGGAGCCGGTCGCACCGAACTAGCGCGGTCGCTGTTTGGCCGGACCTATGGGCAGTACCTGGGTGGTGAGCTGCTGATCAACGGAGAGAAGAAGAACCTTACGAACGTCCAAGGGGCCATCAATGCCGGTCTCGCCTATGTTCCTGAGGACCGGAAGACGCTGGGTCTTAACCTCTTGGACTCCATCCAGCGGACCATTGTCAGTGCCAACCTGAAGGCCATCATCAAAGGCGGCTTGCTGGATCTGTCGGAGGAGACCTCGGTAGCCGAGAAGTACCGCAAGGACCTCCAGATCAAGACGTCATCGGTGCGTGACGGGGTCACGACGCTTTCCGGTGGAAACCAGCAGAAGGTCGTGCTCGGAAAGTGGCTCTACCCAGACCCCGAAGTGCTCCTGCTGGATGAACCGACAAGAGGTATCGATGTCGGCGCAAAGTTTGAGATCTACAGGCTCATATTCCAGCTGGCAGACGAGGGGCGAGCGGTCATCGTCATTTCCTCGGAGCTGCCGGAACTACTGGGGATCTGCGATCGGATCTATACGATCTGTGAAGGCAGAATTACCGGCGTTGTAGATGCCAAAGTAACTAGTCAAGAGGAGTTGATGCGCCTCATGACGCTATCGTCCTCGACAACAAGAGAGACCGACGCTGAACTCGTGGGCGCGGTTGCCACGAATACCCAGATTACCGATTGAGACGACAGGACTCACAAAATGAACAAACTTAAGGAAGTGTTCGGGGGCAACATACAGCAGTACACCATGATCATTGCTCTGGTTGCTCTGGTTGCTATCTTCCAAGTCATGTCTGGAGGGCGCATGCTTACGCCCTCGAACATGCAAAACCTGATCTCTGGTAATGCCTACGTTCTGATTTTGGCAATTGGCATGGTCATGGTGATCGTGATCGGGCAGATCGACTTGTCAGTTGGTTCCGTCGCGGGCCTGGTTGGCATGGTTGTAGCGCTATCCATTCAAAGCCTGGGGATTCCATGGTGGCTTGGAATGCTGGTTGGTATTGCCGTTGGAATCCTCATCGGCTCCTGGCAAGGATTCTGGCTCGCTCAGATGGGTATTCCGGGGTTCATTACGACTCTTGCGGGTCTACTCATGTTCCGCGGGGTGGTCATCTGGATCTCGGGCTCAATCTCGGTTCCAGTACCGCGTGAGTTCGCGACTCTTGGTGCGGGGTACCTGCCGGAATGGGGACCAAACACGGGGTTTAACAACTCCACACTGCTACTGGGCATCTTGGGTATCGCCTACTTCACCTGGGCCCAGTTCAGGAAGTTTGCGAAGGCGCAGAAGCGCGGCGAGAACATGCCGATCTGGGCGCCAATCTCACGCTCCGTCCTCATCGCACTTATCATCGGATACTTGACGTACTTGTTCGGTACCGGTCGCCCCGGCACATCGTTCCCAATTCCGGGTCTGATCCTGCTCGCGCTGGTGATCATTTACCACATCATCACTCAACGTACCGCTTTCGGACGGCACATCTACGCGGTGGGTGGGAACCGAGCAGCGGCTGCCCTGTCCGGTGTGAACACCAAACGCACCTACTTCTTGGTCATGGTGAACATGTCCTTCCTTGCCGCCATTGCCGGAATCCTCTTCGTAGGTCGCGCTACCTCGGCAGGTCCTAATGATGGCAACAGCTGGGAGCTTGACGCGATTGCCGCTGTGTTTATTGGTGGTGCGGCTGTCTCGGGCGGTATCGGTACGGTTTTCGGCTCTATGATCGGTGGCCTGGTGATGGCAACACTGAACAATGGGCTGATGCTCCTCGGTGTTGGTCAAGATCGCACAGCAGTTATCAAAGGCCTGGTGTTGCTTGCAGCAGTTGCCTTCGATGTCTACAACAAGCAACAGGGCCGCCCATCGATAATCGGCAGACTTATGCGCTTCTCGTCGAAAGACGGCGACGGGGAGAAGGGAATAGAAGACGTGATGGTGTCACTCGAGCCTGCCAATGCGGGGCCTGAGAGTGATGCACAGACCGATCCCAACCGTCCGATCCCAACCGAATGATCACTAAGAACCTGAACGCGGCCGCCGGCTGATTCGTTCAAAGCATGAAATGGGCTTCTGGAAGGAAGCCGTGAAAGGAAAACAATGAAACGACGTATTGCAGGGTTTGCCGCAGTTGCGGCGGTGGCCGCCCTTTCGTTGAGCGCTTGTGGTGGTGGCCGTACCGGTACCGAAGAGGAGTCAACCGGTGGCGCGGAGTCCGGTGGGGATGCAGCGGCAGCCGGTGGTTTCGCCGCTGATGCAGCCATTGGTGTGTCATTGCCTTGGCTTGGCACTCAGAACTGGAAAGAAGCAGACACGATGTTCCAAGAGGAACTCGCGGCTGCTGGTTTCACCCCAATCGTGCAGGCTGCTGACAACAAGGTTGCCCAGCAGCAACAGCAGATTGAAGCAATGATCGAACAGGGTGCGAAGGTCATCGTGGTTGGCCCCATCGATGGCACTCAACTTGGTTCCGTCCTTGAGAAGGCAGCTGCCGAGGGTGTCTACATCATCGGATATGACCGAATGATTGAGAACACCGAGGCCGTGGATGGTGTCGTGCAGTTCGGCTCCATCCGCACCGGTGAGCTCCAGGGACAGGCACTTCTCGACGGCCTTGCCGCAGAGAAGGGTGAACCTCCATACAACATCGAGCTCTTCGCGGGTGGCCCAGCTGACCCCAACGCGCAGCTGTTCTTCGATGGCGCAATGACAGTTCTGCAACCCAAGATCGATGACGGCACGCTGGTCGTCGTTTCAGGTCAGACGGACTTCACCCAGGCCGCAACGCAGGACTGGGACAACGGTAAGGCGCAGGCGCGAATGGACTCCATCCTCGCGGGTAACTACGCAGACAAGGAAATCCAGGGTGTCCTCTCACCGAATGATGGCATTGCGCGAGCAATCATCACCTCGGCAGAGCAAGCCGGTCAGGCAATCCCGGTTGTTTCAGGCCTTGATGCAGAGAACGAGTCCATCGTTTGGATCGCCCAGGGCAAGCAGTACTCCACAGTCGCGAAGCCGACGCAGGACCTGGTTGCTGCAACGATTGAGATCATCAAGTCTCTCCAGGCCGGAAATGGCATGCCTGAGCCGAGCGAAACGATCGACAACGGAGTAAGGGAAGTTGGCGTTTATGCCCTTGAGCCCGTGGTCGTTACACAGGCCAATCTCAAAGAGGTGTTCGCCAACGATCCGGAGCGCATGGCTTTGATTGACGAGAACCTCAAGTAGAGCAGTACTAAAATGCGATTGGGTGGGTGTCTTCGGGCACCTGCCCTTTCGCATGTGTGGCCGACCGCGCTATCTTCACTCGTCAAAGCTTCGATAGATTGGACCCATGAGCGTTGTGGATGCAGACAGCAAGCGGATCCTCCTAGCGGCCCCACGTGGGTATTGCGCGGGGGTTGACCGGGCAGTGGAAGCCGTGGAACGCGCCCTGCAACTCCACGGCGCACCCGTGTACGTGCGCAAGGAAATCGTTCACAACAAGTTTGTTGTAGAGACGCTGACTGATCGGGGTGCGATCTTCGTTGAGGAGGTTGATGAGATTCCCGAGGGCGCGGTGACCGTGTTCTCCGCCCACGGAGTTTCACCTCAGGTTCACGCGGACGCGGAGGCACGATCGTTGCGGACCATTGATGCCACCTGCCCGCTGGTGACCAAGGTGCACCGCGAAGCCGTACGGTTTGCGGAGCGAGACTACGACATCGTCCTCGTCGGTCACAAGGGACACGAAGAGGTTGAGGGAACATACGGGGAAGCACCCGACCATATCCAGATTGTGGGAACGCCCGAGGACGTGGACCAGGTTGTGGTTCGCGACCCTGAGCGGGTGGTGTGGATTTCGCAGACCACACTGAGCGTCGACGAAACAATGGAGACCGTCGGTCGCCTTCGGCAGCGCTTTCCAGCTCTGATTGACCCGCCCTCGGACGACATTTGCTATGCGACGCAGAACCGCCAGGAAGCGGTCAAGGCTATTGGCGCGCAGGCAGACGTTATGGTCGTGGTGGGCTCTGCGAACTCATCGAACTCAGTTCGACTTGTCGAGGTCGCCCTCGAAGCCGGCGCTGGTGCCTCATATCGCGTTGATAAGGCCGCCGAACTGGACCCGAAGTGGTTCGAGGGCGTCAACACGGTTGGTGTCACCTCGGGCGCCTCCGTCCCGGAGATCCTGGTCAAGGACGTTATTACCTGGTTGCAAGACCGCGGGTTTGGCGAGGTCGAGGAAGTTCGCACCCAGGTTGAGACCATCACTTTCGCACTTCCGCGCAACCTGAAGAATGACCTGAAGAATAACGGTCTTCTTCCCCTGCACGTCAAGGGCAGGTCGCCGGCGCCGAATCACACGCGCTAGTCGCGTCCCGCTCTGAGCCGGTTCTCACCGAATCGGAGCGGTCTATTCGCGCCTACCTCATTTAGACTGGGGGGCGTGTCTTTGACTATTGGTATTGCTGGACTGCCCAACGTTGGCAAGTCGACCCTGTTCAACGCCCTCACCCGCGCCACGGTTCTGGCCGCGAACTACCCGTTTGCGACCATTGAGCCCAACGTCGGAATGGTGCCACTGCCCGACGAGCGGCTGGCGAAGCTCGGAAGCCTCTACGACTCTCAGAAACTGGTGCCCGCGGTGGTGTCGTTCGTCGACATTGCGGGAATCGTCCGCGGAGCTTCACAAGGGGAGGGGCTGGGCAACCAGTTCCTCGCCAACATTCGTGAAGCCGACGCCATCTGCCTGGTGACCCGCGTGTTTGCTGACGAGGACGTCGTACACGTCGACGGTCGCATCAACCCTGAAGACGACATTGAGACCATTACGACAGAGCTGCTGCTAGCAGACCTGCAGACCATCGAAAAGGCGATCCCGCGGCTTGAAAAAGAGGTGCGGGGCAAGAAGACGGAGAAGGTCGTCCTCGACACCGCGCTTGCGGCGCAGAAACTTCTGTCGGAAGGCCGGCTGCTGTCTGGACCGGAGGGTGCGAAGTTGGATCAGGAAGCGCTTCGCTCCTTCCAACTCATGACCTCTAAGCCCTTCATCTACGTGTTCAACATGGACCAGGACGGGCTGGCGAACCAGGACCTGCAGGCTGAACTCAGCGCCCTGGTCGCGCCCTCGCCCGCGATCTTCCTTGACGCGCAGTTGGAGTCAGAACTGGTGGAGTTGGACGAGGACGATGCCCGCGAGCTGCTGGCTGAGACGGGACAGGAAGAGTCCGGCCTCGACCAACTGGCACGGGTTGGCTTTGACACCCTCGGGCTGCAGACCTACCTGACTGCGGGTCCCAAGGAATCACGTGCCTGGACCATCAAGAAGGGCGCCACTGCGCCCGAGGCGGCGGGTGTGATCCACACTGACTTCCAGAAGGGCTTCATCAAGGCGGAGATCATCGGCTTTGACGAACTCATGGAGCACGGCTCCCTTGTCGAAGCGCGCTCGAAGGGGAAGGTGCGCATGGAGGGCAAAGAGTACATCATGCGCGATGGAGACGTAGTGGAGTTCAGGTTCAATGTGTAGTTCCGGTTTGGCGTGATGGCTTGAGCCGGGGCCTGAATTGCGGTTGCGACCGTTTCTCGGCGGGTGGGATGATGATGGGATGACGACACCGACTGGCTGGGCGAACGACGATGTGGTGATTGCCAAAGCGATGGAGCTTGCGGCGACGCTGGGTGATGACCAGAATCACACGGTCGCTGCGGCTGCGATGGATCTGAACGGCAACATCTACGCCGGGGTGAATAACTATCACTTCAATGGGGGTCCGTGCGCTGAACTCGTCGTTCTTGGCATAGCGGCCAGCGCTCACGCGGGGCGGTTGGCGACCATGGTTGCTGTGGGCGATGGCGGACGTGGCGTCATTTCGCCGTGCGGGCGCTGTCGTCAGGTGATGCTGGATCAGCACCCTGACATCTGTGTGCTGGTGCCCAACGATGACCAAATCCGTTCTATCTCCGTGCGTGAGTTGCTGCCATATTCCTATGCACAGCCGGACGAAGACCCGGACCGTTTCGTACGATTCAGCCGCCGTTATCTCGACGATGTGCTTGCTGGCCGCAAGACGAGGACTATTCGTTACCGGGATCCGGTGCCCTTGGGGCTGACTACCTTTGTCTTTGAGGACGGGGAGCATCTCGGCTTCGTGACAATGTCTGGTGTCGTCGACGACGTGCGTCCCATTCGGATGTCGGATTTGGATTCCGATTACCAGGAGGGCCTCCGCGGCCACTACCCGGATATGCCTGCGGATCCGCAACTCACCGAGGTGCGCTTTCACATCTGATCACGTGTGATCGGTGAGCAAACCACGCCGAAGTCGGCGAATCCGTGCCTACGGGCGTGCGCTCTAGAGGTTTGGTACGTGCGTGAACTAGGGGAGTTCAAGGTTGCGCCGGTTGCGCCGAAGAAAGCATGATGCTGGCCGGTGCAATCTGGTCCGGGATCCCGACTGCCACGAGTGACATTTAGGCTGTTGTCATGGCCATGACGTGGGAGCAGAAGTGCCAGCTCTTGTTCGAGGAGTCGGACGGAGTGAAGTTTGACGCTCGTGTCAAACGGTTGAAGCGGGCGGGGTCACGGGCGCAACTGATCGACTTGCTGTCCTCGTATGTGGTGCAGGGCCAGCTCCTTCATTGGCGGGGGTTTCTCTGTGCAGATCTCGCAGAGATGGCAGAGCCGACGGATGCTGCGTTGGGGGACCGCTTCGCGACGTGGCTCACCTCGGATCACGGGGCAGACGTCCAGTACTGGGCTGTCCTGGGCCTGGTTCGGGTGCGAGGCCGGGCAGCGGAGCCCACCCTCGTCGCTCTCGCCTCCAACCCGGACGCCCCCAAGAATGTGCGGGCGCACGCCTTGAAGCAACTCGCGTGCAGCGCGGTACAGCCGTTCGACCGTGGGCTGAGCTCTGATCCAGGGTTCTGGGAACCCGACGAGATCGAATCCCGAGCTGCCGAGGCCGTCGCATGGTTCAACAGTGGCGCTCCCTCGGGGACTGGGTCCTCGGACCCCCAGCAGCACCCCGCGTTGGCTCGACCCCGCTCCCAGATTGAGCTCTTGGCCTCGAAATTGGCGAAGAAGCTCGCGCGACGTCGGCTGGCGGATGATCGCTATGACCCTGCGAATCCGACCGGCTGGCTGGTGCCCGCCGAGGCAGGGGATCTGGCCGCCATCGATGCGGTGTGGAGTCTGCCGTCGGATTACCGAGAGTTCTTGGAGAAGTTCTCTCCGCTGAAGGTGTACCTACCCGGCCGCCGGTTCGGCTGGCATGGTGAGCTCAACTTGTACGGTGCGGCGGAACTTCTGGAAGCACAACGGGGGTACTCCACCACGGGCACCGAGCGACTTCCCGGTTGGCCTCAGGGACTCGTCGTGATTGCCGACGTCACCGCCGATCCGTGGGTGATCGAGGTCAATACGGGCGAAATATTTACGGCCGGGCACGGGAAGGGAGAGTGGGACTTCTCCAAGGAATGCGGGACCTTCGCTGAGTTCTTGGCCGCACTCGCAAAGTGAGCCTAAACACGTTAGCCCTGTACGGAACTCGGTGGAGTTTAGGTTTAGCGTGTAGCGCCGCGGCGAGAGCCACTACCCGATTCGGGCTATCTGTCTGATTAATAGTCTGCTAATTGACTGATTCGAATCATGCTAAGTGTATGATGGGAGCATGGGATACGAGCGAAGAATCGTCGATGGTGAACTAGACGAACTTTTTGAGCATGTGCCCGCTCTTGTGCTTGATGGCCCGAAGGCGGTGGGTAAGACCACGACAGCCCGTCAGAGGGTTCGGGAAGTGATAGAGCTTGATTCGCGTTCAACTCGACTGCCAGTTGAAGCCGACCCATCTCAGGTACTTAACCGTCCGAAACCGTTACTGATTGACGAGTGGCAGAAAGTTCCGGAAGTCTGGGATGTAGTGCGTAGAGCAGTTGATGCGGACAATTCTGGTGGGCAGTTCTTGCTGGCTGGGTCTGCTAGTCCCAGAGATGATGCGCCGCAGCACTCCGGGGCGGGGCGAATTGGTCGTCTGCGGATGAGGCCGATGACGTTGCTAGAGCGTGGCTTGACCAATCCCACGGTGAGTTTGCGGGAAGTACTGACTGGAAAGCTCCCTCCAATGGAAGGGGAAAGCTCGCTAAATTTGAGCGATTACGCCGAAGAGATTACGGCCTCTGGATTCCCAGGGTTGCGTCGGATGTCTGAGCGTGCTCGCAGATTCCAACTTGATTCGTATCTGCGCAATGCTGTTGAGCATGATGTCCCGGAGCAGGGGCTCGCAGTCCGGCGTCCGGAAGCAATGATGGCGTGGCTAAGGGCTTATGCTTCTGCGATTTCGAGTACGGCTAGTTATTCTCAGATTCTAGACGCGGCTACTCCAGGTCAGGGTGAAAAGCCCGCTCGTTCGACAACTATCGCTTATCGGGATGTGCTTTCATCATTGTGGCTGCTCGATCCAGTGCCAGCATGGTCCCCGATGGGTAGCCCTATGACACGGCTGGGGCAAGCGCCTAAACATCATCTTGCTGATCCAGCTTTAGGCGCGCGTTTGTTGGGTTTATCTCCAGGAGCATTGCTAAGGGGAGATGGAATGCCGCTGGATTCTCGCGCGGGAAGTCTGCTTGGGGCACTATTTGAGTCCTTAGTTACGCTATGCGTTCGAGTGCCCGCACAGGCTGCAGAAGCGGACGTGTTTCACTTGCGCACTAGAAATGGAGATCATGAAGTTGACCTGGTTGTTGTGCGTCCAGACGGGCGTGTTGTCGTGGTAGAGGTAAAACTAGCGGGAGCTGTGGATGATCGGGACGTTAAGCACTTGGTTTGGCTAAAGTCACAACTGGGCGATCGGCTGCTTGACGCGATTGTGATTAACACTGGGCCGTATGCTTATCGCCGCCCCGACGGCATCGGCGTGGTGCCGCTGGGGTTGCTCGGAGCGTGACGTGTAGCGGCGCCGGAACTCGGTGGAGTTCAGGTTTAACGTGTGATTGCGTTCCGCAATGCTGATCGCCCCGGCTGCCTCGTGACGCGCCGACCGAAGCAGCAACTTGCCACGCAGGCGAAGGGACACGGCCGGTCCATGGAGGCCGAGGTCCGCGATATCCTCACCAGGGCGGCTCGACGGCCATACATCGGGATGGCACTGCTGGCTGCTACTCCCAGAGACCGGTACTGTGTTGTTCGTGAGTGGATTGACCGCGCGGTCTAGGAGCCGGATTGGGTGGATCTTCGTGGGAATCCTAGTCGCGTTGATCGTTGCCGCACCCTTCGTGTTCCCAGCCGCAACTCGGTGACCTCTCTGTCACCGTGGTTCCCGCGACAGAAGTGCAGGGGTTTCATGGGATGCGCGGATTTATGGCTGAAGGCGGAGATACTGGCACCTTCATTGTTGAAGCGTGGGGAAGCGGGCCCGGTTGGCTCTTTGAGGAGTTTGATCTCAGGGGGCACTAGCCAAGTCTCGGAGGGTGCTGACCTCTTGCTTGGAGTCGTCCTCGCCCCTGAAGTGGCTCTTCCATGTCATCTCCCCATAGAGTAGGGCGATGAGTTCAACCATGCTCCCCTCAAAGCCCGACGGCGTGACTATCACCCAGTTCACTACCAGTGACAGCAAGCGCGGCGCGCAGTGGGCCCAAGCGGTCAACATGGGTTTCAACCAGCCCCAGCTTTCGGAGAAGGCGATCGAGGCGCAGCTGAAGATCTTCGGGTCAGATGACCTGGTGGTTACGGCAGCGTACTTGGATTCTCCCGAGGGCGTCGGTGGGGCGGGTGCGTTACCCGTTGGAACCTTTGGTGCGTTCCGGGAGTCTGTAAACCTGGGAGCCGCCAGAGTTCCGGTGTCTATGTTTACGGCTGCCACCGTCCGCAATGCATACAAGCGTCGCGGAATCCTCCGGGCAATGATCGAACTGAATCTGCGCCAGGCTGCTGACGAGGGCGTGCCCCTCGCACTCCTGACCGCTTCGGATGCTTCCATTTATGGTCGATTCGGGTTCCAGAGTGTGGTGTCTGAAGCAAGCGTGGAGATCAAAGTCGACAAGTTCAAGTTGACCAAGGAAGCCCAAGCAGTGATCGACGGCTACTACGTTGACTGGGCGCTACGCGACGACCTGTTCAAGGCCGTGCGTGAAGTTGCCCTGAAGGCACACCAAACCACCCGTGGGTCCACTTCTCGCCACTTCACATTCGACCTTGAGATGTTCATGAGCATGGAGTCTGGGGAATACGAGTCGAAGTACCGCGGCGTCCTCGCGCATGATCCCGCGGGTGAAGTCGTCGGGTACGCAGTGTATGAGTTTGTTACTGAAGGTTGGAAGACGAAGGTTCGCGACCTCGATGCGACCGATCCGCGTGCCGAAATTGCACTGTGGAACCACCTGGCCAGGATCGAGGGTCAGACAGAGGTTTCCTACGCGGACATGTCGGTCAGCAATCCACTCCGGCTGGCACTCGTCAATGAACGTGCAGTCAAAGTGACCGGTGTTTCCGACTTTCTCTGGGCTCGCATTTTAGATCCGGTCACATGCCTGGAGGCCCGCTCTTACAGCTTCTCTGCGAGGAGCGCTGCCCTTTCTGCAGCGTTCACGGTTGAGGATCCGATGGGCTACTGCTCTGGGACCTTCCAGATCCAACTTGGGGACGAGGGCGCCTCTGTGCGCAAGTTGGATCCGCAGGACCCGGTTGCAGTCGCCACTTCGACGACCATCTCCGTTAACGCCCTCGACGAGCTCGTCTTCGCCTCTGCCTCTGTGAGCGACCTGGTCACAGTTGGGATGATCCGTGGGCTTCCCGCTGAGGACGTTGAGAAGTGGGATGCCATGTTCGCGCCTGCCACCCCGGCGCGGTTCAACAACTTTTTCTGATCCTGGAAGAGTACGGCGGAAGTGAAACGCCCTTGCGCTGGTGGGTAGGGATCTGCCTATAGTCCTCTTGGCGTCTCTCAAAGAAACGTCATCAGAAAGTGGAGGACCCGTGAACGCACAGCGCATCACCGCTACACACGTCGAGCTTTCCCGCTCGGAGATGTGTCGCTGCATGCCCATGGTGTTCACGATGTGTCAGCAGCGATAACCCTGCGCCCCGGCCGCCGCCCAAACGGGCGTTGAGCCCCACTACACCCACGTCGTAGCACCGTTCCTGCGCGAACGGTTTGGCGCGCAGGTTTGTGCTCGGCAAACCTCATCCACTAACAAAGGACAGAACTGTGTCTTCTGCACCCACCGCCACGAAAAAACGATTCAAGTGGCCATCATTTTCCGTCCAGGTCATCATCGGTCTGATCTTGGGCGTACTCCTGGGCTGGTTAGCCCTGACAATCGGGCCGCCCGCTGACGGCAGTGACAACTGGCTGGTTGTCACACTCTCCACCATTGGCTCATCGTTTGTAACACTCTTGCGCGCTGTTGTCCCACCACTGGTTTTCACCGCGATAGTTGCCTCGATCGCGAATCTACGCGGCATCGCCAACGGAGCACGACTTGCCGCCAAGACGCTGATTTGGTTCGCTATTACCGCCCTGATCAGCGTTGTTATTGGTATCGCCCTCGGTCTCATAATGAAACCCGGCCTGAATACCACAGTCTCCGCCGATGCGGTAGCGGACCCGTCCCGTACCGGGTCTTGGCTTGACTTCCTCAACGGCCTGATTCCATCCAACTTCCTGGGTCTTGAGGTTTTTACCCGGCTTGCCACGGACGAGGGCGGACTCGTCACCGGCGCGTCATCGAACGTCGGCTTCAACGTTCTGCAGATCTTGATCATCGCGATCGTGGTCGGCATCGCCGCGTTGCGCGTTGGCGCCAAGGCGCAGCCATTCCTTGACTTCACCGCGTCCGCGCTGAAAGTGATTCAGAAGGCCCTATGGTGGATCATCCGGTTGGCGCCGATCGGCACCGTGGGTCTGATCGGAAATGCGATCGCCTCCTACGGTTGGTCATCCGTTGGTTCGCTGGGCACTTACGCCCTCGCCATCTACATCGGATTGGCCCTGGTTTTACTTGTCGTCTACCCGGCGATCCTTCTTTTCAACCGCCTGTCGGTTCGCAGCTATTTCCGCGGTGCGTGGCCAGCGATCCAGCTTGGCTTCGTCTCGCGATCTTCCATCGGTACGCTGCCCGTTACGGAGGCCGTCACCCAACGTAACCTGGGCGTACCTGCCGCATACGCGTCGTTTGCTGTGCCGCTCGGCGCGACAACCAAGATGGATGGTTGCGCTGCGATCTACCCGGCAATTTCGGCGATTTTCGTGGCCCAGTTCTTCGGTGTTCCCCTGGGCTTTTCGGACTACCTGCTGATCGTTTTCGTTGCAGTCGTTGGCTCCGCTGCGACTGCCGGAATGACGGGCGCGACGGTCATGCTGACGCTAACCCTGTCGACGCTGGGCCTACCCCTGGAAGGTGTTGGCCTGCTGCTCGCAATCGACCCCATTTTAGACATGGGACGCACTGCGGTGAACGTTGCTGGTCAAGCACTGGTTCCAACGGTTGTGGCGAAGCGGGAGGGGATTCTGGACTTGCAGAAATACTCCTCCACAAACAGTGCGGACTTGCTCTCCGATGATCAGAGTGAAGGAATCACAAAAGAGGTAGTTGGCGTTCGCTAGTCCGTCAGTCCGCCTCCACGATTCGGGTGGCCAACTTAGCTCGATATTACGGGCTGGGTTGGCCACCCGCTTGTGTCAAGCTCGTCCTCATCCCCATTGACATAGGGGTCTTTGAACTCGGGTGCTTCCTCATCAATTTGCGGGTCAATGACGATCTCTTCCTCCGGGTATTGAGACTCATACTCGGCGTCATCGCCCGCGCGTCGCTCTGCTTCCTCAGGTGGAAGCACTTTCTTCCACCGACGGGTGCGTAGCGGGGGCAGTTCCGAAGCGTCCTCGCGCAATGCGCGGTAAAGGGCGTACATCTGGAAGAACCCAATCACGAAGAATGGGGCAACCAGAGCGATAGAGAATGCTGATACGAAGCCAGCAAGGGGGAAGTGTTCTAAGAATGCGAAAAGTGCACCGGGAATGTCGTTGTCACCAACAACCCTGTCAACCAGCCCGCCTCCGCCGTTCATTTCAATGTTGATTGCTTCCATGCCGAAGATCCCGAACCAGAGGATGGAAAATGTTGCGGGGACGACGAGCACGCCGGTTACGAACTGACGGATGGTCCTTCCCTTGGAAATGCGCGCGATAAAAATACCGACGAATGGGGACCAGGTGATGGTCCACGCCCAGTAGAAGACGGTCCAAGAATTCTGCCAGCCGGTATCCGCGAAGGTATCGTTCCAGAATGCCAGTTGGGGAAGGCTCGCCAAGTAAACGCCAAACGATTCGATCGTTCCCTTCAACGTGTAGAGCGTGGAGCCTGCAAGCAGAACGAACACCAACAGGCGAACCGCAGCCCAAATGTTGATGGTGGAGAGAACTTTGATGCCCCTGCCCATTCCGAGGGCGACGGATATTGTGGCCAAGCCGCACACCACGCCGATGATGATCAGGAAGACCAGGAATGCGGTGACTCCAAGGATGTAGAACCATCCCATGTTCGTAAGCAGCCAGTCGTATGCAGGGATGTTCCGCTTGGCTGGGAGCTCTAGTTTTGGGCTCTTACCTTCTTTTGACCTTGGCGAGGCTAGCATCACGGCGACGGCGGTGCGACGGGAGGTGCTCCAACTGCAAGCGTGCGCCCCGTTAGCTCCTGCCCAGGAGGTCCACTATCGTTTGCGTGGACTTGAGGCCGGATCCGGTCAGTAGAACAACGGTCTTCTCACCCGGCGTGATGCGGCCCTCAGCAAGGAGTAGTGAGAATGCTGCGGCTGCGACAGCACTGGTCGGCTCCACGAAGAGGCCGCGATCGCAGAGAGATCCCAGCGCGCGGACGATGTTCGACTCAGTGACGGCGACACTTCCTCCCCTGGTTTTGCGAAGCGCAGCGATCATTTGCTCCAGTCGAAGAGGGCGGGAAATAGAGGTGCCCTCGGCAATCGTGGGGCGTACGGGCCGGTCCACGGGCTTATCGGTGCCGGACACGAACCTGGCGTCAACTGGCGAGCAGTTCAGTGGTTGCGCAGCGAACAGGCGTGGCATCGAAGCGATTTGGCTGGAGTTGACAAGTTCCTGGAAGCCGAGCCAGCATCCCAGCAGGGAACTGCCCCCACCGACTGGAACAATGACGTTGTCGGGAACGTGGAACCCGAGGTCTTCCCAAATTTCATACGCCAAAGTCTTGGTTCCTTGGAGGAAGAACGGCTGCCAGTTATGGCTGGCGTAGAAGCCCTTTCGCTCGGACTGTCGGATCGCTTCATCTTGAGAAGCAGACCGCGGCCCGGGAACTAGTTCTACCTTCGCCCCGTATGCCTTGACCTGGGAGATTTTCGAGGGCGATGTTGAGGCGGGGGCGAAGACCTTGACGTCCAGGCCCCCAGCGGCTCCGTAGGCCGCTGCAGAGGAGCCTCCATTTCCTGAGCTGTCCTCAAGGACGGATGTTATGCCTTTCTGGCGCAGATATGAGAAAAGGACGGATGTTCCGCGGTCCTTGAAGCTCCCTGAAGGGTTCAAGAAGTCCAGCTTGAGTAAGACGCGACTGCGACTTTCCCAATCTGCTTCGATTAGTGGAGTTCGGCCCTCACCCAAGGAAATGGGAGTGTGGATCTCGACGGGAAGTGCCCAGTGGTAACGCCACAGCGAGCTAATGCAAGTGTCAATGTCGCTACGTGTGATTCCAGGACCAGGATCGATCCACAAGGGCCTTCCGGCGTCGGAGCGCCACCGAGGCTCAGCCAGACTGTACTCGCTACCGTCTACGGGATCGGCGTATTTCTCCACGACTTCATTCTAGATTCAGGCTCGCACAGGCTGCGGTGTCGCAGCCTGATTACGGAGCGCGACCTCAGATGACCGAAGATGGTGACGCATAGTCCACCCGAGGAGGTGGCATCGATCGTGTCAGAGGGATAGCGTGGAAGTGCCATCCGGCGACCCCTGCTTGAGAGCATCAGTCGTGGAATGTGTCGACTAGTCTCGAGAAGGGTAACCCGTGGGCCAGCAAGCCGCGTCCATCCTCACTGTGCAGCAGTACCTTGATGAGCCACCACGTCCACAGGCGGGTCGAGGTCGTTCGGCGAAGACGCCCATCCAAAGATTGATTTTCTTCCTCGCCAGCGCGGGAAAGCTGTTTGAGGGGCTGGTCATCTTCATGATCGGGATGGCCCTGCCGCTCATCACCGAAGACTTCGCCCTAAGTTCGGCCGAGGCCGGACTGGTAACCGCCACGAGTCTGGTGGGGATCCTCCTTGGAGCCCTATTCCTCGGTCATCTTTCCGATGAACTTGGACGGAGAAAGATGTTCATCGCTGAGATGGTCCTCTTCACCGTTTTTCTAGCGGGCTTCACGATCAGCCCAAGTCTTCCGGTGCTACTCGCGTGTCTCCTGGGCATGGGTATGGCGCTGGGGTGTGACTATCCCACCGCTCACCTCATGTTGTCTGAAACAATGCCGACATCCTCTAGGTCACGCACCGTCCTCGGCGCTTTTGCGTTCCAGGCTGTCGGTGCGGTGGCAGGGGCCACGCTGGCGGTGGTTGTGCTGAGCATGCCGAACGCTAGCGTTTCGAGTTGGCGGGTCATGTTTGGTCTGGTGGTTCTTCCCGCAGCCCTCGTGACTGTGGGAAGGTTCTTCACTCCTCAGAGTCCGCATTGGCTCCTGACAAGGGGGCGGGTTACGGAGGCCGAGGACGCACTCGCCCGCATCCTTCAAGTCCGGGGTGAGAAGTCGGCAGGCGTGCGGCTGGATGCCCTCCCAGCCAGTCAACGAGTATCGGAGAGCTACGCTGACCTGTTCCGACATGATGGGTCGCTACGGGCGACGATTCTTGCTTCGGCGCCTTGGTTCCTTCAGGATCTATCTACCTACGGAATCGGTATCTTCACACCCGTCATCATTGCCACCGCGCTTAGTGACCCATTTGCCGAGGCCGCAGATGCGCAAGATTCGGTGTCGGGTGTTGTCCGCGACAGTCTGGTAGGAGCGCAGGGTGCCGTGATGATTGATCTGTTCCTAGTCGTTGGGATTTTGGTCGCGATTCATTTTGTTGACCGATTCGGGTCGATTCGCATGCAGATCGTGGGTTTTGTTGGCTGTGCAGCAGGGCTTGGAATTGCTGCCGCGTCGGCCGTTGTCCCAAGTGCAACGATGCAGACCGTACTTATCTTCGCCGGGTTTATTACCTTTCAGTTCATGACCAATGCTGGGCCAAACGCACAGACTTACCTGATTGCGGGGGAGGTATTCCCGACATCGGTGCGTGGTACCGGAGCAGGGTTCGCCGCAGCGTCTGGGAAGGCGGGTGCTGCCATCACGGCGTTTCTCTTTCCAACTCTGCTAGATGGGTTCGGACAGACACCTATCCTGATCGGGTTGATGGTGTGCTCATTAGCCGGAGCAGCAGTGACCAGTCGCTTCCGGATTGATACGACAGGGAAGAATCTTGAGGTGGTTCACGAGGTCGGACAGGCTTTGCCGCTCACCGTAGAACCAGATTTGTACGCGTGATCTTGCAGGTCCTCCCTGGTAGGTGTTCCTCCGAGGTGTGGCTACCCTGCGGCGCGAGAGTCGGAGATGGCCCAGATGCGCATTTCGTGGGGGTCAAGTTCGACGTCGAGGGCCTGCGTCCCCGTCGTGACATCGAGGGCGATGCGGTTACCAATCCGCTCCCGAAGTAGGTCTTCATTGAGTCGCGCACCTGTCCGTCCGCGATTGAGGATGCCGAGGGCGAAGCCGTGAGTCAGGTCGCGGCGCCAGAACTCCAGGTTGCCGACCCGGCCCGTTCGCTGCCCCTGTTGACCCGCGGGATCCATCGCGATGGATAGCAGTGCGGGGTCTGTGAGCACTCCCCGGGTTTCCTCCGTCATGGTGCGCAAATCGTTGCCCGCCCTGTTAGCCCGACACCAGTCATATTTCAGATAGTCGACGCCCCATTCCGCCATGGTGTCAGCATCAGTCTGTTCATGGCCCAGCGATCCGAGGTGGTCGCCCGGATAGCGGTCGTAGATCCTCGCGCAAGTCTTGCGGCCCGGACTGGCGTAGAGCCCGAACTTCAGACCGCGGGCGTGGATTTCTTAGCCGAGGGCGGCCATGCCGGAGGGGAAGCGGTCTGGGTTTGGCAATCTTCTGCATAGCCATTGACCTCTCGATCGGGGGCTTCTCCATTCTAAGTTAGAACTGGGGCGCTTGACCCACTTAGTGCTATGGTGGCAAAGCCGGGGTCTTCGCGCTGATCAGCACTCCTCTGTGGGGGGGGGGGGGAGTACGCCCAGTTGCTGTCCTCAAGTGGTGGCTGACCCGACGGGATGCCCAGGTTGGCAAAATAGTTGTGCTCTCGCAAAATTAATGTGTGTGGGTCGACCTGGCGTACCGCAGATACGACTCGAGCCATCAGTGGTGCCACTAGTTCCGTCTCAAATGCCGCGACTAGGGGATGGAGAGAATCGCCGATCTGCCGGTGAACGTCCTCGTCATTCAAATGGTCAAGTTGGCTGAACTTTGCCTGTGGATCAGAGAAGTCGGCCGCCAATGCTTGAGGATCCTGTCCTGTTGCGGCGGCGAAGGCGCCAATGAGGTTGGCAAAAATCTCAGGCGCTGCGCTTCCCGGTGTTGGCTCATTAAGGAGGTCGTAGCCGGCCACCGCCGGGTGCTTCCCCAGTCGCTGCGCCACGTGCGCCCACATTGCAGCGAAGCGATCCTGCAGGCCAACCCCACCGGGCCCAGCCGTATTAGCCCAAAAGTTATCCAGTGCTTCGTGGACCGCAGGGCTCGCCAGGTAGGCATCACTCCACAGGTCCGTTGCGGCGAACTCATGGGACGTGAGGGTAGCCCACGGTGGTGCGCCATCACTGTAGCTTTGAGAGTAGAGGTCTTGGTGGGCATCCAGCACCGCACACATCCCGGCTGCGGCAATCAGGTCAAGCTGGGATTTCACCCAGTCGAGGTAATCACTGTCGTACTCCCCGGGCTGAGGTTCGATTGCAGCCCAGATGATGCCCAGCCGAATCAGGGTGAAGCCGCGGGATGCTAGGTCAGCGATGTCCGCCTCATCCCAGGAACCCTTGAAGCCACGATCGACGAAGCTTCCTTCCGAGAGTGCAGTTCCCTTCGCCACCAGGTTGATGCCGTGGAAGACCCTGTGGCGTCCCGCGTCATCGCGAAGTAGCTGCCCGTCAGTACGCAGCTTCATTGCTGTCTCCTTCTCTTACTTTTTGCGAGGCTGGCGATGGCTATCGCCGCCGCCTCAACTGAGGCACGCGCGTGCGCGTCATCTCGGTCAATCAGCCATGAAATAGTGAACCCGTCGGTGAGAGCGACCAGTAGGCGCGCTACCACCGAGGTAGGCACAGTCCACTCGGAATCGGTTTGCTCGGCCGCCAGCTCCAGGGATTCCAAGGCAAAACGGGTGTACTGGACATACTGGCCCTCGGCCAATGGGAGCGCGGAGCGCAGGGCATACTGGGTCAGTTCCAGCATCGCCTGTTCCCGACCCGGGTCGGCTCTCAAGTGGTTCAGGTATCCTTGCAGTCCTTCCGTAAGCAGCGCGGTGAGTGATTTCCCCTTCAGGTTTGCGGGCAGAATCGCTCTCTGTTCACTCGCCAGGACCTCCGTGATCAGCAGCTCTAGGAGTTGATCGCGGGACTCGAAAGCGTAGTGGAAACTTGCCAGAGACATTCCAGCCTCAGCAACAATCGCGCGTGTTGACGCGCGGCTGAGCCCCTGTTCGCCGATGACCCGGAACGCTGCGTCTATGAGGGCCTCACGACGTTCCTCCACAGGGATTCTTGCCATCTCTCCTCCTCAGCCTTGCTGCCCGACGAACTTACCCATACACTACACGGAAGTGGGACGAGCGTCCCACTCTTGCTTGTAGGTTCTCGCAGCGGAGACAAAAATGCACAACGACACCCCTGTCCACAGGGATCCCCTGGTTACAGCGCAGGCCCTTCCGCCCTCGTTCATACTCGGGACCGCAACCGCTTCGGCGCAGGTTGAAGGCGCCACACGGATTGGGCGCCGCACCCCCAGCGTGTGGGACAGATTTGCCGCGGAGCCGGGACGAATTCTTGACGGATCCACAACGGCGGTCACGGCAGACCACTATTACCGCTATGAGGAGGACGTCCGGGCCATGAAAGAGCTCGGGACTGATGCATACAGACTCTCCCTGGGTTGGACTCGCCTTCAGCCAGAAGGCACAGGCCCGCTTGATGCCGGGGGAGTCGACTTCTACGATCGCCTTCTCGATGAGCTCTGCCAGGCGGGGATATCCCCGTTTGTAACACTGTCCCACTGGGATATTCCCGTTCAGTACGAGGGCGGGTGGCTAAGCCGAGACACAGCGAAGCGACTGGGCGACTTCGCGGGACTAGTTGCGCAGCGCTTCGCAGACCGAGTTGACGGGTGGATAACCATCAATGAGCCCGCTACTGTCACACTGAACGGTTACGCCCTCGGCATTCACGCGCCGGGGGTCCCGCTGCTGTTTGATTCGCTACCAACTGTGCACAACCAACTTCTCGGCCACGGCTTGGCGGCCCAGGCCCTTCGGGCGGCTGGGGTGCCAGGGCAGATCGGTATCACCAATGTCCACACGCCAGTCGTGCCCGCCAGCGACAGTTCGGAAGATGCTGCAATGGCGCAACTGTTCGACATTGTGCACAACCGCGTCTTTGCAGATCCGGTGTTGCTTGGCCACTACCCGGAGGTGCCGGACTACCTGGGTGGAATCCTCGATGTCCTTACCGATGTTCCCGCAGGGGACTTGGAAATCATCTCCACCCCGCTAGACTTCTACGGCCTCAACTACTACATGCCAACCCGCGTGGCCGCGGGTAGCGGTTCAGGAACAAGCCCGGATGGGGAGGCCGAGGCAATGGCGGCACTGCCCTTCCGCCTCGAAGCCTTCCCCGAGTACCCAACGACCGGCTTCGGCTGGCCAGTTGCTCCTGAGTTCTTCGCGGTGGCTCTCAAGGAGGTTCATGAGAGGTATGGCGACAGGCTGCCCCCGATCTACATCACCGAGAACGGGGCAAGTTTTGCGGACGAGGTCGGAGAGGATGGGAAGGTCCACGACGCCCAGCGCACGGCATACCTCGCCCGACTGGCTCGCGGAAGTAGCGCGCTTGCGACCTCGCTCCTAAAGCGTCTTCTCCATGACGATTCCGCCGTTGGGAGCCATCTCATCGGTTTTTTCCCAACCCAGTGCCTCCCAGAAATCGAAGGTGTCCTCCGTTGTGAGGTAGGCGCGGGTTGCGCCCGATTCCTTCATCACCCGCGTGGCGATGTCGGCGAGGACGGACCCAACTCCACGCCTTCTCCACGCCTGCGCGACGTGGAGTTCGCGAATCATCCCCCAGCCGGGCCTTTCATTCCAGTTGGAGGCTTCGGAATCGATCTGGAAGTTGATGAATCCGATCGGCTCCCCGTCCTCGAAGGCCATGAGTAAGGGGGCTATGCCGCGCACGGATAGATCGACGTACTTCGGCACGATGTCGCTGCGGATCATCGCCTCCGAGAAAGGGGCATGGAAGTCCAGGGTGAAGTAGTTGACGAACATGTCTTCAAACTGTCGTCTGCGCTGGTCGTCGTAGAGTTCAATCTCCATGGCACTACTTTGCCATGGTCCGTGCGGTGGACCGGGGTTAATTATTGGGCGTGGCCGTGATACTTTCAATCTATGCGCGTGATAGACATCATAAAAACAAAGGGTAGTGAGGTCGTCTCGCTACCACCGTCCACTACGATTCGCGATCTGGTTGACGTACTGCAAGAGCGACGGATCGGCGCCGTGGTCGTCGTTGATCAAGGCTCTCTTGCGGGCATCGTCTCAGAACGTGACGTGGTTCGATTTGCGCGGGGTGCACTCACACTTGAGGATCCCCTGTCGGCGATCATGACAACCACGGTTATTACTTGCTCTCCAGAAGATGAGGCGCGTGATTTGGCTGAAATCATGACCAAACAGCGTTTTCGCCACCTTCCCGTTGTGGAGGACGGGGATCTGGTGGGTATCGTCTCGATCGGTGACATCGTCAAGGCAAGACTGGATGAGCTGGAGGCGGAACGTGACCACCTTGTCGGCTACGTTCACGGGCGCGGCGCTTTGCAGGGGACGCCAGAGTAGCTCGCTGTCGGCATGAAGTTCGGAATTATCGGAACGAACTTTGTCAGTTCGTGGTTTGTTGCGGCCGCAGAGAACACCGGTGGGGCAGTCCTTCCAACTGCAGTGTTCTCTAGGGACTTGAAGCGTGGTGAGGACTTTGCGCGTCGCCACAACCTCCCTCTGTATTACGACAACTTGGGCGCGATTATCGATGCTGTAGATGCGGTCTATATTGCGAGCCCAACGAATGTGCACCTCCCGCAGGCGCTGGCGGCGATTGAGCGAGGGCGGCACGTCCTCGTCGAAAAAACGATGACGGAGAGTGTTGAGGGGACGAGGGATCTCTTTGCTGCGGCAGACATGGCGGGTGTTGTGGCAATGGAGGCCACACGAAATCTGCACGCTCCCGCCCATGAGGTGGTAAGAAACGCGCTTGGACGCCTTGGGACACTGAGGTACGCACACCTTGAGAACCTGCAGTATTCGTCCCGATATGACCGCCACCGGGCAGGAGAGGTGCTGAACGCCTTCAATCCAGCCTTAGGTAACAGTGCGGTAGCGGATATCGGAGTGTACTGCCTCGAGCCCGCACTGGACTGGTTTGGTTCACCCCTGACGCACAGGGGAACTTCGGTGCGACTTGAGAATGGTTTTGAGGCTTTGGGATCCATTCAATTGGACTACGGGGCCATGGTGGTAGACGTTGTTTATTCGAAGATCGTTTCAGGGGTTACGCCCTCGACAATCATCGGTGAGAAAGGTGCGCTGACCATTGACAATCTGGGTCAGCCTTCGCTGATTGAATGGCTGCCGCGCGACGGTGAAGCCCAGGTGCTCTCTTGTGACCCGGATGCCGCACCAATGGCGAACATGCACTTCGAGCTGCTTGACTTCGTGAGTCAAGTTCAGGCTGGCCAAGTGGATCCCCGTTGGCGTGACATCACGATTCGAGCTCGGCAGATAATGGATGAACACCTTCGGTAACCGCGCACCATACACGAAACATAATGCGCCTGACCGCATATATAAATGCAGATCGGACGGAGTATGGTGTCATGTTTCGCGTGGTAGGTTCAGTGCGGTTGGTGATCACATTCATATGACCACATTTGAGGAGTGGGCCCCGCGCCCCGTCTGAGCAAAGGGGTTAGGTGTGTCTAAGAGAGGCAACACCGAGGAGTGGGCCGAGTACGTCCGCGAACTTGGGGATTTGATCAAAGAGATTCGTGAGATGCGGAGTATGTCGCAGGAACGAGTTGCTTTTGCTTCTGGTCTGGCCAAGTACACCTTTCAGCGGATTGAGAAGGGTCTGAGTAACAAGAACGCTCCTGCGAATCCGACTTTGCTGACGCTTGTGGCAATCGCTAACTCACTGGATGTTTCGCTTGAAGAACTTCTGCCCGCCAGGGAACTTCCCGAACTCGAGTCCATTGCGGGCGAAGACTCTTTTCTCTAGTTTGCGAGGACGCTTCCTAGTAGCCGGTAGATACGCCCAGCGCTTTCACGTGTAACGGTGAAGGCAGTGTCATCGCTCCCGACAAAGACCCATTCTTCTGTGGCAAGTTGGGCGTCGCCCTGATTTCCATGGAACTGGTACTGGAACAGAACAACGTCAAATACTTCACCGCCGATGATTGCGGTTCCGTCACGGTGGCGGACCATACTTACCACGGGGATCGGGGTGGGTTCGGTCGCATGCACGTAGTCGGAGAAGTTGGGATCATACATTTGTTCTTGGGCAGACGCTAACGTCTCATGATTGCCGACGCACCATGAGGGACAATCACTTGTTTCCATCTCTTCACCACTTTCTCGACTATTAGCCAGTCTGTAGTCCAAGCGATGGCGTCGCTAGTCGTCTAGCGCGCAAATGGGGAAAGCTCCGGATTTTGTGAACTGTGGACATCTCACTGTCCCTCGCAGGGGCGAATATCAGGTTTAGGTCAATAGCGACTAATCTGGGCCCATGACTCCAGAAGAACTCAGCCGACTCTTGCACGGTGCCCTAACCAGTCTTGCTGCAGACGAATCCTCGGCCTTGTCCGAGGACGATATCCCCAAGTCGATCGTTGTTGAGCGTCCTCGGTCGCGTGACCACGGGGATTGGTCAACGAATGTGGCAATGCAGCTTGCAAAGCAGATGGGAATGTCGCCCAGGGATCTCGCGCAGATCCTTAGCAACACCCTGGCGGCCGAGCCTGGCATCGCCGCCGTCGAAATTGCTGGACCCGGCTTCCTCAACTTCCGTTTGGATGCCGCATCGGCGGGGGAACTGGTGCGGACGATCGTTTCAGAAGGTGCGAAATACGGGTCGAACGCAACACTTGAGGGCCAGAAAATCAATCTGGAGTTCGTCTCAGCAAACCCAACAGGGCCCGTGCATTTGGGTGGAGCTCGGTGGGCGGCGGTTGGGGATGCACTAGCCCGCCTACTGGAGGTGTCGGGGGCCGAAGTGGTGCGTGAGTACTACTTCAACGACCACGGAACCCAAATCGATCGCTTCTCTAACTCACTCCTGGCGCGTGCCCGCGGAGTCGAACCCCCTGAGGATGGTTACGGGGGTCTCTACATCGAAGAGATTGCCGACCGTGTTCGTGAAGCGCAGGTCAAGGCTGGAGAGCCTGATCCAGTTTCCCTCCCGGACGAAGAGGCGCTAGAGGTATTCCGGCGCGAGGGTGTGGAAATCATGTTCGCAGAGATAAAGAGTGCGCTTGAAGACTTCCGGGTTTCCTTCGATGTTTACTTTCACGAGGACTCCCTACACGAGTCTGGCGCGGTTGATCGAGCTCTGGAGGCGCTGCGTGATCGCGGCGTGCTCTATGAAGCCGAGGGTGCGCTGTGGTTGCGCTCAAGCGACTTCGGAGATGACAAGGACCGGGTTCTCATCAAATCCAACGGTGAGCCTGCCTACCTGTCAGGAGACGTTGCCTACTACCTTGACAAGCGCCAGCGAGGAGCGGACACGGCCATCTACCTTCTCGGTGCCGACCATCACGGGTACATCGGCAGAATGATGGCTGTCTGCGCTGCCTTTGGGGATACCCCCGATGAGAACATGCAGATCATCATCGGCCAGCTTGTTGACCTGGTGAAAGATGGTGAACAGGTGCGCATGTCGAAACGAGCCGGCAATGTGGTGACGCAAGAAGACTTAGTCGAGGCCGTGGGCGTAGACGCTGCGCGCTACGCGATGGTTCGTGTCTCAGCGGACACCAAACTGGTGATCGACCTTGACCTGTTGACAAAGAACACGAACGACAACCCTGTCTACTACGTTCAATACGCGCACGCTCGAACGCGTTCGGTGGCGCGGAACGCTGGTGAACACGGGGTCGTTATGGAGTCGGGTTTCCACCCGGAGCTTCTGAATCACGCAGCAGACACCGACCTCTTGGGCGTGTTGGCTCAGTTCCCAGCGATTGTCGCGCAGGCTGCGGCAATGCGTGAGGCGCACAGAGTTGCACGCTATCTCGAATCATTGGCCTCGACGTATCACGCCTGGTACTCACAGTGCCGCGTCACACCCCGGGCCGGTGAGGAAGTCAATGACGCGCATGTCGCGAGACTGTGGCTCAATGAGGCGGTGTCTCAGGTGCTAGAGAATGGTTTGGGGTTGCTTGGGGTGAGTGCGCCGGACCGTATGTGAGGGGTGCTATAGGTAGCTGTTCTTCCCAAACCCGGTCTCGAAACGTGAGCTTTGGTTGGAGAGCTGAGCTAGGTAGGACTTCATCCATACGGAGTAGGGACTGTTGACCAGTTCATCATTTGAAAAGCGTGAATCCCCGGTGATCTCCGCGGTGGCAAATGAGGGGATTTCAAGGTCGACAACGGGAGAGGTCCGTTCGCACTCCGCAACGACCAGGGGGCGGTTCTCACCGCAAAACTCGTCGATCACCCACCCGTCGGCCCCAAGCCACACGCCATAGCGGCGTTTGGCCAGCGTCGTCCCACCGCGGGCACACATTGCCACACCAACACCTATATCAATGGGGCGTTCGGCTTCGTAGCGGGTCCCTCCTATATTTGGGCCCTTGACAGTTAGCATGCAGAGATCAAACTCATCTGCGAAGCGATGCAACGCGGCCTTGCCATCTATGTCCAGAGGCAGGGCGGCAGTTGGCTGGGTGGCTTGTAGCCTGACGCGAAGTCCGTAGCCATCTTTTGCTAGGAAGTAGGTCTGGACGATTATGTCAGGCGAGTTGTCCTCAAGGAGGTGGTGGGGTAACGATGTCACCAAGAAGCGACGTTCAAACTCAAAGTCCGTGTCGCCTGTGTGCATGTCATCACCGTAGTGCAAACTTGAGTGTGGTGGAGGAAGTTAGGGGCCTGGAGTAGCGATGAGGATTAAGGAAGACCGTGTCAAAGTCAGGGTGCCCGCTACGACAGTCGATTTCGGTCCGACCCACGACTGCCTTGCAATGGCGTGTGCACTCTCCGATGAGGTAACAATCCGCGCGGTCGCTGGTGGCACTCAGGTCCGAGTCATCGACCGAACTCCCGGGGGGTCCCCAGAGCATTGGCTCAGCGCATCCGAAGTTGAGAAGCACCCAACAATCACAGCAATTCGTGGTGTCCTTGATCTGGTTGGTGCACCACAGGTCGGGGTCCACCTCACCTATCGACGGGCTATTCCCACTTCCGTTGGACTGGGGGATGTTGAGGCTGAACTCCTCGCGGGTGTGTACGGCGCGTGGACGATTCTGGGAAAGCCGCAAGCGTTGAACGAGGACGTTCTCGTTGATCTGGTCTGTAAGCTCGGGGGAAACGAGGTGCGTGCCAGAGCCGTCTTGGATGCGCCACTTGTCCTGAGGATTATGGGCGGCTCCTTCCTTCCGCTCCCGGTGGGAGAGGCGGTTCAACCTGTTGCACTTGTGCCCGGCTTCACGGACCAGGAAACGTTGGATCCAGGCCTGCTGCCGCGAGGTGTCTCATTTCCACGCTATGCCGCGAACTCTGGGCGCTCCGCTGCCCTGGTGCCACTAATCGCAGATCCTGCCGTAACCAGTGATGATCAACTGTGGCGTGACAGGCTTGTTCGTGCGACTGTCGATGACGTTCTGGAGGATCATCGTGCCTCCTTCTCCCCAGCCTCTGTCGCCCTAATACGATGGCTGAGGGAGAGGGGTAACGCGGCTTTCCTCTCTGGAAGTGGGCCCGCGGTTGTGTGTCTCTGGGACCTGGGTGCGGACGTGGTCAAGTCTGCACAGCACTCAGGTTGGGCAGTTATCGACCTCGGTGTGAGCACTGAGGGGCTGACTCTCGACGTGTGATTTCCCCCGCACGTAGAGTAGTTTTTCTTGCGCTTCGGGGATGAAAGTCCTGAAGATATGAGTACTATTAACTAGCAGGCGCGCAACGTGGCTCCCAACTGGGAACCGCAGCTCTCTTTGTTCTTAGGCTTTCGTGCCTCGCCACCGCAGATCTCACCACAAAAAGAATGTGCGTGAGCCCGCCGGTACCCACAGTTAGGAATCCTCTTCCCTTATGGAAAGTAAATCGGACGCAAGCGTTGCTTCGCTCGGAAAAATGAAGCTTGCAGAGCTTCAGAGCCTCGCCGCTCAGCAAGGCCTCAAAGGTACTTCGCGCATGCGCAAAGCGGATCTGGTAGAGGCACTCTCCCAGCCCTCGCGTAGCACTTCGGAGAAGCAGGCCACGCGGCCGCCTCGACGTGCTAATGCGGATGCCAAGAAGCAAGGTTCTGACGACTCCAACGCCAAGGGAGAGCGCCGTCAAGAGAAGGTTGCAGAGACCCGTGAGGGGCAGCCAGAGGCTGCTTCCGTGGACGTGCGTGCTGCAGTTGCCGAAGATCTTGATCGTGTTCGTTCAAGGCGCGGCGCGCAGGGCCGTGACGGTGAACGCAGGGACACTTCGGGAGGCAACAGAGGCACTGACAAGCAGGACTCTTCTTCCAACCGTGAGCAGGGCTCCACCAGCCAGCGTGACCAGGGCGCGGTTGCGCTAGATGAGATTGCGTTGCCCGAGGGCGGGGAACCCAATAGGAACCGCAACAGACGCGACCGGAACTCCCGTAGGCGGGGACGGGATCGCAACCCGAATCGCGACAGTACGACTCGCGAAGTGGGCCAGCGTGGTGGGCAGACACAAGGTCAAACACGTGGGGCCGACAGTGAACCAGTCGATGATTCACAGCTGATTCCCATTGCTGGAATCGTCGATATTCAGTCAAATCACGCATTCGTGCGTACCTCCGGTTACCTGCCGGGAAACAATGATGTTTACGTGACGTTGGGGAATGCCCGCCGTTGGGGTCTACGCGGCGGTGATGCTGTCGTCGGTGCTGTGCGACCTGCTCGTGACGGCGATCGTGGCGGGCGCAATCAACAGAAGCACAACGCCCTCGTGCGTGTCGACTCAGTCAATGGCATGACGATTGAGCAGGCGCTGGAGCGGCGGGAGTTCGCCAAGTTGACGCCCGAATACCCGCGCGAACAGCTACGAATGGAGACCACTCCCAAGGCGTTGACCTCCAGGATGATCGATCTGGTCGCCCCCGTGGGCAAGGGCCAACGTGGACTTATTGTCTCGCCCCCTAAAGCGGGTAAGACGATGATCATCCAGCAGATGGCGAAGGCCATCGAAATCAACAACCCCCAGGTCCACCTGATGGTGGTGCTGGTGGATGAGCGACCTGAAGAAGTGACCGATATGCGATCTATCGTCAAAGGTGAGGTCATTGCCTCTACCTTTGACCGTCCAGCATCAGATCACACCACGGTCGCAGAGCTGGCAATCGAGCGTGCCAAGCGCCTCGTTGAACTCGGCCAAGATGTCGTGGTTCTCCTTGACTCCATTACCCGCCTGTCACGTGCCTACAACCTTGCTGCCCCAGCGTCGGGACGTATCCTGTCCGGTGGTGTTGATGCAGCAGCGCTGTACCCACCGAAGAAGTTCTTCGGTGCTGCACGTAATCTACGTGAGGGTGGGTCGCTCACCATTATCGCCTCAGCTCTGGTTGAAACCGGCTCCAAGATGGATGAAGTCATCTTCGAAGAGTTCAAGGGAACGGGCAATATGGAACTGCGCCTCTCCCGTAGCCTCGCAGACCGGCGTATCTTCCCGGCCATCGACATCAATGCTTCAGGGACAAGGCGTGAAGAGCTGCTCCTAAAGCCCGAAGAACTGGCAATTATGTGGAAACTACGTCGTGCGCTGGGGAGCCTCGACCAAGCACAGGCACTGGAAACAGTGCTGGGCAAGCTAAAAGAGACTTCGTCGAACGCGGAGTTCCTGATGATGGCTTCCCGCACCACGTCAGGCGACTAATGACAGGAGCCGTGCCAGATCTCACGGGTGCGCCCGCTAGACCTGGACGGCTCAGAGTGACAGACTTACCTACTGGTTCCGGTTCACTGGTATCTGCCCGCTAGGGGCGGTTTCAGACCCGGGGCACTGATCCTTGAGGAGACATCATGAAGCAGGGTATTCATCCCAATTACGTGGAGACCACGGTGACATGCACCTGTGGTAACGAGTTCGTTACCCACTCCACAGTGGCCGACGGCACCATGCGTGTCGATGTGTGTTCAGAGTGCCACCCGTTCTACACGGGCAAACAGAAGATTCTGGACTCCGGTGGGCGTGTTGCCCGCTTCGAAGCACGTTACGGCAAGAAGGCCGACAAGAAGTAGCGGATGTGAAGAGCGCCGGCGATTCATTTCGTCGGCGCTCACTCATACCCTATTTCCTTCAAACTTACGGAGCATCCTGTGTCTACGCACGCCAGTCTCGAAGCCGTCGCCCCCCTCATCGCAGAATACGAAGATCTCGAAAAGCAGTTGGCAGATCCCACACTGCACTCAAACCAAGCCCGTGCACGTAAGGTGGGTCGCCGCTACGCGGAGCTGGGACGGATCGTTAAGTTGGCGCACACGCTTGCCGAGGTTGACGGTGACCTTGCCGCGGCGCAGGAACTGGCTGCCGAGGACCCGGAGTTCGCTGCCGAAGTTGAAGAGATCTCTCAGCGACGCGAGGAAGCGCTGAAAGAGCTGGTTTCCGTCCTCGCTCCACGTGATCCCGACGACGCATGTGACGTCATTCTTGAGATTAAGGCAGGTGAAGGTGGGGACGAATCCGCACTGTTCGCGGCCGACCTCGCGCGGATGTACACCCGCTATGCCGACAACAAGGGCTGGACTGTTACGGAGCTGTCGACGACTCACACGGGTCTTGGCGGCCTCAAAGAAGTGACAATCGCCGTCCGTGCAAAGGGCAACCCAACACCGGAAGAAGGGGTGTGGACCCACCTGAAGTACGAGGGCGGGGTACATCGTGTGCAACGTGTCCCCGTTACGGAATCACAGGGTCGTATCCACACTTCGGCCGCCGGCGTGATGGTGATGCCCGAGGTTGAGGTTGACGATACTGTTGAAATCGACCCGAATGACCTGCGCATTGACGTCTACCGTTCTTCAGGTCCGGGAGGACAGTCTGTCAACACGACGGACTCGGCCGTGAGGATCACTCATATGCCAACGGGGATTGTCGTCTCCATGCAGAACGAGAAGTCGCAGCTGCAGAACAAGGACGCAGCGATGCGAGTGCTACGGACCCGACTGATTGCGGAGGCGCGTGCCCAGAGAGAAGCGGAAGCTTCTGAGAAGCGCCTCAGCCAGGTACGGACAGTTGACAGGTCTGAGAGGATCCGCACCTACAACTTCCCGGAGAACCGTATCGCGGACCACAGGACGGGATTCAAGGCCTACAACCTTGATCAGGTCCTGGAAGGCAACCTTGACGATGTCATTCAGTCGGCCATTGCTGCCGATGAAGAGGCTCGACTAGAAGCCGCCGGACAGTAGTCACTGCGCTGATGCAGTCCGGCGAAGAGCAGGAGCAGTTCCTGGTGAGCCGCGGGTATTCTCGCGAAAGCGCCAGCGTCCCCGTCGAGATGCTGTTGCGCTGGGGTCGGGGAGAACTTGAGCGTGTAGGAATACCCCAGGTTGAAGCTCGGTGGCTGCTGGAATGGGCTCTCGGCGAACCACTGGGTGTCCGAACGCACGCTGGAATACGAGCAGCCGAGAAGTACCGTAGCGCGATCTCCCAACGCAGGTCCCGAGTGCCCTTTCAGCACATCACGGGAGAGATGACTTTCCGTTACCTAACCCTCAAAGCGGGTCCCGGGGTTTTTGTTACGAGGCCGGAGACAGAGACGCTTGTCGACTTAGCACTTGCTACGTTGGAACCAGGAAGCGCCGTGGTTGCGGACCTCTGTGCTGGTTCCGGAGCAATTGGGTTGGCTTTGGCCACCGAAAGGTCTGACACCCAGGTAACAATGGTTGAGATCAGCCCAGCGGCCGGCCGCTACCTAGAGACAAACACACGTCGAGTGGGCCAGTTTGCCGCCGGATCGAGGGTGCGCATATGCATGGAGGATGCCACAGGGGCTTTGGCAGGGAGTGAAGAGACTCTTGACCTTGTTGTTTCCAACCCGCCCTACGTGGGTATCGTAGATGCACCAACGCAACCGGAGGCCCTAGCAGACCCAGAGATCGCGCTCTTCGGTGGGGGAGAGGACGGATTGGTGACACCAAGAGGCATCGTCACCCGTGCGTATGAACTCCTTCGGAAGCACGGAACACTGTTGATGGAACATGGTGAAGACCAGGGGGCAGCCCTTGTCGGGCATGCTGTCAATGTCGGTTTTTACAGTGCGGAAACAGTCGACGACCTCACGGGCAGACCACGCTTCTTGAGAGCAGTAAAGTAGTGAAACGGAGGCTTTGATGGCGGTGTACAGAGATACCTTGGAGTTTCCTTCCGGGGATGAGAAGTGGTTGGAAGAAGATAGCCAGATTCGACTCCTGCGCGCTGTCACAAAGGGTGAGCTGGTTGTCTTGCCAACGGACACGGTCTACGGCATCGGTGCCGATCCGTTCTCGCATTCTGCTGTTGGTCGCCTGCTTGGCGCCAAAGGGCGTGATCAAACAATGCCACCACCTGTTCTGGGTGGGTTATGTGAGGAGCTTCTTTCGCTTCTTGATTTCACTTCTCTGGAGCAGCGGGACACGGTTGAGCAACTAGCCAGGGAGTTTTGGCCTGGGCCACTGACGATAATTGCCCCGAGTAAGGCCCAATTTGGTTGGGATACTGAGTCCGTCAATGGCACCATTGCCGTGCGGATGCCGGGCTCCGACCTTGCGATTTCGGCACTGCGTGTAACGGGGCCCCTGGCAGTTACCTCAGCAAACAGAACCGGCATGCCAGCTGCCCAAACCTTGGATGAGGCCCGCGAGTACTTCGGCGATGAAGTGAGCGTCTACATTGACGGAGGCGCGTCACCGCTGGGCAGACCCTCGACGATTGTCGACTGTTCCAGATCAGCGCCGCGAGTAATCCGCGCCGGGGGCGTGACCGCAAAGCAGATTGAAGACCTACTAGAGTCAAAGTAGTCCGTAGCGTCGGGTCAGAAGTGTCCCGGACTGTGCGGGACCCACCGCGTAGGCTGGGCAGAGATAGTTAGAGTCAGGGGGTCGAGTGCGCGTATACATGCTTGTGCTCTTGACCGCGCTGGCGGTGACGATGGTGCTGACGCCGATTGTCCGTCGCATGGCTCTAAGTTTAAACATCCTCACGCCTTTGCGCGCTCGGGACGTCCACGCACATCCCATCCCACGCCTTGGCGGTATCGCCATGACGGGTGGTGTCTTAGCAGCGCTGGCACTCGGGTATGCGATTCCCTATCTGCGCCCAATATATGAGTCCTCACCTACCCTGTGGTCGGTTGCCTTGGGGACGGTCGCCATAGCACTCTTGGGGGCGGTTGATGACGTGTGGGAGCTGGATTGGCTCACCAAACTAACAGGGCAGATCCTCATCTCCGGGGGGATGGCAATGGGTGGCGTGCAACTTCTCAGTGTCCCCATTTTTGGTGTCACAGTTGGATCTGCTTGGCTCTCTGTGCTTGTGTCAACACTGATCTTGGTCGCAATCATCAATGCCGTGAATTTCGTGGATGGGCTTGATGGTTTGGCATCCGGTGTCATCGCAATCGGCTCACTGTCATTTTTCGCATACTCATACATCCTCACAAGACTTATGGGGGCAACGTCGTATGCCACAGCCGCCGCGGTGGTTACCGTCGCCCTGGCCGGGGCATGCATAGGGTTCCTCTGGTTCAATTTCCATCCGGCGTCTATCTTCATGGGTGACTCTGGCGCAATGGTCTTGGGATTGTTGCTTGGATCGGCGACTCTGATAGTCACCGGACAGGCAAATCCGGCACTGCTCACCGAACAGTCCGTGATCACCCCGTGGATTCCAGTCATCCTCCCCCTGGCAGTCCTACTTATTCCACTTGCAGATCTGGTCATTACGCCGGTGCTGCGTATGGCGCACGGGAGAAGTCCGATGACGGCAGACCGCACGCACCTCCACGATCGTCTGCTTCTCCATGGTCATTCGCACCGCGGGGTCGTCTTGATCATGTATGCGTGGACGACTTGGGCCTGCGTGGTTGCGGTGTCGTTCTTACTAATGCCGCCACTCATAGTTCTTGCGTGGGCGCTTCCCGCGGCAGTCCTGATAGTTTTAGCGACACTCTTCCAGTTCCCCTCGGCTGCGGGTTCATCACGGCGACGCTCTCGGGGGACGGGTGTCCCCGGGGGCCGTGTCGCAGTCGACGATGGTCAGACCGTTATTTCGAGGCCGAATCTGGACCATATGTGGTCGCCCCTTAGCCACCACAAGCAGGACCCTGAGGGCAGCAGTTCTCAGGAGGGCGCCGAGGCAAAGCAATCTGGGCGTTTTCGTCCGGTTCACGCCGAATTAGTAGACAAGGAAGATGACTGATGGTCAACTCGCTTGCCGCGCGTCGCGGCCTGAAGAGGTTGAGGACGGGGATGCTCATCGGGAGCGGCGTCCTCGTACTTTTGGGACTTGCGATTGTCCTCTTTCTTTCCGGTACGCTGTGGCCCTCCGTGGTGGCAGGCGTCGGTGGGGGAGCTGTGATGCTGGTGGTGTCGTGGTTTACAACATCTAAGACGCTTGAATCTGATGATCCTTCAGTTGCGTGGATTGCCCTTGACTACATGATAAAGATCGTCCTCACTCTGGGACTTCTGGTGATGGCAAAGCAACTTGAAATGTTCAACCTTGGTGTGGTCGCAACACTGCTCATTTCAGGAATTGCGCTCACGTCCGCTGTGCAAGTGCTGGCGTTCGTGCCAGAAAAGAAGAAGACAGTTCCGTCGGAGATTGCGGACTAGTCCATGATCGTCCGGCTCACCACGTCGCTGTCCGGAGTGATGAGGATTTCTC